>NZ_JBHXID010000001.1:1141396-1928192 GCF_042723935.1 Microbacterium sp. NPDC058342
GGCGGCGGCTGCGGGGAAGCTGGGTGGTCCGGTGCTGCTGACGCCGGCGAACGCTCTGCCGGGGTCGGTGAAGTCGGAGTTGTCCCGTTTGAAGCCCCAGCGTGTGGTCGTGCTCGGCGGGACCGGGTCGGTGTCGACGAAGGTCGAGTCGCAGGCGAAGTCGTATGCGGGGTCGGTGTCGCGGCAGGGTGGCGAGAATCGTTATGACACGGCGGTGGCGGTGTCGAAGGTGACGTATCCGTCGGCGGGTGTGCCGGTGGTGTATCTGGCGAACGGGCTGAACTTCCCGGATGCGCTGTCGGGGGCGGCGGCTGCGGGGAAGCTGGGTGGTCCGGTGCTGCTGACGCCGGCGAACGCTCTGCCGGGGTCGGTGAAGTCGGAGTTGTCCCGTTTGAAGCCGCAGCGTGTGGTCGTGCTCGGCGGGGCCGGGTCGGTGTCGACGAAGGTCGAGTCGCAGGCGAAGTCGTATGCGGGGTCGGTGTCGCGGCAGGGTGGCGCGAATCGTTATGACACGGCGGTGGCGGTGTCGAAGGCGACGTATTCGTCGGCGGGTGTGCCGGTGGTGTATCTGGCGAACGGGCTGAACTTCCCCGATGCGCTGTCGGGGGCGGCGGCTGCGGGGAAGCTGGGTGGTCCGGTGCTGTTGACGCCGGCGAACGCTCTGCCGGGGTCGGTGAAGTCGGAGTTGTCCCGCTTGAAGCCGCAGCGTGTAGTCGTGCTCGGCGGGACCGGGTCGGTCTCCGCGAAGGTCGCCGCCGACGTTTCCGCGTACGTGCGGTGAACAGGTTTCGGCCGCCGGTTCCGGCCGGGATTCCCAGTCAGCGTTCGATATGATTGACGGGTTCTACGCGGCCCGGGGTCGCAAGCCTGAGTTGAATGGTGACTGTGTTGACGTCTGGCGTGCAGATTGATCTCGGCGAGTTCGAGGTACCCGGTCGCGGACGCGGCATTCTCGACGTCTTCCGGCGGAAGTACCTGCTGCAGCTGCTGATCCGCAAAGGCACGGCGACGAGATACCGCAATTCGGTGCTCGGCTGGGTCTGGTCGTATGTCAAGCCGGCGGCCCAGTTCGTCATCTACTACTTCGTGATGGGCGTCATCATGAACATGGATCGGGGGATCGAGAACTTCCCGGTGTACCTGTTCGCCGGCGTCGTCGCGGTGAACCTGTTCAACGAGGCATTCGGCAACGCGACGACCTCCATCGTCGACAACCGCGCGCTGGTGAAGAAGATCTACCTGCCTCGAGAGCTCTTCCCCATCGCGGCGATCATCATCGCCTTCATCCATTTTCTGCCGCAGCTCGCGATCCTGCTGCTGGTCTGCCTTCTGATCGGATGGGCGCCGACTCTCATGGGGTTGGGCGGCATGCTGCTCGGAATCGCCATCGTGCTCGCGTTCGCCCTCGGACTGGGTCTGCTCTTCGCCGGCCTCAACGTGCGCTACCGCGACGCGCAGAACTTCGTCGAGCTGATCCGGATGTTCTCGACGTGGACGTCACCGGTCCTCTACCCCTGGATCCTCGTACGCAACGCCGTGCCCGACAACGACGTGCTCTTCAACATCTACACGTGGAACCCGCTGACGGTGGCCGTGGAGCTGTTCCACCAGGCGTTCTGGGGCGGTACCGTGGCCGGGCCCGCGCCCGGTGAGGCGGATCCCAGCATCCTTCCCAATTTCGGCACGGCGCTTCTCGTCGCCACGGTGATCTGCGTTCTCATGGTGATCATCGGGCAGACGGTGTTCCGTCACTACGAACGATCGTTTGCGCAGGACCTGTGATGTCTCAGATCATTCAGCAGACGACGGGCACGCCGCGCATCGTCGTCGAGCACGTCTCGAAGCGCTTCCTCAAGCGCAACACCCACTCCTTCAAGGAAGCGTTCGTCGGGTGGATCCGCGGCAAGAAGGTGCGCGCGGACTCGTTCCTGGCACTCGACGACATCAGCTTTCAGATCGGTCAGGGCGAATCCGTGGCGGTTGTCGGCCTGAACGGCTCGGGCAAGTCGACCACGCTCAAGCTGATCTCCGGCGTACTGGAGCCCGACGAGGGCAAGGTCTACACGAGAGGACGCGTCGCCGGGCTCATCGAGGTGGGCGCCGGCTTCCACCCCGACCTGTCGGGCCGGGAGAACGTCTACCTCAATGCCGCGATCCTCGGGATGTCGAAGGACGAGATCGACGCGCGATTCGATGACATCGTCGCGTTCTCCGAGATCGGCGACTTCATCGACCAGGAGGTCAAGCACTACTCATCGGGCATGTTCATGCGACTCGCGTTCTCTGTGGCGATCCATGTGGAGCTCGACATCCTGCTCGTCGACGAGGTGCTCAGCGTGGGCGATGCGCCGTTCCGCGCGAAGTGCATTGCCAAGATCAAGGAACTGACCGAACGCGGCGTGACGATGCTCGTGGTCAGCCACAGCACCGGGATGATCAGGGACCTCTGCGACCGCGGCATCGTGATCAAGAAGGGCAAGAAGATCTTCGACGGAGAGATCGAAGGGGCCCTCGCGGCGATGAAGTGAAGCGCGAGCGCGCCCGATTCAGGTGGTCTTCTTGTCGCGGATGTCCTCGACGCGCACGGCGATGACCTGGCCGGTCAGCTCACTGTCGAGCACCTGAAGGCTGACGGCGGCGACATTGTCCGGGTCGAGGAGCGTGTCGAGCGGCTCCTCGCCGAACGCGTTGGTCCGCATGGGCGTGTGGGTACGCTGCGGGTTGATGCAGTTGATCGTCACTCCGTCTTCCGCCCATTCTTCCGCCAGCGACTGCGTGAGGTTGACGACTGCTGCCTTGCTTGCGGAGTACACGCCGTAGTTCGCGCGACCGCGCGTGTGCGAGCTCGAGGTGAAGAGCAGCACCTGACCACCGGTGCGCTTCAGATACTTGTGGGCCGCTCGGGCCACGATCACCGGCGCGAGGAAGTTGATCTCGATGCCTGCTTCGATCTGCTTCGTCTTGGTCCGCGTCAGCGGTCCTACCTGCAGGATGCCGGCGGTCACGACGACGGCGTCGATGCGGCCGGTCTGCTCGAAGACGGCCTTGAGCGCCTTCTTCACCTGGCTCCTTGACCGGACGTCTGTGCCCGTCGAGGACCGACTGAACTCGTGCACGGCTGCGCCCGACTGTCGTGCGAGACGCACGATGCTCTCACCGATCCCATAGCTGCCTCCGAAGACGACGACGACATGATCGGAGAGATCCGGAAGCTCCTCGTCGGCTGCGAGACTCGAGGACTGCAGCTGAAAGAGCTTGTCCGCGATGTGAACATCGATCGGCTCGGTGACCTTCATGTTCTCGGCTGTGCCGTCGACGACCATGATCGGCGTTTCGGGGAGGTACGTGAAGACGACGCCGCAGTCATCCGTCGCATGGAACGATTCGTCTTGTGCGGCCAGCTCGTATGCGCGCCGGATCGTCCCTGCTCGGAACGCCTGCGGCGTCTGCCCGCGCCGCAGCTTCGATCGGTCGGGAATCGCCGTGATGTGTGAGGCGTCGTCGACCTGGATGATGGTGTCCGCAGACGGGATGGCGGTGTCGACTGCGTCGTAGTGATCGAGCGCCGCGACGCAGTCATCCAGGATGCGGTCGTTGACGAAGGGCCGCACCGCGTCGTGGAACAGCACCTTCGTATCCGGGTCATCGTCGATCACCGCGAGAGCCGCCTGGGTGGAGTCGTTGCGGGTCTCACCACCGGGGATGATCTGTGTGAGCTTCGGGAAGCGCTCTCGATCCATCAGCGAGTCCAGCTGATCGATCGCGCCCGCGTTCATCACGATGATGATCTCGTCGATGACCGGGCTCGCGTTGACGACTTCCAGCGTGTGCTCCACGATCGCCTTGCCTGCGATCTTGATCAGCTGCTTGGGGATGCCGAGGCCGACCCGTACACCGATCCCGCCAGCAAGGAGTACAGCCACCGTTCGAGAGCTCATCCGCCAAGTCTATCGAGCACGGGGCGCGACCCCCGGGAGCGGTCAGGGGTGGTCGGCGAGGAAATCCTCGACCTGGATGCGCAGCTCAGCCACCCGGCGGCTGTCAGCGCGCACCTCGTCCAGTTCTGCGCGGAGCTCGGTGATCTGCTCCGTCAGATCGTTCACCGTGCCGATCAGATCCACGAGAGTCTCGGCGCGCAAACGTCGCTGTGCCCGCCACCCTCGGAGGGTGAGCAGCACGTCGTGCCGGAGGCGAGCGAGTCGGTTCATGTGTTGCTCCCATTCTTGAGCCGGTATTCGACCACCGCGACCGCGCGTCGTACGCCGTCCCGATCACGAACGATTGTGCGCTCTAGGAGGAGGCACTGCAGACCGTGCGGTGCGGCCTCCTCGATGCGCGTCGACCAGTCGAGGTGCCAAGTGCGGGGGGCATCTTGTCGGTATTTTCCGAGCTGCTCGTAGTCAGCGGTGACCACCCGAGCTCCCTGCCGCAGCGCGAAGGCGAACAGGTGAAGCAGGGCGCTGCGTCCGCGGGGATCCTGGCAGGCGAGGAGGTGATTCGCCGTGACGACCGTGCGCTCGTCGCTCGCGCCCCGAAGGGCGCCTTGCAGGAACCGGAACGCCGGAAGGTAGTCGACGAGGTTGACGTGATTCTCCCCATCGAGAACCGACCGCGCGGTCCTTACAGCGTCGGCGCCGATGCCCTGGATACCGGCTGCCCGATACGCCGCGAGATCCTCCCCATCGCCCGAACCGAGGTCGACGACGGCCCCCGCGCTGTGAAATACGTGCGGCCGGATCGTTTCGCTTTCGTGGGCGCCCTCGCCGCGGGCGTACGCGGTGCGCCAGTTGTTGATGCCCATGTAGAACGAGCCGAACCAGGCATGGAAACGACGCTGCGTCGGCCAGGGCGTCTCGAACACGAAGGAGGGATCAGGGCTGCGCCATGAGGGCCCGTAGCATGCTTCGAGCCACGCCTCGGGGTCGTGGGGCGCGGACAACTCGACGTCGTGCAGCTGCAGGCCCCGGAGGGGGAGGATGGCGTCCTCCATGTTGGCGGCGCGTACGTGGATCGGCTCATGGAAGTGCCCGGACTTGTAGAAAGCCGTGAAGATGTCGACATAGAAGTCGTCGTCGCCCTCGGGATCCAGGACCTGGAGATGCGACCAGCTGTGACGGATCACCCGGAAGCCGCCTTCGTTCAACAGGCGGTGCAGGCGCTCGTTCTCGAGGATGAGGTCCGCCGGATGCGAATGACGACTGAGGTAGGCGAGATCCGCATCGTCATCATGGGACAAGATCTCACCGTCGCGGACGGCTCCGAGCAGAGTGCCGCCGACGATGAACGCGTCGAAGCCGTTCGACTCGAGGAAGCGCAGCACGACTGCTGCTCTCGCCGCTACTTTGGGGCGGACATCTTCGCCCGTCTCGAAAGAGGGCTTCATCCGACCCCATTTGTCGACCCGCAGGCCCCTGCCCCTGTCATCGGTGAGTTCGGGTACGCCCTGGGAACTCCAACGGACCACGCCCTCCCAGATCACTTCATGGGTGACAGCGTCCATGAGCCGCGCTGTCGCGGACCCGTGAAGTCGGTCCTTCAACGAGTTCGGCCATGCGAGCCGCCGCCGGCCGCCGGGTAGCGTGCACGACCACACTCGAAGTCCATCCAGTTCCACATCGACTGCGCGACCGACGGATCTCTTTGAGTACCGCAGGCCCGCCCGGTCGAGCCGCATGGCGTGCACCTGCATAGGATCTCCAGCTGTTGTTCGTGCGCCGGACGACGCACCGGGTCAGAGCGTAGCCATGTCGCGTTCAGGCTCCACCCTAGCTGCGCGCTCCGGCCGCGGATGTGAGCGCTGGTCGTGTCCAGCCGTTGCGAGGACGAGGTGCTTTAGACTCGTCTCTCGCCGATTGCCGTGCGATTCTCGGGCGCGGCAACCACGAACTGACGCCGCAGAGGACACAAATGAGAGCACTCATCAGGGCAGGTAAGTACCCGGAGGAGGTGCTTCGTCCGGAGGCCGCCATGCAACGGGGGCAGAACGGGGTCTTCGGTTCGAACGTCGGGAATCTTCTGTTCTCCGATGCGGTCTACAGGACGCTGAAAGTGCCGGGAGCCGAACTCGTGCCCGACGCCTTCTCCACCGAGCGAGCGGGGGTTGACGACGCTCACATAGCGCGGATCAACCGCGAGTTCGAACACTTCGTCCTGCCACTGGCGAACGCGTTTCGTCCGGAGTTCCTCCCTGCTCTCAACAGACTTTCAACGGTGATCGAGCAGCTCCGCATCCCGGTGACCGTGATCGGGGTCGGCGCGCAGCTGTCGGCGGCGCAGGGAGATTCCATCGATCATCTCCCCGCGAAGCTCACGGCGCCTGTCTCACGGTTCATGCGCGCGGCATTGGACCGGTCGGCGAAGGTCGGCGTCCGCGGCGAGTTCACGCGCGATTATCTGGCTGCCCTCGGCTTCGGCGAGGAACATGTGGAGGTGATCGGTTGCCCGTCGCTGCTCGATCGCTCCGAGTATCAGATCACGAAGCACCTTGATGGGCTGTCGTCGTCCTCGAGGCTCGCCTTCAACGCGGTACCTGCGATGGCGATGATGGGCGATGTCCTCGATTCACACCGTGAACGCTTCCCTATGACGTACTACGTGCAGCAGGAGCACCGGGAACTGGCATTGTTGCTCTGGGGTAAGCCGATCGCGCAGAAGGCCGCAGCAGCATTCCCCCGGTCCACCGAACACCCCAATTACCGCCGTGACGTCCTCAGGTTCTTCACCGATCCCGCTTCTTGGCGGGCGTTCCTCGCCGAATGCGACTTCTCGTTCGGCAATCGCATTCACGGCAACATCGCTGCGTTGACGGCCGGTACCCCTGCTGTGGTGCTGTCACACGACTCGAGGACGCGTGAGCTGGCCGAGTATCACCGTATTCCGTATCGGTCGGTGCCCGGAAACCCGGATGACGTGCGCGCGGAGGAGCTATACGAGTCCGCCGACTTCACTGCCTTTCATGAGGTCCAAGCCGAGAACCTCGGTCGCTACACGGCGTTCCTCGAAGCGAACAGCCTCGAGCACATCCACTCGCCGGGCAAGGCGAATAGCGAATACGAGGCAGTCCTCGCGGACGTACGACCCGCGCCGCCTGTGCGGAGCCTCGCTGTAGAGGGACAGGAAGCACTCGTCAGCCGGATCAACTGGCTTTGGCAGAGCGCTGAGACCGATCAGCTCCGCACCGCCGACGCGTACTTCCCGCCCTTCGTACCCGACAGCGACCCCGCCGCTCGACGTGACAACACCAGGACCATCCCCTTGATCCCCGTGCGGCTGAATGACGCTGAGCAACAGCTTGCAAGACTCCGTGCGGACCTTGCAGCGTTGCGGAAGGAGCTCGACGAAGTGCGTCGCTGGTCCACTCGCCGTTTCGCGTTCATCCCCGAGGGGTCAGCATTGCGACGCCTCGCGCGTCGGTTGGACAAGGGCCGGAGGCGCGCCCGATGAGACTCAGTGAATCCGTGGTCGACTTCCTGGGTCAGCCTGCTCTGCTACCGGCTCGTGAGCGCGTCCGTGCGCTGCACAAGCTCGCCGTGGGAGCCCGCTCGCGCTTGCGGCTCAGCATGACCAAGGGCTATGTGCCAGGCATGCTCAGCATCGTGGTGCCGATGTACGGCGTCGAACGGTATATCGGCGAGTGTCTCGATTCGCTGCTCGTGCAGGATTACGCGGACGTGCAGATCATCGTGGTGGACGACGGTTCGCCGGACGGCAGCTACGAGATCGCCCGGCGCTACGCACGCCGTGATCCACGCGTGCAGATCGTCCGTCGGCCCAACGGCGGGCTGAGCGCTGCGCGCAACACCGGTGTATCGCACGCCCGGGGCGAGTTTCTCGCCTTCCTGGACAGCGATGACTTCGTCGACCGGCACACATACGCCGAAGCGGTCGCCGCTCTGCGTGCCTCTGGGTCGGACTTCACGGTATCGCCCTACAGGCGCGAGAAGAACGGCATGCTGCAGGGGGCAGCGGAATGGATCGGGCACGCGCATCGCGCAACTCGATTGGGCGCCACGTTGACGGAGTTCCCCGAGATCATGGTGAATGCTGTCGCGTGGAGCAAGGTCTACCGTCGTCGTTTCTGGGATGAGCATGGGTTCGAGTTCCCCGTAGGGCTGCTTTATGAGGACCAAGCACTCTCGATGGCTGCGTACGCGGCGGCCAAGAGCTTCGACGTGCTATCGCGCGTGAGTATCAACTGGCGCATCCGAGGCGACCAATCCTCGATCACTCAGCAGGTGACATCCGCGCGGAACATCGCAGACCATGCGACTGCCGTCCGAGATTCGCTGTCGGCGCTTGAAGCTCGAGGCCACGCCGACGCCAGAGACATTCGCGTGCGGCAGATTCTCAACAACAATCTGCGTGAGTTCCTCCCCAACATTCGTCAGATGGACGAGGCGGCCTGGCAGCAGATGCGCGTGTTCCTGCAGATGTTGGATGAGCACTCCGATGCTCTCACCGGCGATGCGGTGGAGGCGCGGATCAAAGTGCTCGTCGCATTGTGCATACAGGACAGGCGTGACCTGGCACTCCGTTTCCTCGCTATGGGCGGATGGGAGCGCGATCATTTCGCCGGGACGATCACCGGTGAACGGCTCACGGCGGAACTGCCGCTATCCGAGGAGATCGCCGACGTCGTGCCCCCAGAAGCTCTGCGGTTCAGCGCCGCCGAGACACCACTGCGGGCGGTGCTGCGCAGGATCAGGCAGGCCGACGGCGCTCTTCTCATCGACGCCCTGGTGTATGTCAATCATCTTCGTATGGATCAGGAGGCCGTCGATCTTCAGGCGACGTTGCTGAACGAGAATGGCACGCGCGCTCAACTGTCCATCGCCCGATACCGGGACGCCTGGTCCGCGTACGGGCACACCCGACGCTACGCGGACATGAGCGACTGCGCTGTGACGGTGACCGTGCCGCTGGAGCTTGTCGAGCACGTCGGTACGCATCGGGTGCTTTTCGACATGCGCAGTGGCGACTTCTCGCGCACCGGAGAGCTGTCGGCGGACGGGCGGAGCACGCTCGCGATCCCCACCCGCCTCGACAGCGGCCTTTACGTGGGTATGGAGACCGACGCGGACCGGGCGGCGCGCCTATCCACACGGCGCGCTCCGGCAGAGCTGATCTCCATGACGGAGACCCGCGACGGCGTTGCGCTACGCCTGCACAGCGGGCTGGAACTCGTCGACGCGCATCTGATACGTCGTGATGACCGCTTCGCACTCCGGCGATCACGCACCCCATTGGTTCGATCGGACGACGGCGTCTATTCCGCAACGATCGATCTGCCGCACACCCGGGGTGCAAAGCACGGAGCACAGGAGTATGCGCTGCGTGTCGTGGACCGAACCGGACAATCTCACGACGTTGCCTTCAGCGCAGCGCCCCCACGCACCGAAGACAGCCGGTGCTATGCGCACGCGCACCTCCATCGCTCACAGGAGAGCTTCGGCGGGACCACTGTCGTGGACATCACGCGGGCGGGTCTGGTGACCGACATCCGCATCGAGGACGACGCTCTCGTCGTCTGCTTCACGGA
Source organism: Microbacterium sp. NPDC058342 (assembly GCF_042723935.1). Taxonomy (NCBI): domain Bacteria; kingdom Bacillati; phylum Actinomycetota; class Actinomycetes; order Micrococcales; family Microbacteriaceae; genus Microbacterium; species Microbacterium sp. NPDC058342. Next base: position 1,150,935 of record NZ_JBHXID010000001.1, read on the forward strand.
TATGCACTCGCCGCAACGGCTGAAGTCGGTGCGCCAGAGGATCGGATCATCAGAGTTCGCGACACGTATCGAAGGCGACGGGTCCGCACGTCGGCTGGCGATTCCTCTTGAACAGGATGCGTGGGGGTTGGGAGCCGTAGGACTTCCGGCCGGTAGGAACCACCTGCGAGCGAGGGCCGGTGACGGCGCGAAGATGGGGCTTTATCTCAGCGCTCCGGTCGTGGCGCGATTGCCGCTGGAACTGGATCACCCCCTAGTACGGTTCAGCGTGCGGCGTTCCGCACGAGGGCACATCCAGCTGGAGACGAGCGCCCCACTTCGCGACGAGGAGCGCGGAAGTGGAGACCGGTGGCGCATGCGGGACTGGACGGTCTCGTTGCACCCCACGCCTCCGCGTTCGGTACTTTTCCGAAACCTGTACGGGGAGTCCGCCAACGACTCGGCACTCGCCGTGCACCGGGAACTGCGCCGCCGGGGCAGCGAACTCGAACTGCTCTGGGCCGTGAAGGATCGCTCGGTGCACGTTCCGGAAGGCGCTCGCACTGTCTTGGAAGAGAGTCGCGAATATTACGAGGCGTTCGGTACTGCCGATTACCTCATGGTCAACGTGCATCAGCCGGACTGGTATCGGAAGCCGGACGGGCAGGTGCTCATCGAGACCTTCCACGGCTATCCCTTCAAGATGAACGGACGCCGCTGGTGGCAGCGGCTGGGGTTCGCGCCGGAGCGGCAGGAATCCTTCTTCCGTCGGGCAGAGGAATGGGACTACCTCGTCTCTCCGGCGCGCTACGCCACGCCGATCCTCCACGAGTTCTTCCGTGAAGGTGCGACGCCTAGCACCGAGATCCTCGAGATCGGGTACCCCCGCAACGACGCGCTGCTCGATGAGCACGCCGCGCAGCTGCGGGAGGACACCCGTCGGCGGCTCGGCATACCAGACGGAAAGACCGCCATCCTGTATGCGCCGACGTTCCGCGACTACATGTCCGGTGATGACATGACCGCCGAACTGGTCCAGCTCTTCGATCCAGCTGAGCTGAGTCGTCAGCTGGGTGACGACTACGTGTTGCTCCTTCGGGGCCACCCGTTCAATGCCCGCTCCGGGACCAAGAGGTCGCGGACCTTCATCAACGTGACCGATTACCCGGACATCAATCACCTGATCCTGGCATCCGACGTCGGAGTGCTCGATTACTCCTCGCTGAGATTTGATTATGCGCTGACGGGCAAGCCCACCTTCTACTTCGTTCCCGACCTGGAGCGCTACTTCGAGGGGCGGGACAGTTTCGTGCCGTACGAGGACACCTCTCCGGGTCCGCACGTGCGGACACTGTCGGGGCTGGTCGAAGGCATCCGGGGCGCCGCTGGCGTCGCCGCCGACTTCGAGCAGGCACGCACTCGATTCATCGATACGTTCATGGAGCGAGAAGATGGGAACGCGGCGGCGAGGCTGGTCGACGCCGTCTTTGCGCCCAGGGGTGATGCGTGAGCGGCTGGTTGTCGCTGCTCCCGGTGGTCGCCTGCCTCATCGTCCTGCTGCCCGGGGCCGCCGTGGGTGCAGCACTGCGCCTGCGCGGAGTGCTGCTCTGGGGTTTCGCGCCGGCGGCGGGTGTGGCGGCCGTCGCGCTCAGCGCCACGGTGCTGGGACTGGCCGGGATCGAGTGGGCATGGTGGTCGGCATTGGGCGGCGTCCTCGTGCTTGCGGCGATCGCTTACGCGCTGGGCCGCCTCCTTGGTCCCACGCAATGGGAGCGACGTCCCTCGCGGCCCTGGCGAAATTGGACGTTCGTCGGCGCGATCGCGCTCGGCGCACTCCTCGGTCCCGCCCGCATGGCTTCGCTCATCGGCGATCCGCGAAATCTGTCACAGACCAACGACGCGACTTTCCATCTCAACGCTCTGCGTTTCGTCGCGGAGTCGGGCAGCGCGTCGTCGCTCGATCTGCTCGGAACCATCGACGCATCCGGCTTCTACCCGGCCGCATGGCATTCCGTCGCTTCGCTCGTGATGGGCCTGACGGGTACGGATGCGGTCCTGGCCGCGAACGCGACCTCGCTCGCGATCGCCGGACCGCTCTGGACACTGTCGATCACCTCTCTCGTCTGGAGCGTCACGCGAGGGTCGCTTCCGGCGGCCGTTTCCGCCGCCGTGATGTCGCCCGCGCTGTTCGCCTTCCCGTTCGACATGCTCGACTTCGGCGTGCTGTATCCGTACGCGCTCGCGCTCGCGGTTCTGCCCGGCGTGCTGTCGCTGCTGGTCCTGGCACTCTCGCCGTCGCAGGCGGAGACCCCGTCACGCTCCCGCCACGTGTGGCTGGTGATCACCGCGTCGGGCGTCGGCATCGTCGCGCTGGGTCTCGCTCAGCCGTCCGCCGTCCTCGTGTGGCTGATCGGCGCCGTCTGCGCCGGACTGGGTCGGCTCGCGCAGGGCTGGCGAACCGCAGACCGGCCGGGACGGATCCGGCGGATGCTGGGAGCTGCCGCGCTGTTGATCGTCGCGTCCGCGCTGTGGCTCGTCGTCACACGCTTCAGCTCCAGCGCCCTCTGGGGGCCGCGTAAGCCGATCGGCGCCGCGACGGTCGACATCGTGCTGAACGCGGGTGCAGGTCCCGTTCCGATCATTCTCATGAGCCTACTGTCCGTCGTCGGTTTCGTGATCTCGGTGCGCGTCCCGCGGCTCCGCTGGCTGGCTCTGCTCGCCGTCGCGATCACGCTGCTCACGCTCGTGGCGCTCTCCGTCCAGAACGTGACGGTACGCGGACTCCTCGCCGCGTGGTATGCGGATCCACATCGGTTCGTCGCGATGATGCCGCTGATCGTCATCCCCCTTGCCGCCATCGCCGTGGACGCGATCTTCGCCACCGTGCGACGAGCACGCCCGCGCGGCGCGGTCGTCGTCGCCGGCCTGCTGCTGGTTGCAGTCGTCGCCGAGGCCGCGATCGGTGTCGCGATCGCCGTCGAGCGCCACTGGGGCTCCTACCGTTCGACTCCGACCTCGTATCTCTCATCTGACGAGGAGACGCTGCTCGAGGACCTGAACACGTATGTGGATCGCGGGGACAGGGTGCTGGGCAACCCTTCTGCCGGCGCGGCGTTCGGCTACGCGCTCAGCGGGATCGACGTGGTCCCGCGCACCTGGTCGATGCCCGGTGACGAAGACTTCCAGGAGCTGCGCTGGAACCTCACCGACATCTCACGCGACCCGGCGGTGTGCTCGGCCGTGAGACGCATGGACGTGGACTACGTTCTCGACTTCGGCCAGAGCTCGAACGGCGCCGGCAAGTGGGAGATGCCCGGGCTGACCGGCTTCGAGGATCACCCCGGGTTCCAGTTCGTCGCAGAGCGCGGCGAGGCCTCGCTGTGGCGGATCGAGCCGTGCGCCCTCGACTGATGCCTGCCCGGGCCGCGGCGCCCGGACGCTCGCCGGTAGAATCGACGCGCGTCGACTTCGCGGCGCAGAGGAGGACGCGTGTCATCTGAGACTGTGAAGATCGTCGATTCCGCGGACGTCTCACCTGACGCCTCCATCGGCGCCGGATCCTCGATCTGGCACCTCGCCCAGGTGCGTGAGGGGGTGCGGATGGGAGAGAACTGCATCGTCGGCAGAGGCGCGTACATCGGCACCGCTGTCGAGATGGGCGACAACTGCAAGGTGCAGAACTACGCGCTCGTCTACGAGCCGGCCAAGCTGGCGGACGGCGTGTTCATCGGCCCCGCGGTCGTGCTCACCAACGACACCTATCCGCGCGCGATCAACGCCGACGGCTCGCTCAAGAGCGCCCACGACTGGGAGCCCGTCGGTGTGACGATCGATCGCGGCGCCGCGATCGGCGCGCGGGCGACGTGCGTCGCCCCGGTGACCATCGGCGCATGGGCGACCGTGGCCGCGGGCGCCGTCGTCGTCAAGGACGTACCCGCCTATGCGCTCATGGCCGGCGTGCCCGCTCGCCGGATCGGCTGGGTCGGTGAGTCGGGCGTGCCCCTGGCCCCCGGCGACGAAGACGCCGTCTGGGTGTGCCCGACGACGGGTGACCGCTACATCGAGACCGACGGAACTCTGACCAAGGAGGCCCTGTGACCGAGTTCATCCCCCCGGCCAAGCCCATCATCGGCGACGAGGAGCGCGAGGCGGTCGACCGCGTGCTGCGCAGCGGCATGGTGGCGCAGGGCCCCGAGGTTGCCGCCTTCGAGCAGGAGTTCTCCGCGCACTTCGTGCCGGGCAGGCCGTCGGTCGCCGTGAACTCCGGCACCGCGGGTCTGCACCTGGGCCTGCTCGCCGCGGGCGTCAGCGCGGGAGACGAGGTGATCGTTCCGTCGTTCACGTTCGCCGCCACCGGGAACTCCGTAGCGCTGACCGGCGCAACGCCGGTGTTCGTCGACATCGAGCCTGAGACGTTCACACTCGATCCCGATGCGGTGGCTGCGGCGATCACACCGAGGACCCGGGGCATCCTGCCGGTGCACCTGTACGGCCACCCGGCGAGGATGCGCGAGCTGGAGACGCTCGCTGCCGAGCGGGGCGTCGCGCTGTACGAGGATGCCGCGCAGGCGCACGGCGCCTCGCTGGACGGGCGGCCGGTCGGGTCCTTCGGCGAGTTCGCCATGTTCAGCCTGTACCCGACCAAGAACATGACCAGCGGCGAGGGCGGGATGGTCACCACGGCCACCGACGAGATCGCGCGCCGGGTGAAGCTGCTGCGCAATCAGGGCATGGAGCGCCAGTACGAGAACGAGGTCATCGGCTTCAACGCGCGCATGACCGACATCCACGCGGCGATCGGCCGCGTGCAGCTGACGAAGGTGGATGCCTGGACCAGGACGCGTCAGCACAACGCCGCCTTCCTGGACGCGAACCTGCAGGGCGTCGTGACTCCGCCCGTGGCCGACGGTGCCGTGCACGTGTACCACCAGTACACGATCCGCGTGCCCGAGGACCGCGACGGGTTCGTTCGGACGCTGAAGGAAGAGCACAACGTGGGGTCGGGCGTGTACTACCCGATTCCCAACCACCGGCTGCCCTCCCTCACCTCCTACGCGCCCGGGCTGGATCTGCCCGAGACGGAGCGGGCCGCACGCGAGGTCGTCTCGCTCCCCGTGCATCCCTCCCTGTCGCAGGCCGACCTGGAGCGCATCGTGAGCGCGGTCAACGCCGTCGCCGGGGCGGGCGCCTGATGCCCGCGCTGCGCGCCGGACTGCTCGGCGTCGGCATGATGGGGCGTCACCACGCCCGCGTGCTGCGGGAGATCGATGGCGTGGAGCTGGTCGCCATCGCCGATCCCGGCGGCGACCCCCACGGCGTCGCCGGAGATCTGCGCATCCTCCCGGACATCGATGCGCTGATCGCAGAAGGCATCGACACCGCCGTGGTCGCGGTGCCCACGCGCTTCCACGAGGATGCCGCGCTGAAGCTCGCCGCCGCCGGCGTGCACACACTCGTGGAGAAGCCGATCGCCCACTCGCTCGAGGCAGGGCAGCGGATGGTCGACGCGTTCGAGAACGCGGGCCTCGTCGGTGCAGTCGGGCACATCGAACGCTTCAATCCCGCACTGCAGGAGCTCCGCCGCCGGATCGAGGCGGGAGAATTGGGAGGGGTGTACCAGGTCGCGACACGGCGGCAGGGGCCGTTCCCGTCCCGGATCGCCGACGTCGGGGTCGCGAAGGATCTCGCCTCGCACGATGTCGACCTGACCGCATGGGTCGTGCAGTCCGACTACGACCGGGTGTTCGCGCAGACCGCCTTCAAGTCCGGCCGCGAGTTCGAGGACATGATCACGATCACCGGGCGCACCCGGTCGGGGGTGATCGTGAACAACATCGTGAACTGGCTCTCGCCGATGAAGGAGCGCGTGACGGTGGTCACGGGGGAGAAGGGCGCGTTCGTCGCGGACACCTCCACCGGGGATCTCACCTTCTACGCGAACGGCACCATCCCGCTGGAGTGGGAGTCCGTCTCGTCGTTCCGCGGCGTCTCGGAGGGCGACGTGACCCGTTACGCCTTCGCCAAGCGCGAGCCTCTGCGCGTCGAGCACGAGGCCTTCCGCGATGCCGTTCTCGGCAAGTCGACCGACGTGGTGACCATGACCCAGGGCCAACGCACGCTCGCGGTCGTCGAGGCTGCGCTGGTGTCGGCCAGGGATGGCGAGTCGGTCCGGCTGCCGCAGGACGCATGACGACACGGCCGGGCGCAGGGGTCGTGGAGCGTGCCGATTACCTCGACCGACTTCGCGCCATCGCCATTGTCGGTGTGGTGACACTGCACGCCGCAGCCCTCGGTATGCCTGAGGCGCCGGTGTCGTCGCCGACGTGGATGACGTTGAACGTCTACGACGGGATCACGAGGTTCTGCGTTCCCATCTTCTTCATGATCACGGGTGCGCTGCTGCTGGATCCCCGACGACGGGTGTCGCTCAGCTCCATCCTGCGCAAGAGCCTGCCCCGGGTCGCGATCGCCTACATCCTGTGGTCTGCGCTGTATGCCGGTGTCGCACCGTCGCTCGGGCTCGGGGAACCGGGTATGCGTGCGTTCCTGGAGCGCTGGGCGGTCGGGCACTACCACCTCTGGTATCTGTGGGCGCTGATGGGTCTGTATCTGGCGACGCCGCTGCTGCGACGCATCGCCGCGGACAGGGTCTCAGCGACGTACTTCGTCGTCCTCGCCGCCGGCTTCGGGCTCGTCCTGCCGCTCCTCACGCCGCTGCCGGTGGTCGGGCAACCGCTGATGCTGATCCTCGACAAGATGCAGTTCCACGTGGCGCTGGGCTACTCGTTCTACTTCATGCTCGGGCATCTGCTGCACACAGGCGCGGCCGATCGCCTGCGGACGATCTGGGTCGCGGTGGCGGGTGTCGTCGGTGCCGGCATCACTGTCGTGGGTCCCGCCGTCGCTTCGTCGAGAACCGGCACAGCGGTGCTCGACCTGTACGAGTACCTCACCCCGAACGTCGCGTTGTTCGCGGGGGCGGTGTTCCTGCTCGTGCGGCGTCTCGGTCGCCGCAGTCCGAAGACGACCCGCTCGTCCCGCGTCATGCGGGGCCTGAGCGACGCATCCTTCGGCATATACCTGGTGCACCCGCTTCTCCAGGGTGTCCTCGCCGCCGCCGGCGTGACCACCGCGCTGCTGCCCGCGTTCGCGTCCGTGCCCATGATGGTGCTCGTCCTGCTTGTGCCCAGTTGGATGATCGCGGCTCTCCTGCGGCGCATCCCCCGGTTCGGAAGGTTCATCGCATGACCGGCATCCGTCAACCCCGTGTGCGTGTCGTCAGCCGCATCTACGCGCCTGAGCCGTCGGCGGCATCTCAGCGACTGCTGAGCCTTGTGCAGGGCCTGAAGGCCTCGGGAAACCAGGTTGCGGTGCTCAGTTCGCGACTGCCCTCCACGTCCGCCACGCCGTCGGAGCCTCATCCCGGGATCGCGCGAGTACGGGTGCTCCGTGACCGATCGGGCTATGTTCGCGGCTACCTGCCGTACATGTCCTTCGATCTTCAGGCGGCGTTGCGTGTGCTCTTGGGGCGCCGCAGCGACGCGATTCTCATCGAGCCGCCTCCGACGACCGGCCTCTTCGTGGGTGCAGCCGCGCGGTGGCGTCGCATCCCCTATGTCTACTACGCGGCCGACATCTGGTCCGATGCGAGCGCCCAGACCGGCGCCCATCCGCTCGTGATCCGTGCGGTCCGATGGATGGAAGCGCGTGCGCTCCGTCGCGCGTCCGGCGTGCTCGCCGTCACGACAGAAGTGGCCGAGCGCGTGCGGAGCCTGGCGCCCGGAGCCCATGTGACAGTCGTGGGTCACGGTGTGGACATGGACGTGTACTCTCCCCGCAGCGGCGACGTCGAAGGGACCGACGCCGTCGACCTGGTGTATGTCGGCTCGATGAGTGAATGGCACGGTGCCGGCGTGCTCGTCGACGCATTGGCGCGGCTCCCTGCGGGGTCGGTGAAGGCGGCCATCGTGGGGCAGGGGTCGGAGTGGGCGGCGCTGCGAGACGCCGTCCGCGCATCCGGGCTCGAGAAGCATGTCCGGATGCTCGAGACGGTGCCGACCAGCGAGGCGGCGGACTGGCTCCGACGGGCCCGGGTGAGCGTTGCGACACTGCGTCCTGGTGCCGGCTACGACTTCGCCGTGCCGACCAAGCTGTACTCCTCGGTCGCGGTCGGCACCCCGGTCATCTACGCCGGGCCCGACCCGGTTCGTGCACTGGTGAACGATCAACGGCTCGGTTGGGGCGTCGATCACGACGCGCGTGCGCTGGCGGACGCCATCGGCGCCGCCCTGGCAGACCGCACGGCGGCGGAGCTGCGCAGCCACGTCGCGGCGTGGGCCCGCGAGAACGTCTCGGCTGCGGCCGTCGTGACGCGGAGCGTGAAAGCGATCGCCCGGGTCATGCCTCGTCGAGCGGACTGATCCCGTCTCGATCGGCGGGGGCTGTGGGCTCGGGCTTCGCGCGTTCCGCCTCGAGCAACGCGACCGCACGCGCGAGCCCCGTGATCTTCTGCTGCAGCTGAGCATTGCGATGGAACTGGGTGTAGACGAACACCAGGAACATCATGCTGACGATGTACAGCAGCAGGTCGGTTCCGCGTCCGACGCCGATCAGCTGCGCGAACCACGTGATCGTCTGAGGGAAGACGACAGCGAGGATGGCGACCACCACGAACAGGCCGAACACGATCCGCCGGATCGCGAGGTGATTGTCAGCGCCGGTCCGACGCATGAAGAACGCGCCGATGGCGATGATGGCGGCGATGAGCAGGAACTGGATCCACATGATCAGCGCACCAGGAGGTCGACGAGGATGTTGACGGAGTTGAGCACGCTCTGGCCTTTCGCCTTCGAGTAATCGGTGTACAGCAGCTGCACCGGGTACTCCTTCCACGGCTTGCCCGTGCGGCGCAGCTGAAGGACGATCTCGGTGGCGTGCGCCATGCGGTCCTGCTTCAGCTGCACGCCGGCGGCTGCGTCCGCGCGAAGAACGCGAAGCCCGTTGTGCGCATCGGTGAGCCGCAGTCCGGTGGTGAGATTCGTGACGAACACCGCCGTCTTCAGCACGACCGTCTTGAGCAGGCCCGGTTTGGTGCGATCGTCCAGGAAGCGTGAACCGAAGACGATTCCCAGGTCGTCCTCGCGAGCGAGGGCGACCATTCCGATGGCATCCTCGACGCGGTGCTGCCCGTCTGCATCGAAAGTGACGATGAGATCGCACTCGGGCTGGCTCAGCGCATAGGTGATCCCCGTCTGCAACGCGGCGCCCTGCCCGAGATTGATCGGGTGACGCAGCAGGATCGCACCGGCGGCCTCGGCGACCGCGGCGGAGGAATCCCGGGATCCGTCGTCGACGCATACGATGTGCGGAAAGTGGGGGAGGAGACCTGCGATCACATCGCCGATCACCGACTCCTCGTTGTACAGCGGGATGACCACCCAGGTTCGGGGATCGGCGGCCCCCGAAGGGATGTCGTCGGAGCGGCTCATGACCTCCATTCTGTCAGGCCGTTAGGCTTGATCCGCGCTGCACCGCCGTCTGGAGCGGATCGTCGGCAGACTGAAAGGCAGATCCTTGGCACGTCCCCGCATCCTGTGTCTGTCGCTCTCCCCGATCGCGCAAGACGCACGCGTCCTGCGCCAGATCTCCGTACTCGCCGAGTTCGGTGACGTGACGACAGTGGGCTATGGGCCGAAGCCGGACGGAGTCGCGCACCACATCGAGGTGCCCTCGGGACTGGCGTCACTGCCGCAGACCGTGCCCGGCGTGCTGAAGCTCGCGCTGCGGCGCTTGAAGGCAGCCGAGCTCGACGCGCCCGGCATCGTCTTCGCTCGCAGGCAGCTGAAGGGCACGAGCTGGGATCTCGTCGTGGCCAACGAGGCGCGCATCCTCGCCTTGGCGCACGCAGTGGCGGATGGTGCGCCGGTGTGGGCGGACATGCACGAGTGGGCTCCGGAAGAGCGCACCCACCTGCTCAGCTGGCGACTGCTCGTCGCCCCTCTCATGGATCATCTCTGTCGCGTGTATCTCCCGAAGTCCGCGGCGATCACGACCGTGGGGGGAGAGATCGCTCGGCTCTACCACGAACGCTATGGCGTGAAGGCAGAGCTCATGCGCAACGCGCCCCCCTTCGCCGATCTGAAGCCGACGGCCGTGGGCGACGGAATCCTGCGGGCGGTGCACAGCGGGGCGGCGGTGCCCGGACGCGACATCGAGAGCATGATCGATGCGGTGGCTGCGCTGCCGGATCGGTTCACCCTGGATCTGTATCTCGTCGGCGGCAGCGAGGGCGCCCGCGCCTATGCCGAGGAGCTGAAGCGCCGGGCCGCGGGCCATCCTCACATCCGCTTCCGCGACCCGGTGCGCCCGCACGAGCTGCCGAGCACACTGAACGCCTATGACGTCGGGATCTTCTGGATCCCGCCCGTCCACACCAATGCGCGACTCACGCTGCCGAACAAGCTCTTCGACTTCGTCCAGGCGCGGCTCGCCGTGGCCGTGGGGCCGTCGATCGAGATGGAGCGGATCGTCGAGAAGCACGATCTCGGCGTGGTGAGCGAGGAGTTCTCCGTCGACTCGTACCAGCGCAGCCTGCGGTCGCTGACGCCGGAGAGCGTCCGGCGATTCAAAGAGAACTCCGACCAGGCGGCGCGCGATCTCAGCTTCGAGGTCGACGCTGCCGTGGCACGGGGGATCCTGCGCCGGCTGCTCACCCCGGCGATCTGACGGGGAAGCGTCAGCGCACTCCGATGCCACGCGCGGCGCGCAGCAGATCGATGACGCTCCTCCGCCGCAGCAGCAGCCAGGCGCCGAGCACAGTCACGGCCAGCGCGATCTCGGCCCACAGCGGGAGATCTGCCGTCGCCAGGAAGCGTGAGGCGATCACGAGAACAGCCACAGCGCCGACGGTGGTGATCGCCTGCAGCATCCAACGCTGACGCTGCCGTCTCCACGCGACCGCGTAAGGGATGGCGGCCGTCAGCGCCGTCCCCGTCAGGAACCCGATCGGGATGGCGCTCTCGGGCGCCACCGGAAGCAGGGCGAACCACGAGGCCACGCCGACTGCAGCGCCGCCGAGTGCCGAGCCCGCGGAGATGAGCATTCCCCTGTTGTCCCCGGTCGTGAGGGAGCTGACGGCGGGCGATGCGACCGCAGTGATCACCATGGCCGCGGCGATGAAGGCGGTCAGCCCGTATGCCTCGGAGAACGACCCGCCCCACAGCAGATCGATGACGGGACGCCCGAGGAACACGAGCAGGATCAGCGCGGGCACCATGAGCGTGAGCAGGTGGCGCGACACGCTGTCGGTCGTGCGGGCCACCGACGCCGCGTCGCCTGCACCATGGCTCGCGGCGAGGATCGGGAACAGCACGAGCGAAGTCGCACCGGCCAACACCGATACGGGAGCCGCCAGGGTGATCGCGACCGAGTACTGGCCGGTGTAGTGATCGCCCAGAGCGTTCTGCGCCACCAGGACCGATGCCTGAAGCAGTCCGGTGCTCGCCACCGTCCCCAGCATGGCCAGGCCGGCGAAGTGCAGGATCCGGCGGCGCTCGGCGCCCGCGGGAAGGGGGCCGCGCATGGATGGCCAGCTCGCGACGGCGTACATCAGGTTGAGCAGGGCAAGCGGGAGGAGCACGAGGATGCTCCGTGTGCCGAGAAGGAGCATCGTGCCGACGGCGAGCGTGCTCAGCACCGAGATGACCGTGCTCCACGCCGCGGCGCGCTCGATCTGCTGTGCGCCGAACTGGGCGCCCTCGATGAAGGCGCGGGCACTCACCCCGAGGACCATCAGAGACGTCACCGCGACGGTCATCGCATCCCGACCGGTGAGCACGAGCACAGCGGCGACGATCACCGTCAGCGCGACGGCGGCGACCAGCGCAACCCTGCCGATGAATGCCGCGACGGACGCGGCATGCTGCGGAGATCCCCCTCCGCGGCTCGTGGCGATGTACTTGCTCGCGGCTGATCCTGTGGAGGTGGGCCCGGCGACCGATGCCAGCGACGCCGTGGAGATCGCCGCCTGGGTCTGGCCGAGCACGACGGGCGAGGCGAGTCGTCCGATCAGCACATTCGTGACGAAGCTCGCGGCGGCGGGGCCGACGCGCGTGAGCAGGGCGTAGAACCCGGGACGCGCGATGTTCTGAGAGGCGGGGCGATCGAACTGGAGACGGCTGAAGAGTCGGGTCACCACCGGGTGGCTCCTCTCGTGCAGTCGACGTTGACATCCTAGGCGCGGCAGCGGGGCGTGCGCTGGACTGCGCGTAGGATCGGGTGCTGTGATGCGCGTCGCGACGGTGAAAGGGTCTCTGCTGATCCCGCCGACGTATTTCGCGGTGCAGCATCCCCTCCTGCTCGCCGACAGGGTGAACTCCCGCATCTTCACCGGTGCGGCGGAGATCGCGCCCTCGGTCGACCTCGGCGGCATTCAGGTCGTCGACACCACGGCGCAGCTCCGCCCGTTCGGGGGACTGCCCGTGCGACAGCGTGAGCGCCTCTCCTTGCTGATGGCGGGGCGCACGGCGCGGGCCGTGACCGCATGGCGGCCCGACATCATCCACCAGCACGTCGCGTACTCGTCGCGAGCCGCGGTCATCGCTGCCCGTTCCGGCACGCCGCTGGTCGTGACGGTGCACGGCGGCGACGCCTTCGCGCCGTTGCGCGAAGGGCGGGGTCTCGGCGTGACAGCGCGCGCGTCACTGGCGCGGATGAAGCGCGATATCCGCGGCGCCTTCGCGCGTGCCGACCGGATCCTGGCGGTCAGCGACTACCTCGCGGAGGTCGCCGTTCTGGCCGGAGCGCCCGCGGACCGCGTGCATGTGCACCGTCAAGGTGTGGACATCGATGCCTTCGCGCCCGCACTCCGGATGCCCCGCAGCACACCGCGCGTGCTGTTCGTCGGCGCCCTCACCGAGACGAAGGGCGCTCGCGATCTCCTGCAGGCGGCGGATGGTCTCGATGCGGAGATCCGCTTCGCGGGCGCGGGACCGCTGGAGGGCGAGCTTCGGACGCGCGCCGAGACGGACCGACGCCTCACGATCCTCGGCCGAGTCGCTCGCGAGGCTGTGGTCGCGGAGATGCAGCAGGCGGACGTCCTCGTGCTGCCCACGCGGGTCAATCGGGGCGCGCGGGAGGCCGCGGGTCTCGTGCTGCTGGAGGCTCAGGCCGTGGGCACGCCGGTGATCGCCTACGACAGCGGCGGCACTTCCGAGATGATCGACGAGGGGCGCAGTGGTCTCCTGGCGCCGGAGGGCGACATCGGAGCACTGGGCGAACGTCTCCGTCACGTGCTGGCGCTGGGCGTCGAAGAGCGCTCTGCGATGCGAGAGCGGGCCCGCGCGTTCGTCGTCGCCGAACGCTCTGCGCAGCAGGCGGCCGAGCAGCTGTTCGAGACGTATCAGGATCTCCTGCGCTGAGCCGGTGCGGCTCGGGTGCCTCGTAGACTGGACCCCATGCGCATCGCCGTCGTGGCCCTCGGAAAGATCGGGCTTCCCCTCGCCGTCCAGTTCGCCTCCTCCGGTCACGACGTGATCGGCGTCGACGTCAACCAGAAGGCGGTGGACACGATCAACGCCGCGCAGGAACCCTTCCCCGGCGAAGCCCACCTGCAGGAGCGACTGGAGGAGCTCGTCCCGGCCGGCCGACTGCGGGCGACGACCGACTACGCCGAGGCGATCCCCGGGGCGGATGCCGTCGTGCTCGTCGCGCCGGTGTTCGTGAACGACGAGACCTGGGAGCCGGACTTCCAGTACATGGATGCCGCCACGCGCTCGCTCGCCGAACACCTCACGCCCGGCACGCTCGTCTCGTACGAGACGACCCTTCCCGTCGGCACCACGCGCACACGATGGAAGCCCATGCTCGAGAAGGGCTCGGGGCTCTCCGAGGGGGTCGACTTCCACGTCGTGTACTCTCCCGAGCGCGTGCTCACCGGCCGGGTGTTCGAGGATCTGCGCAAGTACCCCAAGCTGATCGGCGCGCTATCCGAGGAGGGCACCCGGCGCGCCCGCGAGTTCTACGAGGCCGTGCTGCAGTTCGACGAGCGCCCCGACCTTCCCCGGCCGAACGGCGTGTGGGATCTGGGTTCGACCGAGGCCTCGGAGATGGCCAAGCTCGCCGAGACCACCTACCGCGACGTGAACATCGGGCTGGCCAATCAGTTCGGCCTGTTCGCCGCGTCACACGGCATCGACGTCTACAAGGTGATCGAGGCGTGCAACTCGCAGCCCTACAGCCACATCCACCGTCCGGGCATCGCGGTCGGCGGACACTGCATCCCGGTGTACCCGCGCCTGTACCTGTCGACGGACCCCGACGCAGACATCGTGCGCGTGGCCCGCCAGCTCAACGCCTCCATGCCCGAACGCCTCGTGCAGCAGGCGGAGGGCATCTTGGGCGACCTGACGGGGCGCAAGGCGGTCGTGCTCGGAGCCGCCTACCGCGGCGGCGTGAAGGAGACAGCGTTCTCCGGCGTCTTCCCGACCGTCGACGCGCTGCGCGCTCGCGGGGCGGAGATCGTGGTCCACGACCCGCTCTACACCGACGACGAACTGCGGCGGCTCGGGTTCGAGCCGTACGAGATCGGCGGTGCCGCCGACCTCGCGATCCTGCAGACCGACCACGCCGACTACCGAACCCTTGCGCCGGCCGACATCCCTGGCGTCAAGCTGCTCGTCGACGGTCGTAACGCCTCGGACGCCGCACTGTGGGCGGGCACGCCGCGGATCGTCGTGGGCGCCGCGGGCTGACGTCTGAGCCCACCGACGGGCGTGGGCGGCTCAGGCTCCCAGGATCCCGCCGATACGATTGCCCTATGGATCTTCTCGTCGTCGGGTCGGGCTTCTTCGGCCTCACCATCGCCGAACGGGCCGCAGCCGCGGGTCGCAAGGTGACCGTCATCGACCGCCGCTCGCACATCGGCGGCAACGCCTACAGCGAGGCGGAGCCCGAGACCGGCATCGAGGTGCACCGGTACGGAGCGCACCTGTTCCACACGTCGAACCCGACCGTGTGGGAGTACGTCAACAGGTTCACGACCTTCACGGACTACGTGCACCGGGTGTACACGCACCACAAGGACGTCGTCTACCCGATGCCGGTGAATCTGGGGACCATCAACCAGTTCTTCCAGGCGGCCTATTCGCCGAGCGAGGCTCGCGCGCTCATCAGCGAGCAGGCCGGTGAGTTCGACGTCAAGACGGCGCAGAACTTCGAGGAGAAGGGCATCGCCCTGGTCGGCCGGCCCCTGTTCGAGGCCTTCTTCCGCGACTACACCGCCAAGCAGTGGCAGACCGATCCGCACAAGCTCTCCGGCGACATCATCAGCCGTCTGCCGGTGCGCTACACGTATGACAACCGATACTTCAACGACACCTGGGAGGGCCTGCCCACCGACGGGTACACCGCGTGGCTGGAGCGCATGGCGGACCACCCGAACATCGAGGTGAAGCTGGGCGTCGACTACTTCGACGAGTCGCAGCCACTGAACAAGCGAGACACCGTCGGGCAGGTGCCGGTGGTCTACACCGGACCGGTGGACCGCTACTTCGACTACGCCGAGGGCGCGCTGAGCTGGCGCACGCTCGACTTCGAGCAGGAGGTGCTGAACGTGGGCGACTTCCAGGGCACCAGCGTGATGAACTACCCCGACCTCGACGTGCCCTTCACCCGCATCCACGAGTTCAAGCACTTCCACCCCGAGCGCAAGGACGTGTTCGCCCAGGAGAAGACGGTGATCATGCGTGAGTTCTCCCGCTTCGCGGATCGCGAGGACGAGCCCTACTACCCGGTGAACACAGCGGCCGACAGAGAGGGCCTGCTCGCCTACCGCGATCTCGCCAAGGGCGAGCGAGACGTGCACTTCGGGGGACGGCTGGGCACGTACCAGTACCTCGACATGCACATGGCGATCGGGTCCGCGCTGTCCATGTGGCGCAACGATCTCGCCGGCGCGGACGACTGACACGCGGATGCGCAGGACCACCGTCGGGGCACCCGGGACCCCGCAGCGCTACGCGCACTCGCTGTGGCTGCTCTCGGCGCGCGATCTGAAGGTGCGCTACTCGACGAGCGCGCTCGGGTACCTGTGGTCCGTGCTCGATCCGCTGGTGATGAGCGCGATCTACTGGTTCGTGTTCACGCAGGTGTTCCACCGCGACGTGGGGGAGGACCCGTACATCGTGTTCCTGATCAGCGGCCTGCTGCCGTGGGTCTGGTTCAACTCGTCGGTCTCCGACTTCACCAAGGCGTTCAAGCGCGACTCGCGCCTGGTGCGATCCACCGCGATCCCGCGCTCGATCTGGGTGAACCGCATCGTGCTGAGCAAGGGGATCGAGTTCTTGTTCTCGCTGCCGGTGCTGGCCATCTTCATCGTCATCAACGTGATCGTCGAGTCCGATCCGTCGAAGGCGGTGCAGATCGGCTGGGGAATCCTCTGGCTCCCCGTCGCCGTCCTGCTGCAGGTGGTGCTGCTCGTGGGCCTCGGTCTGCTGGTCGCACCGCTCTGCGCGCTCTACGCCGACCTGGAGCGCACGACCGGGCTGATCCTGCGTGCCCTCTTCTACGCGACCCCCATCATCTACAGCGTCTCGAACCTGCCGGAACCGTTCGACGTCATCGGCTCGTTCAACCCGCTGGCCGGAATCTTCACGCTGTATCGGATGGCGTTCTTCCCCGACCAGTGGCACCTGACGACGGTGCTCATCGGCGCGGTGATGAGCGTGCTCATCCTGGCACTGGGCGTCTGGGTCTTCCGGTCGCTCGAACGATCCGTGCTGAAGGAGCTGTGATGGATGCCGCGATCGAGGTTCGCCGCCTGGGGGTGCGCTTCCGACGCAACAGGCGCGGTCGCCGCAGCTTCAAGGATCTCTTCGGCGGCTCGTCCCGGCGCTCCAGACCGGGCGAGTTCTGGGCGCTTCGCGACGTCTCGTTCCGCGTCCAGCCCGGAGAGTCGATCGGCGTCGTCGGACGCAACGGGCAGGGCAAGTCGACGCTGCTCCGCCTGGTCGCAGGGGTGCTGCTGCCCGACGAGGGCGGCGTCGAGGTTCACGGCGGCGTGGCGCCCCTCATCGAGCTCACGGGCGGATTCGTCGGCGATCTCACCGTGCGAGAGAACGTCCGGCTGACCGCCGGTCTGCACGGCATGTCCCGCGCCGAGGTCTCCTCACGCTACGACGACATCATCGCCTTCGCGGAGCTCGACGGGTTCGAGGACACGCCTTACAAGCACCTGTCCAACGGCATGAAGGTGCGTCTGGCCTTCTCGGTGGTCTCGCAGCTCGACGAGCCGATCCTGCTGGTCGACGAGGTGCTCGCGGTCGGCGACAAGGCCTTCCGCGACAAGTGCTACAAGCGCATCGACGAGCTTCTCGCCGAGGGGCGCACACTGTTCTTCGTCAGTCACAACGAGCGCGACCTTCGCCGCTTCTGCAAGCGAGGCCTCTACCTCGACAAGGGCGCGCTCGTGCTGGACGCCCCTATCGGTGAGGTGCTCGACCGCTACAACGCCGATCACGGCCCGAGCTGAGGCGGTCGTCTCAGCTCGCGCCGACGGTGCCGTTGAGCGAGGTCAGAGCGCTGTCCGCCGCCTTCCACTCCTTCTGAGCGGAGCCGCCGCGGTCGTACGCGGCGCGCAGCGACTGCAGCGCCTGCGAGTAGCGGGCGAGGGCCGCGGACCACTTCTGAGAGATCGAGGCGGGAGCGACGGTCTGTGAGAGACGCCCGGCATCCTCCTGCAGGAAGCCGATGGTCTGGGCGGCCTCCTGTGCGTCCGAGTCCCGAGCGATGCCCAGACCTGTCGCCGCGTCGTCGAGGATCGGCGCGATCTTCTCACGGAACGTCGCGATCGCCGGATCGGCCGGCGGCGGAGGGACGGGAGCGGTCGACGGGACGGAGGTGGCTGATGGCGACGGCGAGGGCGAGGACGTGGCCGTCGGCGTGGCGGTCGGTGTCGGCTCGGCTGTCGGCGACGAGCTCGCGCTCGGCGAGATGCTCGGCGTCGGGTCGGCGGCCAACGGCGCTCCCGGGCGCAGGAACAGCCAGAAGACGCCTGTGGCGATCGCGACCGCCACGACGGCCAGCACGACGATCAGCCAGACGCGGCCGCGCCGGGGCTGTTCGGGCGGGAACGCCCAGACGTATTCGGGCTGCGGCTCGCTCATGACCGCTCCAGTGCGGGCATCGGCCGCCAGCTGCGGTCGCGGCCGATCTTGCCGCCGTCGCGCAGTCCGCGGAACAGGTTGCTCGTGCCGCGCACGGTGCGCTCGACGAAGAACAGCCGGATCAGCTCCTTGAAGAAGGTCGCCGTGGTGCCCAGCCCGAACAGCACAGGGCTGTATGCACTGTGCACCCGGTAGTAGTGCTTGATGAACGCGCGATTGCGCATGATGTAGTACCGGTAGGCGTTGCTGGAGGCGTTCATGTGCCGGATGCCCATGTCCCACTGCTTGATCTCGCGGGTGCGGCGCAGCACGAACTCGTCGACGATCACGGCCGTCGTCAGTCGCGACGCCAGCCAGCCGTACATCTGGTCGTCCCAGTAGATGAAGAAGCGCGGGTCGGGCAGGCCGATCCGCTGCACGATCGAGCGGTGGATGAACATGCCCTCGAAGCATCCGCTGTTCATCTCCTTGAAGCCCGACGAGTCGAACTTCGACGGGGCGAACGGGATGGGGATGCCCATCCGGTCGGCGATGCGGTACTGCCAGTAGAACTCGCTGCCGTCGTAGTCGTAGCGCCGGCCCTGGATGCTCTTGAACCGACCCGACCAGGCCCCCATCCGCGCGAGACCGTCGGGGAGCACCTCGACGTCGTCGTCCATCATCCAGATCCACTCCGCACCGAGGTCGTACGCGGTGCGCATCCCCTCGCTGAAGCCTCCCGACCCGCCCGTGTTGGTGGCCAGACGCCGGTACACGATCTCGGTGCCGAGATCCGCGCGGAACGACTCGACGACGTCCGTCGTGTCGTCGGAGGACGCGTTGTCGATGATGACGACGCGCCCGGGCTTGGGCTCCATGGCCCGGATGCTGGTGAGCAGCCCGGAGAGCAGATGCGAGCGATTGAAGGTGACGATCACGATCGCCGCCGACGCGGGATCGAACTCGACGGCGGTCATGCCTGCTCCTCGAAGGTCTTCTGCCACGATGCGTCCGACACGAGGTCGGGGAGCGCCTTGCGGTACTGCTCCTGCAGCTTCGCCCAGTTGCGGCGCAGCCTGCGGTGCAGCATCCACGAATCGCGCAGCATCCGGCGGTACTGGGCACGATCGCGCGTGTAGATGTTCTTGCCGGAGCCGTCAGCCGAGCTGACCAGCGCGCTGTCGAAGGAGGGCACCCGCCACCAGAGGGCATCGCCCTTGCCGAACTCCACCTCGGGTCGCGCCACGTTGGCGGGGTCGGGCCTGTGCAGCCAGTGCGAGATCAGCGTGCGCACCGTGAAGAGCCGCAGGCGCAGACCGGTGGGCGAGTCCAGCTCGTTCGCCCGGAGCGGCGGGAAGACCCGTCGTCCCTTGCGCGAGTGCAGCACGCGACTCGGGTCGCGATGCACCACGGTCTCGGGGAAGTCGGCGGCCATCGCGCGCGCGGCGGGCATGGCGGTCGCCAGATTGCGGCGCATGTGGTCGGGCCCGGAGAGCACGTCGCGCAGCGCCCTCGCTCGCAGCGCGACCGGGTAGTACTGCATCATCATCAGGTGCTTGAGATCCACGCGCAGGCTGTGGGTGAGCAGGCGGCCGCCCTGCGGCGCCTCGGAGTGCAGCAGGCCGGCGACGATCCGGTTGCGAGCGTGGAAGTACGCCTGCCAGTCGATCGTGTCGTCCTTGTTCACCCAGGAGACGTGCCAGAGGGCGACACCGGGCAGTGAGACCGTGGGGAAGCCCGCCTCACCGGCTCGCAGGCAGAACTCCGCATCGTCCCACTTGATGAACGCCGGCAGTGACAGGCCGACGCTGCGGATCACCTCAAGGGGGATCAGGCACATCCACCACCCGTTGTACCCGGCGTCCATGCGCATGTGCAGCAGCGGGGACTGGCGCAGGTTCGCGGTCCCGAAGTCGTGCGGCATGCGCTCCTGGTAGAGGTTGCGCCACATGAACGGCGCCTCGTCGACGACCTCCGCCCAGCCGTGCAGCTTGGGGCGGTCGAGCAGGTCGAACATGTGTCCGCCGACGAGCACCGGGCTGGTCGCGTACCGCGCGAAGACGATGGAGCGACGCAGGGACTCCGGTTCCAGGCGCACGTCGTCGTCGAGCAGCTGCACGAAGTCGCTCTCGGGTCGCTGCAGGGTCTCGTGCATCGATCGGGCGAATCCCCCCGATCCGCCCAGGTTCGGCTGACGGATGATCTGCAGCGTCTCGCCGAGATCGGCGGCGACCTCCGCATACCCGGCCTGATCCGCGACCAGCTGGGTGCCCTGGTCGATCAGGAAGATCCGGTCGACGAACTCCAGGGCGTCGGGCGATGCGGCCAGGGCGCGGAGCGTGTCCACGCAGTAGTCCGGCTTGTTGTAGGTCGTGATGCCGAGTGACGCCTTCCCGGTGCGCACCGGCTCCTGTTCCGTCGTCCACTGGGCGCCCTCGAGGACGGCATGCTTCTCGTCGGCGACGACGTCGAACCAGATCCAGCCGCCGTCGCTGTACTCGGTCAGGCGCAGGTCGAACGAGGTGGTGGACTCGCCTGAGACCTCGCGGGTGTCGATGCGCTGACGCACACCACCGCCGTTGGAGCGATACACGAGGATCGTGGCGGGCCCGCTGGTGCGCACGGTCAGTCGCACCTCGCGCACGCCCGTCCAGTGCTGCCAGTACGAGGCCGGGAAGGCATTGAAATACGTGCCGAGCGAGACCCGGCGTCCCGACACGATACGCGCGCGGTGTCGTCCGAGGATGTTGCCCAGATGAGCGCGGTTCGAAACGCGCACCGGCTCGTCGTCGATGACCGACCAGGTCTCGGGGTCCGCGTACAGCGGGAGCAGATCAGGGTCCCGATCGATGGGGAAGACGACGTTCTGCAGCACGTGGGTCACGAGGTGACAGCCTACCGGCGTCGCCTGAGGATCGTCGGAGCGGCGGCCGGGCGAGGCGTTAGCATGGCGGGGATGAAGGTACTGATCACCGGCGGCGCCGGATACATCGGATCGACCGTGGCCAGCGCGTGCCTCGATGCGGGAATCGACGTCGTGCTGCTGGACGATCTGTCCGCCGGACGCGAAGACTTCGGAGA
Source organism: Microbacterium sp. NPDC058342 (assembly GCF_042723935.1). Classification (NCBI taxonomy): domain Bacteria; kingdom Bacillati; phylum Actinomycetota; class Actinomycetes; order Micrococcales; family Microbacteriaceae; genus Microbacterium; species Microbacterium sp. NPDC058342. The sequence continues at coordinate 1,172,135 of NZ_JBHXID010000001.1, forward strand.
GGGGCGCATCCTCTACCGCGGCGACATCGCCGATGCCGCGCTCCTCGATCGGATCACCGGCGACCACCCCGATCTCGACCTGGTCATCCACTGCGCCGCCCGCATCGTGGTCCCCGAGTCCGTGGCGGACCCGCTCGGCTACTACGACGTCAACGTCGGCCGGACCGTCACCATGCTCCGCCTCCTCGCCGCGCGCGGTCTGACACGGGTGCTGTTCAGCTCCTCCGCCTCGATCTATCGCGGCGACTCCGGCGCCGGCGTCGACGAGCAGGCGGAGATCGCGCCGGGCAGCCCGTACGCCACCACCAAGTGGATGGTCGAGCAGATCCTGCGCGACGCGGCCCACGCGGGCAGCATCCGCGCGATCGCCCTGCGCTACTTCAACCCCATCGGCGCAGACCCGCAGCTGCGCACCGGGCTGCAGAACGCCGAGCCCTCGCACGCGCTCGGAAAGATCATGACGGCCAGAGACCGGGGTATTCCGTTCACGCTCACCGGCACCGACTGGAACACCCGCGACGGCTCGGGTCTGCGTGATTACATCCATGTGTGGGATCTGGCCCGCGCGCACGTCGCCGCCGTCCAGCGATTCGATGACATCGTCGACGGCGACGCGCCGTACGCGGCGATGAACGTGGGCACCGGCGACGGCGTCACGGTCCGCGAGCTCGTCGCGGCCTTCGACCGTGTCACGGGCGAGACGCTCGACGTCGTGGAAGGCCCGCGTCGCGCCGGCGATCAGGCGGGTGCCTTCGCGCTCGTCGATCGCGCCCGCGAGGCGCTCGACTGGCGTGCCGAGCGCACGGTGGAGGACGGCGTGCGCGATGCCCTCGCGTGGTCGGCCCGGCTGAAGACGCGCGGCTGAGCGCTATCCCATCGGCCCGAGAGTGGGGATCGCGCCCGTCTGCGCGTCGTCGATGTTCTGCCGCCACGAGCGGGTCTGGCCCGCGCGCAGTGCGCACAGCACCAGCAGCAGCCAGCCGGCACCGGTGAGCGTGAAGCTCTCGAACATCGACTCCACGGCCAGGGTCACCAGCATCAGCGGCGTCCACGCGTAGACGACCGAGCGGCGCACGCTCGCGACGAGCCAGGATCGCACCGTGGCGACGCCCCCCAGCACCAGGAACAGCGCCAGCCCGATCCAGCCCAGCTGCAGCAGCAGGTCGAAGTAGGAGTTCAGCGCCGTGCGGTGATGATCGGACAGCGCGAAGTTGATCGCCGTGAACGGCGAGTCGCTCGGCGCCCACGGCCCGAACCAGCCGTATCCCGTGAGCGGCTTCTGGGCCACGTAGTCCAGGATCGTGTTCCACAGGTCGGCACGCGTCGAGAAGTCCGATCCGGCATCCAGCATCCGGATGATCAGATGGCGGATGCCGAAGGCGACCGCCAGTGCGGCGGCCACGAGCGCTCCCAGCGCCCACTGCACGCCCACCCGCCGGTGCGCGGGGGTGTGCCGGACGATCGTGAGCGCGGTCGTGGCCACGCCGACGCCGGCGGCGAGGACGACGACCGAGGGCGACGCGGACAGCAGCGCCAGGAAGGCGCCCAGTGCGATCGACAGCGTGCCGACCCGTCGGGTGATCGACTGCGTGCGCCACTCGATCACGAACGTGATCAGACCGACGACAGCGACGAAGCCCAGCATGTTGCGGGTGCCGAAGATCCCCTGCACCGATCCGCCGAGTGCGAGGTTCCCCTCGATGCCCAGCGCGGGGAAGGGCATGTCGAGCAGGATGCCCGAGAGCACCTCGAGCCCGAGCGAGAGCGCCAGCAGCCAGCGCAGCGTGTCGCCCAGCGCCCGAACGGTCTGCAGCGTGTCGCGGACGTGCCCGATCGTGATCGCGATCACGGTGTAGCCGAAGAGCGTGGCCCATCCGCTCAGCGTCTCGGAGCGGTCGGTGCTCCAGAGCACGCTGATCAGGGCGAGAGCGAGGAACCCGACCAGAGAGGTCGGTGCGAATCGCAGCAGCGTCAGCTCGTCTCGCCGGGCGAAGAGCATGCCGATGCCGGTGATCGCGAGCATCGTGACGATCGTCGCGAGCGTCACCGTCGAGGTGAGCCGCTCGATCAGGAACGACCCGAAAGCGGCGGCGAGCCCGGCGATCGTGTAGGCGCGGGCGAACTCGGCCGACGCCAGCAGCGAGACGACGTGCCGCCGTGGCGTCATGGCACCGGCCGTGCCCGCGGGCCGTGCGAGATCAGCGGGGTGCGCTCGCCGACGCTCACCCCGATCAGCGGCACCGACTTCATCTTGAAGGACAGCAGGATCAGCAGGAGCCAGCCCCACAGCATGATCGGAGCCGATTCCGCCAGTCCCTCGAACAGCAGCGCGGTCGTGAGCAGCAGCGGCAGCAGCGAGATGGCGGAGTAGGGGCGTCGGGCATCGAGATCCCACCGCGGTCGATCGACGGCGAAGAACCAGGCCCGCCAGGTGAGCGCCAGCCACGCGATCGCCATGAGGACGACGCCGGCTGCACCGAGCTGGAGGAAGACGTCCAGCCACATGTCGTGCGCGTGGAACACGGTGAGGCCATGGTCGACGATCCATCCCTGGAAGGCCGGATCCCAGGGCACCCACGGAGAGGAGAACCCGTTGCCGAAGGCGGGGCGCGTGATCGCGCGCTCCCACACCTTCTGCCAGATCTCCACCCTGCCGGTCAGGTCGGCGCTCTTGCCGAACAGCTCGAGCACGCGCCCTCCGAGCAGCGTCGCACTCGCGACGGCGACCACGGCGACCGCCGCGAAGACGAGATAGACCACGCGGCGCGCCGCGGGCATCGTGGCCCTGCGGGCGATGAGCGCCGCAGCGAGCACGGCGAGGATCACCGCGACGCCCAGGTAGACGGTGGTCGATGCGGCCGCGACGAGGAGCACGACGGCCAGCAGCGCCCAGACGATCAGCACGCCGCGCCGGCGCACCCGCGCGGCGTAGAGCACCCCGAAGACGATCAGCGCGAACAGGCACATCATGGCGAGCGTGTGCGCGTTGCCGACGATGCCCTGAATCCGTCCGCCGTCGAACAGGTTCCCGCGCACCCAGTACAGGTGCGGATCGATCCGGCCATCGGGCGCGTCCACGAAGTTGGGCAGGAGGGGATGGCGCAGAAGCAGCGAGACCCACAGCTCGATCGCCAGCGACAGGCCCAGGATCAGCTTGAACGCGGTCGAGAGGGCGCGCGCGATCTCCTGCCAGCTGAGCAGGGTCGACAGGAACAGGGCCGTCACCGTCACGGCTGCGAGGAGCGCCCACGTCAGCAGCGTCGCCATCGGCCAGCGCGACCACAGCACCGAGACCAGCGCCAGGGCGCCATAGCCGAGAGCCGCCCACGGCAGACGACGCCACGGGAAGCGCGTCGGGCGGCCCTTCGCGACCGCCGGCACCCAGATCGCGAGCGCGCCGAGGGTCAGCACGGTGAGCACGATCACCGCGCCGACGGGGCCGACGAGGTTGTAGACCGCGGTGTGCGCGAAGACGGCGAACAGGCACAGCACGCCGTAAGCGCGCACCATCAGGTGCCCCGTCGTCTCGCGAGCGGGGGCGACGGGAGGCGCCGCAACGGGATGCTTGGTGTACACGGCCATCGGGATCAGGCTATCGCGCCGAGGCCGCCGCGCCGCAGGGGACGCGACGGGAAGTCCTACGCTGGGGGCATGCTGCTCACCATCGCCAACGTGCCCCGTGACTACGCCTGGGGCTCCGACTCCCTGATCGCCGATCTCGAGGGCAGGGCGCCGTCCGGATCGCCCGAGGCGGAGGTCTGGTTCGGGGATCATCCCGGCGACCCGGCGGACGTGGACGGCGGCGGCACGCTGGACGCGGTCACCGGCGGCACCCTGCCGTACCTGCTGAAGCTGCTGGCCGCGGCCGCGCCGCTGTCGATCCAGGTGCATCCCACCCGCGACCAGGCCCGGGAGGGCTTCGCTCGCGAGGCGGGACGCGACGCCGCTGATCCCGCCCGTAACTACCGGGACGACAACCACAAGCCCGAGCTCATCGTGGCCCTCAGCGACCGGTTCGAGGCCTTGGGCGGCCTGCGCCCCGTCGCGGACACGCTGCGGCTGCTCTCGGGTTTCCCCGACTCGTCGGGCGTCGACGAGCTGCGCTCGCGACTGGGCGGCGATGAGGCCGCCGCGCTGCGCGCGACGATCGGCTGGCTGCTGTCGGGCGGCGCGCAGGCGGCGGTCGACGAGATCATCGAGGGGCTCGCAGAGGCGGATGCCGACGGCTTCGCCGAGACGCTGCGCGCCGTGCGCGGCATCGCCGAGCGCAACCCCGGCGATCCGGGCGTCGTCGTGGCGCTCCTGATGAACCACCTGGTGCTGCGCCCCGGGGAGGCGATCTTCCTGCGCGCGGGACTGCTGCACGCGTACATCTCCGGGCTCGGCGTGGAGATCATGGCCGCCAGCGACAACGTGCTGCGCGGCGGCCTCACGCCCAAGCACATCGACGTCGGCGAGCTGCTGGCGGTCGTCGACACGACGCCGGGCGAAGTGCCCGTGCAGGCTCCCGCTGGCGGCGATGTGACCTCCTACGACATCCCGGTCGACGACTTCGCGCTGCGGCGGGTGCAGGTCGCCGGAGAGACGCGGGTTCCCGTGGCCGGCCCGGCCATGGCACTCGTGGTGGCCGGATCCATCACCGTGGCGGCCGGGTCGGGGCCGGAGCGGCCGGTGCGTGCGGGCGCCGCGGCGTTCGCGACCGCCGACGAGACGGAGCTCGCGCTGCGCGGTACGGGCCAGGTGTTCATCGCCGAACCGGGGCGCGCCTAATCCCTCGCCCCCGCGACACGCCGAGCGACAGGCAATGAACCTTAAACGCCCTGTTGAGGGTTTACGATCCGCGACTTGACCGGAGCGAATGACACGGGTGTAATTAGTGAAAGAACGGCCCGGTGGGGGGCACAAGCAGGGTTGGGAGATCGAGATGACGGGTTACCGCTCAGACGTTCCCGAGAACTGGTTCGTCGATCCGGTGAACCTCGGAGTTCCCGGTGTACGCCGGATGGACGCCGAGGACGACGGCGCACTCGCGTGGCAGGTGGATGCGCTGTGCGCTCAGACCGATCCCGAGGCCTTCTTCCCGGAGAAGGGCGGCTCGACACGAGACGCCAAGCGCATCTGCACCTCGTGCGATGTGCGCGGGGAGTGCCTCGAGTACGCGCTGAACAACGACGAGCGCTTCGGGATCTGGGGCGGCCTCAGCGAACGCGAGCGGCGCAAGCTCAAGCGCCGCGCGAGCTGAGCGCTCCGCGCAGAGAATCGGACCGGCGGAGCGCCGCATCCTCGGATGCGCGCCCCGCCGGTTTCTTCTCGGGCGCGCCGACAGCGTGACCGGGTCGGCGCACGCCCCTGCTTAGGCTGGCTGTTGCCATGCCAGCTCGTGTACACGCCATCATCGTCGCGCGCTCCGGGGACTCCTCGAGCGTCCAGGTCAGCCGAACCCTCGACGCCGTGCGCGCGCTGAGCAGTCCGCCGGCGGCCGTCACCGTCGTCGTGCTCGGCGATGCCTCGCGGGTGCGGGCGATCTCGGGCATCGGGCACACCGTCGAGGGCATCATCGAGGCGCGCTCGAGCACCACCTACTCCGAGGCCGTTGCGCTTGCTCAGCCGCGCATCGCCGAGAACTCGGCGGTCTGGCTGCTCGCCGAGGACACCGTGCCCGAGTCCGGTGCCCTCCAGCACCTCGCCGGGGCGCTGGAGCGCTCGCCGTCCGCAGCGGTCGCGGCTCCCAAGCTGGTGCGGCACGACGACGACCGTGAGATCGTCTCCCTCGGCGTGAGCATGACCCGCTGGGGGCGCACCGTCGAACTCGCCGCCGACGAACTCGATCAGGGGCAGCACGACGGTGCGGAGGACGCGCTCGGCGCGGATGTGCGCGGCATGCTGATCCGTGGCGAGGCTCCGACGGTCCTCCGCCCCGACACCGCGCTGGTCGGCGCCGACGAAGGGCTGGATCTCGGCATCCGCACCCGCCTGGGCGGTGCGCGCATGGTGCTCGTCCCACAGGCGCGCGTGGCGGTGGGACCGCACGGACCCGGCGCGCTTCCCCGGGCCCCCATGGCGCGCGCCTGGGCGACGCGCCGGTCCCAGCTGCACCGCCGACTCGCATACGCGCCCGCGCTCGCCGTCCCGCTGCACTGGCTGACGCTGCTGCCCCTGGCGCTCTGGCGCTCGATCACGCACCTCATCGCCAAGCGGCCCGGCGCGGTCGCGCCGGAGTGGGGCGCCGCGCTGACCACGATGGTGCGCCTGGGGGCCGTGGCACGCTCCCGTGGCGCGATCCGGTCGTTCCGGCGGGCCTCGTGGGCGGACATCGCACCACTGCGCGTCAGTCGCGCGCAGCTCAAGCAGCGCCTCGACGACGGCCACGGAAGCGAACGCGGCGCCGTCAGCGAGCTGAACTTCTTCAGCGGCGGCGGGGCGTGGGCCGTGCTCGCCGCACTCGTCGTCGGCGTCGCCGCCTTCGTCTCGATGCTCGCCTGGCCGGCGATCGGCGGCGGCGCGCTTCTCCCGCTGCGGCGCACGGTCGGCGCCCTGTGGGCGGATGCCGCGTGGGGTCCGCGCGACGTGGGGATCGGGGTGGTCGGCCCCGCGGATCCGTTCGCCGGCGTCATAGCCGTGCTGGGCAGTCTGTGGCCGGCCGCGCCCTCCTTCGCCATGGTGCTGCTCTGGCTTCTGGCCCTTCCGCTCGCTGTGCTCGGGGGCTGGTTCGCGGCGACGCGGGTCACCGACCGCGCCGGGCTGCGGATCCTCGGCGGCGTGCTGTGGGCTCTCGCGCCCACGTTCCTCACCGCGCTGGTGCAGGGCCGCCCCTCTGCTGTGCTGCTGCACCTGCTGCTTCCCTGGGTGTTCCACTCCGCCGTGGTCGCCCAGCGCTCCTGGGGAGCGGCCGGGGCCGCATCCCTGCTCACGGCCGCGGCGCTCGCGTGCGCGCCCTCGCTCGCGCCCGCCTTCGTGCTGCTGTGGGCGCTCGCGTTCGTGCTGATGCTCGTGAGCGGGCGTCTCCGCGGCGCGGCCCGCCTGTTCTGGCTGCTGATTCCGAGTGCGGCGATGTTCGCCCCGCTCGTCGTGCACCGCCTCCGCAGCGGAGACCCGTGGGCGCTGCTCGCCGATCCCGGCGCCGTGGCGGCGCTGCGCCAGTCCGGCGGCGACGCGGCCGGCCGCCTCGACATCGCCCTCGGTTTCCCGTCACCCGACCGTGTCGGCTGGGAGTGGTTCGCCGGAGGAGGCCTGGTCGCGTGGGTGCCGCTGCTGCTGGTTCCGGTCGCGCTCCTCGCCCTGCTCGCCGCGCTCTCGCCGCGGTGGCGCGCCGGATACACGCTGCTCGCGGTCGTGCTCGCCGGACTCGTCACGGCGCTGTTCGTCTCCGGTGTGACCGTGGCGTTCACCGACGGCATCGGAGTCGCCGTCTGGCCGGGCACCGGCATCAGTCTGGCGTGGCTCGGCGCGGTCGGCGCCGCTCTCGTCGCCCTCGACACGGTCGTCGAGCATGCGACCCTCCGCTCGATCGCCGCGGTCGTCGCGGCCTGTGCCGTCGCCGCCTGCGCTCTGCCGGCGCTGCTCGCCGTGCACACCGAGCACGCGCAGGTGCACAACGGTCCGCAGAGCACGCTGCCCGCCCTCGTCGCCGCGCAGGCGGGGGGCGATGCCGACCTCGGCACGCTGATCCTGACGCCGCTGAACGACGGCTCGCTCTCGGCGGAGACCGTCTGGGGAGCGAGTGCCACCCTCGGCGCTCAGAGCACCCTGATCACCACGGCGACGAGCACGCAGGGGCAGGACGTCGCCGCGACGGCCGTGGACCTGATCTCCGGGCGCGACTTCGACGCCGCGACCGCGCTGGCCGGCGACGGCATCAGCTTCGTGCTGGTCGCCCAGACGCCGGGCGAAGAGGATCGTGCGCGCTCGCTGCGAGACGAGGCGATCACATCGATCGACCAGCGCACCGGCTTCGTGAAGGCCGGCGAGACCGCACGGGGGACGCTCTGGCGCGTCGACGTGGACATCGCGGAGCGCGACCGGCAGACCTCGGCGCAGCGCACGCTGGGCAGCACGATCACGCTGGTGCAGCTGGTGATCGTGCTCTCCGCACTGCTGCTGGCGATCCCCACGCGCGCATCCCGACGTGCGGCGCGCGCGCGTTCGCGGATCGTCGGCCGGGCTCAGGATGAGCCGTTCGTGCTGTCGCGGCGCGCGAGCGCGCCCTCGCGACGGGTCACGGCTCCGGCCGATCCGGACGAAGCCGTTGCGGCCGCCGACATCGGCGGCGGCCCGCCCGAGCAGCTCGGCGACGCTGACGCGGAGGGAACACGATGAAGCAGCAGACGATCCGCTTCGCCGCGACGGGCGCTCGCATGGCCGCGGGAGCCGTGGTGGCGACGGCCTGCGTGCTGGGCGTGGCAGGTGCGGTCGCGGCTCCCTGGCCCCAGGTGAGCAGCGACCCCGCATCCACCGAGATCACCCCGGTGCCCGGCGACACCGTGCTCGTGTGCGACGGCTCCTTCCGCGCTCTCGGGAGAGACTCCTCACAGGCCGATCTGATGGTGTCGGCCGCCTCGCCCCGCCGTGAGATCTCCGGAGCGACGGATGCCACGGAGACCGCGAAACTCGAGATGCCCGAGGTGACCGGCGGCGAGGGCGCGATCGCGCTGATCTCCCGAGTGCACGACCGCCGCACGCCTCTCATCGCCGCCTCCGAGTCGGTGCGACTCTCCGACGACGATCTCACCGGATTCGCCGCCGCGCCCTGCCGCGAGCCCGCTCTCAGCTCCTGGCTCGTCGGTGGGGACGTGACGACCGGTGCATCCGACATCATCCTGCTGACCAACCCGGGAGATGTGACGGCGAACGTCGATCTCAACGTGTACGGCGAGAGCCGCTCGGCATCCACCGTCGTGGTCCCCGCCAAGACCCAGCTGGGCCTGCCGCTGGCATCCGTCGCCTCGGGTCAGCGCAGTCCCGTCGTCGAGGTGGTGTCCTCGGGCGCGCCGGTGCGCGCCACGCTGCAGTCCGCGCTGGTGCGAACGCTCGACGCGGTGGGAATCGATCTGCAGGACGGCGTCCCGGGCCTGCAGTCCGATCAGGTGATCCTCGGCGTGCAGTCGTCGCCGGCGACCGAAGGCGACGACAGCACGGGAATGACCGTGCGGATGCTGTCGCCCGAGAGCGACACGACCGCCACCGTGCGCGTCCGCGCGACGGGATCGGCGGAGGTCGTCGACGAGTACTCGGTCGACCTTCCCGCGGCCGTCCCCGCGGAGATCGCGCTGGCCGGCGTGCCCGAGGGCGTGTACGACATCGAGGTGGAGGCGGGCGCACCGATCGTGGCAGGGGTGCGGCAGACGGCGCGCGCCGGAGCCGCGCAGGACTTCTCCTGGGCGCTGCCCTCTCCCGCGCTGACCGCCGAGACCGAGACGATGTTCTCGGTTCCTCCCGGGGAACCGGCGACCCTCTACCTGCGCAACGCAGAGGAAGAGCCCGTCTCGGTCGAACTGTCCGGCGACGAGGAGCGCACCGTGCGCCTCGCGCCCGGTGAGTCGGCGCAGGTGCCCCTGGATGCCGGTGGTCACGTGCTGGAACCGACCGGTCGGGTTCATGCCGCGATCGGAATGCGCGGCGAGAAGGGATCGGCGGCGATCGCCGGATGGCCGCTGTGGCCGGGAGCCGCGACACAGCAGCCCATCACCGTTCGTCCGTGACCGGACAGCGGATGCGAAGGCCGCTCGGCCGTCAGTAGTCGCGGCCCTCGGGACCCAGCTCCCACGGCTCGCGACCCACGTACTCCGCGGCCGCGTGGAAGACCGCGCTCTCGATGGCGACGCGGCGATGCGCCGCGTCGTCGTGTCCCTTCGGCAGCAGGCGCTCGATCGGCACGCGGTACAGCGACACCCGTCGTGCGGAATGATCGACGCGCCACCGCGGGATGCCGTCCTCGCGATCGTGCAGCGGCATCGCGGCGATCTCGAAGCTGACGTCCCGCAGTTCCTCCCATGTGCCGCGCAGGAACTCCACGGCGCTGCCGACGGTGACCTCGAAGCGGTCGAGGCGTCCATCCACCGGCGGAAGCGGAGGGCGCACCACCTCGCTGCGTCCGAGACGACCGTGCCGGCCGTGGCGCGCGCCGTGGGCGGTGACGGAGCGGGACGGGCGGCGGCGGGGCATGCCGAAAGTCTAGGCCGATTCTCTCCGCGGTCGCCGCGCGGCAGCATCCCATCCTGATCTCGTCGGCCTACTCTGGACGAGATGGATCACACACTGCGCATCGACGAACGGCTCTGCTCCAAGGTGGCGTGCGCCCGCGCGGCGGTCGCGACGCTCACGTTCGACTACGGCGATCAGATGGCCGCGCTCGGTCCGCTCGGCCCCGGTGGCGATCCGCACGCGCATGACCTCTGCGCGCAGCACGCCGAGCGGTTGTCGGTTCCCGCCGGATGGCTCGTCATCCGTCACGAGGCACTGCGACACTGAGCCCCACCCGGCGCGCGATCGCGGCGCGCGGCGAGGATCGGGGTGAACCCTGATGCACCGGTGCGCCGTGCCTCGTACGGTGGGGACGGGGAGTCATGGTGGCTGTCCCGGAAAGGCAGCCGTGGTCGTCTGGCGTCGTGTGATACTTCCTGTCCTGCTCGTGCTCGTGCTCGGGGTCGCGGCGGCGGCACTGGTGAAGCTCGCCTTCCTCCCCGACGTCGCGGATGCCGCGCCGAGCGGTCCTACCGCGCAGATCTCGGACCCGCTGACGGTCGTGGAGCGCGGCTCGATCGTGAACGAGCTGAGCATCGACGGCACCATCGCTCGCGACGAGGCGTACGCCGTGCGCAGCGAGACCGACGGCACCGTCACGGCGGTGCACGTCGCCGAGGGCGCGACGGTGAAGAAGGGACAGCTGCTGCTCACGATCAGGCAGACGTATCCGGTGCGCATGATCGATCTGCGGGCACCGGAGGCGGGCGAGGTGTCGGAGATCGCGCTCGTGAAGGGGCAGCTGTCGAGCATCGGGTCCGAGGTCATGACGCTCAGCCCCGCACGCCACCACGTGCTCGCCACCGTCCAGCCGACACAGCTCTACCGGCTCGTCGACGCCCCGTCCCAGGCTGCGGTCTCGATCAGCGGCGGGCCCGCTCCCTTCACCTGCTCGGGCGTGCGCGTACAGATCGCGGAGGACGGCACGGCCAGCCTGCGCTGCGCCGTCCCTGCGGATCAGAAGGTCTTCGCGGGACTCCCGGCCGTCGTCGATCTCGCACTCGGCAAGGTCGACGACGCCCTGGTGGTCCCCGTGACCGCGGTCAAGGGAGGCGCGGGCAGCGGTGTGGTCTGGATCGACGAGGGCGATGGGACCGAGCCGGTGGAGCGCGCCGTGGAGCTCGGGGTGAACGACGGCGCGATGGTCGAGGTCGTGGACGGTCTCGCCGAAGGCGACTCCATCCGCCAGTACGTGCCGGGGTTCGCGGTGAGGGACGAAGAGAAGTGCTACGACGACGGAGCCGGCGGGGAGTACTGCGAGACGGGATCGACCTGGTGACGCTCGTGAGCCTGCGGGACGTCGCGAAGAGCGTCCGGCTTCCCGACGACACCACGCTCGAGATCTTGCGAGACGTGACCCTGGAGGTGGAAGCCGGCGACCACGTGTCGATCGTCGGACGCTCGGGCTCGGGGAAGTCGACCCTGCTCAATCTGCTCGGTCTGCTGGATGCACCCACGTCCGGCGCCGTGTCCTTCTCGGGTCGCGAAGTGGGCAGGACGCGCTCGGGCCGACTCGATCGCCTGCGCGGCGACCACGTCGGATTCGTCTTTCAGCAGTTCAATCTGCTGCCCGGGCGCACGGCGCTCGACAACGTGACGATGCCCCTGGGTCATGCCCGCGGGCGGCCGTTCCGGCATCGCAGGCGGATCGCCGCCGAGATGCTGGAGCGGGTGGGGCTCGGGCACCGCATCGACCAGATCGCGGATCGACTCTCCGGTGGCGAGCAGCAGCGGGTCGCCATCGCCAGGGCGCTCGTGCGCAGACCCGTGCTGATCCTCGCCGACGAGCCCACGGGTGCTCTCGACATCGACACCGGAGCACGCGTGATGGACCTGCTCGACGAGGTGGCGACCGAGACCGAGGCGGCGCTGGTGACGATCACGCATGACCTGCATGTCGCCGCGCGAGCCCGTCGGCATTACCGGCTGGACGCGGGAGTGCTGGCCCCGGCCGACCTGCGTCGAGCCTTCGCCGCGTCGACGCTCGACCTCGGCGGCGGGGGCGATGCGCGCGACACCGGCGGCGCCTCGGACGGTGAACCGGCTGATCTCGCGCGGGCTTCGGTGGAGGAGGTCGCATGAGCGCGGTGCTCGGCGCCCTCGCGGATGCGTGGGCGGAGATCCGTGTCCACCGCCTTCGTGTGCTGCTCAGCCTCATCGGCATCGCCGTCTCGGTGGCGGCGCTGACCGCCGTCGTCGCGATCTCCGAGATCGCCGTGCAGGCGCAGACCGAGGAGTACGACCGCTACGGCGGTCGCGTCGCGACGATCGTGGTCGCGCCGGCAGGGGCGGACGAACCCGTGGATGCCGAGGCCTTCCACCGGCGCTTCGAGCAGGTCGCCGAACGCTTCGACTTCAGCCACGTCGCGCGCTTCGCCGAAGGACTCACGGTTCCCGTGCAGGCCCCCGACGGCGTGCACGAGGCGTACGCGCGACTGCTCGACCCCGCCTATGCGACGATTCATCGGGAGAAGCTGCTCACCGGCCGAGAGTTCCGGGACGACGATGTCGAAGCGGTCGCACCGCCGGTCATCATCTCCGAGCCGATGTGGGAGGTCTTCGGTCGGGTGCCGATGGAGCAGCATCCGACGATCGAGCTCACGGGTGCTGCCGGGGGCATCTATCAGGTGGTGGGCGTGCGACCGCGCCAGGGCCCGTGGGACGAGGAGAAGCGCGTCGACCTGCTCTTCGACGCATACGCCACCCGCGTCGACCGGTTGCCCGAGGAGGCGCCGGTCCGCTACGACATCTGGCTGGGCGAGCGCGATCTGGCGGCGATCGCCCCTTCGCTCGCCACGGATCTGCGCGCGGGACTGCCGGAAGGCGAGACCGTCTCGGTCTCGCGCAGCGACTGGGCCGCCTCACCGGGGTTCCGCGAGGGCCAGGCGACGGTCGAACTCGTTCTCAGCGGCGTCGCCGTGCTCATCCTCGCGCTGGGCGCACTCAGCCTGATAAACATTCAGCTCGTCGCGATGCGTCAGCGGGTGCGCGAGATAGGCGTGCGGCGGGCGTTCGGCGCCACAGCCGGCCGCATCTTCAGCGCTGTGCTGCTGGAGAGCCTCGTGGCGACGACGGTCGCGGGCGTACTCGGCATCGCGATCGTCGTCGCCGTGCTGCGCTCGCCGCTGCTGATCGAATCGATGTTCCCCGCCCTCGTCGACGTGCCGCCGTTCCCTCTGCGGGCGGCGGTCACCGGACTGGTCGCCGCGGTCGTCGTCGGCGCGCTCGCGGGATTCGTACCCGCCCTGATCGCGCTGAGGGTGCGGGTGATCGACGCGATCCGGTTCTGAGCGTCAGAGCCGGATGCGCTGTCCGGTGAGCCGCTCGGTGCGGTCGTCGGCGATGATGAGGGCGCGCTCCTCCCGCTGCCGGCGCAGCACGGTGGCGCCGCGCAGCAGTTCCTCCGGCGAGACCGGCGGCAGGGGAGAGACGAAGGCGCTCGCCTCGGAAGCGAGCTCTTGGGCGACGCGGGCACGGGCGCTGGGGGAGAGGCGCTCGGCGTTGGCGAGGAATTGGGACACGCGTCGTGCGAGCCGGTCGGGCATGCGTGCGACGTCCGCGATGCGGGCCCATTCGTGCAGCGAAGCGGGCAGCTGCGGCGCGTGCACGGGCAGCGGCGGTGTGCGCACCCGCTGGGAGTAGGTGCCGGCCACCAGGTCGCCGAGGCGCTGCGAACGGGCCGTGAGCGCGCCGGTGATGACGGCGCCGCCGCCGAAGGTCAGGTAGATCTCGAGCACGCCCACGAGCGCGCGGATGAACGTGTGCCGGAAGGTGATCGCCCCGCCGTCGATCCGGACGATGCGGCCGCCGACGGCGAGTTTGCCGACGCTGCGGCCGCGCATGGCGACCTCGATCGTCACCGGCAGCACGAAGAAGCTCAGCACCGTCGCCCAGATGCTGAGCAGGGGCAGTGTGTGATCGTCGAGCAGGCCCTGCCCGAGCAGCCAGAGCTGCAGCACCAGGAACCCCGCGAACACGACGAAGCCGATCAGCATGTCGATCAGCGCGCCGGCCGCGCGCAACACGAAGCCGACCGGCTGCACATCGATCGCGACGGCCTCGCCGGAGAGGATCTCCTGCTCATCGGCAATCGGGGTCGACATGAGTACAGTAAAGCAGGTGGATGCCGATGCCCTCGCCGACGCACGCCGACCCGAGTGGGAGCGGCTCGACTCACTGAGCCGGCAGCGCCGCCTGAGCGGTGCCGAGGTGGACGAGCTGATCGTCCGGTACCGCGCGGCGTCCGCCGATCTCGCCGAGCTCAAGACCTCGGTGGGTGACTCGCCGCAGGGCGCCTACCTGTCCACGATCCTCGCGGCGGCCAGGCTGCGCTTCACGGGCGCCTCCGACAACGTGCTCGCCCAGGCGGGCCGATTCTTCACGCTCCAGCTTCCCGCGGCGCTCTACCGCATCCGCTGGACCACCGCCGTGATCGCTCTGGCGTTCATCGCCGTCATCGTGATCAGCGGCGCCTGGATCGCCGCCGACCCGCAGCGCATCGCGACGCTGGGGACGCCGGAGGTGCTCAGGCAGTACGCCGAGGAGGATTTCGTCGACTACTACGGGCCGATGGCGTCGTTCGCCGGCCTGGTGTGGTCGAACAACGCGTGGATCGCCCTGCAGTGCGTGCTGTTCGGTGTGACGGGCGTGTGGCCGATCTGGATGCTCGTGCAGAACGCGGTCAGCCTGGGCGTGGCCGCCGCGGTCATGACGGCGCACGGGCACCTCGACACGATGCTGCTGCACATCCTGCCCCACGGGCTGCTGGAGCTGACGGCGATCTTCGTGGCCGCCGCCGCGGGACTGCACATCTTCTGGGCGTGGGTGGTGCCCGGGCACCGCAGCCGGACCGAGTCGCTGGCGGCCGGGGGTCGGGCCCTGGCGACGGTGGCCATCGGCCTGGTCTTCGCGCTGCTGCTCTCGGGTCTCGTGGAGGGATTCGTGACCGGGTCGGCGCTGCCCTGGGCGGTGAAGATCGCGATCGGTGCGGCCGCGCTGGGCGTCTTCCTCTTCTACATGCTCGTCATCGGCCGGCGTGCGTTCAGGCGGGGCGAGACCGGCGACCTCGTGGAGTACGAGGCGGGCACTCCCACACTGACGGCCGGCTGAGGGTCCCGGCACGGCCGACGGCGAGTGCGGTGCAGGCCGCGTCCCGCCATCGGCCGCATGCCGATCAGGCCCGTGCCGTGCCGTCGAAGAGAGCCCGGTACGCGAAGCCGGCGAGCATCGCCCCGACGATCGGGAACACGAGGAACACCCACAGCTGTGCAAGCGCGTCGCCACCGCCGTAGACCGCCGCGGCGATCGAGCGCGCCGGGTTCACCGACGTGTTGTCGACGGGGATGGAGATCAGATGGATGAGGGTGAGGCTGAGACCGATCGCGAGCCCGGCGTGCGTCGTCCCGCGGGTCGGATGGGTGGTCCCGAGGATGACCAGCAGGAACACACCGGTCAGGATGACCTCGATGATGATCGCCGCGAGCATCCCGAAACCGCCGGGGGAGTGGGCATCCCAGCCGTTGCTCGCGAAGCCGGAGTCCTGCGCCCCGGTCAGCCAGCCCTCGGGTCCGAACATGCCGATCAGGGCGAGCGCCGTGGAGGCGATGAGTCCGCCGGCGACCTGCGCGACGATGTACGGCGCGACGTCTCGCCAGGCGATGCGTCCCGCCGCCGCGGCGCCCAGGGTGACCGCGGGGTTGAAGTGGCCGCCGGAGAGCGGACCGAACGCGTAGGCGCCGACCAGGACGGTGAGGCCGAACGCCAGAGCGACGGCGACGTACACGGCCGAGCCGGAACCGGGCTCGGTGAAATGGTTCGAGGCGAACAGGGCGGTGCCGACGCCGCCGAAGACCAGGAGGAAGGTGCCGAATCCCTCGGCGGCGAGTTTCGCGCCGAGTGACGCGGGCAGCGGTGCACCGGGATCAGGTGCGGGTGTGATGGATGCTTCGCTCATGTTGCCCAACCCTTCTGTGACGCCCGGCGAGCGCCGAGCGATCACATGATCCCGCAATCCGGCCCGACCGCACCCAGGCGCGCCGCCGCGCGCCGCGCCGAGGAGCCGTCGCTTTTCTTGAATTGATCAAAACAAGCTAGGATGGAAGCATGACTGCCGACGCGATGACGGATGCCGTGACCGCGGCCATCCGTGCCGCGGGCCTGCGTGCGACCGACTCCCGCCGCGCGGTGTATCAGGCGCTGCGCGAGCATCCGCACGCCACCGCCGACGTGGTGCACGCCGTGGTGCGCGAGACGATCGCCTCGACCAGCCTGCAGTCGGTGTACAACGCGCTCGGTGACTTCGCCGAGGCGGGAATCGTGCGTCGGATCGAGCCCGCAGGGCATTCGATGATGTTCGAACTGCGCATCGACGACAACCACCACCATCTCGTGTGCACCTCCTGCGGCGCGGTGACCGACGTCGACTGCGCCACGGGGCAGGCGCCGTGCCTCGTCCCCACCGACGCGCACGGCTATCGCATCGACGTCGCCGAGGTGACGTACTGGGGGCTGTGCCCCTCGTGTGCGAGTGCTCGGCCCCCCATCTCTGAAGACCCCAACCCCATCGGAAGGACACCATGACCGACGTTCGCGACGACGTACCCGCCATCGGCGACAACGCAGCAGACATCGACCAGACGAAGACCGTCACCGAAGAGCCCATCGAGCCGGCCGACGCCGGCTCGTGCCCGGTGATCCACGCCCAGCCGCACCCCACGATGGGCTCGGCGAACCGCGTGTGGTGGCCCGAGCAGCTGAACGTCAAGATCCTGGCCAAGAACGGTGAGCAGCGCAACCCGCTGGGTGCCGACTTCGACTACAAGGCCGCCTTCGAGGCTCTCGATCTCGCGCAGGTCAAGAAGGACATCGTCGAGGTGCTCACCACCTCGCAGGACTGGTGGCCGGCGGACTTCGGCCACTACGGCCCGCTCATCGTCCGCATGGCCTGGCACAGCGCCGGCACCTACCGCGTGACCGATGGTCGCGGCGGCGGAGGCACTGGCCAGCAGCGCTTCGCGCCGCTGAACAGCTGGCCCGACAACGTGGGCCTCGACAAGGCCCGTCGTCTGCTCTGGCCGATCAAGAAGAAGTACGGTCAGGCGCTGTCGTGGGGCGACCTCATGATCCTCGCCGGCAACGCCGCGCTCGAGGACATGGGCTTCAAGACCTTCGGCTTCGCCGGTGGCCGCATCGACGCCTGGGAGCCGGACGACGACGTGTACTGGGGCCCGGAGACCACCTGGCTGGGCGACGAGCGTTACTCGGGCGACCGCGAGCTGGAGCGCCCCCTCGCCGCCGTGCAGATGGGTCTCATCTACGTGAACCCCGAGGGCCCCAACGGCAACCCCGACCCGCTCGCCTCGGCCCGCGACATCCGCGAGACCTTCGCCCGCATGGCGATGAACGACGAGGAGACCGTCGCGCTGATCGCCGGCGGTCACACCTTCGGCAAGACGCACGGCGCGGCGTCCGACTCGAACCTCGAGGACAACCCCGAGGCCGCCGGCCTCGAGATGCAGGGCCTGGGCTGGAAGAACAACAACGGCACCGGCAAGGGCGACGACCAGATCACCTCCGGTCTCGAGGTCACCTGGACCTACCACCCCACCCGCTGGGACAACGAGTTCTTCCACATCCTGTACGCCTACGAGTGGGAGCTCTTCCAGAGCCCTGCCGGCGCCAACCAGTGGCGCCCCGTGAACGGCGGCGGCGAGGACATGGTGCCGCTCGCGCACTCGAACGGCCGTCGCGAGCCGCGCATGCTGACCAGCGACATCGCGCTGCGGGTCGACCCGGAGTACGGCCGGATCTCGAAGCACTTCAAGGAGAACCCCGAGGCTTTCGCCGACGCGTTCGCCCGCGCGTGGTTCAAGCTGACCCACCGCGACATGGGGCCGCGCAGCCGCTACGTCGGCACCGAGGTTCCCGCCGAGGAGCTCATCTGGCAGGACGTCGTGCCCGCCGTCGATCACGCCCTCATCGGCGCTGAGGATGCCGCGGCGCTCAAGCAGCGCGTGCTCGCCTCCGGCCTGAGCGTCTCCGACCTGGTGGCCTTCACCTGGGCGGCGGCGTCGTCGTTCCGCGGCAGCGACAAGCGCGGCGGCGTCAACGGAGGCCGCATCCGTCTCGCACCGCAGAAGGACTGGGAGGCGAACAACCCGGCCCGTGTCGCCAGCATCACCGCCGTGCTCGAGGGCATCCAGGCCGAGTTCAACGACGCACGCACCGACGACGTGCGCGTCTCGTTCGCCGACCTCGTCGTGCTCGCGGGCAACGCCGCGGTCGAGAAGGCGGCGGCGGACGCCGGTGTGCAGGCCGAGGTGGTCTTCCACCCCGGTCGCACTGACGCCACCCAGGAGCAGACCGACGTCGAGTCGTTCGCGTTCCTCGAGCCCAGGGCCGACGGCTTCCGCAACTACGTGTCGCGCGAGACGGCCGCCATCCCCGCCGAGCACCTGCTGCTCGACAAGGCGAACCTGCTCACCCTCACCGCCCCCGAGATGACCGTGCTGGTCGGCGGCCTGCGCGCTCTCGGCGCCAACTGGGACGGCTCGCAGTACGGCGTGTTCACCGACCGTCCCGGCGTGCTCAGCAACGACGTGTTCGTGAACCTGCTCGAGCTCGGCACCACGTGGAAGCCGCTCGACCCGGGTTCGCACGCCTTCGAGGGCCGCAAGGACGGCTCGGACGAGGTCGTCGGCCGCGGTACGCGCGTCGACCTGCTGTTCGGCTCGAACTCGGAGCTGCGCGCGCTGGCCGAGGTCTACGCCTCGGACGACGCCGCGGAGAAGTTCGTCCGCGACTTCGTCGCAGCGTGGGGCAAGGTCACGGAGCTCGACCGCTTCGACCTGGTCTGATCCCGCGATCGGCGATGGCCCTCACCTCCGGGTGGGGGCCATCGCCGTCTCTGTGCGTCAGAGGCGCCCGGCCGCCTTCAGCTCGAGATAGCGGTCGGCGATCCGCGGCGGCAGCGACTCCGGGTCGGTGGCGATGGCCTCGCCGCCCGCCCGCCGAATGGCATCCGCCACCACCTGTGCGTCGCGGAGGGTCTGCTCCGCGGCCGCGGCGAGATACACGTCGATGCGGGAGTCGCGGCGCGTCGCCGTTCGGGTGATCGCGTCGTCGGTCACCGAGCCGACCAGCAGGGTGGTGGCGCGGGAGGCGTCGGGGAAGGCCCCGAGGAACCCTCGCGCCGATTCGGCGGCGTCCTGCGCGGTCAGCACGACCACCAGCGACGGGCGCGTGGTCAGCGTGCGCACGGATGCGAAGGCCCCGGCCCAGTCGGTGTCGACCAGTCGGGCGTGCACCGGCGCCATGGCATCGGTCAGAGCGGGCAGCAGGCCTGCTCCGTCGACGCCGGTGACCCGCGCCCTCGCGACCCGGTCGTACATCAGCAGGTGCACGTGATCTCCGGCGCGCGACGCCAGCGCCGCCAGCAGCAGGGCCGCCTCCAGTGAGGCGTCCACGCGAGTGCCGTCGCCGACGCGCGCGGCCGCGGTGCGCCCCGTGTCGATGAGGATGACGACGTGCCGGTCCCGTTCCGGGCGCCAGGTGCGCAGCATCGTCGTGCCGGCGCGGGCGGTGGCACGCCAGTCGATCGAGCGGATGTCGTCACCGCGCACGTACTCGCGCAACGAGTCGAACTCCGTGCCCTGTCCGCGCACCTGGATGGAGGTGTTGCCGTCCAGCTCGCGCAGGCGCGCCAGCCGCGAGGGGAGATGCTTGCGCGAGGTGAACGCGGGGAGCACCCGCAGCGCACCGCGCACGTCGTGCCGCGCCTGGCGCCCGGCGAGTCCCAGGGGCCCGCGCGAGCGGATCACCACGAACGCGCTGGACAGCTCGCCGCGCCGTCGGGGGAGGAGGGGGATCTGCGCGCGGCGGCGCTCGCAGGCGGGGATGCTCAGTCGCACCCGGGCCTGGGGAGCGCCGGCCGTCGGCTGCCAGGCGTCGCGCAGCACGGCGCGCAGCGTGCGCGCGCCGATGTTCTGCACGGCGACGCCGGCGGACACGGGTTCGCCGAGACGCGCCCGCGCGGGCACGGCGCGCGTGACGACCACCTGGCGCGGGCTGGCCGCGAGCGCCACGTCGAGCGCGACGAGGGCGGCGCACAGCAGCAGCCAGATGCCGAACACCGCCCACACCGGGTGTCCCATCGCGCTGAGCAGCACGACGGGGACGACACCCAGGGCGATCAGAGGCGCCGGCAGCGCGGTGACGTACATCTCAGATCGGCACCCGGGTCTGCTGCACGACGGACTGCAGCACCGCATCCGCCGAGACGCCCTCCATCTGCGCGTCCGGGCGCAGCTGCAGGCGATGACGCCACACCGGCATGAGCATCGTCTGCACGTGGTCGGGAGTGACGGCGGAGGACGCGTTCAGCCACGCCCACGCCTTGGCGGCGGCGAGCAGCGATGTCGATGCGCGGGGGCTCGCGCCCAGCTCGACCGAGGGAGACTGGCGGGTGGCGCGGGCGAGGTCCACGACGTAGCCCAGCACGTCATCGGTCACCTGCACGCGGGCGGCCGCATCCTGCGCGGCACGGATCTCATCGCCGGTGACCACGGGCTGCACCCCGGTGAGCAGTCGCGGTGAGAAGCCCCCCGCGTGCAGGCGCAGCACCGACACCTCGGCGTCGCGCTCGGGCATCCCGACCACGAGCTTCATCAGGAATCGGTCCAGCTGCGCTTCCGGCAGGGTGTAGGTGCCCTCGTGCTCGACCGGGTTCTGCGTGGCCGCGACGAGGAACGGGTCGGGCAGGGTCCGGCTCACGCCGTCGGCCGACACCTGCCGCTCCTCCATGGCCTCCAGCAGCGCCGCCTGGGTCTTCGGAGGCGTGCGGTTGATCTCGTCGGCGAGCAGGATGTTCGTGAACACCGGGCCTGCACGGAACTCGAACTCTCCCGTGCGTGCGTCGTACACCAGAGATCCGGTCACATCGCCGGGCATGAGGTCGGGCGTGAACTGCACGCGCTTCGTGTCCAGACCCACGGCGCGCGCGAAGCTGCGCACCACGAGCGTCTTCGCGACGCCCGGCACGCCCTCCAGCAGCACGTGGCCGCGGGCGAGCAGGGCCACCAGAAGCCCGGTGACCGTGCCGGCCTGGCCGATCACGGCCTTGTCGACCTCTGTGCGCACGCGGTGCATCGCCTGGCGCAGCACGTCATCGCCGGGCGGGGCCTGATGCGCGTCTGCGTGCGGAGTGGGGGAAGTGCGCTCGTCGCTCACGGGCGGTTCCTTTCGATGTGGACGGCGTCGTCGACGGCCGTCTCGAGTTCGGCGAGTCTGCGGGCGAGGTCGATCAGCTCGTTGTCGCTCTGCGGTGCGGAGCCGGCGAGCAGGTCGTACAGCGATGTGCGCGGGATCCGCAAGCGATCGGATGCGGCATCCGCCACCTCCTGGGCGGTGGAGCGGGGACCGAGTGCGAGGCGCGCGGCCAGACGCGTGACGGTGCCGGTGCGGATGGCCTCGCCGGCGTGCGGGGCGTCGGCGGCCCTCGCGGTGAGCCGGGCGCGCCCCTGCATCGTCTCGGACGCGCGCACCGTGACCGGCAGCGATTCCGCGACGAGTGGGCCGAACCGGCGACCGCGCCACCAGATCGCCGCGAAGCCGGCGATCATCAGCAGCAGGATCGCGGGCGTGACCCACTCCGGCGTGAGATCGCCCAGGGAGTCCTCGTCGACGGACAGATCGCTGTCCTGGAAGTTCGGCACGTACCAGACGATCCGGTCCGTCTGGGCGAGCAGGGCGAGCCCGAGGGCGGCGTTGCCGTTCTCGGCGAGGGCGTCGTTGCTGAACAGGTGCGTCCCCTCGACGAGCGTGACCATGCGCGCGTCCGCGGTGGTGCGCAGCACCGCGGACGCGCCCGACTCGACGCGGAAGCACCCGTCGACGCCCGGAGCCGGCAGGAACATCCGCTCGGCTTCGATCACGCCGACATCGGCGAACTCGGGCACCCCGCACCCGGCCTGCACCCGGCCCGCCTCGCCCGGCACGTCCTCGCCGAGCTCGAGCAGGCGCAGCATCCGCGCGCTGCCACCGAGCAGGACCACCCGGTCCGCGCGATCGATCAGGTCGAGCACGGCCTGATCGCTGAGCGTGTACGGGTCGGTCATGACCAGCGTCGTCTCGGGGTCGAGCGCGCCGGCGGCGTCGAGGCGACTGCGCGTGATGTCGATGTCCGAGCCCTGGTCGCGCGCAAGCTCGGCGAGCGCCTTCGCGCCGGCGGGACCGGGACCGTCCGGATTCAGCGTGCCGGTCAGATCGGGATCCGTGACGGCGAAGCGCATCGACAGCAGGGCGATTCCGACCAGGAGCGCGGCGACGAAGATCCATCCGATCAGGCGCCGCCCGCGCCCCGGCGCGTGCGGCGCGGCGGTCGACGCCGGGCCGGACCCGGCGCCGTCTACGGGGTCGGCGGCGACGACGGAAGGGGCGGAGACGGAGGGTGGGGCCGTGGTCATGCCGGAACCGCCTCCGGCGCGCGCAGCACGGGGGTCGCCGCCCGGAGCTCGTCGTCGGTCACGGCGAGGGCGCGGTACTCCGCTTCGCCTGCCGGGGTGCCCAGGTAGCGGACGGCGTCGAAGGCGATCGCGCAGTCGTGCAGACGATCGCGGTGGGCGGGGAACGGCGCGCTGGCCTCTCGCGCGATCCCCTGAGCGGTGGCGCCGGGCGCCGGGTCGATGAGGTCGCGTTCGAGGAGGGCTCGTGCGAGGGCGCGGAAGCGCAGGACGACGGCCGCGTCCCAGTCCTGCTCGCGCGCCCGGCGCTCCGCTTCGGCGCGCAGCTGGGCAGCGGTGCGGTCGTCGCGCTCACCGAGCAGTTCGGGACCGCGGCGGGCGGCGCGCGAGGCCCGGGGCCGTCCCCACACGAGCAGGGCGACCACCAGCGCAGCGATGACGACGATGACGATGAGGGTGACGGCGATCGGGGCGACGCCGCCGGCGCCGTCGGTGCTGAACAGTTCGAAGAACCACTTCACGACGCCCGCCGCCCATTCATCGAACCAGGTGGGCTTCGCGGCCTGATACTCCTGCTTGGCGAGCTCGTCCTCGGCCCACCGCTGCGCCTCGTCCCCGTCCGGGATGAGCACGTCGGCGCGGGGAAGGATGATCATGCGTCTCCGCCGGGAGGAGCCCACGGGCTCGTGGAGGTCGGCGGGATGACGCGCGGCGCGGAGCGCTCGGTCGCAGGCGGGGCCGGTGCCGGTGGCGCAGACGGCGCCTGACCGGGGTACGGCTGGGCCGGGTATGACTGCGGGGCCGGGTACGGCTGGGCGGGATACGGCTGCTGGGCCGGGTACGGGTGGCCGGCGTACGGCTGCTGCGGGGCCGGGTACGGCTGGGCGGGATACGGCTGCTGGCCGGGGTACGGCTGCTGTGCGGGGTAGGCGGGAAAGCCGGTCGGCGAGCCGTACGCGGTCTGCGCCGGCGGCGGCGCGCTGGAGACCGCACGGGCGGGATCCACGACGTAGGGATCGCCCAGCTGGTCGTCCGGCGTGCCCTGCGCGCTGAGATCGACGTGGCGGATCAGCGCCTGGTCCAGCGCCTCGTAGCGCATCCGGCTGTCGAGATAGATGAGTGTGGCACCGGTGCCCTGCACGACGATCGAGATCGCCTGGACGGCGAGCACGAGAACCTGCGGCAGCACGTTCACGGCGATCACGCCGACGTACTCGGTCGGCTCGCTCGCACCGGTGGGCGCGAGCAGGCCGGTGAGCACGGTGGAGAGGATGGATGCCGGGAAGGCGACCACCTGCACGGCCAGGCCCATGATCAGGCCGATGAGGGCGGTGATGCCGAACGCCGGCCAGAACCGTCCGCGGATCAGGCGCCACGAACGCACCAGCGCGGTGCGCAGCGTCGCGCCCTCCAGTACGAGCACCGACGGCACGACGAGGAGCTTGACGGTCAGCCAGATGAACAGCGGGATGCTGCCGAGCACGGCCAGCAGACCGACGCCGACCGCGATCGCGATCGCCTCGGCGCTGCGGAACCCGCCGGCGGAGAGGATGCTGAACACGATCGAGAAGATGATCGCCACCCAGATCAGAACGGCGAGGGACTGCAGCAGAGAGTATGCGAACAGGCGCCAGAAGGCGGGGCGGACACGGCCCCACAGCATCCGCAGCGACGCCTTGCGCGACAGCGCGGCGTAGGACACGTCCGCGGCGACCAGCCCCTGCACGACGGCGGTGAATGCGACGGTCGCAAGGGCCATGAGGATGGCGGCGGCGCCGCCGAGCGCGATGGAGCCCGCGACGATGACGCCGTAGTCCGGCGACGAGACGGGCACCGAGGCGATCCGGGCCGCGATGAACCAGCCCACCAGCAGCAGTACGCCCGCAGTGACGAGCCCGACGGCGAACTGCACGACCACGGCGAAACCGAACAGCACCTTCGGGTTGTGGCGCAGCGCCGCGAAGGCACGACCGAGGATCGTCCCGAACGGCATCGGATGCAGCGGGATCGCCCCCCTCTTCGGAGCCGGCGTCCAGGTCTGTCCGCTCATTCGGCACCCCCTCCCATGTGCCCTCCCATCGTGGCACATCGGGTGGTGTCGACGGGCGCGCGACAGCCTCTCGGCCGGGACGGGATTCTCAAGTAGGCTGATCCGAGTCGCGGGCGCGCTGGGACTTTCGCCGCCCGCTTCCGGAAGAAAGATGAGGCTGGGTGCAGATGACCTCTCGAATCCTGGTGGTCGACGACGACACGGCGCTCGCCGAGATGATCGGCATCGTGCTGCGCACCGAGGGGTTCGACGTGCAGTACTGCGCCGACGGTGCGCAGGCCGTGGAGGAATGGCGCACCGCGCGCCCCGATCTGGTTCTGCTCGACCTGATGCTCCCCGGCATGGACGGCATCGAGATCTGCTCGCGCATCCGCTCGGAGTCCGGTGTGCCGATCATCATGCTCACCGCGCGCAGCGACACGGCGGACGTCGTGCGCGGACTCGAGGTGGGGGCGGATGACTACATGGTCAAGCCGTTTAATCCGAAGGAGCTCGTCGCGCGCATCCGCACGCGGCTGCGACCCGCTCCGCAGGCGACCGCCGAGGTGCTGCGCGTGGGCGACCTCACGATCGACGTCGACGCGCACGAGGTCCGCCGTGGGACGACCCCGATCGCTCTGACCCCTCTCGAGTTCCAGCTGCTGGTGGCGCTGTCCTCCAAGCCCCAGCAGGTGTTCTCCCGCGAGATGCTGCTCGAGCAGGTCTGGGGCTATCACTACAAGGCCGACACCAGGCTCGTCAATGTGCACGTGCAGCGGCTGCGCGCGAAGGTCGAACTCGATCCGGACAACCCCCGGATCGTGATGACCGTGCGCGGCGTCGGGTACCGTGCCGGGAGCGTCGGCTAGGAGACCCCGTGATCGCGACGACCGCGACGCGCGTGGTGACTCCGTCCTGGCGCTCGCCGCGCACCTGGCCGCAGACGGTGGCCTCCGCCTGGCGGCGCTCGATGCGCTTCCGGGCGACCGCGATCACGCTGGTGCTCACCTCGTTCGCGATCTTCGTCACCTGCGTCATCATGGGGCTGGTCATCCGCAACGACCTGTTCGAGGCGCGCAAGGACGAGGCGCAGCACAACGCCAGCCTGGCGGTGGCGCAGGCGCAGCGTGTGCTCGACGCGGGACAGGCCAGCGCCGACGACCGCGCGCGGCTGTCGGGACTGTGGCGCGAGGCGCGCAATGTTCTCGGGCGCGCCGCGTCATCCGACCGCATCGGCGGCTTCCTCGCCGAGAGCGAGACCGACGGCTACACGCCGCCCACGTTCAGCCTGAACCTTTCGTCGGCGCAGTTGAGCGGCGAACTGCGCACGCGGGTCGTGAGCGTGCCGGGCCGGCAGGCCTGGCAGTCGATCGCCCTGCCGCACGACGACGGCACCGTGTCGGCGGGGATCGTGGTCGGGCAGCTGCTGAGGATTCCGGGCGTGGGCACGTATGAGGTGTACATCGCCTACGACCTCTCGGATGCGGACGAGACCCTGCTGTTCGTGCAGCGCACCCTGTGGCTGGCCGGGCTGTCGCTCGTGGCACTGATCGCGGTCATCTCGTGGCTGGTCCTCAGATCGGTGTCGGCGCCGATCATCGAAGCCGCCGACACCAGTGCACGACTCGCATCGGGAGATCTCGGCGTGCGGCTTCCGGTGCGGGGCGAGGACGAGCTGGCCAGCCTCGGCCGCTCGTTCAACGCGATGGCCGACAGCATCGAGGGGCAGATCAAGGAGCTCGCCGAGCTCTCCCTGGTGCAGCAGCGCTTCGTCTCCGACGTCTCGCACGAACTGCGCACCCCGCTGACGACCATCCGGCTGGCCGCGGAGATGATCAACGACCAGAAGGACGAGTTCGATCCGACGACGGCGCGCACAGCCGAACTGCTGCACACGCAGGTGCAGCGCTTCGAGACGCTGCTGGCCGACCTGCTGGAGATCAGCCGCTACGACGCGGGCTCGGTGCAGCTGGAGGTCGAGGCTACCAGCCTCGCACAGCTGGCGGAGGACATGGTCGAGCAGCTGCGGCCGCTCGCGGTCACGCACGGCACGGAGCTGCGCCTGGTGGCACCCGGAGGGTACTCGCCCGTCGACATGGATCCGCGGCGCGTGCGCCGGGTGCTGCGCAACCTGATCGGCAACGCCATCGAGCACGGCGAGGGTCAGCCCATCGTCGTCACGGTCGACAGCAATCAGCACGCCGTCGCCGTCGGCGTGCGCGACTTCGGCCTGGGGATGCGGCCCGAGGACGCCGAGCATGTCTTCGACAGGTTCTGGCGCGCCGATCCTTCGCGCCGACGCACCATCGGCGGCACGGGGTTGGGGCTGTCCATCGCGCTGGGCGACGCGCGGCTGCACGGGGGGACCCTCGAGGTGTGGTCGGAGCTGGGCATCGGCACGAACTTCGTGCTCACCCTCCCGCGCCCCGGCGCGGACCCGCAGGGGCAGGGTCCTGTGCCGGTGGAGCCGCAGGAGATGCTGGCGGACCTCGGCAGCGTCACGCAGCCGATCGTGCTCCGCCGACCCGACACGGAACGGGGGAGCGCATGAGAGCGCATTCCGGCATCCGCCTCGCCGCGGTCGCCGCGGCCGCCCTGCTGCTCGCAGGCTGCGCCGGGCTGCCGACGACGGGAGCGCCGCAGCCCGGACTCGCGATCGGCGACGACGCCGAGGCGCCGCCGTTCACGCTGACCGCCGAGAAGCCGCGCGCCGGCGACGGCCCCGAGGAGATCGTGGCCGGCTTCCTCGAAGCGTCGATGACGCCCGTCGGCGACTGGGAGATCGCCCAGGAGTACCTCACCGAGGACTTCAAGAGCACCTGGAAGCCCGATATGGGCGTGGCGATCGACACGTCGGTCGAGTCTCGTCGGATCGCCTCGACAGTCCAGGCCGACGACGAGGAGGCGACGAGCGCCGAGGTGCGGGTGGAGCTCGACCAGATCGCGAGCGTGGATGCCGACGGCGCCTACAGCGCGCTGCCCGCTCCGGGCAAGTCCACCTACCGCCTGACGCGCACCGAGGGCGGCGAGTGGCGCATCGCGGACGCACCGGATGGCATCGTGCTCGACACCGACACGTTCGGTCAGGTCTACCAGAAGTACGCGCTGAAGTACTTCGACACGAGCTGGAGTCACCTGGTCCCGGACGTGCGCTGGTTCCCGCGCCGCGCGGCCATGGCCACCTCGATCAGCCGGGCACTCATCTCGGGGCAGCCCAGCGGCTGGCTGGCGCCGGCCGTGCGCTCGGCGTTCACCGAGGACGTCTCGCTCGCCGGCGACGCCGTGGTCGTGGAGGCGTCGGTCGCCTCGGTCTCGCTGTCGCGCGCCGCGTTGACCGCGTCGCCCACCGTCCTCGCGCGGATGCGCACCCAGCTCGAGGCGAGCCTGGTCGAGGCGGGAGTGAGCGAGGTGCGCTTCACGGTGGACGGCGCGCTGCTGGACGCGGACACGGTTCCGGTCGACGACACCATCGTGGATCCCGGCGTGCTGGTGCTCAACGGCGAGATGTTCGGCACCACGACCTCGGGCAGTGCGCTCACGCCCGTGGACGGGCTGACCGACCAGTTCGACCGGATCGCCGACCCCATCCGCTCCCTCGACATCTCCGCGACGGCGACCCTGGCGGCCATGCAGCTGCGCGACGGACGCGTGTTCGCCGTCACCGCCGGCGACTCGGTCGGACTCGACGAGAGGTCCGGCCTGATCGAGCCCTCACTCGACCCGTTCGGCTTCACCTGGACCGTGCCGAGCGATCATCCCGACCGGCTCAAGGCGGTGAGCGCTCAGGTCGAGCAGCACGACATCGCCCGGGCGTGGCCGAGCGCCGACTCGATCAGTCACCTCCGGGTGTCGGCGGACGGCGCCCGCGTCGCGGCGGTGGTCACGACCGGCGGGCAGCGTCGCGTGGTCGTGTTCGCCGTGCTGCGGGGAGAGGACTCCAAGCCGACCGAGCTGGGAGAGATCCCGCTGGAGGTCGGCCACGTCAACGGTCCCGTGCAGGGGCTGGCCTGGATCGGTTCCGACGCACTCGCCGTGCTGTCGGGAACGCCCGAGCCGACGCTGACCACATACGCCGTCGGCGGGCCGTCATCGTCCTCACCGGCTCCGGACGGCTCGGTCGCGATCGCCGGGGCGCGGACGCCGACGGGTCTGCGAGTGCTCACCGCCGACGGGACGGTCTACGCGCAGCGCGGTTCCTCCTGGCAGATCGCGGTGCAGGACGTCCTCGTGCTCGGCACCCGCGCCGGATACTGATTCGTCCTGCACACGAGAGCACAGGACCCGGTTGTCCACCGATGCCGTGATCGTGACATCAGCGCGCGCCGGCGTTGCGTCAGCATCGACTCGTGGTCGAGGAACGATGGATGATCGAGCAGCTGCGGGACGCACTGGCGTTCCTCATCGCATCCTGCTGTCCGGGCTGCGACGAGCCCGGAACGCTGCTGTGCGGTGCGTGCCGGGAAGCGCTCCGGCCTGATCCGGTCACCGTCCGCACACCCGGAGGGCTGCGGGTGCACGCGGCGCTGACCTACGAAGGTGTCGTGGCCCGTTGCATCCGGCGCGTGAAGGAGGAGGGGATGACGATGCTCGCCCGCCCGCTGGGCGCCGCGCTCGCCGGGGCCCTCATCGCGAACGCGCCGAGGGACGCCCTGCTCGTCCCCGTGCCCACCGGACGCGCGCCCTTCCGCCGCCGCGGATACCGGGTGCCCGAGCTGCTCATCCGGCGGGCGGGCTTCCGCGCCGAGCGGATGCTGAGCCCGGCGCGTCGCACGGCAGACCAGCGAGGACTCGACCGTGCGTCGCGAGCGCGCAATGCGGCGGGGAGCATGCGGGTCGGCAGGGCGCGCGGCGACGGGGGAGATGTCGTGATCGTGGATGACGTCGTCACGACGGGTGCCACGCTCGACGAGGCCGCCCGAGCGCTGCGCTGCGCCGGCTTCCGCCCGGTGTGCGCGATCGCGCTGGCCGCCACGCCCGGCCGTCGCGACACGGCCGAACTTCCGGTGAACGGATAGTGACATGCGGGTGATCGGCGACTACGGTAGGGGTTCACAAGGCGACCACGGTCCGCCCTTGGCCGGGAGGACCGGGACAAGGAGACAGTGATGGAAACGAGCATCGTCGGCGTCGGAGTGAGCATCTCCGATCGGTTCCGCACCGTAGTCGAGGAGAAGACCGCACGCATCCAGACGCTCGCGCCGAAGGCGCAGCGCCTTGAGATCAAGGTCACCCATCGTGCCTATCGCAATGGTCGCGTGCCCGATGAGACGGTGGAGCTCACGCTCCTCGGCAAGGGTCCGGTCGTTCGCGCAGAGGCGGTCGATACCGACAAGTTCACGGCGCTGGACCTTGCGCTCGACAAGCTCGCCGAGCAGCTCCGCCGCGCGAAGGAGAAGCGCATCGACGGTCGCCACCACCCGCGTGGCGCGCACTTCGAGAAGGGCAGCGGGGCGCTCGAGGGAATCGACGTGCAGCCGGCGTCGGCAGACGTGCTGCATGCCGTCGCCACCGGTGCGATCCCCGTCGTGGAGGACGACGACGAGGCCTACTCGCCCGTCGTCATCCGCACCAAGAACTTCGATGCGGAGTGGATGACCGTCGAAGAGGCCGTCGATCGCATGGAGCTGGTGGGCCACGACTTCTTCCTCTTCGTCGACGCGCGTACCGATCACCCCAGCGTCGTGTACCGCCGCAAGGGCTGGGATTACGGCGTCATCTCTCTCACCACGGCCGCGCCGCCGGCGGAGGCGCTCGCGTCCTGAAGCCCCGACGTGCGAGAGGCGCCCTCCCGATCCGGGAGGGCGCCTCTTCCGTTCGACCGGGCGCCTCTGTGACGTCGGAGCCCGGATGTCCCACAACCGGCGGGTGTTCGTCGGTCGGACCCGCGGCTTCTGGGACACGGCCCTGAGCGCGGCTCAGGAACGGCGACGTGATGGCGGCAGGACGCGCCTGTTCTGGGACACGCCGTGCGCATCATTGTGCGCACCTGCGCGTGTCGGTCAGTCGAAGATGCCGTCCAGGATGCTGCCGATGACGAGGCCGCCGAGAACACCGCCGACGATGTCGCCGCCCCCCATGCCGCCCCGGCGTCCGCCGCCGCCCCAGCCGTCGCCGCCCCAGCCCTGAGTCTGCGGGCGGGCCGAGTCGATGTCGCGCTGCGCGAGCTGCAGGGCTTCGGATGCGAGCTGGGCGATGCGCCGAGAGGCCGAGAGCGCCTGCTCGCGGGTGTCCTCTGCCGGGAGCATCGCCGGTACGTCGACGCGAAGGCGCTCGGCCTCGGCGAGCCGGGTGCGGGCATCCGCTCCGATCCAGCCGCGGTGGCCGGCGATGAGCCCGCGCGCGACGCCGAGCTGACGATCCGCGTCGTCGAGGGCGTGCTGGACCTGGGCGAGGGAGGGGAGCGGATTCTGGGCCCGGTACTGCGCCTTGGCGATGACCTCGTCGAGGGCGGAGTTCGCCGATCGCAGCTCGGTCAGCTCTGCGAACGGATCGTTGAGGGTACCCGTGGGGGCGAGAGCGGCCAGGGCGCTCTCCAGGGCGGAGGTGGCAGCCCGGACCTCCGGGGTCTGCGGGGCGGTGCGAGCCGCGACGATGTCGCCCCGGGAGTCGGCGACCACGTCCGCGAGCGTCGACTCGGCGCGCAGAGCCTGGATCTCGAAGTCCTCGACCGCATCGAGCATGGCTCCGGCGCGTCTGACGGCCTCGGTGGCGGTCTCGAGAGCCAGGTTCGCCTCTTCGTTCTGCTTGGCCTCTCGGCGGCGCTCCGACACGTCGGCGCCATGGGTCGCGAACGCGATCAGCTGTGCGGCCTCGTCTCCGGAGGAGGCGATGCGGCGCATGGCGGTCTCGGCGTAGCGCGACGACAGGCGGGCGATGGTCTCGCGCGCCTGCGGGATGCGTGCCTCCAGCGCCTGTGCGTCCTTCCTGACCTGCGCGACGATCTCGGGCGCGCGACGCACCTTCGCGATCGTCTCGGCGAGGACGCCGGTCTTCTCGTCGAGCAGATTCTCGGCCCAGTCGCACAGCTGCACGATGCGGGCGTTGCGCGTGCGCAGCTCCTCGACCGTGTCGGGGATCTCGTCGTGGTTCAGCTGGTGCAGCTGGAAGGCCTCGCGCAGGTGCGTGCGCACGGCGTCGAGGGCGGCCTTCAGGTCGGAGGTCAGGGAGTCGCCGAGCTCCGCCTGCGCGAACACGAGCTCATCCGAGGTGGTGCGGATGCGCTCGTCGGCGGCGACCAGCGCCTGCTCGGCGCGGCGCGCGAGATCCGCGTCCTGCGCGGTGAGTGCTTCCTCTTCACGTTTGCGTCTGCCCCAGAATCCGGCCATGTATCGATCCTACGTTCGTCCGGTGATGCGCGTGCTGTGCATCCGATGCGCCTTCGGCGAACACCCGCTCCCGCTGAGACCCCGGGATACCGCCCACCGGGTACAGCCGGCCGCACCTGGGGGTGTGGGTAGCACGGAGTCTGGGCGAAGTCGGGGGCGGGTCAGGCGGTTCTCCGCTCGGGCACTCATACAGACGCTTTGGCGGGGCGCCCGCGCTTGGGGCGCTCGGCCGACAGTTCCAGGTGCAGCTCGGGTCCGGGATGCCGGGCCAGGA
Organism: Microbacterium sp. NPDC058342; assembly: GCF_042723935.1. Classification (NCBI taxonomy): domain Bacteria; kingdom Bacillati; phylum Actinomycetota; class Actinomycetes; order Micrococcales; family Microbacteriaceae; genus Microbacterium; species Microbacterium sp. NPDC058342. The sequence continues at coordinate 1,204,460 of NZ_JBHXID010000001.1, forward strand.
GCTGCTGCGCATGATCCAGCCAGCGCAGCTCGGCCTCGGCGGAGAAGATCATCGCGTCGATGACCAGCGACTTGGCGAGTTCCTCGGCACCCGCCGGCTCGGGGTCGGCGGCGCCCTGCAGCGATCGCAGGTGAGCCAGCGATGCTCTCCGCTGAGCTCGGATCACCCCGGTGACGTCGGCGCCGGGCAGGGTCGCAGCCAGTGCCAGCTTGATGGCGAGTTCGTCGCGCGTGCCGGGCTGGCGGGGCACCGGAGAGCGCAGCCACTCCGCGGCCTCGACGGATCCTGCTGCGGTGATCCGCCAGTAGACGTGACCCTGCTCGTCGATGTCGCCCTTCTGCACCAGGCCGTCGCGCTCGAGGCGCTCAAGAGTGTTGTAGATCTGGCCGACGTTCAACGGCCACGTCGATCCGGTGCGGCGATCGAACTCGGCGCGCAGCTGGTACCCGTAACAGGGGCCCTGGTCGAGGATGGCGAGCAGACTCTGGCGGACGGACATGTGGTCTCCGTTCGATTCCCGGTAATGCGTTTCCGAGTATATGCATGCTCGGAAAAAGCCGTAAGGACTCCGACTCCCGGCGTGTTCGTTCGCCCTCAGCGTCAGCCGCGCGTCGCGGGTACACAGCATCCGCAAGTCACAGACCGGTAACATGGCACGGTATGCCCGGCGGTGACCCTCGCCGGGCGCCCGAGAACCCAAGGGAGACATCCGTGGCGAATCCTCTCGAGAAGCTGCTGCGTGCCGGTGAAGGGCGCATCCTCCGCAGGCTGAAGCAGGTCGTGAAGGCCGTGAACGCGCTGGAGGACGACTTCGAGAAGCTCACCGACGAGGAGCTGCGCGGTGAGACCGCCGAGCTGCGGGCCCGCTACGAGAAGGGCGAGACGCTCGACCAGCTGATGCCCGAGGCCTTCGCCGCCGTTCGCGAGGCGGCGCGCCGCACCCTTGGCATGCGTGCGTACGACGTGCAGATCATGGGTGGCGCCGCGCTGCACAACGGCAACATCGCCGAGATGAAGACCGGTGAGGGCAAGACTCTCGTGGCCGCGTTCCCGTCGTACCTCAACGCCATCGCCGGCAAGGGCGTGCACATCATCACGGTCAACGACTTCCTTGCCTCGTACCAGTCCGAGCTCATGGGTCGTGTGCACCGCGCGCTGGGCATGACCACCGGCACGATCGTCTCGGGGCAGACGCCCGAGGTGCGCCGTCAGCAGTACGCAGCGGACATCACCTACGGCACGAACAACGAGTTCGGCTTCGACTATCTGCGGGACAACATGGCGTGGCGCAAGGAGGATCTCGTGCAGCGCGAGCACTTCTACGCCATCGTCGACGAGGTCGACTCGATCCTCATCGACGAGGCGCGCACGCCGCTGATCATCTCCGGACCGTCGTCGGGCGAGGCGAATCGCTGGTTCACCGAGTTCGCCAAGATCGCCCGCACCCTCGAGGTGGGGGTCGACTACGAGGTCGACGAGAAGAAGCGCACGGTGGGTGTGCTCGAGCCCGGCATCGAGAAGGTCGAGGACTACCTCGGCATCGACAACCTCTACGAGTCGGCCAACACGCCGCTGATCTCCTTCCTGAACAACTCCATCAAGGCGATCGCCCTGTTCAAGAAGGACACCGACTACGTCGTGATGAACGACGAGGTCATGATCGTCGACGAGCACACCGGCCGCATTCTGGTCGGTCGCCGGTACAACGAGGGCATCCACCAGGCCATCGAGGCCAAGGAGGCCGTTCCGGTCAAGGCCGAGAACCAGACCCTGGCCACCGTGACCCTGCAGAACTACTTCCGCCTCTACGGCAAGCTGGCGGGCATGACCGGAACCGCCGAGACCGAGGCGGCCGAGTTCATGTCGACCTACAGCCTCGGCGTCGTTCCCATCCCGACGAACAGGCCGATGATCCGCAAGGACCAGCCCGACCTCGTCTACAAGAACGAGCAGGCCAAGTTCGCCCAGGTCGTCGAGGACATCGCGGAGCGCCACACCACCGGGCAGCCCGTTCTGGTCGGAACGGTCAGCGTCGAGAAGAGCGAGTACCTCTCGCGACTGCTGGCCAAGAAGGGCGTCAAGCACGAGGTGCTCAACGCCAAGAACCACGCGCGAGAGGCCGAGATCGTCGCGCTCGCGGGCAAGCTGGGGGCGGTCACGGTCGCCACCAACATGGCCGGTCGCGGCACCGACATCATGCTCGGCGGCAACGCCGAGTTCCTCGCCGTGCAGGAGCTCAAGTCGAAGGGACTCGATCCCGAGGAGACGCCGGAGGAGTACGAGGCGGCCTGGGACGAGGCCTACGAGGCGATGAAGAAGCAGGTCGCCGAGGAGGGCGAGAAGGTCGCCGAGGCGGGCGGTCTGTACGTGCTGGGCACCGAGCGCCACGAGTCCCGCCGCATCGACAACCAGCTGCGCGGGCGGTCGGGCCGTCAGGGCGACCCGGGCGAGAGCCGGTTCTACCTGAGCCTCACCGACGACCTCATGCGCCTGTTCCAGTCCGGCGCCGCCGAGGCGATCCTCGCGCGCACGAACTTCCCGGACGACGTGCCGATCGAGTCGGGACTCGTCAGCCGTGCCATCCGCAGCGCCCAGTCGCAGGTCGAGGCGCGCAATGCCGAGATGCGCAAGAACGTCCTCAAGTACGACGACGTGCTCAACCGGCAGCGCGAGGCGATCTACGCCGATCGCCGGCACATCCTGCAGGGCGATGACATCGCCGGGCGCGTCCGTCACTTCATCGAGGACGCCATCGGCGGCGTGGTCGACGACCACACGGCCGAGGGGCACACGGAGAGCTGGGACTTCGACGCGCTCTGGACCGAGCTGAAGACCCTGTACCCGATGAACGTCTCCATCGACGAGGTCGTTGCCGAGGCGGCGGGCCGCAAGGGCGGCATCAGCTCCGAAGGCCTGAAGCGCGAGCTGCTCTCGGATGCCCTCATCGCGTACGAGAAGCGCGAGGAGTCGCTCGGCGAGGCCGCGACGCGCGAGCTGGAGCGACGCGTGGTGCTGCAGGTGCTCGATCGTCGCTGGCGCGACCACCTGTACGAGATGGACTACCTCAAGGACGGCATCGGACTGCGGGCGATGGCCCAGCGCGATCCGCTGATCGAGTATCAGCGCGAGGGCTACGCCATGTTCCAGTCGATGATGGGGCAGATCAAGGAGGAGTCGGTGGGCTACCTCTACAACCTCGAGGTCGAGGTGCGTCGTGCGGGGGCCGATCAGACCGAGGTCGAGGCGAAGGGCCTGGTGGACCAGCAGCCCGAGCAGAAGCTCGAGTACTCCGCCCCGAACGACTCGGGCGACGTCGAGGTGCGCAACGAGCGCGGTCAGGTGCAGCAGGCGGCGACCGCGCGCATGCGCAAGGCCGGGCAGCAGTCGGAGGAGCCCGCCCGCGGTGCGTTCGGACAGAAGACGGATGCCGAGGAGGCGCCGGCCGGAAACCGTGAGCAGCGTCGCGCTCAGAACCGCAGGAAGTAGAGCGCGGGGAACAGGGCCGGACCCGCGCGGACCGGCCCTTCCCGGTGGACGGGGCGCTCCCGCGAGACCGCTATTCTTGGCGGATGACCCGCCGAACCCTGGACCAGTCGTCCAAGCTCAAGAACGTCCTCTACGAGATCCGCGGCAAGGCGCTGGTCGAGGCGGCGCGTCTTGAGGCGGAGGGTCACCAGATCCTCAAGCTGAACACCGGCAACCCGGCGACGTTCGGATTCGAGGCGCCGCACCAGATCGTCCGCGACATGCTGGCCGCCCTGCCCACCGCACACGGATACAGCGACAGCAAGGGCGTGATCTCCGCCCGTCGCGCCGTCGTGAGCCGTTACGAGGAGATCGCGGAATTCCCCCGCTTCGATCCGGACGACGTCTACCTGGGCAACGGCGTCTCCGAGCTCATCACGATGGTGATGCAGGCGCTGCTCGACCAGGGCGACGAGGTGCTGATCCCGGCTCCCGACTATCCGCTGTGGACGGCCATGACCTCCCTCGCCGGGGGCACACCGGTGCACTACCTGTGCGACGAGGAGAACGGCTGGCAGCCCGACCTCGACGACATCCGCTCGAAGGTGACGCCCCAGACGAAGGCGATCGTCATCATCAATCCGAACAACCCCACCGGCGCGGTGTACTCCCGCGAGGTGCTGGAAGGACTCGTGCAGATCGCGCGCGAGAACCAGCTGCTGCTGCTCTCCGACGAGATCTATGACCGCATCCTCTTCGACGACGCGAAGCACATCCCGACGGCGACGCTCGCGCCCGACCTGCTGTGCCTGACCTTCAACGGCCTTTCGAAGACGTATCGGGTGGCGGGCTATCGCTCCGGCTGGCTGGTGATCACCGGTCCCAAAGCCCATGCCAGAGGATTCCTCGAGGGGATCACACTGCTGGCATCCACACGCCTGTGCCCGAACGTGCCCGCACAGCACGCCGTGCAGGCGGCGCTGGGCGGCGTGCAGTCGATCGACGCCCTCATCGCGCCCTCCGGTCGGCTGCACGAGCAGCGCGACATCGCCTGGGAAGGACTCGAGGCGATCCCCGGTGTCAGCTGCGTGAAGCCCGCGGGAGCCCTGTACGCCTTCCCACGGCTCGACCCCGAGGTCCACGAGATCCGCGACGACGAGAAGCTCGTCTACGATCTGCTCGTGTCCGAGAAGATCCTGCTGGTGCAGGGCACAGGCTTCAACTGGCCCCGCCCCGACCACCTGCGCGTGGTCACCCTGCCCGAGGCGCGCGTGCTCAGCGAGGCCGTCGAGCGGCTCGGGAACTTCCTCGCGAGCTACCGGCAGTGACCTCGGTGCGGGCATCGAGGCCCGCCGCGATGCGGCGGACCGCGGCGACCAGTGCAGAGCGCGGCGCGACATCGGCGACCGCCCGGGCGTGCAGCGCCGCGGCATCCGCCGAGCGCTGATCGTCGGGCACGAACGCGACATCCTCGATCCCGGCGAACCTCTCGAGCGTGCGCCGGATCTGCCCGCGCGCGTCGATGCCGAGCGGACCCGGCCTGACGCGGTTGGCGACCACCGTGATCGGGGTCCCGCCGAGCAGGTGCTGAAGTTCGGCGTGTCCTCGCAGGAAGCGGCCGACGCCGACGGGATCCGCCGAGAGCACGGCGATGACCGCATCGGCCTCGAGCAGCGCGGCCGTCGTCGCCGCGTTGCGTGACGGCGCCCCCGGATCGAGGGCGTCATCGTCTTCGTCGAAGGCGGCCGACACGTCCACCACCGTCTCGTCGAGCCACGAGCGGCATGCGGCGAGCGTCGCGCGCACGCGTGAGGCCCCGAGCTCAGGCCAACGACTCGGCCGGTTCAGACCGCCCAGCACCTCCAGTGTTCCGCCGGAGGTCTCCACCGGCATCGACAGGCGCGACAGCTCGGCGACGTCGAGGGTGCCCAGCTCGGCCCGTCGACACGCGGCTGCCAGCCCCGGTGCATCGTCGCCCAGCCCGAGCTGGATCGCCAGCGAGGGGGCGACGCTGTCCGCATCCACGAGAGCCGTGCGCCTCGCAGCACGGGAGAACTCCACCGCGAGCTGGACGGCGATCATCGAACGACCGGGCGCGCCGTGCGGTCCCCACACCGCGACGACCCGCGCCGGCTGCGCCGGAGGGGTCTGCGCGGTCGTGGACGCGGTCAGTGCCGCGAGGATCCGTGGCGCCGGTGTGTCGTAGGGAAGCGGCGCGGGCAGCCCGAAGCGCGCGACGAGCCGGGAATCCGCCGGACCGATCGGCAGCAGGCGGGCGCCGGCCCGGTCGCATGCCGTGACGAGATCGGGCGAGAGGAGAGAGCGGGTCGGCGCGAGCAGCACCGCATCGATGCCGTCGAGCGTCTCCGCGCGCAGGGCATCCGCCGTCAGGCACCGCACCTCCACGCCTTCCAGCTCGAGATCCGATGCCATGATGGCGGCCTCGCCCGCAGGAGCCACGATCAGCACGCGGGTCATGATCCCGCTCCGCCGGGGACGATCGAGATCGCTGAACCGCCGGTGATGGCCGCGAGGACATCGGCGACATCGGCTCGATCGATCACGAGCTCGACGTCGGTGCGGCTCTGACTGAGCATCCCGTCGGCCTCCGCCACGTGAGCGATGATCGCATCCCCGACGAGGACCCGCGGCTTGTCGAAGGAGCGGCCGTCCTCGACCGGCGGAGCATGCCAGAGCTCCACGACGGCGCCCGGAGCGAGCCCGGCCGGGATCGTCGTGCTGCTGACCACGACGGTGGTCGTGCGCACCTCGGCCTCGTCGCCGATCGCCGAGGCGGGCACCAGCTCGCCCTTCGGCAGAGTCCGAGTGGCCACTGCGCCTGGATCGAGGTCCTGCGGGCCGAGGTAGGCGTCGGTGAGGGCTCCCAGGCCCACCTCGATCACCTGCAGGTCGGCGGACGTGATCGTCTCGCCCGGCAGGACCGTGCGCGTGGCCTGCAGCACGGGAACGGTCTGCCGTGACGAGGCGACGAGCAGCCAGACGCCGACGACCGAGACCACGACGAGCACGAGCCCGATGATGAACCTGAGGTCGCCGAAGAACGGACGGCGGGCGAGCGGACGCATCATGCAGTCATCGTCACAGATTCCGGTCTTGCGTCCGAAAAGTTATCCACAGGGGGGATTCGCAGGCGCCGGCGGCCCCGGGCCGGGAGAGAATGAAGCCATGCCCGAAGCATCCGACATCGCTCCTCGCTTCCTCGCGCCCGCGCAGGTCGCCGAGCTGCTGAGCATCGAGGTCGATGAGGTGATCGAGCTCGTGCATCACGGTCGCCTGCGCGGCGCGCAGCTCGGATCACCGCCCCGCTGGCGCGTAGAGGAGTCCAGCATCGCGGAGTACCTCGCCGAGCAGTCCGAAGAGGCCAGGCGCATGGCGCTGTGGCGGCAGGCGAACGAGGCGAGCTTCCCCGAGCTCTGGGGGACCACGCCCTACCGTCGGGACTGATCACCCGGGCCCGCTCACAGCGCGGCCGAGGCGTCGCCCTCGACCCGCACCCACGACACGGCGTCGAAGGGGATGAGACGGAAACCCTGCACGGCCCGGGGCCGACGCGGCTCGCTTCGATCATGCAGCGCGAGATCCAGATGGTCGGCACCCGCGCGATCGATGGTGCCGTGCTGCGGATCGGCGCCTGTGCGGCGCACCGTGACCGGCGTGCGTCGGCGGGCGAGGTCGCGCATCACGAAGCCGAATGTCATCCGCTCCCGCAGACCCTCGCCGGCCATGCCCGCCTCGAGGCCGGCGAGCAGCACGCCGTGATCGGCTCCGATCGCGGTGATCGCCGCCGAGGGCACGATCCGCAGCCGGTGCTCGCCCGCGATCCCGACGCCGACCCAGTCGGCTCCCACCGCCCGCAGCACGCTGTCCCAGCGCTCGCCGGTCGTGAGCTCGATCCCGACTCGCGCGCCGCCCGCGGACATGATCCGCATCCGTTCCCGCAGCGTCAGCTTCGAGATGCGCAGGCGCTCGGACTCGGCGGCCAGCGCCGCGCGCTCGGCCTCCCACTCCGCAGCGAGCTGACCCTCGAGGTCGTCGAAGAGGTGCTCCCATTCCACGTGTACGAGGGTAGAGCGATCGGGCATGACGACGTACGAGTTATCCACAGATGCGATCGCGGAGCTTCCTCTGCGGCCCGGCCCATGCTGTACTGCAAGAAGGCACCGCCACGCACACCTTCATCGAAGAACTGCCACGAACCGGGGGGATCGCGGAATGATGACGACGACGCTGACCGAGTACTTCGCGCCGCAGCCCACCTCGGCGGCACGGCTGCCCGACCCGGTTCCGCTGCTGAGGGCCCTGACGCAGGGCGCCCTGGAGGTTCTGGCCGGCGTGCGCGAGGTCGATCAGCTGGCGCGATGGCTCAGCGAGGACGCGTTCCGTGCGATGGCCACGCGGGCCAACCTCTCCGCCCGCGCCCGCAGCGCCCGTGGAGTCGCTCCGGCCCGTCCGAGCTTCCGGATCCTCTCCATCCGCGACACGGCGCCCAGCGACGGCGTGGTCGAGGCTGTGGTCATCGTCGCGGGCCCCGGACGCACGCGCGCGGTGGCCGTGCGTCTCGAGGGACTCGACGGCAGATGGCGGGCGAGTTCGTTCGCCGTCCTGTGAGCATCCGCCGATCGAGGACCGCCGCCCAGGGCCTGCCCCGATGCGCCCAGTAGGCTGAACGCGTGTCCACCCTCAGTGATCTCGTCCACTCCCAGGGCCGCTTGACCGACGCGGACGTCGAATGGCTCCATCGACTCGCCGGCGACGGGCAGCTGCTCGCCGACCTCGCCTCGGCGGACATCGTCATCTGGGTCGAGGGATCCGAAGGCTCCTTCGTCGCCGTCACGCACTCGCGTCCCAGCGGCGCGGCCACCCTGTTCTACCGCGACATCGTGGGCGAGAAGGTCCGCCCCCAGTGGCGCACGCAGGTGCAGGCCGCATTTGAGACCGGCGAGATCGTCGACTCGTCGTCGCCGGACTGGTTCGAGGAGACTCCCACGCGCGTGCGCGCCGTGCCGATCGTGCGCGGCAGGGATCAGGACCGCGTGGTGCTCGGCGTGGTCACCCGGCACACCAATCTGGGCGAGGCCCGCATGCCGTCGCGGCAGCAGATCAGCTTCGACGAGTGCGCGAACGAGCTGTTCCGCATGATCTCCTCCGGCGAGTTCCCCGATCTCGCTGCACCCACCGCACCTCGTCGCGGCGCACCGCGAGCCTCCGACGGCCTGATCCGCCTCGACGTCGACGGCATCACGACGTTCGCGAGCCCCAACGCCCTGTCCGCATTCAACCGGATGGGCTTCGACGACGAGCTCGAAGGCGAGTCGCTGGCAGAGGTCACCACCCGTATCGTCCCTCCCTCGCGGCAGGTGGACGAATCGCTGCCGGTCGTCGTGACCGGTCGTGCGCCCTGGCGCACCGACATGGAAGCGCGCGGTGTCACCGTCTCGCTGCGCGCGATCCCTCTCAAAGACCACGGCACCCGCACGGGAGCGATCGTGCTCTGCCGCGACGTCTCCGAGCTGCGCCACCAGGAGCAGGAGCTGATCACCAAGGACGCGACGATCCGCGAGATCCACCACCGTGTCAAGAACAACCTGCAGACCGTCGCGTCGCTGCTGCGCATCCAGGCGCGCCGCACACACTCCGACGAGGCCCGCGAAGCGCTGACCCAGGCGATGCGCCGCGTCGAATCGATCGCGGTCGTCCATGACACACTCGCCAGCGGGCTGGCGCAGACGGTCGACTTCGACGAGGTGTTCGATCGGGTGCTGAAGCTCGTCGCCGAGGTGGCCGCCGCACCCAACACGCGGGCCCGCACCCAGCTCGAGGGCCGGTTCGGCGTGCTGCCCAGCGAGTACGCCACCCCGTTGGCGCTCGCCCTGACCGAAGTGGTCACGAACGCCGTCGAGCACGGTCTCGCCGGCCGCGAGGGCATCGTGCGCATCGAGGCGTCGCGCACCGCCGAGATGCTGCGGGTCACCGTGACCGACAGCGGTCACGGGCTCCCGGAAGGACGTGTGGGGCAGGGACTGGGCACGCAGATCGTGCGCACGCTCATCCAAGGCGAGTTGAGCGGAAGCATCGACTGGAAGGGCACGGAGGGCGAGGGAACGCAGGTGACCATCGAGATCCCGATGCGGTGGATCACGGCCTGAGCCGTCCGCGGCGGAGCAGCCGAGACGAAAGCGCCGGCCGGACCTCGAGGTCCGGCCGGCGCTTCGCGCGATAAGAGATCCGTGTCAGCCGGCGCGCCGGGCGCGGGCGGCGCGACGCTTGAGAGCGCGGCGTTCGTCCTCCGAGAGGCCGCCCCACACGCCGGAGTCCTGACCGGACTCGAGGGCGTACTGCAGGCAGATCTCGGTGACGGTGCAGGTCGCGCAGACGGTCTTCGCCTTCTCGATCTGATCGACCGCCGGGCCGGTGTTCCCGACGGGGAAGAACAGCTCGGGGTCGACAGTCAGGCATGCCGCTTTGTCGCGCCAATCCATTTGATGGCTCCTCAGAATTCGTGATCGGTGTGGTGTGACCGTGATCGGGCACTCGAGTTCGGGAGCGGATCGGGAGTCAGCTACCCTGGTCATGCGGGGAGTAACCCGCCCCACTCCGATGTGGGAGCACATGGCTTTCACCATTGTGTTACAGAAATAAGCTGAAATCAAGGGTTTTATGACAGCTCTTGAGAGGAGCGCGTGTGCGTCGTTTCGGACCGGCAGGCATCGCGGCCGTCATCCTCGGTCTCGAGGGGATCGCCCTCGTGGTGATCGGACTGGTCGAGCTCTTCGCGCTCGGAGCCGGCGACGCGACGTCGCTCGCGAACGGTCTCGCGCTGATCGTGCTGACGCTGCTCGGTGCCGCGGCGCTGATCGCCTTCGCCGTCGGCACCCTGCGCCGCGCATCTTGGGCGCGCTCCGGCGGCATCCTGTTCCAGGTGCTCGGCATCGCGCTCGCGCTCGCCGCGCTGAGCATCGCGCCCACGCCCTGGCTGTTCGTCCTGGCGCTGGGAGTCACGGGGATCGCCGGCCTGGTCGCGCTCATCGCGGCGGTGCGCCGGGACGGCGCGTCCGACCCCCGGCTGCAGGGAAGCGCGGCGCCGTCTCCGCGCGATCGTGCCGCCGGCGACGAGTGATCCTCAGGCGTCGACGCCCAGGGTCTTGCGCAGCCGCGCCACGTGGCCGGTGGCCCTGACGTTGTACTGTGCCAGTTCGATGACGCCCTGCTCGTCGATGACGAAGGTCGAGCGGATCACGCCTTCGACCACCTTCCCGTAGTTCATCTTCTCGCCCCACACTCCGTATGCGGAGTGCACGGCGTGGTCGGGGTCGCTGAGGAGCTGGAACGTCAGCCCGTCGCGTTCGCGGAACTCGCGCAGCTTCGCGGGCTCGTCCCGGGAGACGCCGACGACGGTGTAGCCCGCGCCCTGGAGAGAGGAGATGCTGTCGCGGAAATCACACGCCTGCGTCGTGCATCCCGGGGTCATGGCGGCGGGATAGAAGTAAAGGATGGCCTTCTGGCCGCGCAGGTCGGACAGCGAGACGTCGGTGCCGTCCTGGTCGGCGAGGGTGAAGTCGGGAGCGGGGGAGCCTGGTGCCAGTCTGGTCGTCACCCGGCCAGCCTAGCCGCCCGGCTCATCCGCCGAAGGTCGCCAGCAGGCGCTGCAGCGACTCCAGGCGAGCCCGTCCGGTCTCGGACAGCGTTCCGTCCGCCGCGGCCTCGTTGAGCGCGCAGTCCTCGGCGTCGGGCAGGTGCGTGCATCCTCGCGGGCAGTCCTCGGCGATCTCGGCGAGCTCGGTGTAGGCGGCGAGGATGTTCGCCGGGTCGACATGTCCGAGACCGAACGAGCGGACGCCGGGGGTGTCGATCACCCACCCGCTACCCGACGGCCCGGTGTACCGCAGCGAGACGGTCGACGAGGAGGTGTGGCGGCCGCGCCCCGTGACCTCGTTCACGTGTCCGGTCGCCCTTCCCGCGCCGGGCACGAGGGCGTTCACGAGTGTCGACTTGCCGACCCCGGAGTGCCCGACGAAGACCGTCGAGTGCCCGACCAGCGCTGCGCCGATCTCGTCCACGGGCATCTCGCCCCTGGCGCTCGTGAACACTGTGAGGTCGAGACCGTCGAAGTGGGCGAGGAAGGCGGATGGATCGGCGAGATCGGTCTTGGTGACGACCAGGAGGGGGCGGATGCCGGCATCCAGGGCCGCCACGAGGTAGCGGTCGACGAGTCGCGCTCGCGGCTCGGGATCCGCGGCCGCCACGACGATCAGCATCTGGTCGGCGTTCGCGACGACGACGCGCTCGACCTGATCGGTGTCATCCGCGCTGCGACGCAGCAGCGAGCTGCGCTCGACGAGCCCGACGATGCGTCCCAGGGTGCCCTCGTCGCCCGTCGTGTCGCCGACCACGCGCGCGCGATCGCCGGTGACGATCGCCGTGCGCCTGAGCTCACGGGCGCGCGCGGCGGTCACGGTGCGCTCGTCGGCCCGGTCCTCGCGGAGCAGGACGCTGTAGCGGCCTCGGTCGACGCCCAGGATGCGACCGATCTCGGCATCCTCGTGAGCGGGGCGGCGCTTGGTGCGCGGCCGGTTGGCCTTCGGGTTGGGGCGGGTCCGGATGCTGCTCTCGTCGAACTCGTCGAACTCGTCGAGCTCGGCGTCGTCCCCGCCCAGCCAGCTCACGCGGTGGCGCCCGTCAGCATCCGCTCCCACAGCATCGTGAACTCGGGGAGGGTCTTCGCGGTGGTGCCGATGTCGTCGATCTCGACGCCCGGCACCCGAAGCCCGATCAGGGCGCCCGTGGTGGCCATGCGGTGGTCGTGATGCGCAGGCCACGCCCCGCCTCGGAGCGGAACGGGGACGATGCGCAGGCCGTCGGGCAGTTCCTCGGCGTCTCCGCCGAGTGCCCGCAGGTTGCCGACCAGCGCCGCGATGCGGTCGGTCTCGTGCGCGCGGATGTGACCGACCCCGCGGATGGTCGTGGGCCCGTCGGCGAAGGCCGCGAGTCCGGCGATCGTCGGGGTCAGCTCGCTCGCCGCCGACAGGTCGAGGTCGAGGCCCCGGATGCCCTCGCCCGCCCGCACCGTGAGTGCGCCGCCGTGGCGTGAGGTGTGCGCGCCCATGGCGTGCAGGATGTCGGGCAGCAGGGCGCCCGGCTGGGTGGAGTGCAGCGGCCATCCCGTCACGGTGACCTCGCCTCCGGTCACCAGGGCGGCTGCGAGGAACGGTGCGGCGTTGGAGAGATCGGGCTCAATCGCCACGTCCTTGGCGCGCGGGATCCCGGCTTCGACCAGCCACTCGCCCACGGCGGGGCGCTCGATGCGGATCCCGCGCCGGCTGAGCGACTCGATCGTCATGTCGATGTGCGGCAGGCTCGGCAGATGCTCGCCGGTGTGCACGAGGTGCAGTCCGACGTCGAATCGGGGAGCGGCCAGCAGCAGTCCCGAGACGAACTGGCTGGAGCCGGAGGCATCGATCTCGACCCGGCCGCCGAGGATGCGACCGTGCCCGTGGATCGTGAACGGTAGCGACCAGGTGCCCTCGTCGTCGACGTCCACACCCAGGTCGCGCAGGCCGCTGATCAGCGTGCCCATCGGTCGGTGCAGCGCCGTCTCGTGCGCGGTCAGATGAACGTCGTCCGAGGCGAGACCGGCGAGCGGGGCGATGAATCGCATGACCGTGCCCGCCTGGCCGCAGTCGATCGTCGTCCCTCCGCGCAGCGGGGCGGGGGTCACCAGCAGATCGGGACCGAACTCGCCGTCGGAGGGCACCTCCTCGATGCCGATGCCCAGCTGACGGAGCGCTTCGACCATGCGGCGGGAGTCGTCGGAGTGCAGCGGTCGCAGCAGGCGGCCGGGTCCGTCGGCGATCGCGGCGATCAGCAGCTCCCGATTGGTCAGCGACTTCGAGCCGGGGATCGCCAGGGAGGCGGTCACGGGCAGCTCGACGGCCGGCGCGAGGTAGGAGCCGCGTGCCGGGGCGGGGGAATACCGTTCGTTGCTCATCGGTTCTAAGCCTAGTGAAGCCTGTGACACGCGGAGAGAAGAGGTGACGGATGTCTGAGACCCTGACGCTCGGCGACCTCGACCGCCCCGCAGCCGACGTGCTCGCCCGCCTAGACTGGCCGGTGATGGACGAGACGACAACCGCGGATCCTCGACGCGACTTCGAGGAGCAGGCGATCCCCTTCATGGATCAGCTCTACGCGGCGGCCATGCGCATGACGCGCAACCCCGCCGATGCGGCAGACCTGGTGCAGGAGACCTTCGTGAAGGCGTACGCGGCCTGGTCGTCTTTCACGCAGGGCACGAACCTCAAGGCGTGGCTGTACCGCATCCTGACGAACACGTACATCAACATCTACCGCAAGCGTCAGCGCGAGCCGTTCCAGGGCACCATCGACGAGCTCGAGGACTGGCAGCTGGGCGGTGCGGAGTCGACGACCGCCTCGCACGGCCGCTCCGCCGAGGCTGAGGCGATCGACCGGATGCCCGCATCCGTCGTCAAGGATGCGCTGCAGGAGGTGCCGGAGGACTTCCGCCTGGCCGTGTACCTCGCCGATGTCGAGGGATTCTCGTACCAGGAGATCGCCGACATCATGAAGACCCCCATCGGCACCGTGATGAGCCGCCTGCACCGTGGCAGGCGGATGCTGCGGGAGCTGCTGGCCGACTATGCCGCCGAGCGAGGGATCGCAGCGGCCCGATCGAGGAGCACGGAATGAGCGACTGCGGCTGCGACAAGGCCCGCCGGGACCTGGAGGAGTACCTCCGCAACGAGGTGTGTCACACCGAGCACGCCGACATCCGCGAGCATCTGGAGAACTGCCCGTCGTGCAAGGACGAGGCGCTGGTGGCCAAGACGCTCACCGAGGTCGTGGCGCGCGCCTGCAGGGAGACCGCCCCCGAAGAGCTGCGGGAGCAGGTGTTCGCACGCCTGCGCGCGGTGCAGGCCACCGCGCACTGATCAGGATCGGCCGACCAGCGCCCGGAGCCGGTCGATAGGCTGATCGGGTGAACCTCATCGATGCACGCACCGTACCCGTCGACCCCGAATCCGGTCGGCGCCTGCGCGATGCGGGATTCGCCTACCGCATTGTCGATCTGACCGACGACGCGGCGGCCGGCGCCTTCGTCCGCGCCGACGCCCGGGGTTTCCTCGATGAGGACCCCGACGCGGCATCCGTGCAGCGCATGACCGAGGCCTGGGCGACTCGCCGGAACACCGGCGTCTACGAGACCGATGCCTCCGCTCACGACCTGCCGATCGCCACGGTCAATGCGTGGGTCACGCCGATGACCGTTCCGGGCGGCGAGATCCCCCTGTGGGCGATCAGCTCCGTCACGGTCGCGGCCACGCATCGGCGTCGCGGCATCGCCCGCAACCTCCTCGAAGGCGAACTTCGCGCGGCTGCCTCGGCGGGGGTGCCGGCGGCCGGGCTGACCGCCTCCGAGGCGACGATCTACTCGCGCTACGGCTTCGCTCCCGCGGTGCCCGTGGCGAGAGTCGCCATCGACACCCGTCGGGCGGGCTGGGCGGCGGGTGCATCGTCCGGACGCCTGGAGTACATCGAGCGCGACATCGCGGTGGGAGAGCTCGAGGCCGTGCACGAGCGCTCCCGGCCGCTCCGTTCCGGTCAGGTGCCCGGATGGCAGGGGCGCTGGAAGCGTGCCGCCGGACTCGGCGAGGGGCCCGACAAGGGCAGGGACGTCCGCAGTGTGCGCCATGTCGACGCGCAGGGGCGGACGACGGGCATCCTCACGTACACCCTCAAGGAGCTCCCGGGCGAGTTCCGCAGCATCCTGAAGATCATGCAGCTCGTGACCGAGACCGACGAGGCACTGCGTGCGCTGTGGGGGTTCGCGGTCAATCACGATCTGGTCAACCGTGTCGAAGCGGACCTGCGTCCCGTCGACGATCCGATCCCGTACCTCGTCGCCGATCAGCGCGCGGTCGAGTTCGCGGTGCACGATCACGGATGGTTGCGCGTGCTCGATGTTCCAGCCGTGCTGCGCGCCCGCCGGTACCAGCACGCTTCAGACGTCACGCTGCGGGTGGAGGATCCGTACGGCTTCGCCACGGGGACGTGGCGGCTCACGGTCGGGGCGGACGGAACGGCCGATGTCGAACCCACGCATCGTGAGCCCGCCGTGTCGATGGCGGCGGCGACGTTCTCCGCCGCCTATGCCGGGGGAGTGGCACTGAGCCGACTGGCAGCCGCCGGGCGAGTCGACGGCGATGCCGCTGCGATCGCCTCGCTCACCCGCACACTCCTCGTCGACCCGGCGCCGCAGCTGGGCATCTGGTACTGAGCGCTCGTCGCGCCAGTCCGCGGACTCGTCAGGGTCATTAATCGGAAAGGTCTTTACTGAAAAGGACCTTTACTATAACCTCGCTTCAGGCGGAGACCGCTCCGCCCTTCTCTGCAAGCAACGAAGCACGTGAGACGAGGTCCCCATGCACGACAACCGCTGGAGGAAGATGATTCCTCTCGTCGCCGGCGCCGCCGCGCTCGCCCTGGCACTGGGAGGATGCGCGCCCTCCCGATCCGCTGACGCCGCTGACCGGCCGCTGCGGATCTGGTCGGGCTCGATGACGCCCATCACCCACAACTTCAACCCGTTCGCCGTCGACACCGCAGCGCATCTCACCTACGGCGCCATCTACGAGCCGCTGTTCTTCTTCAACCAGCTCTCCGCAGACGAGCCGGTCGGTCTCATCGGGGAATCCTTCGAGTTCAACGAGGAGGGCACGGTCCTCACGATCAGGATCAAGCCGGACCTGAAGTGGAACGACGACGCCGACCTCACCGCCGCCGACGTCGTCTTCAGCCTCGGCTACGGACCGAACCTCGACCCGGACATGGTGTCGGCAGAGGCTGCCGATGCGACGACCGTCGTGGTGACGTACTCGGCTCCCAAGTTCACCTCGGCCTCGATGATCCTCGGCTCGACGTGGATCGTGCCCGAGCATGTCTGGTCCGAGGTCAGCGACTACATGGCCGAGACCAATCCCGAGCCGGTCGGCTCGGGGCCGTACCGTCTGAAGAACTTCACCGATGCCGCGTACACGCTCGAGGCGAACCCGCTCTTCCGTGAGGGTGCGCCGGACATCAAGCAGGTGCAGGACGTCGGGATCGACTCCAACCAGTCGTCCGAGGACCTGCTGAAGACCGGAAAGCTCGACTGGGTCGGCCAGTTCGTCGCCAATCCCGACGGCGTCACGGGCAGCGGCAGGATCGCGACGATGAACCAGCAGCAGGACCCCACCGTGATCATGACCTGCGCCGACGCCGCGCTGGGCTGCAAGGGCGCCCAGACCGACCCCGCCGTCCGGCAGGCGCTCAATGTCGCGATCGATCGCGCGGCGATCGGCAAGAAGGCGTTCGCCGGCCTGGCCGGCGAGGCCAGCCCGAGCTTCGCACTGCTGCCGAGGGACGAGAAGTGGTTGAGCGACTCATCGCTCGCGACCAGTCCTCAGGATCCGGATGCCGCCGAAGCCGGCCGCATCCTGGAAGCCGCCGGCTACACGAAGGACTCCGACGGCTTCTACGGCAAGAACGGCACCGCCATCGAGCTCGACCTCTTCTCGCCCGACGGGTGGACCGACTACAACGACGCGGCCAAGCTCATCGGCGCGCAGGCTGCCGAGGCGGGCATCCGGGTCAATGCCAGGACGGTGTCCGAGGCGGAGTACTGGACACCGGTCTCCAACGGCGATTTCCAACTGGCCCTGTACGGACTCACCCAGTCGCTGGTCGCCGATCCGTACTCGAACTACGACCAGTACTTCGCGACCTCGGCGACCGCCGAGGTCGGGCAGATGCCCGTCAAGGGACAGAACTACGCCCGCTACAGCAATGCGGACGTCGACGCGGCAGTCAAGGCGGCCGGTGCCACCCTCGACGAGAGCGTGAAGAAGGAAGCGTACGCGAAGATCCAGGCCCGGATCGCCGAGGACCTGCCGTACATCCCCGTCGTCCTGAACGCCTCGCAGGCGTTCTACAACACGGCGGACTTCACGGGCTGGCCGACCGAGGACGATCTCTACGCGAACCCGCTTCCGTATCTGTCGACCGCGTCCGCCGTCATCCTGACGCGCCTGCGCCCGGCCGAGAAGTAGGGCTCTCCCGCATGGTTCGCGTCACCACGAGGGGGTGGGCTGCATGAGGTTCTGGGTACGTCGCATCGTGTTCTACGTGATCACGCTCTGGGCCGCGGTCTCGCTGAACTTCCTCCTGCCGAGGCTGATGCCGGGGGACCCGGCGGCCATCATGATCGGCAAGCTGCGCCGCGCGAGCGGTGGGCGCCCGCTGTCGGAGGAGACGATCCGCTCGATCCACGCGCTCCTCGGCACGGGAAAGGACTCGAGCCTGTGGGAGCAGTACCTCGCCTACTGGGGCCGGATGCTGCAGGGAGACCTCGGAGTCTCCTCGACGCGGTATCCGGCACCGGTGGGCGAACTGATCGCCGCGGCCCTGCCGTGGACGGTGACGCTCGTCGGTGCGGCCACCATCATCTCCTTCGTGATCGGCATCGTCGCCGGAGCGTGGGCGGGGTGGCTGCGCGGAACGTGGGTCGACCAGCTCGTCCCCGTGACGACCTTCCTGCAGTCGGTCCCGTACTTCTGGCTGGCGCTCGTGCTGGTCGCGGTGTTCTCCGTGCAGCTGGGACTGCTGCCGATCATCGGCGGCTATGACGTGTTCGAGTATCCCGCCGGGCCGGAGTGGACGCCGGGATTCATCGGCAGCGCACTGCTGCACGCCCTGCTGCCCGCGGTGACCATCGTCGTCTCCTCCGTGGGCGGGTGGCTGCTCGGCATGCGCAACATGATGGTGCAGGAGATGGCGGAGGATCACGTGCTGACCGCCGAGGCGAAGGGACTCAGGCCCTCGCGCATCCGCCGCGCTTATGCGGCGCGCAACGCCGCCATCCCCAGTCTGGCGGGCTTCGGCATCGCGCTCGGCTTCGTCGTGGCGGGCTCCATCGTGACCGAGCAGGTGTTCAGCTATCCGGGCATCGGCAAGCTGATGATCCAGGCCGTGCAGGGGCTCGACTACGCGCTCATGCAGGGAGTCTTCCTGGTGATCACCCTCACCGTGCTGGCCGCGAACCTGCTCATCGACGTGCTGTACGGATTCATCGACCCGAGGGTGCGCAGAAATGGCTGACCTGATCGAGGCGCCCGTCGCCGACACCACCCACGCCGTCGCCGTCTCGCGGATCGGCCGCGCACGGCGGACGCTCCCGAGCCTGTCCGGCAAGCTGCTGACGGGCGTGCTGCTCATCGTGGGAATCACCCTGTTCGGGCTGATCGGTCCGCTGTTCACGGGCGATCCCCGGGACGCCGGCAACGAGCCGCTGCTGCCGCCGTCACCCGAGCACCTGCTCGGCACGACCAAGCTGGGGCACGATGTGCTCGCGCAGATAGCGACCGGCACGCAGGGATCACTCTTCGTCGGGGTCGTGGCGGGCCTGGTGGCGCTACTGCTGGCTCTGCTGTTCGGCGTGCTCGCCGGCTACTTCGGCGGCCTGCTCGACGAACTGCTCATGCTGGCCACGAACATCATGCTCGTCATCCCCGGACTGCCCCTGGTGATGATCATCGCGGCCTACGTCCAGAACACCGAAGGGCTCGGCGCGCTCGCTCGCAGCTCGCTGCTGGTCGCCGTGGTCCTCGGCATCACCGGATGGGCGGGTTCAGCGGTCGTGCTGAGGGGCACCGCCCGATCACTGCGCACCCGCGACTACGTGGCCGCCGCGGTGGTCGCGGGCGAGCGCCCGTTGCGGGTCATCTTCGTCGAGATCCTTCCGAATCTCGTGCCGCTGCTGGCCGCGCAGCTGATCTTCGGCGTGATCTTCGCCGTGTTGGGCGAGGCCGGGCTGTCGTACCTCGGGCTGGGCCCGACCGGCTCGATCACGCTGGGCACCGTGCTCAACGATGCGCAGACGGGACAGGCCGTCGGCAGCGGTGCATGGTGGTGGTTCGTGCCGCCGGGCGCGATCATCGCGTTGATCGGCACCGGGCTCTCGCTCATCAACTTCGCGATCGACGAGATCGTGAACCCGAAGCTGCGTCTGGCGCCCGCAGCCGCGCGCCGCCAGCGCCGCGCGCGACGCGCGGGTGTCGGCGTGACCGGAGAGGAGACGGCCTCATGACGGCAGAGCAGGCGGTGCTGACGGCGCGCGACGTATCGATCGAGTACGAGGTCGACCCGCCCGTGCTGGCGGTGCGCAACGTGTCCCTGACGCTGAACCGCGGAGAGATCCTGGGGCTCGCGGGCGAGTCCGGCTGCGGCAAGACGACGCTCGCCTACGGACTGAACCGCCTCCTGAAGGCTCCTGCGCTGATGACGTCGGGGGAGATCGTGTTCCACGACAGGTCCGGCACCGACATCGACGTCGTCGGCCTGGGCGGCGACGGTCTGCGGGCGTTCCGCTGGGACAAGATCTCGATGGTCTTCCAGGGGGCGATGAACTCCCTGAACCCCGTGATCACGGTGCGCGCGCAGATCTTCGACATCTTCGACACGCATCGACCCGGAATGTCCCGCCGCGAGAAGCAGAGCCGGGCCGAGGAGCTGCTCACGATGGTCGGGGTGGACCCGCGACGGCTCTCCAGCTTCCCCCACGAGCTCTCCGGAGGAATGCGGCAGCGGATGATGATCGCGATGGCGCTGGCGCTCGACCCGCAGGTCATGATCATGGACGAGCCGACGACCGCCCTGGACGTGGTCGTGCAGCGCGGCATCATCCGCGAGATCATGCGGCTGCGCGAGAAGCTGGGGTTCGCGGTGATCTTCATCACCCATGACCTGCCGATGCTGATAGAGATCTGCGATCGGATCGCCGTGATGCGCGAGGGGCGGATCGTCGAGCAGGGCACCGCAGCGGAGATCTACCGGGACCCGCAGCACGAGTACACCAGGACGCTGCTGGCGAGCTTCCCGAGCCTCAAGGGCGATCGGGGCGGCTTCGTCCGGACCGGATCGACGCGCGCCGCCGCAGGCGGGGAGGATGACCATGACCGTTGAGACCCAGGCATCGACGCTGGAGGCGCGGCACCTCGTGAAGGACTTCCGGCTGCGCTCGGGGATGAGGACCGAGGTGCTCCACGCGGTGAAGGACGTCTCCTTCACCCTCCGGCAGGGAAGGACGATCGCCCTCGTGGGGGAATCCGGCAGCGGAAAGTCGACCATCGCGCGGATGCTGATGAAGCTGGAGACGCCCTCCGGCGGCGACATCCTCCTGGACGGGGCGCGTACCGGCCGTCGCGGCAGAGCGGCTGCCGCCTACCGCTCTCAGGTGCAGATGGTGTTCCAGGATCCGTTCGCCTCACTGAATCCGTTCCACACGATCCTGCATCACCTGGAGCGGCCGCTGCGCATCCATCACCCGCGGCTCTCGCCGGCGCAGGTGAGGCAGCGCGCGCTCGATCTGCTGGAACGGGTGCGCCTGACGCCGGCGACGTCTTTCATCGAGCGGCGCCCGCACGAGCTGTCGGGCGGTCAGCGGCAGCGGGTCGCGATCGCGCGCGCACTCGCGCCGGGCGCCCGCTTCATCATCGCCGACGAGCCGGTGTCGATGCTCGACGTCTCGATCCGCCTCGGTGTGCTGAACCTGCTGGCGGACCTTCAGCGTGAGGAGCATCTCGGGGTGCTGTACATCACCCACGATCTGGCCACCGCGCGTCATTTCAGCGACGAGATCATGGTGCTCTACAAGGGCGATGTCGTGGAGCGGGGACCGGCGGACGAGGTCATCCTGCGCCCGCAGCACGAGTACACCAGGACCCTGCTCGCAGCCGCGCCCGACCCCGACGACCTCGGCCGGCTCCGCGACGAGGTCCGTGCGGAGCTCGCGCGCAGCTGACCGCCGAACCCGGCCGCCCGACCCCGCGGCCTTCGCACCGCGGCGCATCACGAGAGGAGAAAGGAGCCCCATGTCGCAGATCGATCCGGGAACCACGTCCTGGCTGCGCACGCGCAATGACCGCGAGGCGTTCCGGCTCTTCCTCGAGCACGGCGCGCTCACCCGCACGATGCTCGGGGAGCTCTCCGGCATGTCCAAGCCCACGGCGACGCAGATGATCGCCCGGCTGGAGCGGGCCGATCTGATCGAACCCGCCGGGGAGGTCGCCGGCAGCCGCGGCCCGAGCGCGGTCAGCTGGGGGGTCCGTGCCGACCGTGTCACCGGAGTGGCCGTCAACATGCTGGAGGACCGCATCCAGGCCGCACTCGTCGGCGCACTCGACACCGTGCACCCGATCGCCGACCTGCCCGTGCGCGGGGAGGTGCGCTCGCCGGAGCTCGACATCGACCGTGCGATCGACGCGGCCTGCGCGGCGGCGGGTGCGGATCGGGGCACGGTCGACGCCGTCACCGTCGGCGTGCAGGCGGCGGTCAGCGGCGACGGCGATGCCCTCTCCCTCACAGACACCCTGCCCGGGTGGCCTGCGGTCGGCGCGCGAGGGCGCATCGAATCCGGACTCGGCGTCCGCGTGATCCTGGAGAACGACGTCAATCTCGCGACCATGGCCGAGCGCGCCTTCGGCGCGGCACAGGACGCGGCCAGCTTCGCGCTGCTGTGGGTCGGCGTCGGGCTCGGCGTCGGCATCGACCTGGACGGTCGCATCCATCGCGGAGCGCACGGCGGAGCCGGCGAGATCGGGTACCTGACGGTCGCCTCCCCGCGCGACCGCGTCGGCGCAGTCACCACGGAGCTGCTCGGCGCCGACGGTGTGCTGCGCCTGGTCGGCGCTCCCGCCGCAGCCCGCTACCCCGAGGCGCTCGCGCCGCTCCCGCACCGGGAGGAGGCGTTGCACGAGATCGCGCTGCGCCTGGCCATGACCATCGAGCCGGTGCTGGCCGTGCTGGATCCGCAGCTGGTCGTGCTGGGCGGGCCGACCTGCCTGGCCGGAGGCGAGCGGCTCGCAGGACTCGTCGCCGATGCACTGCGCAGCGGCGACAGACCCGACCCGGACGTGCGCCTCAGCGTCACCGGCGACATCGCCGTGCTCGCCGGGGCGCGGCGACTGCTCGTGGAGCAGATCCGCGCCCGGCTCGAGGACCGGATACCCACCTGGTGACCGCACAGGCGCACCGGGATCAACAGGAGGAGAGCAGATGAGACTCGTCATCGTCGGCGGCGGATCGACATACACACCGGAGCTGATCGACGGCTTCATCAGGCTGCAGGACCAGCTGCCGATCGACGACCTGGTGCTGGTCGACACCGATCGCTCGCGGCTGGAGCTGGTCGGCGGGATGTCACGGCGGATGCTGGCGCGCGGCGGGCACCCCGCCCGAATCACGACGACCGATGACCTCGTGGCCGGCGTCGCAGACGCCGACGCGGTGCTCATCCAGCTCCGCGTGGGCGGGCAGGACGCCCGCGAGCAGGACGAGAGCTGGCCGCACGAGGCCGGCTGCATCGGGCAGGAGACCACGGGACCGGG
This sequence comes from Microbacterium sp. NPDC058342, assembly GCF_042723935.1. Classification (NCBI taxonomy): domain Bacteria; kingdom Bacillati; phylum Actinomycetota; class Actinomycetes; order Micrococcales; family Microbacteriaceae; genus Microbacterium; species Microbacterium sp. NPDC058342. The sequence goes on from NZ_JBHXID010000001.1 coordinate 1,227,382, forward strand.
GGGTCTGGCAAAGGCACTGCGCACGGTTCCGATCGTGCTGCGGATCGCCGACGCGGTGCGCCGGCACGCCAAGCCGGATGCCTGGATCATCGACTTCACGAACCCGGTCGGGATCGTGACGCGCGCCCTGCTTCAGGCGGGACATCGCGCCGTCGGCCTGTGCAACGTCGCCATCGGCTTCCAGCGGCGCTTCGCCGCGGCCGCCGGGGTGACCCCGGATCGTGTGCGTCTGGGCCATGTGGGTCTCAACCACCTGACGTGGGAGCGCGGTGTGTTCGTCGACGGCGTCGACACGCTCCCCGCCGCGCTCGACAGCCGTCTGGACGACCTCGCCGAGGATGTGCAGCTCGCGCCCGCACTGCTCGCCCAGCTGGGCGTCATCCCGTCGTACTACCTGCGCTACTACTACGCACACGACACGGTACTGCACGAACAGATGCACGGCTCCACCCGTGCGGAGCAGGTGCGCGCGATCGAGCAGGAGCTGCTGGGAATGTACGCCGACAGCAGCATCGACACGAAACCGGCGATCCTCGACAAGCGCGGCGGTGCCTACTACTCCGAGGCGGCGATCGAGCTGCTCATGTCCATCAGGGGGGCGTCGGACCTGCCGCGCGTCGTCGACCTGCGAAACGACGGGGTGCTGCCCTTCCTCCCGGACGATCACGTCGTCGAGGTGCCGGCGCGATACGTCGACGGCCGGTTCGTGGCCGAGCCCGTCGCGGCTCTGCCCGACGACATCAGCGGCCTGGTCGCGGCGGTGGCCGGCTACGAGCGGCTCGCCCTGGACGCCGCCGTCGAGGGCGGCCGCGACCGGGTGCTCAGGGCGATGCGCGCCCACCCTCTCGTGCTCCAGCACGATCGGGCGGAGAAGCTCACAGACCTGCTGATGGCTGTGAACGCACCATTCCTGGAGTGGGCGTGACCGGAGCATCCGACCTGGTCGTCGCCATCGACGGCGGCGGTTCGAAGACCGACGTCGTGCTGCTCGACCTGCACGGACGGGTGCTCGGATGGCAGCGTGGACCGGGATCGAGTCCGCAGGTCGAGGGGCTGGGAAGCTCCGTGCACGTCATCGACGAGCTCGTCGTGCGCGTGCTCGACGGCAGGAGGGCGGCCCGGCTCGCGCATGTGGGCGTGTACCTCTCGGGACTGGATCTTCCCGAGGAGATCGACGCGTTCCGCACCGCGATCTCCGGGTTGCCCTGGTCCCGCGGTCCGCTGACGGTCGAGAACGACCTGCACGCGCTGCTGCGAGCCGGCACGGATGCCCCCGACGCCGTGGCGGTGATCTGCGGAACCGGCATGAACGCCATCGGCGTCCGGCGGGACGGCATGGTGGTGCGTTTCCTCGCTCTCGGACCGCTGTCGGGGGACTGGGGTGGTGGCACGGAACTGGGTTCGGCCGTCGTCTGGCACGCCGCGCGAGCCGAGGACGGGCGCGGACCGTTCACCGGCCTGCTCCCGCTGCTGCTGGCGGAGACCGGCGCGACGAGCGTGAGCGCGCTGATCGAGGACGTGCATCTCGGACGGCGCGAGGACGATCGTTTCGGTCCTCTGGCTCCGCTGATCTTCCGCGCCGCCCACGCCGGGGACGCGGTCGCGCGCTCGGTGGTGCAGCGGCAGGCCGACGAGGTGGTGGCATACGTGACGGCGTGCGTCGACCGGCTGAGCCTGCACGACGTCCCGGTGCCGGTCGTCTTCGGCGGCGGTGTCGCGCGTGCGCGCGATCCGATGCTGCTCTCCGCGATCACCGAGGGGCTTGCGGCCCGCCTGCCTTCGGCTGAGTTGGCGGTCGTCGATGCGCCGCCCGTGCTCGGCGCGGCGCTGCTCACCCTCGGCGATGCCGGGTCGGAAGCGGCCGCCCTGGCGCGGGCCACCGAGGAGCTGAGCACCGACGACAGGCTGGCAGCCGGGGCCGCGGCGGTGCACTGAGCGCCGCGGAGCGGCGGGATCCGGACGGATTCCGCCGCTTTCCGGACAAAGCGGCGCGAGTGCGCCTGCATCGCATTCCGAGGCCCTCGGATCCTCGTACCGTGAGCGGGTGAGCATCCGAGAATCCCCGCTCGTCGAGCCGCCTGCCGACCACACGACCTCGGGCCGGCTGGGCCTGGGGTCGGGCATCGCGCTGTACCTCGCCTCCGTCCTGGGCACCGGGCTGCTGGTGCTCCCGGGGCTGGCCGCGCGCGCGGCGGGACCGGCCAGCGTCCTCGCCGTCGCGACGGTGATGCTGCTCGCCGTGCCGCTCGCCGGGACCTTCGCCGCGCTCGCGGCGAAGCATCCGGACCCGGGTGGCGTCGCCGCATACGTGCGTCGTGCGCTCGGCCCCACCGCGGCCCGGGCGACGGGCTACTGGTTCCTGTTCGGCGTCGCGGCAGGCGGCTCCGTGGTGGCGATGCTCGGTGCGCGCTACATCGCCACGATCGTCGGCATCGACGCGCACGCCGTCCCGCTGCTCGCGCTCGCCTTCCTGGCCGCCCCGTTCGTCGCGAACCTCTTCGGGGTGCGCGTGGCCGGCTGGCTGCAGCTGGTGCTGACGGCGCTGCTTCTCGCGGTCGTCGTCACCGTCGTCGCGGTCGCGGCGCCCGCGGTGCAGCCGGTGCGCTTCGAGCCCTTCCTGCCCCACGGATGGGGCGGCGTCGGCACGGCGATCGTGATGTTCGTGTGGGCGTTCGCGGGATGGGAGGTCGGCACCCACATCTCCGGAGAGTTCCGCAGGCCGGGTCGCACCATCCCGATCGCCACGGCCGTCACGCTCGTGCTGTCCGGCGCGAGCTACCTCGCCCTGCAGATCGTCACCGTGGGGGCCCTGGGGGAGCGCGCGGGAGAAGGCGACGTCGTGCTGCTGGACCTGGCCGCGATCGGCGGTCTGCCCGCTGCGCCCGCGCTGGTCGGGGCGGCAGCGGGTGTCGTGGCCCTCGGCGTGATGAACGTGTACCTCGCCGCCTTCGCCAAGCTCGGCGCGTCGCTCGCGTCCACGGGGGATCTGCCGAGGTGGCTGGCCAAGGGCGTCGAGAACGGCCGGGTTCCGCGCCGCGCGCTGATGCTGACGGGCGTCGTCATCCTGGGGTACTTCGCGCTGGTGATGCTCACCCGCGGAGACCTGCAGCCGTTCATCCTCGTGCACACCGCGAGCATGGTGGCGATCTACGCCCTCGGGATGATCGCGGCCGTCCGGCTGCTTCCGCGTGGCACGGCCGGGCACCGGCTGGCCGTCGTCGCCGCCGTGCTGACGGCGGCGATGCTTCCGCTGGCGGGTGCGGCGCTGATCGTTCCCGCAGTCCTTGCCGCGGTCGCCGTGCTGATCGCGCCGCTGTGCCGCTCCTGATCCACGTCGGGAGCCGGATGCGGCGGGTGAGACGCGAGTGCCGCCTCCCCGGAGGAAGGCGGCACTCGGCGTTCGGAAGGCCCGTTCAGTCGAGCGTGAGCGCGGCCTTCAGCAGTTCGACCTGCTCGGTCGCGTGCACCTTCGACGAGCCCGTCGCGGGCGATGCCGCGGCGGGACGAGAGACGGCGCGGAACTGACGGTCGCCCGGGACGTCGGCGAACGCGAGCGCCAGGAACGGCCAGGCGCCCTGGTTCTCGGGCTCGTCCTGCATCCACACCAGCTCGGCGTTCGGATAGGAGTCCGTGATCTCCTTCAGGGCATCGATCGGCGTCGGGTAGAACTGCTCGAGCCGTACGAGCGCGATCTCGGGGTTCGGGTTCTTCTCCAGCTCGCTGCGCAGGTCCCAGTGGATCTTGCCGGCATGCACCAGCACGCGCTTGACGGCGCTGCGGTCGACACCGCGGTCGTCGTCGAGCACCGGCTCGAAGCGGCCCTGGGTGAAGTCCTCGACGGGGCTCGTCGCACCGCGCAGGCGCAGCATGGCCTTCGGGGTGAAGACGATGAGCGGCTTGCGGGGGCGTGCGTACGCCTGACGACGCAGCAGGTGGAAGTACGACGCCGGCGTCGACGGGCGCGCCACGGTCATGTTCTCCTGCGCGCACAGCTGAAGGAAGCGCTCCATGCGGGCCGAGGAGTGATCGGGGCCCTGGCCCTCGTAGCCGTGCGGCAGCAGCATGACGACACCGGACTGCTGACCCCACTTCTGCTCGGCGGCAGAGATGTACTCGTCGATCACCGACTGCGCTCCGTTGACGAAGTCGCCGAACTGCGCCTCCCAGAGCACGAGGGCCTCGGCGTTCTCGACCGAGTACCCGTACTCGAAGCCCAGCGCCGCGTACTCGCTCAGCAGGGAGTCGTACACGAAGAAGCGCCCCTGGCTCTCGGAGAGGTTGGCCAGCGGCAGCCACTCCTGCCCGTTCTGGCGATCGTGCAGCACCGCGTGACGCTGCACGAACGTGCCGCGGCGGGAGTCCTGACCGGCCAGGCGCACCGGGGTTCCCTCGACGAGCAGGGAGCCGAAGGCGAGAAGCTCACCGAAGCCCCAGTCGATGTTGCCGTTGCGGCTCATCTCGACGCGCTTGTCGAGCTGCTGCTGCAGCTTGGAGTGCACGGTGAAGCCGTCGGGCTTGTTCGCGTGCGCGTCGCCGAGTAGATGGATGACCTCGAGCGGGACGCCGGTGACCTCCGGTGAGCCGATCTGCGCGTCGACGGCGGGCAGATCGGGGGCGATGGGGGTCGCTCCGGTCTCGGCGGCGTGCGTCTCGGCGAAGGCGATCTCCAGACGGTTCTGGAAGTCGGCCTTGGCCTGCTCGTACTCCTCCTCGGTGATGTCGCCGCGTCCGACCAGGGCTTCGGTGTACAGCTTGCGCACCGAGCGCTTGGCCTGGATGAGGTCGGTCATCAGAGGCTGGGTCATGGACGGGTCGTCGCCCTCGTTGTGGCCACGGCGGCGGTAGCAGACCAGGTCGATCACGACATCGCGGTGGAAGCGCTCACGGTACTCGAACGCGACCTGCGCGACGTGGATGACGGACTCGGGGTCGTCGCCGTTCACGTGGAGGATCGGCGCCTGGATGGTCTTGGCGACATCCGTGGCGTAGACCGAGGTGCGCGAGTCGGTCGGCAGCGTCGTGAAGCCCACCTGGTTGTTCACCACGACGTGTACGGTTCCGCCGGTGCGGTAGCCGCGCAGCTGCGACATCTGCAGCGTCTCGACGACCACGCCCTGCCCGGCGAAGGCCGCGTCGCCGTGCACGAGGATCGGCAGCCAGGCGAAGGTGCCGATCGGCTTGCGGTCCTGCTTGGCGCGCACGATGCCCTCGAGCACGCCGTCGACGGTCTCCAGGTGCGAGGGGTTCGCCGCCAGGTACACCGGCAGCTCGGCGCCGTCCTCGGCGACGAAGGTGCCCTGCGTGCCGAGGTGGTACTTCACATCGCCCGAGCCGCGCTGGTTGCCGGGGGTCAGCGACCCCTCGAACTCGCGAAAGACCTGGCCGTAGGTCTTGCCCGCGATGTTGGTGAGCACGTTCAGGCGGCCACGGTGCGCCATGCCGATCGCGGCGCCGTCGAGGCCCGCGCCGGCCGCGCCCTGCAGGATCTCGTCGAGCAACGGGATCAGCGACTCACCACCCTCGAGCGAGAACCGCTTCTGACCGACGAACTTCGTCTGCAGGAAGGTCTCGAAGGCCTCGGCCTCGTTGAGCTTGCTCAGCACGCGCAGCTGCTCGTCATGACCCGGCTTGACGTACTTGACCTCGAGCTTCTCCTGGAACCACCGGCGCTGCTCGGGGTCCTGGATGTGCATGTACTCGATGCCCAGCGTGCGGCAGTACGAGTCGCGCAGCACGCCGAGGATGTCGCGCAGCTTCATCACGCGCTTGCCGCCGAAGCCGCCGGTGACGAAGTCGCGGTCGAGATCCCAGAACGTGAGCCCGTGGGTCTCGATCTCGAGGTCGGGGTGGGAGCGCTGCACGTACTCCAGCGGATCGATGTCCGCCATCAGGTGACCGCGCACGCGGTAGGAGTTGATGAGCTCCTGCACGCGCGACTGCTTGTCGACCCGCTCGGCGAGGTCGACGGCGATGTCCGCGTTCCAGCGGATCGGTGCGTACGGGATGCGCAGAGCGGCGAACACGTCGTCGTAGAAGCCGCGCTCGCCGATCAGCAGCTCGTGGACCTTCTTGAGGAACTCGCCCGAGCCGGCTCCCTGGATCACGCGGTGGTCGTAGGTGCTGGTCAGCGTGATCGTCTTGCCGATGCCGAGCTCGGTGAGCGTCTTCGCGCTCGACCCCTGGAACTCGGCCGGGTAGTCGAGCGCGCCCGCGCCGATGATGCAGCCCTGCCCCTTCATCAGGCGGGGGACCGAGTGCACGGTGCCGATGCCGCCGGGGTTCGTCAGAGAGACCGTGGTGCCGGCGAAGTCCGCCGCGGTCAGCTTGTTGCTGCGCGCGCGGGAGATCAGGTCCTCGTAGGCGGCGAGGTACTCGCTGAACGTCATGGTGTCGGCGCGCTTGATGCTCGGCACCAGCAGGGCACGGGTGCCGTCGGGCTTGGGGATGTCGACGGCGATGCCGAGGTTCACGTGAGCGGGCGCCACCACCGACGGCTTGCCGTCGACCTCGGCGTAGAACACGTTCTGACTCGGGAACTCCTTGAGCGTCTGGATCAGAGCCCAGCCGATCAGGTGGGTGAAGCTCACCTTGCCGCCTCGCGTGCGCGACATGTGGTTGTTGATGACGATGCGGTTGTCGATCATCAGCTTGGCCGGGATGGTGCGCACGCTGGTCGCGGTGGGCACGCTCAGCGACTGATCCATGTTCGCGGCGAGGGTCTTGGGCATGCCGCGCAGCGGCGTGACCTTCTCCTCGTCGGCGGGATCGGCAGCCTCCTTGGCCTGGGGCTTCGGAGCCTGCGCCGGGATGGGCGCCTCCTTGGCCGGCTTGGCGGTGGTGCGGGCGACGGGCTGCGCGCCGATCACGGGGATCGGGGCGGTCACGGGATGAGTCGTGGAAGAACCGGTCGTCTGCGCCGGCGAGGCCGGCTCGGCCGCATCCGGCGTGTAGTTCTCCAGGATCGGCCACCACTCCTTGTCGACGGAGTTGCGATCCTGTTTGAACTGCTCGTACAGCTCGTCCACGAGCCAGGAATTGGCTCCGAACCCCCCGTCGCCACCGACGCCGGTCACCTGGTTCGACACGCTCTATCGCCCTCTTCCATCGCTGAAGCTGTGGATGCGGCTCGACGATGAGTGCGCGTCGGGCCGCACATGTGTAACAGTCCTCAAGCCTAGTGCCAATGCGGCGGCGATCGCTCGAAGGGCCGAGCGTTTCCCGGACCCTCCGGAGTAGCGTGGCGGCATGAAGTTCTCCGGCGCGCGACCCACGGTGGATCTGACCTACTCCGACGTCTTCCTGGTGCCCCGGCGATCGGCCGTCGAGAGCCGTCTCGGAGTCGATCTCGCTCCGGAGGACGGCACCCCGGCGACCCTCCCTCTCGTCGCGTCGAACATGAACTCGGTGACCGGGCCCCGCCTCGCGGCGGCGCTCGCGCGCCGGGGCGGGCTCGGGGTGCTCCCGCAGGACCTTCCGCTGCAGCAGCTGGACGAGGCGATCCGGTGGGTCAAGGAACAGCCCGTGCGCTGGGACACGCCACTGGTGATGCCGCCGCAGGCGACGGCATCCGAGGCGCTCCGGCTGCTGCCGGCGACGGCCGGGCACGGGATCGTCGTCGCCGAACGGACGGACGACGGCGTCCCGCGCCGCGAGGACATCCGCGGCGTGCTGCCCGCCCCGCGGCTCGCGACGGCGCTCGCGGATGCCACGCTGGGCGATCTCGTCCACGCCGAGCCGCTCGCTCTCGCAGCCGAGGACGTCGGGGAGGGGCGGGCCGCCTTCGACACGCTCGACGCGCTCGACGCCGAGATCGTCCTCGTGCTGGACCGGGGCCGCCTCGTCGGAACCCTCACTCCGCGCTCCGCGCTGCGCTCGAGCCTCTACCGGCCCGCCGTCGACGCGTCAGGAAGGCTCGCGGTCGCGGCGGCCGTCGGCATCAACGGCGACGTGGAGGGCAAGGCCCGAGCCCTCGCCTCCGCCGGGGTGGACGTCCTGGTGGTCGACACCGCGCACGGTCACCAGGAGGGGATGCTGCGGGCGCTGCGCGCCGTCTCCTCGCTGGATCTCGGCATCCCCATCGCCGCGGGGAACATCGTGACCGCCGACGGCGTGCACGATCTCGTCCGCGCCGGCGCCTCGATCCTGAAGGTGGGAGTCGGCCCGGGAGCGATGTGCACCACCCGGATGATGACCGCGGTCGGCCGGCCGCAGTTCTCCGCCGTGCTCGAGACGGCCGAGGCGGCGCGCTCACTCGGCGCACACGTCTGGGCCGATGGGGGAGTGCGCTATCCGCGGGATGTGGCGCTCGCGCTCGCGGCGGGTGCGGCGTCGGTCATGATCGGCTCGTGGTTCGCCGGCACGATCGAGGCGCCCGGCGAACTGCGCCACGACGCGGAGGGTCGGGCGTTCAAGGAGTCCTGGGGGATGGCTTCGACCAAGGCGGTGCAGGCGCGGTTCGGCCGTCTGGACGCGTACGAGCGCGCACGCAGGGAGCTGTTCGCCGAGGGGATCTCGTCGTCCATGATCTACCTCGACCCGCTGCGGCCGGGCGTGGAGGACCTCGTCGACATGATCACCTCCGGCGTGCGCTCCTCGTTCACCTACGCCGGTGCGTCCACCGTGGCGGAGTTCCACGCCCGCGCACTGGTCGGCCTGCAGTCGGCATCCGGCTACGAGGAGGGCAAGGCGCTCCCGGTCAGCTGGTAGACGTTCTGCGGCGCGCGTCTCACATGCGGATTCTGTAAGATCGTGCGCACCATGGACGACCCTCCTTCTTGCAGTACATCGCCCCACCGCCCGCTTCTCGCCCTCTGCGAGGAGATCAGCTGATGGAATTCCTGCTGCTGGGCGTGGGGCTGCTGCTCATCGTGGGCACGGGGCTGTTCGTCGCCAGCGAGTTCGCGCTCGTCAACCTGGATCGCGCCGAGCTCGAAGCGCGTCAGGCGCGCGGCGAGACCCGTCTCTCCCTCACCATCCGGGCCCTCCGGATCACGTCCACCCACCTCTCCTCGGCACAGCTCGGCATCACCCTGACGACGCTGCTGACCGGATACACGATGGAGCCGGCGATCTCGACGCTGCTGGCGCCGCTGCTCGAGGTCTGGGGAGTTCCCGACGCCGTCGCGACTCCGGTCTCGGTGACCGTCGCGATGCTGATCGCCACGATCCTGTCGATGATCATCGGCGAGCTCGTGCCGAAGAACTTCGCCCTCGCGCTCCCTCTCGCGACGGCAAAGCTCGTGATCCCGTTCCAGACCGCGTTCACCGCGGTGTTCAAGCCGGCCGTGGTGCTGCTCAACGGCAGCGCCAACGGAGTGCTGCGGGCGATGGGCATCGAGCCCAAGGAGGAGCTGTCCGGGGCGCGCAGCGCAGAGGAGCTCTCCTCGCTCGTGCGCCGCTCCGCGAGTCAGGGCGTGCTCGAGAAGGACACCGCGACGCTGCTGGATCGAACGCTCACCTTCGCGCGGCTCACCGCCGACGACATCATGACCCCGCGACCGAGCATGCACGCCATCTCGGTGGGCGACTCCGCCGACGACGTGATCCGCCTGGCCCGCAGCACCGGTCACAGCCGCTTCCCGGTGTACGACGACGACTTCGACGACATCACCGGGGTCGTGCACGTCAAGGCGGCCGTGTCGGTGCCGCGCGAGAAGCGACGCGACGTGCCCGTCGGAGCGCTGAGCACCGAGCCGCTGCGCGTGCCCGAGACCGTGCACCTCGACGTGCTGGTCGCCGAGCTGCGCTCGAAGGGCTATCAGATGGCGATCGTCGTCGACGAGTACGGCGGCACCGCCGGCATCGTGACCCTGGAGGATCTCATCGAGGAGATCGTGGGCGAGGTGTTCGACGAGCACGACCGCTCCCGCGCGGGGATCGTGCGCCGCATCGGCTCGATCACCTTCCCCGGCGAGCTTCGCCCCGACGAGCTTCTGGCGCGTACCGGCATCGAGGTGCCGGAGGGCGATGTCTACGACACCGTCGGCGGCTACATGATGAGCCTGCTCGAGCGCGTGCCCGCGCTCGGCGACGAGGTGCGGGTCGAGACCGGCACCCTCGCCGTGGTGCGCATGGACGGCCGGCGCGTGGATCGCATCCGCTACACCGCTGATCCGGAGAGCGTCTCCGCTGACGAGAGCGAGGCAGGCCGATGAGCGACTGGATGGGTCTGGTCTGGCTGGTCGTGCTCCTGCTGGCCAACGCGTTCTTCGTCGGCGGGGAGTTCGCCGTGATCTCGGCGCGGCGCTCGCAGATCGAGCCGCTCGCCGAGCGCGGTTCGCGTGCTGCCAAGACGGCGCTCTACGCGATGGAGCATGCCACGCTCATGCTCGCGACATCGCAGCTGGGCATCACGATCTGCTCCCTGCTGATCCTGAACGTCTCAGAGCCGGCGATCCACCACCTGCTCGAGATCCCGATGCATGCGCTGGGCTGGGACGAGGCGCTCATCTCGGTGCTCGCCTTCGTGATCACGCTCTCGCTCGTCTCGTTCCTGCACGTCGTGTTCGGCGAGATGGTGCCCAAGAACCTCGCGTTCTCGATCCCGGATCGTGCGGTGCTGGTCCTCGCCCCGCCGCTCGTGTGGGTCTCGCGAATCTTCCGGCACGTCATCTGGGTGCTCAACGGCACCGCGAACGCCGTGCTGCGGCTGTTCCGCGTGGAGCCGAAGAACGAGGCGGCCTCGACGTTCACCATCGACGAGGTGGCCACGATCGTCGATCGCTCGCGCCGCGAGGGCGTGCTCGCGGATGCCTCGGGCGCGGTGGCCGCGGCGGTCGAGTTCACCGACAAGAAGGCCAGGGACGTCGCGGTGCCGCTCGCCGAGCTCGTCACGCTCCCGGTGGCATCCACGCCGGACGACGTGGAGAAGGCCGTCGCGAAGTACGGCTTCTCGCGGTACGTGATCGTCGACGGCGAGGACGTGCCGATCGGCTACGTGCACCTCAAGGACGTGCTCCGCGCATTCGAGGGTCCCGAGACCGACGCGAAGGTCGTCGACGAGCCGCTGCCCGCCAAGCGCATCCACCACATGGTGCCGGTGCAGGAGGAGACCGACCTGGAGGACGCGCTCGCGGCGATGCGCCGCGCCGGCCGCCATCTCGCGAAGGTGCGCGACGTCACGGGTGAGACCACGGCGGTGCTGTTCCTGGAGGACATCCTCGAGGAGCTGGTGGGCGAGGTGCAGGACGCCACGCGTCGCGGCCACGGTCGCTGACCGACCGCCGCCTGCGGGCCCCGGCTCAGCGCCAGCGGGCCCGCAGGTACTGCGGCGGCCAGGTCGCCTCGGCACCCAGCTCGTGGGCGGCCCGCAGGGCGAGGTGCGGATCGCGCAGCCACTCCCGTCCGGCGAAGACCGCGTCGGCCGCGCCCGAGGCCAGCACCTGCTCCGCCTGAGCGCCCGTGGTGATCAGCCCGACGGCGGCGGTGCGCACCCGCCCGCCGGCGCGGACGGTCTCGGCGAGCGGCACCTGGTAGCCCGGATGCACGTCGATGCGCTGATGCGCGACGAGCCCGCCGCTGGACACGTCTACCAGATCGGCGCCCGCGTCCACGGCCCACTGCCCGACCTGCGCCGCCTCATCGGGTGTGAAGCCTCCTTCGGCGTGATCGGTGGCGGAGATCCGCAGGAAGAGCGGGAGGTCCTCGCCGACCTCCTCCCGGACCGCCGCCAGCACCCGCAGCAGCAGCCGGGCGCGGCCGGCCAGCGCGCCGCCGTAGTCGTCCGTGCGCCGGTTGGACAGCGGCGAGAGGAACTGGTGCAGAAGGTAGCCGTGCGCTCCGTGCACCTCGAGGACGTCGAATCCGGCATCCACCGCTCTGCGGGCGGCCGTGACGAACCCGGCGACCACCCCGTCGATGCCGTCGGCGTCCAGCGCCACGGGTTCGGCGAACCCTTCGAAGGCGATCGCCGAGGGAGCGCTCGTGACCCAGCCGCCGCGGGAGGGCGCAATGGATCCGGCCTGCTCCGCCCACGGCCACCAGGTCGAGGCCTTGCGCCCGGCGTGCGCGAGCTGCACGCCGATCAGACCGCCTCTCTCGTGCACGTCGTCGACGATGGCCGACCAGGCGTCGCGCTGCTCGTCGGTCCACAGGCCCGTGTCACGCGGCGAGATGCGTCCCTCCGGGACCACCGCGGTCGCCTCGGCGAGGACCAGACCCGCCCCGCCCGAGGCGAACTGGGAGAGATGGCCGCGGTGCCAGGACTGCGCAACGCCGTCGACAGCGCTGTACATGCACATGGGCGAGACCCACAGGCGATTGCGGAACGTGCGACTGCGCAGGGTCAGCGGGGAGAAGAGGAGGCTCACACCTCGACGCTACCGTCTGCGTCGACGGCTGGGCGCGCTAGCGTGGAGGCATGATCCGCGAGTGGACACGCGCCGATACGAGAGGCGTGCTGCGCGTTCCCGTGGCGGACGACGACAAGTACTCCCGCGGGGTCGTGGCCCTGCGGACGGGATCGGCGGACTATCCCGGCGCTGCGGTGCTGGGCGTCGAGGCGGCGTGGCGCGCAGGTGCCGGGTACGTGCGGTACGTCGGCGGCGCCGCCGCGGCCGTGCTGGCACGCAGACCGGAGACCGTCGCCACCTCCGACACCGGCCGCACGCGCGTGGGCGCATGGGTGATCGGCTCGGGGATGGACGCCTCCCGCCGCGATCCCGGGGAGCTCGCCGCACTGCAGCACATCCTCGCGGGCTCGGCGCCCGTCGTCGTCGACGCCGGCGCGCTCGATCTGGCGCGCGAGGCGGACGCGCCGCTCGTCCTCACCCCGCACGCCGGGGAACTGCGCCGGCTGCGTGAACAGCTCGGACTCGAGGTGCGCGAGGATTCCCCCGAATCGGCGTCCGCCCGCGCCGAGGCCCGGATGGCCGAAGCCGTCGAGACGGCGCGGATGCTCGAGGCCGTCGTGCTGCTCAAGGGCGCGCGCACGCTGATCGCCGCACCCGACGGACAGGTGATCGAGGTTTCGGGTGCGCCCGCCTGGCTCGCGACCGCGGGCACCGGCGACGTGCTGGCGGGCATCGTGGGAACCCTGCTCGCATCCTCCCCGGAGCGTCCGCGCGTCGAGGTCGCGGCATCGGCGGCGTGGCTGCACGGACTCGCCGGCGCCATCGCTTCCGGCGCACGCGACGGCGCACCAGGGCATCCGATCGTCGCGATGGATGTCGCCGAGGCGCTGCCGGCCGCGATCGCGGAGCTGCTCTCATGACCGTGGCGCGAGTCGGATGACGCGGGCCACGACACGCTCCGCCGCGCTGTGGGGCGCGTTCCTCGCCGCTCACGCGCTCGTGGCGTGGCTCGGCTGGGTGCTGCCCGGTCAGCCGATGGGCGATGTCGTGCTGGTCTATCAGCCGTGGTCGTCGTCCGCCCTCGGAGGCGGGGCGATCGTCGGCATCACGCAGCCGTGGGTGTACCCGCAGCTCGCACTGGTGCCGATGCTGCTCGCGCAGGTGCTGGCCGTGCCGTTCATCGTCGCGCTGGGGCACGAGGGGGCCTATCTGATCGGGTGGGCGCTGCTGGTCACGGCGGCGGATCTGCTGGGCTTCGCAGCGCTCGTCGGGCGAGGGGCGACGCGCAGACGGCGCCTGGCCGCCTGGCTCTGGACTGCGGCGCTCGCGCTGCTCGGCCCCATCGCCCTGTACCGCATCGACGCGATCACGGTGCCGCTGGCTGTGGTGGGCGGGCTGTGGCTCGCGCGTCGGCCCGGTGCCGGAGCGGCGATGCTCACCCTCGCCGCGTGGGTGAAGATCTGGCCGGCGGCCATCGTCCTGGCAGCGGTGGCGGCCGGACGCCGTGCGTGGCGCATCGTGCTGGCCGCGGGCGTCGTCTCGATCGCGGTCGTCGTCGTCCTGCTGCTGCTCGGCGCGGGGGCGCACACTCTCGGGTTCCTGGGTCTGCAGACGGGCCGCGGCCTGCAGATCGAAGCGGTCGCCGCGACACCCTTCCTGTGGGCGGCGGCCGCCGGGGGCGCGCGCATCGAGTACAGCTTCGACATCCTGACCTTCCAGATCGCCGCGCCGGGGGCGGACGAGGTCTCGGCGGCGCTCACTCCCGTGATGATCCTCGTCACCGCGGGCATCCTGGTGCTGGGGGTGTGGCGTGCGCGCATCGGGGCCGAGTGGCGGCGGCTGCTGCCGGCGCTGGCGACGGCGCTGGTGGTGGGGCTGATCGTGACGAACAAGGTCGGCTCGCCGCAGTTCCAGACCTGGCTGATCGCACCGATGGTCGTCTGGATCGTGTTCGACCGCCGGCGTGCCCGGCCGGCCGCCCTCATGGTGCTCGCGCTGTGCGCGCTGACCTTCGCCGTGTACCCGCTCTGCTACGACCAGCTGCTCGCCGCGCAGCCGGTGGCCGTGCTCCTCGTCACGGCCCGCAATGCTCTGCTCGTCGTCCTGTTCGCTCATGCCGTCCGCGCCGTCCTGCGCGTGCCGGCGCCGTCCCCGCATTGACCCAGGAGGAAACCATGCTCGTCGCATTCTCTGTCGCCCCGTCCGGTGGATCAGGAGAGGACGGCTCGGTGCACGACGCGGTCGCCGCAGCCGTGCGGGTGGTGCGCGAATCCGGTCTCGCGCACCGCACCACCAGCATGTTCACCGAGATCGAGGGTTCCGACTGGGACAGCGTGATGGATGTCGTCAAGCGTGCCACCGAGGCGGTGATGCCGTTCGGCTCGCGGGTGTCCCTGGTGCTGAAGGCGGACATCCGGCCCGGGTACACCGGCGAGCTGGATGCCAAGATCGACCGGCTGGAAGCCGCGATCGATGCCTCACGGGCCGGCACCGGCGAGGGTGACCGGCCGGTCGGCGTCGAGGGCGAGGACCGCTAGATGGCGGGAGACGCCCCGATGCGCGTCGCCGGCACGGCCGTGGTGCTGCGCGACTCTGCATCCGGGGTCGAGGCGCTTCTGCTGCGGCGGCCGGCTTCGGGGTCCTTCCCGGGCGCGTGGGTGTTCCCGGGCGGCCGCGTCGACCCGGTCGATTCGCGGAACGCCCCGGACGAGGCGGAGGCGGCACGGCGCGCCGCCGTCCGTGAGACGCACGAGGAGGCGGGCATCCGCATCGGCGAGCTGGCGCTGCTGTCGAGATGGACCCCGCCGCCCGAGACGCCGGTGAAGTTCCGCACCTGGTTCTTCCTCGCGCGGGACCCGGGGGACGCGGTGGTCATCAACCCGGGTGAGATCGAGGAGGCCGCTTGGCTGACTATCGAGCGCATCTTCGACGGTCACGTCGGCGGCCTGATCACGCTCGTCCCGCCCACCTGGGTGACACTGCATGGACTGCGGGCAGCGCGCACCGTGGATGAGGCCTTCGACGCGCTCGGCGAGCCGGAGCACTTCGCGACCCGCGTGACGTCGGTCGACGGCGGATCGCTGGCGACCTGGGCCGGTGACGAGGAGTACCCGGATGCTCCGGGCGTGGCCGGCGCGCGTCACCGGCTGCTCATGGGCGCGCTGCCGTGGACGTACGAACGGCGCTGACCCTCTCGCCGCCCCCGCTGGCAGGAACGCCCGCGTGCGCGACTAGCATGGACCCGTGACTCCCTCGAACCTCTCGAGGGGGGCGGCGATGCGGGCGCTCCTCTCTCTCGCCGTCGGCAGCTTCGGCATCGGCATGACCGAATTCGTCATGATGGGCCTGCTTCCCGACATCGCCCGCGACCTGCTGCCCGCCCTCTGGGAGCAGAGCCGGGAGCAGGCGATCGGCCAGACCGGCGTGCTCGTGTCGATGTACGCCCTGGGCGTGGTCATCGGTGCGCCCACGATCGCCGGGGCCGTCGCACGCTATCCGCGGCACCGCGTGATGCTGGGCCTCGCGATCGCCCTCACCGTCTTCAACGCTCTCGCGGTGGTGCTGCCCAGCTTCGGACTCGTCGGCATGGCGCGCCTGCTCGCCGGGCTCCCGCACGGCGCCTACTTCGGTATCGGCGCGCTGGTCGCCGCGGACGTGCTCGGACCCGGCCGGCGCGCCCAGGGCGTGGCCTTCATCCTCACCGGCCTCACGATCGCCAACGTCGTCGGCGTTCCGGCGGGCACCTTCCTCGGCCAGCACTGGGGCTGGCGAACCGCGTTCCTCGCCGTCACGATCGTCTTCGCGCTCGCCGCGGTGTGCATCGCCCTGTTCGTGCCCGCTCACCCCGGAGACCCCGGGCGGACGCTGCGGTCCGAGCTCGGCGTGTTCCGCGTGCCGCAGGTCTGGCTGACTCTCGGCATCGGTGCGATCGGGTTCGGCGGCTTCTTCGCCGTCTACAGCTACATCGCGCCTCTGGTCACAGAGATCGCCGGAGCGCCGGACTGGGCGGTGCCGGTCACCCTGGTGCTCGTGGGCGTCGGCATGACCGCCGGCAACCTCGCCGGTGGCCACTTCGCAGACCGCGACCTGCGCGCGACGCTGCATGTCGGGCTGGCCGGGCTCGCGGCCGCGCTCGTGCTGCTCGCCCTGCTCTCCTGGTCGTACGTCGCCCTCGTGCTCCTCGCCGTGATCATCGGCGCGCTCTCGTCTCTGCTGAGCCCCGCCATCCAGACGCGCCTGATGGATGTCGCCGGCGACAACCAGTCGATCGCCGCGGCGCTGAACCATTCGGCCCTGAACGTCGGCAACAGCCTGGGCGCCTTCCTGGGCGGCGCCGCGATCGCGCTCGGCTTCGGGTTCACATCCCCCGAATGGGTGGGTGCCGCTCTCGCGCTGCTGGGCCTGGGGATCACCGTCCTCGCGTACCGGGCCGAGAGGCGCGCAGCGACGGCATCCGTCCCCGCCTGATCCGGCCGGTCCCGGACCCGCGGACCGCATTACGCCGATGACGCGGCGGCCGATCTGCGCAGGAATTGAACCGTCGACCGGTGTCAACCGTGTCCCTACTGTACGAGAAACGCTTACCCGAAGCGTTCATTCAGAATGCCTGTCATCAGGCTGGTGGGGAGAACCATGTCATCGCGTAGTGGCGAAGCCATACATTCATCACGATTGCATTCGTGGGTGCTGTCATTCCTGGGAGTCCTGGGGGTCGTCTTCGCGTCGTTGATCGCCGTTCCGGCGCACGCCGACGACGCCGCAGGGAACCCGATCGTCTTCGACACCGTCTCGTTCGAGAAGACGGAGTTCGAGGACGGAACCCGGCAGGAGGTGAGCGTCCAGTGGCACGTCGACGGCAATCCGACCGAAGCGCCGATATCGATCGAGCTGCCGCTGCCGTCATGGCTGCAGGGCGAGGCCGACTTCTTCACACTTCGCGGTGACGGAGGCGAGGACATCGGGTCCTGCACGATCACCGCGACCGCGGCGACGTGCGAGATCACCGATGACGCGTACGTCTCCGAGCGGCCGCTCGACTTCAGGGGGCATTTCTCCTTCTACCTCGTCTCGGAGCGCGGAAACACCGCGAGCGAGACCATCGACGAGACCATCGGCGGGCACGACTTCACATTCACGGTCGCCCCGCGCCAGGACAACGGCGGTGGAGTCTGCGACGACTGCGAGTACGTTCCCGCACAGCCGGAGAAGTTCGGACAGTACCTCCGTGCGACCGAGCCCGGTCAGGTCGACCGCATTCGCTGGGTCGTCCGCGTCGGCGATGTTCCGGCCGGCACCCAGCCCGGCGATCTCGCTGCGATGGGCGCGCCCATCGCAGAGGGCAGGGTCATCGAGGTGACCGACAGCGGCATCGACGACGGGATGACCGTCGTCTCCGTGCGTGTGATCGGTGCTGACACCGTGCGCAAGGGGCCCGATGGCAACGAGGTGCTGAACTTCGAAGACGTGCCGGAATCCGAGCTCGACTGGTCCGATGACTTCACGACGGTGTCGTGGACGGCGGCACCCGCCGAGAGCGGCGACCTCGGTCAGAACCCCGCCGGTGAGGATCTGCGTGGTCTGGGCGGGACTGTGTACGAGGTCGAGTGGACGGTCACCCTGGACGACGAGGGAGCAGCGGGCGCCTACTACAACACCGCCTCCTTCACCGTGGACGGGCGGTCCACCGGCAACATGTCCGCCGTCTCTCAGCGTGGCGGGGGAAGCGGTGGCGCCGTCGGTGTCAACGAGGGTCAGCTGCTCATCACCAAGACCGTCGAAGGCGACGCCTCTTTCGATCCGGCCCCCGAGTTCTCCGTGACGGTCGACGCCTACGACGCCGACGGAACGAAGTTCGACTCCGAGTCGGCGACGATCTCCGATGGGGAGTCCTTCCTCACCAAGACGTACCGCGTGGGTACGCGCCTCGTGGTCACCGAGACGGTTCCGGCGGCGCCGTCGAACATCGACTGGAGCGCCGCGATCGAGGACGAAGCCAGCGGTGGATCCTCGCAGGGCTTCTCCTACGAGGTCGTGCTGAGCCCGGAGAACCGCAACGTCGGCCGCGTCAGCACGATCGCGCTCACCAACACCGCGACCCTGCAGATGGGGGCGTTCTCGGCCACGAAGACCGTGGTCAACGACGACGGGCTGGCACTCGACGACGACGCGCGCTATCTGCTCGACTACGAGTGGGATGCGGACGCCTCGCGCGGCTTCGCCGCCGGGGCCGGAACGATCGAGCTCGTCGCGGACGGCGCACCCGTCGCGAGCGGGTCGATCCCGGTCGGAGCCGTCGTGCGCGTCTCCGAGCGTGCCTCTGCCTCGGTGGACGGTGGCCAGTGGCAGGCGCCGGTCATCACTCCCGCGGAGTTCACCGTGACGGCCGACACCGCCTCGCAGGTCACCGTCCGCGTCACGAACGAGCTGATCCGCGTGTACGGTGCTCTCTCGGTCGCGAAGACGTTGAGCGGCTCCGGCGCCGATCTGGTCGCGGATGACCAGGAGTTCACCGTGCACTACTCCTTCCCGGCCGTGAACGGTCACCCGGGCGGAAGCGGCGAGATCCAGGTGCAGGCCGACGGGACACCCGTCGTGGTGGGCGACCTTCCGTCCGGTGCGGTCGTGACGCTGACCGAGGATGCTCCGGCCGCAGTGGACGGTGCGCGCTGGACGGCAGCGGTCTTCAGCACGAGCGAGGTGACCATCGTGGGCGGCGAGATCGCCGCGGTGACGCTCGAGAACACGATCGACGAGTTGCCCGCCGAAGGCGGCGTGGACACGCCGGAGATCGTGCCCGGGCTCGCCGTCACCGGTGGTGCGCTCCTGCCCGGTGCGATGGCACTGGCCGCCCTGCTGGTCGGCGCCGGCGTGGTGCTGCTGGTGAGGAGGCGCCGCCAGGAGGCGTGACTCCCGCGCGACCTCTGCCCGCCCCTCCGCGATCGCCGAGGGGCGGGCAGAAGTCTGCAGCCGGCTGCAGTCGGATCGTGCGGCGGCTCAGCTGCCGAGCAGCCGCCGCAGATGCATCCCGACCTGATCGGTCTCGATGAGGAAGCCGTCGTGGCCGAAGTCGCTCGTCAGCACGATCGCCTCATCATCGATGAGATTCGGCAGGCTTCGCGCGATGCGCTGCTGGCCGTCGACGGGAAAGAGCCGGTCGCTGTCGATGCCGATCACGAGGCTCCTGGCCGTGACGGTGTGCAGCGCCTCCTCGACACCGCCGCGGTCGCGCCCGACATCGTGGGAGTTCATGGCCTCGACGACCGTGAGGTAGCTGTTCGCGTCGAAGCGGCGGGTGAACTTGTTGCCGTGGAAATCGAGATACGACTCCACGGCGAACCGGCCGCCGCGGCCGAGAGGTGACACTCCCGACTGCCAGGAGCGCTGGAAGCGCTGGTTGAGCTCGATCGGGCTGCGATAGTTGAGCAGCGCCATGCGACGCGCGAGGGCGAGGCCGCGGTGCGGTCCCTCACCCAGCGCGGCATCGTAGTACTCGCCTCCCGCGAATCGCGGATCCATGCGCACCGTCTCCAGTTGCACGAAGTTCAGCGCCAGCTGGTCGGCTGTGGTGACGGGGGGAGAGGACAGCACCGCGAGCCGCTCGACGCGCTCAGGCCGCATGATCGCCCACTCCAGAGCATGCATCCCGCCCATCGATCCGCCGATCACCGCGGCCCAGCGGTCGATGCCCAGCTCGTCCGCGAGGCGGATCTGGGCGCCGACCTGATCGCGGATGGTGAGGTACGGGAAGCGGGATGCCCACTCGCGCCCGTCGGGCGCGACGCTCGCCGGCCCGGTCGAGCCCTGGCATCCGCCGAGCATGTTGGGGGCGATCACGAACCAGCGGTCGGTGTCGATCGCCGCGCCGGAGCCCACGATCGACTCCCACCACCCCGCGGTCGGATGCCCGGCTCCTGCCGCACCGCGCACATGGCTGTCACCGGTGAGCGCGTGCAGGATCAGCACCGCGTTGTCGCGCGCCTCGTTCAGCTCGCCCCAGGACTCCCACGCCAGGCGTGCGGCCGGAAGCAGGTCGCCGTTCTCCGTGTGCACGTCCCCGAGGAGCGTGAACCGCCGGTCGCCGGCGGGGTCGCCGTCACGCCAGGCGCCGGTGACCGGAGGGCGCGCCCGCAGCAGACGCTGGTCCGCTTCGGTCACGAGCGCCGAAGGCACCGTGTCCTCAGAGGTCGTCTGCCAGTCCATGCCTCCCATTCTCCGGGCTCGGCGCCGTCGCCGCCCGCAGGTTACGCGAACCGTTCGGACGAATCCGGTTGCTGTGCGTCGTCGCGCCCCCTGACAGCATCCGCGCCCCCTCTCAGAAGCGTCACTGAGAGGGGGCGCGGATGGCCGGAGGGGGCGCCGATCTCCGGCGCGGCGCGCGATTGCGCGAAGGGTCAGGCGCGAGCGGCCTCGGCGACGCGACGTGCGGCGGACAGGGCGCTCTCGAGGTCGGCCTTGAGGTCGTCGACGTTCTCCAGGCCCACCGAGAGGCGCACCAGGCCCGGGGTCACGCCGGCGGTGAGCTGCTGCTCGGGGGAGAGCTGCGAGTGGGTCGTCGACGCGGGGTGGATGACGAGCGAGCGCACGTCGCCGATGTTGGCGAGGTGGCTGAACAGGCTGAGGCTGTTGACGAACTCGCGGCCGGCCTCGACGCCGCCCTTCAGCTCGAACGACAGCACGGCGCCGACGCCCTTCGGGGCGTACTCGTTGGCCTTGGCGTACCACGGCGACGAGGGCAGACCCGAGTAGTTCACCGAGGCGACGTCGTCGTGGTTCTCGAGCCACTCCGCGATCTCCTGGGCGTTCTGCACGTGGCGCTCGATGCGCAGCGACAGGGTCTCGACGCCCTGGATGAGGTTCCAGGCGCTCTGCGGCGCGATGGCGGAGCCGAGGTCGCGCAGCAGCTGCACGCGCGCCTTGATGATGTACGCCAGGCCGTCGCCGACGGCGGTGGTGTAGCTGGCGCCGTGGTAGGAGGGATCCGGCTCGGTCAGCCCGGGGAACTTGTCGACGTTCTTCGACCACTCGAAGGAACCGCCGTCGATGATGACGCCGCCGATGGTGGTGCCGTGGCCGCCCAGGAACTTGGTGACGGAGTGGATGACGATGTCGGCGCCGTGCTCGAACGGACGGATCAGGTACGGCGTGGCGATCGTGTTGTCGACGATCAGCGGCACGCGGTTCTCGTGAGCGATGTCGGCGATGGTGCGGATGTCGAGCACGTTGATCTTCGGGTTGCCGATGGTCTCGGCGAAGAAGAGCTTGGTGTTCGGGCGGACCGCGGCACGCCACTCGTCGGGGTCGTCCTGGTTCTCGACGAAGGTGACCTCGACCCCGAGCTTGGCCAGCGTGTACTTGAAGAGGTTGTAGGTGCCGCCGTAGATCGAGCTCGACGCGACGAAGTGGTCACCGGCCTGCGCGATGTTCAGGATGGCGAACGTGGAGGCGGCCTGGCCGCTGGAGAGCACCAGGGCGCCGGTGCCGCCCTCGAGTGCGGCGAGGCGCTGCTCGAGCACGTCCTGCGTGGGGTTCTGGATTCGGGTGTAGATGTTGCCGAATTCGGCGAGCGCGAAGAGGTTCGCGGCGTGGTCGGCGTTGTCGAACACGTAGGAGGTGGTCTGGTAGATCGGCGTGGCGCGCGACTTGGTGACCGGGTCGGGCGCGGCGCCCGAGTGGATCTGCTTGGTCTCGAAGCGCCAGTTCTCGGGTGCGGACATGATGTTCTCCCAGGGTGAGTGGTGGTCGTTCGGCAGTGTGCCTGCAAGCGAGAGTACGGAGCGGCACCGGGTGCGACAAGCGCGGGGAAATGTTACGTAACACGCGCTTCCGGGTTCTCGGCCGGAAAAGTCGTACGGTGGAGGCATGGTGAACAGACGTGCCGTGGTGACGGGGGCGAGTACCGGGATCGGTGAGGCGACCGTGCGCGCGCTGCGCGCGCAGGGCTGGGAGGTCGTCGGGGTCGCCAGGCGCGAGGAGCGCCTGCGGACGCTCGTCGCCGAGACCGGCGCGCAGGCGATCGCCTGCGACCTGACGGATGCGGATGCCGTGGCCGCCCTGATCGAGGAGCTGGAGCGCACCGGCCCTGTGCACGCACTGGTGCAGGTCGCCGGCGGCGCGCGCGGTACCGACAGCGTCGAGGACGGCTCGGTCGAGGACTGGCAGTGGATGTACGACGCGAACGTGCTCTCCACGCAGCGGCTGGTGGCGGGCATCCTTCCGCTGCTGCGCACCGCGGCGGGTGAGAGCGGCCACGCCGATGCCGTGTTCGTGACCTCGACCGCCGCGCAGACGGCGTATCCGGGCGGGGCGGGCTACAACGCGGCCAAGGCGGCTGAGGCGATGCTCGTCAAGGTGCTGCGACAGGAGCTCAACGGCGAGCCGATCCGCGTCGTGGAAATCGCTCCCGGGATGGTGCACACCGAGGAGTTCACGCTCAACAGGCTCGGTGGCGACCGTGTGGCGGCCGAGGCCGTGTACGCGGGCGTGGAGGAGCCGCTGCTGGCCGAGGACGTGGCCGACGTGATCGCCTACGCGCTGAACGCGCCACGCCGCGTGAACCTCGACCATGTGACCATGCGTCCGGTCGCGCAGTCCGCGCAGCACCTGCTGGCCCGCGGGCCGCTGCACGTGCGCACGGACGTCGACTGATGCCGCAGAGCCTGGCCCAGCTGGCGGAAGCGGGGCGGATCGATCCGGGCTGGGCGGCCGCGCTCGAACCCGTGCAGCCGCTGATCTCCGAGCTGGGGGCGCGCCTGCGCGCCGAGCAGGCCGAAGGCCGCGGCTATCTTCCCTCGGGGGCGAACGTGCTGCGGGCGTTCCAGCGTCCTCTGGACGACGTGCGCGTGCTCATCACCGGGCAGGACCCGTATCCGACACCCGGGCATCCGATCGGGCTCTCCTTCGCGGTCGAGGAGGATGTGCGGCCCCTGCCCCGCAGCCTCGGGAACATCTACAAGGAGCGTCACGCCGACCTCGGCATCCCGCCTGCCCCGCACGGCGACCTGACCGCCTGGAGCGATCAGGGCGTCCTGCTGCTCAACAGAGTCCTGACGGTGCGTCCGGGCACACCCGCTTCGCACCGCGGCTGGGGATGGGAGGCCGTCACCGAGCTGGCGATCCGCACTCTCGTCGCCCGAGAGAGGCCGCTCATCGCGATTCTCTGGGGTGCGGATGCCCGCGGGCTCAAGCCCCTTCTCGGCGAGACGCCGCTGATCGAGTCGGCGCACCCCTCGCCGCTCTCGGCCAGCCGGGGGTTCTTCGGCTCGCGGCCGTTCTCACGGGCGAACGCGCTGCTCGAGTCGATGGGCGCGACGCCCGTCGACTGGCGCGTGGGCGGTGAGGCGTGAGCGCGGTGCGCATCCGCAGCGTGCTCGAGACCGACCTGCCCGCGATCCGCGACATCTACAACCATTACGTCCGCACCTCGACGGTCACGTACGACGAGGTCGAGTCGACCGAGCAGGCGTGGGCGGACAAGGCGGCCCGGATCGCCGCCGCCGGCATCCCCTTCCTCGTCGCCGAGACGGAGGGCGGGGAGCTGCTGGGATACGCCCTCGGTCAGCCGTGGTCGCCGAAGTCCGCTTACCGCTTCACCGTCGAGAACTCCATCTACCTCGCGCCTTCCGCGGCCGGCCGCGGCATCGGCCGGGCGCTGCTGGCCGAGTTCCTGGACGCCTGCCGCGCCGCCGGGCTGCGCCAGATCATCGCGGTGATCGCCGACCACGGTGCGGAGGCATCGATCTCGCTGCACCGCAGGGCGGGATTCGCGGATGCCGGCCGTCTCGTCGAGGTGGGCGAGAAGTTCGGCGAGCGGCTCGGGGTGCTCTTCCTGCAGAAGTCGCTCTGAGCCTCACGGCTGCGAGTCGGGGATCACCGGTATCGCCGCGAGCAGGGCGCGGGTGTAGTCCTCGGACGGATGCCGCAGCACGGCATCCGTCGGTCCGCGCTCCACGATCCGGCCGTCCTTCATGACGGCGACCGTGTCGGCGAGATGCTGCACCACCCCGATGTCGTGCGACACCAGGATGAGCGTCATGCCCTCCTCCCGGCGCAGCCGATCGAAGAGCGCGAGGATCTGCGCGCGCACGGTGACATCCAGCGCGGAGAGCGGCTCGTCGCCGACGAGGATGCGCGGACGGTGGGCGATCGCCCGGGCGAGGGCGATGCGCTGTCGCTGCCCGCCGGAGAACTCGTGGGGGTGCCGGTCGGCCATCTCGGTGTCGAGCCCGACCTGCGCCAGCACCTCGTGCACCCTCGCGCGATGATCTCCCGGAACGTCGAGCGCCCAGAGCGGCTCCGCGATGATCCTGCCCACGGTCAGACGCGGATCCAGCGACGCGTACGGGTCCTGGAAGACGAGGCCGGTCTGCCGACGCAGCCAGTGCAGCGATCGGGCGGACGCCGTGGCATCCACCTCCCGGCCGTCGACGTGCACTCGACCGGCCGTGGGCCGGTCGAGCCCGAGCAGCAGGCGCACGAGCGTCGACTTGCCGGAGCCCGATTCGCCGATGAGGCCGAGCGATTCGCCCGCGTCGATGCGGAGGTCGGTCGGATGCAGCGCGGTGCCGGTGCGGCGGCGCTCGAACATCGTGCGACGCGGTACCGGGAACACGCGGCTCAGCCCCTCGGCCGAGATGAGGGTCACGGCGCACCTCCGGCCGGGTCGTCGCGGTGCCACAGAGTCGCTCTCGCATCACGGAGGAGCGCCCGGGTGACGGGGGAGACCGGTGCGCTGAGCAGGGTCGCGACGGGACCCTGCTCAGCGACCCGTCCGTCCTCCAGGACGACGGCGTGCGTCGCGACCTGCGAGAGCACCGCCAGGTCGTGCGTGATGAAGACGAGCGACATGCGGTGCTCCTCGACGAGCGCGAGCAGCAGTCTGAGGATCTCCGCCTGAATGGTCACATCGAGCGCGGTGGTCGGCTCATCGGCGATCAGGAGCCTCGGGCGGCAGGCGAGAGCCATCGCGATGGCCGCTCTCTGGCGCTGTCCGCCGGAGAGCTGATGCGGATAGCGGTCGACGATCGAGGCGGGCTCGGGCAGGCGCACGCGGGCGGCTTCCGCGATCGCGCGCTCGCGCGCCTCGCGACGGCCGACACCCTCGTGGATCCGCACGGATTCGGCGATCTGCCTGCCCACCGTGCGGATCGGGTTCAGCGCGGTGCGCGGCTCCTGGAACACCATGCCGATCTGATCTCCGCGCAACCGCGCCAGCTCGCGGTCGGGCATCCCGATCAGCTCCACGCCGTCCCACCGGATGCTGCCGCTCGCCGTCGCCCCCTCCGGCAGCAGGCCCAGTACAGCCAGGGCCGTGAGCGACTTGCCGGAGCCGGATTCGCCGATCAGGCCGAAGCGCTGACCGTCTTCCACGCGGAAGGACACCCCGTCGACGACGCGGCGTCCGTCGATGCGGATGACGAGATCGGTCACCTCGAGGCTCACGCGACCACCTCCGGTACGTGCACCTGCGCTCGCCGGTGCGACAGGGTCGGATCGGTCGCCTCTCGCAGCGCGTCTCCGAGCAGATTCAGCCCGAGCACGGTGAGCGTGATCGCCAGACCCGGCCACACGACCGTGAGCGGGTGCACGCCGATGTAGCGCTGCAGGTCGGCCAGCAGCGTCCCCCAGGACGCTTCTGTGAGGGACGCGCCGAAGCCCAGGTAGGACAGCCCCGCCTCGGCGAGCACGGCGACGGCCATCGACCATGACAGCTGGACGATGAAGACGGGCGCGACGTTGGGCAGCAGATGCCGCAGAAGGTTCTGGCCGGCGGTCAGACCGCTCGCGCGCCCGGCGAGCACGAAGTCGCTCTGCTGCACCCGCCGGAGTTCCGGACGGGTCACCCGGGCGATGCTGACACCGAAGCCGATGCCGACCGAGAAGACCACCACCCACAGCGAGCCGCCCCAGACGGCCGAGATCATCATCGCGATCATCAGCACGGGGAACGCGATGAGGATGTCCACGAGCACGGCCACGCTCTCGCGCACCCACCGCGGCGACAGAGCGCCGAGCGCAGCAAGCGCGATCCCCACGACGGTCGCGACGGCCCCCGCGCCCACGGCGACGAACAGAGTCGTGCGCGCCCCGGCCATCACGAGACTGAGGACGTCGCGACCCGTGCCGTCGGTGCCCAGCAGGTGCGGCCAGCCCGGGGGCGCCCAGCGGCCGCGTACATCCGAGAGCATCGGATCGAACGGCGTCCACACCAGCGACACGGCGGCGACGGCGGCGATGACGAGCACGACGATCGCCCCGAACTGGCCGGTGCCGGACGAGAAGAGGGCGCGCAGCCAGTGCGGCATCAGTCGGCCTCCGCTCGCTGACGCGGGTCGACCGCGTGATGCACGAGGTCGACCACGAAACCGACGACCAGCACGAACCCGGTGAGCACCAGAAGCTCGCTCTGCACTTTGACCAGGTCGCGTGTGCCGACGTCGGTGACGAGCATCCGTCCGATCCCCGGCAGGGTGAACAGCTGCTCGATCACGACCGATCCGACGATGATGCCGGCGATCTGCAGTCCGAGCACGGTCACGATCGACAGCCCGACGGCGGGGATGCCGTGTCGCACCAGCGCCTGGCGGCGGGTGAGGCCCTTGGCGGCGGCCGTGCGGACGAAGTCCTGGGATGCGGCCTGCAGTGTCGCGCTGCGCACGAAGCGCATGAGCATGGCGCCCTCGACGATGCCGATCGTGAGCGCGGGCAGGAGCAGCGCCTCGAGCGCCTTGCCGGGTTCGGACCAGCCGGCGCGGGGGAACCCCTGCGCCGGCAACCAGCCCAGCACGTGAGCGAAGACCACCACGAGCATCATGCCCGCCCAGATCACGGGGACGGCGGCCACGGCCTGCGCTCCCACGCTCATGGCGGTCCCGACCGCGCGCCCGCGCAGCAGCGCGGAGAGGATCCCGAACGGCAGCGCGATGAGCAGCGCGACGGTGAGGGCCAGGATGCCGAGCGGCACCGTGACGCGCGCCTTCTCGGCGAGCTCGGCGCCCACCGATGCCCCGCTGAGCTGCGACGTGCCGAGGTCCCCGCGCAGGATGCCGCCGATCCAGTCGGAGTACTGCGCGAGGATCGGCCGGTTCAGACCCAGGGATTCGCGCAGCGCGGCGACGGTCTCGGGGCTCGCCTGCGTACCGGCGATGAGCTGGGCGACGTCGCCGGGGAAGACGCGCAGGGTGAGGAAGATGATCGCGCTCGACACGAGGAGTCCTGCGACGAGCAGGACCCCCCGTGTGAGCGCGTAGCGGAGCACGGGTCAGTCGGCTGTCTTGGTGACGCCGGCGAGATCGATGCGCGAGTTGATCGAGTCCTTCGGGAACCCGGACACCCCGGGCGTGAGCGCGGTCAGCGTGGCGCCGTTGTACAGCCAGTCCGCGGCGTGGTCCTCCGAGACAATGCGAGCCGCCTCGCGGAGCAGTTCCGCCGACTTCTCGGGATCCAACTCGGCCTGAGACCGCGCGTACAGCTCCTGCACCTCGGCGTCGTCGTAGCCGAAGTAGTAGTCCGGGTCCGCCCAGTTGCCGAAGTCGCGCGGTTCGACGTGCAGCACGAAGCTCAGCTCGTAGTCGTGGTTCGTGTAGACGTCCTCGAGCCAGGCGGGGAACTCGACGCGGTCCACCTCGAGGGAGACGCCCACCTTCGCGAAGTCGGAGACGAGCACCTGCGCGACGGTCGTGCCGTAGAACGAGGGGATGGTCAGCGTGAGGTCGAGCTCCTCCTGGCCTGCCTCCTTCAGCAGATCCCTCGCCTTGGCGGGATCGTACGGCGCCACCTCGGCGAGGTCCTCGTAGCCGGGGTCGAGCTCCGGGATCGGGCCGTACAGCGTCTCACCGGCGCCCACGGCCTCCACGAGCGCCTCGTGATCGATCGCCAGACGCAGCGCCTCCCGCACGCGCACATCGTCGAGCGGGGCCTTGGCGTTGTTGAAGGCCAGGGTGGCCTTGTCGGTCGTGCGCCCGGTCGTGATGACGAACTCGTCCGCCGAGTCCTCGAGCTGGGGGACGAGGTTCGGGTCGACGGCCGTGAGCACGTCGAGCGTGCCGTCGAGCGCGGCGTTCACGCCCGCGGTGAAGTCGGGGATGTACTGGAAGGTGACCTCGGCCAGCCCCGCCTTCTCGCCCCAGTACTCGTCGTAGCGGTCGAACGTGATCGCGCTGCCCTTGGTCCACCGGTCGAGGATGAACGGACCGGTGCCGTTCTCCGCGGTCTTCAGATCGGTGGTCTCGCCCTTCTTGAAGACCAGGCCGGCCGGGCCGGTGAGGGTGAACAGGAAGTTCTGGTCGGGTTCGCTCAGGGTGATCTCGACCGTCTGCGGATCGGGCGCGGTGATCGTCGACACGACGGCGAACTCCGCGTTGCCCTGGATGCCGGCGTCGTCCTTGACCGTGGTGTACGAGGCGACGACGTCGGCGGAGGTGAGGGCGGTGCCGTCATGGAAGGTGACGCCGTCCTGCAGCGTGAAGGTGTAGGTGAGTCCGTCCGACGAGATCTCGTGCGAGGCGGCGAGACGGTCCTCGATCGTGCTGTCCTGTGTACGGGTGACCAGTCCCTCGTAGATGTTGTCGACGAGGATCTGCTCGAGGGCGGCGCCGCTGGTGCGGCGGATGTCGAGGTTGGAGGGTTCGAGGACCAGGCCGACCGTCAGGTCGGCATCCGGATCGGGCTTGCCGGGCGAGGTCTCGGCCGGCTCGGGAGAGCCGCCGCAGGCGCTGAGCACGAGCGCGCCGGCGGCGAGGGTGCCCAGGGCCGCCAGGCGGGCGGATCGGCGGGTGGTGGTGAAAGCAGACAAGGGTGTGTCCTCTCGGGAGGGTGCTGTGTGTCCGGGTGGTCAGCGCGGAGTGCGGTCCAGTGCACGGGCGGCGACGGATGCGAGGAACTCCGGTGCCGTCTCCTGCACGTTGTGCCCGGCGTCCACGGGCAGGACGTCCGCGGCCGGCAGGCGGCGCATGAACTCCGCGACGTCGGTGTCTCGGAGGAAGCCGTGCGTTCCGTGCACGAGCGTGACACGTCCCGCGGCGTTGGTGAGGTCGGCCCAGGGGTTGACCGTCGCGGTGGCACGGTTCGCGGCGTTGAGCGCGTCGAAGGCGTGCCCGATGATGTGGGCGAAGTGATGCTTCCACTCAACGCGCCCGTCCTCGCGCACGCGCGTGTTGAAGAAGACTCCGCGCTCGGCGTCTTCGCGAGCGCCTCCGAGACCGAAGTGCTGGGCGCGGTCGACGGCCTCGTCGCGGGAGGCGAAATCGGTCACCGCGTAGAAGTCGCGCAGCACGGCGGGTGCGGCATCGGTGTCCAGCCCCGGCACGATGTCGACGAGGATGAGCTCGCGCACCAGCTCCGGATGCCGGGCCGCCACGACCGCAGCGGTGAGCCCGCCGAGGGAGTGGCCGACGAGCAGCTGAGGCGCTGCGGTCCATGCGCTCATCGCCGTCACGACGTCGGCGGCCAGCGAAGCGGGGGAGTAGTCGGCGTCGCCGCGCCAGGAGGAGTCGCCGTGGCCGGTGAGATCGATGACGAGCGCGGGCCTTCCGAGCAGGAGCACCACCGCGTCCCAGGTGTGCGCGTTCAGCCCGGCCCCGTGCAGGAACGTCACCTCCGGAGGCTCGTCGCCGAAGCGGAGCGCGCTGATCGTGCGCCCGTCGCCGAGAGGCAGGCTGATGCGTCTCGCCGGGGGGACGGCGGTGCCCAGGCGCTCGGCCTGCGCGGGCAGATAGCGGAACTCGCTGGTGTCGGTTGCCACGGCCATATTCTGCTCCGCAGAGCAGCTGCGCGAGAAATGCGAGAGCAATTCAACATGACACATACCGACACAATGCGCATTCCGCTGTCTAAAGAGCGATCACGCTTGGCAATATGAGGGCGAAGGCGACCATGGTCGATCGGCGCGATCCGGATAGGCTGGGTGCATGACCGAGCCTCGCGTGCACCTGTCCAAGACCGAGCCTGCCGCATACCAGGCGCTGGACGCGTTCTCGAGGACCGTGGGCGACATCTGCGCCGCGAACGGCATCGAGGACAGGCTCAAAGAGCTCGTCATGCTGCACAGCTCGCAGCTGAACGGCTGCGCGTACTGCACCCGGGTGCACGTCGATCGGGCCCTCGCTGCGGGCGTCGACGTCGACGTGCAGATGCAGATCGCCAGCTGGCGCGAGAGTCACGTGTTCAGCGACCGTGAGCGAGCGGCGCTGGAGCTGGCGGAGGCCTTCGTCTTCATCTCCGAGGACGGTGTCCCCGACGACGTCTACGATCGCGCACTGGCGGTGTTCACCGACAAGGAGTATGCGGCGTTGAGCTGGGCCTGCGTCTCGATCAACGCGTTCAACCGCCTCGTGATCGCCGGACGCTACCCTGTGGCGCCCCGGGCGGCCCGATGACGGTGATCGATGTTCCCGGGGTCGCGAACCTCCGCGACGTCGGCGGGATCCCGGCGGGCCGATCACGAGTGCGAGAAGGGGTGCTGCTGCGCTCCGGCCAGCTCGCAGGGCTCACGCCTGACGGCGTCCTGCGCCTGCGCGAGCGGGTGCGCCACGTGATCGACCTGCGCGACGATGCCGAGGTCGCCGCGGAGCCGTCGGCTCTCACCGGCGTGACGACCTCGCGGATCCCGCTGTTCCTGGGCTCGGTGGGCTCGTTCTTCGAGCAGGACATGGATCTCGCCGGGATGTACCGTCATCTCATCGACGAGGGCGCGGACCGGTTGGTCGACGCCCTGCGGATCATCGCGGCGGGTGAGCCGACGCTGGTGCACTGCACCGTCGGCAAGGATCGAACGGGGGTGACGGTCGCGCTCGCGCTGAGTGCCGTCGGCGCGGACCGGGATGCCGTCATCGCGGACTATGCGCTCACCGCTTCGCAGCTGCCCGCGGCGCGCAACCGCGCCGTCGTGCAGTACCTGCGGGCGCACATGCCGGATGCCCGCAACGCCATCCAGCTCGCGACGCAGTCGCCGGCGCCGGTCATGACCGAACTGCTCGAGGACATCGACGCGCGGTACGGATCGGCGGCCGGCTACCTGCGAGAGGCGGGGCTCACGGATGCGGAGCTGACGGCGCTGCGGTCCGCGCTCGTCGTCTGACACGCCTTCCTCGAACGCGTGGCTGGGGAAGGTTAGGCAACCCTTCGCTGAATGATATGATCGATGCATCATGAGCATCGTCGAGACCCACGCAGGCGGCCGCGCCGCACGCCGGGCATCCCGGCGACCGCAGGTGCAGCACCTCATCACGGCGGACGAGAACTCGCTCGCTGAGCTGGAGGCTCTGCTCGCGACGCTCCCGCTCTGCGCCGTCGGGCGCGTGTTCGTCGAGGTCCCCGAGCCGGGTGATGCCGGCGTCGTGATCGCACCCCCGCGGATGACGGTGACCTGGTTGTCGCGCACGACCCGCGCCGGCATCCGCCGTGCCAGCGGCGAGGCGCTGACGCGCGCCGCGAACGCGTGGGCCGATGAGATGCTCTGCGAAGAGACCGACCCGGTGCTCCGCACCGAAGCGACGCTGCTGGGCGGTTACGTGAGCACGGCCGACATCGTCGAGCACCTCACCGAGCGCCATGGCGTCGCGGCCGACGCGATCCACGCTCCCGCTCGCTACGGACTGCCCGTCTTCTGACGCCGGGATCCGGCCAGCTATCGGCGCGCAGAGCGCAGGTAGCCGCCGTCCTCCAGCCCCGCCTCGATCTCGAAGCGGTTGCGCAGCGCGTCGCGACCGGCGAGCAGGTACAGCACCGGCATGAGGAAGCCGTATCGCCGCCACTGCCGTCTGTGCACGGCCTCGTGCCGCAGCACGGCATCGGAGGGGTCCACGTCGCCCGTCAGGTAGCATCCGCCGACGCAGACGCCGCCGCGTCCGAAGGCCCAGCGCGGCAGCCCGCGGAACACCCAGAGTCCGCCGCGCCGTTCGACGGGACCGGTGCTCCACAGTCCACCCCAGACCCACCCCACCGCCGTGCCCCACCAGTAACCGAGCGTGCTGATCGGCGGGCGAAGGAGCACCGACGGAATGCGGCGGTCGAGCCGCCGGCCGCGTTCGAGCGCCCGCTCGGCGTCGCGGTGCAGGTCGTCGCTCATGCCACCGCTCCGATCAGGCGAAGCACCGCGCCCATGTCCTGCACGGCATCAGCGGGCGTGCGCGGGGCGAATCCCGCGATGGTGGCGCCTGCGAGCGGCATCGTCTCGCGCACGCTCTTGATCGCCGCGACCAGTGCGGATGTTCCGATGCCGAAGGGAGCGGCATCGGACACGCCCTCGAAGTCGCCGGGGTCGATGACGTCGACGTCGATGTGCACCCAGACCTTCGTCGCGCCCGTCGCCCGCACGGCGGCCGCGACGGCCGCGGGATCCTGCGCATCGTGGGGGCTCAGCGCGGTGAGGCCCGACAGCGCGTCCAGCTCCTCCTCGTCGATGCTGCGGGCACCGAGCAGGACGACGCGTTCGGGTGCGATCGCGGGGGAGAGGGCCAGCTGGGCTTCGCCCTCGCCGAGGACCGCCCGCAGCGCCATGCCGGAGAACGCGCCGGACGGTGATGACTGCGGCGTGTGCAGGTCGGGGTGCGCATCGCACCACAGCACGGCGACGTCGGAGGTGTCGAGTGCCGACAGGGCGAAGACGCTCACGCTGCAGTCGCCACCCACGAGTACGAGGTGGCCGTCCGTCGCGGTGATCGAGTCGCGCATCAGCTCGCGTACCCGCAGGAGCGAGCTGAGCCGGCGCACACCCGTGTCGAGCGACTCGCCCGCTTCGAGCGGGACGTCGAGGATCGTGGTGTCCCGGCGGGGAAGATCCCCGGCGATGGCGTTCGCGCCGTCGACGAGGAGCATTCCCCGGGCCGAGGGTGACCCCTGCCATTGCGGGACGATGAGGAATCGGGTCATGGTGTCTTCGAAGTGGAGAAGAAGGGGGGTGGATGCCGACTGTTGGGCATCCACCCGCCTGATCATTCTGCTTCGATCGCGGCCTGCGGCCGGCCGGCCTTCAGCTCGGCGAGCCGGGCCTCCACCTCGGTGAGCTCTCCGAGATCCTCGAGGCTCTCGAACTGGGCGTCCAGCGAAGAGGCGGCGATCTCGGCCTTGCCCTGGGCCAGTGCCTCCTGACGGCGGATCTTGTCCTCGAAGCGGCCGAGCTCGCTGGTGGGGTCGAGCACGTTGATGGAGCCGATGGCGTCCTGCACCTTGGTCTGCGCCTCGGCGACCTTGGCGCGCGCGAGCAGTTCGCTGCGCTTCGTCTTGAGCTGCCCGAGCTTGTCCTTCATGCCGTTCAGGCCGCTCTTGAGCTTGTCGACGATCTCGGTCTGCGCCGCGATCTGCGGTTCGGCGGCCTTCGCCTCGCGCTCTTCGCCGATCTGGCGCTGCAGAGCGATCTTGGCGAGGCTGTCGAACTTGTCGGCGTCGGTGGTGTTGCCCGCGCCGCGCAGCTCATCGGCCTTGCGGCTCGCGGCGAGCGCCTTGTTGCCCCATTCGTTGGCCGCCCGCACGTCCTCTTCGTGGTCGCGCTCGAGCAGGCGCAGGTTGCCGATGGTCTCGGCGATGGCCGACTCGGCGTCCGCGATGTTGTTCGTGTAATCGCGCACGAGCTGATCGATCATCTTCTGCGGATCTTCGGCCTGGTCCAGGAGCGAGTTGATGTTGGCACGGACGAGCGTGGAGATGCGTCCGAAGATGGATTCCTTGGCCATGGTGTGTGGTTCCTTTTCTTCTCGGATGGTTGTCTTGCCGTGTACGTGTCTGGTCAGGTTAGAGGTCGATCTGATGAGTCGCGATCAGGCGCGGGATGGGGTTCAGAAGTGGCCTCCGCTGCTGCCGGAGAAGCCGCCTCCGCCTCCGCCGAAGCCGCCCACGGAGAAGCCGCCGCCTCCTCCGCCGAAAAAGCCGCCGCTGCTCCCGCTGCTGCCGCCTCCCCAGCCGCCGCCTCCGCCGCCGAGGATGCCTCCTCCGCCTCCCCAGCCTCCGCCTCGGTGGTGGTTTCCGGCAGAACCGATGAGAATGCCGCCGATGAGGGCGCCGAGGTTGTCGTTCCCGCCTCCGCCGCCGTTCCAGCCGCTGTAGTCGTTCTGAGCGAGGCGCAGGGCCTCGGCGGCGAGGGTGTCGGCGCGCTGCGCGAGCGCGAGGGCCTGGACCGGATCGGTCGGGGCGACGGCGTGGGCCTGGGCGAGGCTTCCCTGCGCTTCGGAGAGCCGTGTGCGCGCGGTCGACATGATCGAGCCGCGGCGGTTGAGGATGAAGCTCTCCGCCGACGAGATCTGCATCTGCGCACGCTGCATCGCATCGCCGAGCATGGCGGCGGCGCGCTGGATCCTGGCCTGCTCGTCGCGCGCGTGCGCGATGACACCGTCGATGGCGATGTTCGCCGCCTCCAGCACGCGCAGCGCCTCGACGGGGTTGCGACCCGCTGCACCGAGCTGACTCTGCGCCTGGCGGATGCCCTGCTCCGTGGCCGCGACGGCCTGGGCGACCGCACCGTGCGCGTCGGGCAGCGAGCGAGCCGTCTGCAGGTCGCTGGAAAGCTCCGCGATGAGGGCAGCGGCACGATCGTCGGCATCCTTCAGCGACTTCTGCAACTGCTCGACGGCATCCTCCAGCTGCGTCGCCTGCTGCACGGCGCCCTCTGCGGCGCGCACCGAGACGGCCGCGTCGCCGGTCTTTCCGGCGGCGATGAACCCGTCGGCGGCCTCAACCTGCGCGTCGGTGAAGGCGAGGCGGGATCGGGCCTGCGCCGGGTTGTCGGCGACGGGCGAGATCGCTGCGGACGCATAGGCGGTCGTGAGCGCGGCGAGGATCTGATCGGCGCGATCGACCTCGGCACCGGCGGCGGCTCGGAGCTTGCGCACGTTGTCCAGCGCGGCCGGGGCGTTCTGCTCGAGCTTGCGCAGTTCGTCGAAGTCGGCCTTGCGCTCCTCCAGCACCTTCGTCGACGCGGAGCACAGCTCCAGGATGCGCTGCGACCACTCGAGCTTCTGCTCGTCGGTGTCGGGAATCTCGTCGTCGAGCTTCTGCTGCAGGGAGAAGGCCTCGTTCAGATTGCTGCGTGAGGTCTGCAGCGCCGTGACGAAGTCGCCGATCACGTCGTCGCCGAACTGGGCGCGCGCGTACTCCATCTCCTGCTCGCTGGAGCGCACGAGATCGTCGGTGCGCACGAGCGCGATGTTCGCCTGCTGACCGATCTCGGCGAGCTGCGCCTGACGCTTCGCCTGCTCGGCCGCGCGCTTGCGGGCCCGCCGGATCAGCAGCACGACGATCACGACGATCACGGCGATCAGCACGATGACGCCGAACACCGTCCAGCCCATCGCCGCACGCGCCGGTCCGTCGACCAGCATCTCCTGCACCTGGGCCGCCGCCGCATCGATCGATCCGGCCCAGTCGTCGCCGCGCAGTGCGGGGAGCATCGCCTCGGTGATCTGCGTGCGGTCGGAGACCGAGATCGGGCCGCCCTGGTCCGGACCCGCGATCGCGAGCATGCGACCGCCGGTGGATACACCGACCAGATACTGGTGGTCGTTGAAGCCGTTGCCCGAGGCGGTACGGGCGACCCAGTCCCTCTCGTCGGTGGCGCCGGTGAACTCGGGGACGAAGACGACGAAAAGGTCGAGTCCCGTGTCCGCGCGAAGCTTCGACAACCGGGCGTCGGCGGTGGACAACTGCTCGGCGGAGAGCACGCCGCTGATGTCCGTGACATTGCCGGAGCCGGTGAGCGGCCCCGGATCCGTGGCGGAGGCCGCGCTCAACGAGAACCCGCCCAGGACCGTACCGAGCAGGACCGCGACCCAGACCAGCCACCGTTGACGCATACTGTTCCCTCCGACCGGCAGCCGTGCCCCCATGCGACGAGTCTAGGCAAAGCGGCCGACACGCGACAGCCTCGTGAGGGCGATCCCCGTTCGCCCTCAGCGAGACGCATACGCTGGATGGCATGGACGACAGGTACGGCAGCGATGTGCTCGCGGCGGGATGGCGGGAGCGCGGCTTCGCGAAGGCGAGCGACGTGCCCGCCGTGAAGGATCTCGTCGTCGAGGTGGCGGCCGACGGCTACTGCGGGGCGATCACGCGCGTCGAGGCCGGGATGGTCGAGCTGGAGGACTGGAAGGGCCGCCGCCGCAGCTTCCCGATGGGCGGTGGTTTCCTCGTGGAGGGCAAGCCGGTGCGCCTCGTGGTGCCGAAGGCCGCACCGCAGGGCGCCCGGCGCACGGCATCCGGCTCGTTCGTCGTCGCCGACGACCGCGCCAAGGTCGCGCTTCCCAGTCGCATCCTGGTCGAGGGCCGGCATGACGCCGAGCTGGTGGAGAAGGTGTGGGGCGCCGACCTGCGCGTCGAGGGGGTCGTCGTCGAGTACCTGCAGGGCATCGACCTGCTCGACGAGCTGCTGACCGAGGCGCCGCCGAACGCGACGCGCCGCTACGGTGTGCTGGTCGACCACCTCGTGCCCGGCTCGAAGGAGACCCGGATGGTCGAGCAGATCCTGCGCGGCCCGCACGGGAAGCACCTCAAGATCGTCGGTCACCCGTACATCGACGTCTGGCAGTGCGTCACGCCGGCCGCGATGGGCATTCGCGCCTGGCCGCAGATCCCGCGCGGCACCGACTGGAAGACCGGCATCTGCCGCGCGTTCGGCTGGCCCGCCGAGGACCAGGCCGACATCGCGCGGGCGTGGCAGCGCATCCTGTCCCGCGTGACCACCTTCCGCGACCTGGAACCGGCGCTGCTGGGGCGGGTCGAGGAGCTCATCGACTTCGTCACGGCACCGGCCTCATGAGCGGACGCTCCCGCGGATACCCTGGAGGGATGTCAGAACCCCGCACCTTCCGCGAAGAGCCGGTCTCGTTCGTGCGGCGCAGCGGCCGCATGTCCGAGGGACAGGAGCGGGCCTTCGAGGAGCTCGCTCCCTTCTATCTGCTCGACGTGCCGCGCGACGTGGCGTTCACCTCCGTGCATCCGGACGCTCGCCTCGACGTGGAATCCGTCTACGGCCGCACCGCTTCGCTGATCGTGGAGATCGGCTCGGGGCAGGGGCACGCGATCGTCTCGGCCGCCTCGACGCGCCCTGACGACGACTTCCTCGCGGTGGAGGTGTTCCGCGCAGGCCTGGCCAGGACCATGCTCGACGCCGACCGCGAAGGCGCGCGCAATCTGCGCCTGATCGAGGCCAACGCGCCAGAGGTCCTCTCCACGTATCTGCCCGCGGGCGCGGCATCCGAAGTGTGGATCTTCTTCCCCGACCCCTGGCACAAGAGCCGGCACAACAAGCGGCGCCTGGTGCGTCCGGGGTTCCCGACGACGGCGGCGCGCGCGCTGGCCGACGGCGCGGTGCTCCGGCTGGCGACCGACTGGGAGGACTACGCGGTCCAGATGCGCGAAGTGCTCGACGACGCGCCCGAGTTCGAGCGGGACTTCGAGGGGGAGTGGGCGGAGCGCTTCGACGGCCGCGTGATGACGGCCTTCGAGCGCAAGGGCATCGCCAAGGGGCGCGACATCCGCGACCTCACCTACCGCAGGGCGCCGCGGGCGTGACCGCCGCCGTCTGGCGCCGGCTCGGCCCTGCCGTTCTCGTGTGCCTGGCGGCACCCGCGTTCTTCGTGCTCGGCTGGAGCTGGGCGGGCTGGGTACTGATCGCCACCGGCGTCGGGACCGCGGCGCTAGTGGAGCGAGGCGCGCCCCGGACGGTCAGCGTCTCGGCGGGGCACCGCCCGACGTGGGAGATCGGGCGGAAGCGGATGCCATCGCTGACGCGCGATCTCGCCCTGATCGCACTCGGGATGGTGATCGTGCACGCCATCTCGCTCGAGGCTCAGCTCGACGACCTCGCGATGCTTCGATTCACGCTCGCCCTCGGCGGCGCCGTGGCCGTGCCCTACCTCGTGTCGCGTTTCGTGCTCCGCGAACGGGCGATCTCGTTCCCGTGGCGGGCGCATCGTCCGTGGAATCGCTGGCAGTGGGGCTGGCTGGTCGCCGTGCTCGTGCTGGGCTGGCTGATCCTGCCGTTCTACTTCATCACCAGCGGCGTGTACCTGAACTGGCCGGTCGTCGACTCGCCCGAACTGATCGGACGCCTCTTCGTCGGCGTCGGCGCGGTGGGCATCTGGGACGAGCTGTTCTTCATCTGCACGGTGTTCGCGCTGCTGCGGCGCCACCTCCCCGATGCGGCGGCGAACGTGCTGCAGGCGCTCGTGTTCGTATCGTTCCTGTGGGAACTCGGCTACCGCGCGTGGGGTCCCGTGCTGACCATCCCGTTCGCGCTGCTGCAGGGCTGGATCTTCCTGCGCACCCACTCTCTGGCGTACGTGGTGACCGTGCATCTCCTTTTCGACGCGGTCGTCTTCGCCGTGCTCGTGCACGCGCACAATCCGGGCCTTCTGCCGTTCTTCCTCGTGTGACGCTCGCCGTGCGGGCCGCACGGAGGAGAATCGACGAATGCTGATCACAGGTCTCGTCCTCGCCGCCATAGCCGGCGCAATCCACGTGTACATCTTCATCCTGGAATCCGTGCGCTGGACCGCTCCGGCCACCCGTCGCATCTTCGGCGTCGCCAGCCAGGCGGATGCCGAGACCATGCGGCAGCTCGCTTTCAACCAGGGCTTCTACAACCTCTTCCTGGCGATCGCAGCGCTCCTGGGCGGTGTGCTCGTCCTCGCCGGTCAGCAGACGGTCGGTGTGACGCTGGCGCTTGCCGCCACCGCGATGATGCTCGCCGCCGCGCTCGTGCTCGTGCTCTCGGACCGAACGAAGCTGCGCGCCGCTGTGACGCAGGGCGCCGTCCCGCTGCTGGCCGTGGTGGCCCTGGGCGTCTCACTCGCGTGAGGCGCCCGGCACCGGCCGCGCAGCGTGTTGTGACGGTGCCGCGCGGGCGCCTCGCGCGGCGCGGAGCAGCGCTGCGCGAATGATAGGCTCGTTGAGTTCGCCTCCGTAGCTCAGCGGATAGAGCGCCGGTTTCCGGTACCGTAGGTCGCAGGTTCGATTCCTGTCGGGGGCACGAACGAAGAAGGCCGTCCCGCAGGGGCGGCCTTCTTCTGCGTGAATGCCGTGGCACCGCCCGGTGAGTCGGAAGACGAGGAGGGACCGGGATGTCGCACGCGTTGCCCGCAGACCCCTCGATGACCGACCCGGCGATCCTCACGGTCGGGCACTCCACGCATCCGCTGGAGGATTTCCTGACGCTGCTCGTCGACGCGGGCGCAGCGGCGGTGGTCGACGTGCGCAGGCTGCCCGGCTCCACCCGCTACCCCTGGTTCGACGAGGACGCGCTGGCGATGAGCCTTCGAGCCGCCGGCATGGGCTACAGCCGCATCGAGGAGCTGACCGGACGCAGGCCCCGCCAGCACGACGTGCCCGACGACGTGAACGCGCTGTGGCGCAACCGCAGCTTCCACAACTACGCCGACCACGCGTTGGGCGACGAATTCGCGGCGGGGCTCGACGAGCTGATCGAGCTGGCCGATGCACGGCATCCACCCGCCGTGATGTGCTCGGAGGCCGTCTGGTGGCGCTGCCATCGCCGGATCATCGCCGACCACCTGCTCGCCCGCGGCATCGCTGTGGCGCACCTGATGCCGGACGGGCGCGTCGTTCCCGCCGCGCTCACAGCCGGAGCCCTCGCGGACGGGGTGCGCGTGGAGTATCCCGCTGCGGACGCTACTTCGCCGGGCTCTGCGTCGTCCCGTCCGCCGCGGTCAGCGGGGCCCCGCTGAAGGTCTGGAGGTACTCCGCGACCTTCTGCGCGAGATACTCGTGCCCGGCGTTCGAGGGGTGCTTGCGTCCCGGACCCACGTCGATGAGCCGCAGATAGTTCTCCGGCGTGATCCAGTCGTCGCGCACGGGGGAGATGTACCACCAGGCGCGTTCGGCGGCGAGACGCGCGAGGTCGCGGTCGATGCGGGCGGTGGCCGCGCCGACCGGCAGCTCGTGCGGTGCGGGACCGAGCACCACGATCGGCACCCCGGGGAAGACGGCGGTCAGATCATCCCAGGCCGCGTTCACGGCTGCGGGATAACCGGCGCCGTTCTCGCGACGGTCGTTGATCGAGCCCTGGACGATGATGAGGTCGGGGTCGACGCCGGTGTCGAGAGCCCCGATCCGTGTGCGGAAATCGGGGCCGTCGACGCCCGGCTTCTGGTACCCGCTGCCGCGTACGCCGTCGACGACGGTCTCCCCGCCGATGAGATCGGCCAGCAGGTAGGCGTATCCCCGCGTGCGGACGGTCGCCGCCGAGCCGTACGTCCAGGAGTCTCCGAAGACGAGCACCCGGGGGTGCTCGGGCAGCACAAGCGGGGCGGGGGAGATCCCGTTCTCGGCGGCGGCCAGGGGCGGCGTCTCCGCCGGCGGCATCCACGGGCGCGACACGCCCAGCGCGACGGCGAGGACCAGCGTCAGTGCGCTCACGACCACCAGGGCCGTGCGGCGCCGTCGGGTCGGCGTGTGCAGGGTCATGGGATGAGAGTAGGCGAAGAGGGGCGGGATGCGAATTCCGGTGGGATCGCGGACGCCGATCGCCCCTCCGCCGAGCAGACGGGAAGGGGCGATCGGTTCATGCGGATGCTACTTCGAGGTGCCCTGGGAGACGGAGCCCTGCAGCTGGCGCTGAAACAGGACGTACACGATGAGCACCGGGATGATCGTGATCATCACCGCCGCGAACATCTGGCCGAAATCGAGGGCATAGCCCGCCGAGGACGCGTACGAGGCCATGCCCTGCGAGAGCACGTAGTTCTCCTTGTTCGTGTTCAGCGAGATCGGCAGCAGGAACTGGTTCCACAGGCCCAGGAAGTTCATGATCGCCACCGCGGCCATGCCGGGCCTGGCCATGGGCAGCATCACCTGGAAGAACGTGCGCCACTCGCTCGCGCCGTCGACATAGGCGGCCTCCTGGATCTCATACGGCAGTGACTTGAAGAACGAGAACAGGAAGAACACGGTGAACGGCAGCGCGAACGCCACGTAGGTGAGGATCAGGCCGGGCAGTGTGTTCAGCAGGCCCATGCCCTGCAGGATGAAGAACAGCGGGACGATAGCGAGGAACACCGGGAAGGTGAGCCCCGCCAGCATCAGGTAGTAGATGATCCGACTGCCGGGCAGCGAGAACCGCGCCAGCACGTAGGCGCACATGGCGCCCAGGATCATCACGGCGACGAGCGAGACGCCGACGACGATGACCGTGTTGACGAACATCTGGCCGAAGGCGTTGTCCACCCAGGCGCTGACGTAGTTGTCGAAGTTCCACTCCGCGGGCAGGCCGAACGGCGAGGCGAAGATCTCCTTGGTCGTCTTGAACGAGCCGACCAGTGTCCAGATCATCGGCAGGATCACGACGAGGGACCAGATCCCCATCACGACGTGCGAGACGCCTCCGACGACCTTGTCTCCGGTCGTCGACGCCACCTTGCGCTTCGTGTGCGGGCGCTCGGGGGCCGAGCGCTTGTCGATCGTGATCGCGGCGCGCGTGTCGGTGCTCATGCGCGTCCTCCTTCATCCTTGCCGCCGATCAGGCGGAACACGCCGATGACGAGCGCGGCGAACAGCAGGGTGATCACGGCGAGGACCACTCCCATGGCGGTGGCCAGACCGAACTGACCCTTCTCGAAGGCCGTGCGGAACAGGTACTGGCTCATCACCAGGGTGCTGTTGCCCGGGCCGCCGGTGGAGTTCAGACCGGCCATGTACACGAAGGCGTCCAGCGCCATGATCCCCAGGTAGATGTAGGCCGTCTGCACGTTGTCGCGTATCTGCGGCAGCAGGATGGAGATCACGGTGCGGAAGCGGCCGGCGCCGTCGATGCGGGCGGCTTCCAGAGTCTCGGCGGGGATGCCCTTGATCGCGGCGATGAAGAGGATCATGTAGAAGCCGACCATGCTCCACACGATCACGAAGATCGTCGCGCCCATGGCCGTGCGCTCATCACCCAGCCAGGCGAACTGATCCGTGTCGATGCCCAGCAGACCCAGGATGCCGTTGAACAGACCGTTGGGGGTGTAGATCATGTTCCACAGGATCGCGATCACGATCGCGGGGATCACGTACGGGAAGAACGAGATCACGCGGTAGAAGCTCGAGCCCTTCAGACCGCGCACCTGGCCCTGACTCGGGCCTCCGACGGTGATCATGCTGGCGAACACCAGCGCGATCACGATCGTGATCAGGGGCACGACCACCGCCAGCACGATGTTGTTGAGCATCGCGCGCAGGAAGATCGGGTCGTTGAACAGCTTGACGAAGTTCTCGATGCCGACGAAGTCCATCGTGGCGGAGAACCCGGTCCAGTTGGTCATTCCGTAGTACAGGGCCTGCACGAACGGCGAGATCACGAAGATCAGGAAGATCGCGAGGGGCAGGCCCAGGAAGACGAGGAGGAAGGAGACGTAGTCGAAGGTCAGCTTTCGCCGCCCCAGGCGGGACGGCTTGCGCCGCCCCGCCTGGGCTGCGGTGACCGCGGCCGTCTCAAGACCCGGTCCACCGCTGACGGTGGAATAGCTCACTTGATCTCGATCTTCGTGACAGAGCTGTCCTCGCGGACCTTGTCGGTGAGCGCCTGCAGCTGCTTGGTGATCTCGGCGACCGTCATCTTGCCGTCCAGGAACGAGTTCCAGATGGGCAGCTGGTCGGAGTTCATGCCGTACAGGTTGAACGACTTGATGGTGAAGACGTTCTCCCCGGCGGCGGCGAGCATCTCGGACTGCGACACGAGAGCCGTCGAGCCGAAGCCGTCGGCCGGGACGGTGTCCTTGACGATCGTCGGGGCGAGCTTGCTCTTCGAGAACGCCGTCGCCGACTCCTTCGACAGCATGGTGCGCAGCAGCTCCTTGCCGCCCGCAGGGTTCTTCGCCTTGGTCGGAACCACGAACGGCTCGCCCGCCTCGGCCCGCATGGTCCCCGCCGGGGTGGTCTGGCTGCCGTCCAGCGGCAGCTCCGGGAAGCCCTTCATCATGAAGTTCTCGGCCGTGGTCTTCTTCATCTCGTTCTCGATCCACGAGCCCGAGGGGTACAGCAGCGCCTCCTGGTCCAGGCTCCACTGCGCCTGGGCCTGGGTGAACTGCGTACCGCCGCCACCGGGCTTGACGTAGCCCGACTTGATGAGGTCGTAGAGGATCTCGAGGATGCCCTGGATGGCCGGGTGCGACCACGCCTTCGCATCGAGGTTCTCCAGCGGAAGACGCACGTCGTCGCCGGCCTGGATCACAGCGGAGTCCACGACCATGGTCTGGTAGTAGGTCGCCGCCTCCTTGCCCCAGAGGAAGAGGTACTTGCCCTTGGCCTTGGCCTTCTCGCCGAGAGCCTTGAGATCCTGCCAGGAGGTGGGCACGTCCCAGCCGTTCTCCTCGAACAGGCTGGAGGAGTACCAGATGCCGTACACCGTCATGACGTAGTTCAGCGCCACGAACTTGCCGTCGAAGGTGCCGGGCGCCTTCACGCCGCCGAACAGCGTGTCGCTGATCTTGGTGCCCTCGAGGTTCTCGGCGTCGAGCACGTCGTCGAGCGTCTCCAGCTGCTCGAGGATCGTGTTCCAGCCGATCGAGTTCGCACCCGAGTTGTCGATGAGGTCCGGCGGGTTGCCTCCGACGAAGCGCGGCTGCAGCTCCTGGGCGATCTTGGTGGACGACGAGACCTTGACGGACACGCCGTCGAGGTTCTTGTTCCCCTGCATGATCTTCGCCGCGTTCTCGACGTAGTCCACGCCGTAGCCGCCGTCGAAGATGACCGCGTCGACCTTGGAGTTCGCCGCCACGCCGAACGGGTTGTCCGCCGTGACCTCGCCGCCCGAGGTCCCGCCATTGCCTCCGCCGCCGCCGGGTGCTGCACATGAGGCGAGGGTTGCGCCGAACGGCAGCAGCAGTGCGGCCGTGGCTGCGCCGCGCAGCAGGTTGCGACGGCTGATGGATGCTTCTTTGAGTTCCATCTTCTTACCTTCCGTAGTGATGTGATCGGTGTGTGGGTGTCGGGCCGACCGGATGTCCGATCAAGCGCCCCGTCGGATGCGGCCCGCGTAGCGGTCCTCAAGGACGGAGTTGTGGGCATCGCCGCCGGGGATGTTGGCGGAGATGTACATCGGGGGTGTGTCGCCGCGCTCGGCGACCGTGCGCGCCACGCCGAGGGTGAGCAGCTGGGCGATGAAGGCGCCGGTGATCGAGGAGATCGCGCCGGCGCCGATGCCGTCGCCGAGCTCGAGAGTCGTGTCGCCGTAGGGAGCCAGGTTGTCGATCACCACGTCGGCGATCTCGCTGAGCCGCTTGCCGCTCGGGTGCTTCGGCTCAACGCGGGACGTGTGCTGCAGGCTGGTGACGGCGATCACCTTGTGACCGCGCTCCTGCGCCCACAGCGCCGTTCCCACGATCGAGCCGTTCACCCCCGAGTTCGAGGCGATGAGGAAGACGTCGGCTTCACCGACGGTCACCGTCGCCATCAGCTCATCGACGACCCAGGGCTCCCTCTCCAGTGAGCTGGTGAGCACCTCGATGCCGCGCTCGCCGTGCATCGCGATGTCGCGCAGAGCGAAGCGGTTGGTCGGGATGAGGCCGCCCGCGCGTCCCGCGATCTCCATCGCGAACGCCTCGGAGTGGCCGGTGCCGAATGCCTGAAGCACGCCCCCGCCGTCCAGCGCCT
Organism: Microbacterium sp. NPDC058342; assembly: GCF_042723935.1. Lineage (NCBI taxonomy): Bacteria > Bacillati > Actinomycetota > Actinomycetes > Micrococcales > Microbacteriaceae > Microbacterium > Microbacterium sp. NPDC058342. The sequence continues at coordinate 1,272,243 of NZ_JBHXID010000001.1, forward strand.
CGACCATCAGCGCGATGGCGGGGTCGAGTGCGCCGGCCTGCGCATCGGCGGCCAGTCGGTCGAGACGCGTGGTCGCCTCGCGGAGCAGGTCGTTCGGGGTCGCGGTCATCGGGTCTCCTCCGGGACGGGTGCGGGCTTCGGGGTGCGGGGCGGTCGCCGGTGGGCGGAGACCGCCATGGCGCTGGCGGCGAGATGCGTGGACGCCTCGGCGAACATCTGCTGCGCGACGAGGAGGTAGAGCAGATCCAGCACGAGCAGCTGCGAGTGCTTGACGGACAGGTCGTCGGGACGCAGGTACCGGGAGGGCTCCGCGGTGGCGAGCGAGACGTCGGCGAGGCCGGCGAGCCACGAGTCCGCATCGTGCGTGATCGCCACCGTGAAGGCCCCGGCGGCGCCGGCCTGGGAGAGCATCTGCACGGTCTCGTCGGTGCGGCCGGTGCTCGAGATGCCGATGGCGACCGATGACGCGTTCTGCATGACGGCGCTGGTCAGTCCGTCGTGCACGTCCGACCACGCGTGCGCGCTGACGCCGATGCGGTACAGGCGACCCTGGAACTCGCGGGCGATCACCCCGCTGCCGCCGACACCGTAGATGTCCACGTGACGAGCGGCCGCGACGGCGCCGGCGACGTTCATGACGCTGTCGAGGTCGAGTCGCGCGGCCGTCGTCTCCAGGCTCTCCAGGTGCAGGGCGACGAGCGTCTGCAGCACCTTGCCGGGGGCGTCGGTCGCGCCGAACTCCTCGCCGATGTCGGCATGCCAGCTCTCGTCCGCGTCTCCGCGCCCGATCTCGCTCGCGACGCCGACGCGGAACTGCGTGTAGCCGTCGAAGCCGATGGCGCGGCAGAACCGTGTGACGGTGGCGGGGGAGGTGCCGGCCCGGTCCGCGAGCTCGGTGATGGTCAGCTCGATGGGCGCGGCCGGATGCCCCGTGACGACGTCGGCGATCTTGCTCATCGCCGTCGGCATGGTGTGACGACCGGCCGCGATGCGGCGCGCGATCGTCATTCCGTTGCCGAAGTCCTTCGTCCGTGGCACCATTGCCTCCTGAATCCCCGACGGGCTCTTTCCCGTTGAGATGAAAACTATTCTCACCGGACGAAAACGTCAAATAGGACAACATCACAAATGAGTCACGAAGCGCTTCTGCTGGGCATCGACGCCGGCGGGACTTCCACCCGGGCTGTGCTCACCGACCTGCGCGGTCAGTGCCTCGGGTACGGCGTCGGGGGCCGTGGCAACCCGATCTCGGCCGGCCCCGACCGGGCCGCGGAGGGCGTGCTCGATGCCGTCTCCGCGGCACTGACGCCGAGCGGCACCCGGCTCGCCGACGTCTCCGTGATCGTGCCGGCCATGGCCGGCATGCGGGCATCCGGCGGTGTGGGCTGGCTGCAGGACCGGCTGGTCGCGCGGGGATTCGACGGAGAGCTCCGCTTCGAATCCGATCTGCTGGCGACCTACTTCAGCGGTGCCGCATCGCCGTTCGGGTACGCGCTCGTCTCGGGGACGGGGGCCTGCGTCATCCGCGTGCAGGACGGCGGGATCGAAGGCACCGGCGACGGACTCGGGTGGCTGGTCGGCGATCGCGGCAGCGGCTACTGGATCGGTCATGCGATCGCTCGCGCGGCCGTGCAGGATCTCGACGGAACGGGACCGTCGACCGCCCTGACCGACCGGATGCTCGCGCATTACGGACTGACGCGCACGGGTGTGCGCCACGAAGGCCGCCCGGACGAGCTGGAACGACTGGTCGGGATGCTCTACACACACCCGCCCATCGAGCTCGCCGCACTCGCGCCCCTCGCTTTCGGCGAGCCGGATCCGGTCGCGCACCGCATCCTCGTGACCGCGGGCGAGCATCTCGCCGAGACCCTCACGGCGGTCCTGAGCGGCCCGGGACCGCTGGTGCTCGGCGGAAGCGTGCTCTCCCGGCCCGGCCCCGTCCGCGACGCATTCCTCGCCGGGCTCGGAGAGCTGGCCTCGGGCCTCGACATGCGACCCGTCGGCGACGGCGCCGTCGGCGCCGCGGTGCTCGCTCTGCGCGCGGCGGGCGGGCGCCCCGACGACGACACGCTGAGCAGGCTGACCGCGACCGTCGCCGCGTTCCGCTGAGCACACCTCGCGCGTTCGCGCGGACTGCTGGGTCGTAGACTGGGACGTCTATGAATCCTGAAGCCCTCGCCGCCGCCGTCCTCGCCGTCCTCACGCCGATCGCGGACGAGCGACGCCCGGGTGAGGACCTGGGTGTCACCGCCGCCGACATCGTGCTCGACCGCCCGCGCAACCGCGATCACGGAGACTGGTCGACCAACGTGGCCATGCGCTTCGCGAAGCGACTCGGCACCAACCCGCGCGAGCTCGCCCAGCAGATCGCCGACAGGCTCTCCGGGGTCGAGGGCATCGCGAGCGTCGAGGTCGCCGGCCCGGGCTTCATCAACATCCGACTCGAGGCCGGTGCCGCGGGCGCGCTCGCGAAGACCATCGTCGACGCCGGCGCCGCGTACGGGACCAACGATTCGCAGACGGGCGTGTCGGTGAACGTCGAGTTCGTCTCCGCCAATCCGGTGGGACCCCTGCACATCGGCCACACCCGCTGGGCGGCGCTGGGGGATTCGATCGTGCGCCTGCTGCTCGCCAGCGGCGCCGAAGCGGTGCGGGAGTACTACATCAACGACGCCGGTGCTCAGATGGAGCGCTTCGCGCACTCGGTGCTCGCCGCGGCGAAGGGCGAGCCGACCCCTGAGGGCGGGTACCCCGGACAGTACATCGCCGAGCTCGCGCGCCGCGTCGTCGCGGCGCATCCCGGGCTCCTCGAGCTGCCCGCCGACGAGCAGCTCGTCGTCGCGCGGGACCAGGCTTACGAGTACCAGCTCGCCGAGATCAAGGCGTCGCTGGAGGCGTTCAACGTCCCCTTCGACGTGTGGTTCTCGGAGCGCACGCTGCATGCGGCATCCTCCGAGGGCGGCGCGGGCCTCGTCGACCAGGCAGTCGAGCGCCTGCGGGCACAGGGCCACGTGTTCGACGACGAGGGCGCCGTGTGGGTGCGGACCACGGACTTCGGCGACGACAAGGACCGCGTGATCCGGCGGTCGAACGGCGAGTACACGTACTTCGCCGCCGACGCCGCCTATTACCTGAACAAGAGCGACCGCGGCTTCCAGAACAAGATCTATCTGCTGGGGGCGGACCACCACGGCTACGTCCACCGGCTCAAGGCCATCGCCGGCGCCGCGGGCGAGGACCCCGAGAAGAACATCCAGGTCCTCATCGGCCAGCTCGTCTCGGTGCGCGGCGCCCGCCTGTCCAAGCGCGCGGGCAACATCATCGAGATGGACGACCTGCGCGCCTGGATCGGGACCGACGCTCTGCGGTACGCGCTCGAGCGCTCTCCCGCCGACTCGCCGCTCGACCTCGATCCCGAACTGCTGCAGAAGCGCACCAACGACAACCCGGTCTTCTACGTGCAGTACGCGCACGCACGCACCCACAACGTCGCACGCAACGCAGCCGACTCGGCTGTCGACCGCTCCGAGTTCGCACCCGAGCTGCTCACGCACGAGACCGAGAGCGCGCTGCTGGGCGCGCTGCAGGAGTTCCCGCGACTGGTGGCCTTCGCCGCCGAGGTGCGCGAACCGCATCGCATCGCCCGCTACCTCGAGGAGCTCGCCGGCCTGTACCACCGCTGGTACGACAACTGCCGTGTGATCCCGCAGGGCGATGACCCGATCGAGGGCGTGCACCGTACGCGCCTGTGGCTCAACGACGCCACGGGGCAGGTGCTGCGCAACGGGCTGGGGCTGCTCGGAGTCTCGGCGCCCGAGCGGATGTGACATGACCGACGCGGCGGGCACGGCGATCAGGGGGCCCAGGCGGGCACGCTGGCCGTGGGTCGTCCTCATCGTCGTCGTCGTGCTGGCCGGGCTGCTGTGCGCGGCCGAGCTCGTGGCACGCGCCGTGCTTCCCGGCGTGGTGCGCTCACTGGTCGTCGAACAGCTGAGCCTGCCCGCCGACCAGCAGCTCGACGTGGAGGCCTCCGGGATCCTCCTTCCGCAGCTGATCGGGGGAGAGCTCGACGAACTGCGGATCGCATCGGACGAGGTGACGATCGGCGGCATCACCGGTTCGGCGCAGGTCACGGCCACGCGCATCCCCCTGGGCGGCGGCGAACTCGGCAGCGCCCGGGGGACGGTGTCGATCGACCAGAAGCAGTTCCGAGGCCTGCTGGAGCGGTCCGACTTCCCGGACGCCGAGGTGACGCTCGCCGCGCCGAACGCCACGGTGCAGGCCGACATCGCCGTCCTCGGCCGGGAGGTCCCGCTCGGTCTGACGGTCCGCCCGGGGGCTCAGGACGGAGACCTGCTGCTGACCCCGGTGTCGGTGAGCATCGCCGGAAACAGCGTCGACCTGCAGCTGCTGGGAACGCTGATCGGGAGCGCTGGTGAGAGACTGGCCGCCCCTCAGCGTGTGTGCATCGCCGACCGGCTTCCCGCGGGGATCACGCTCACGGGGCTCCGCATCGAGGGCACGCGCGCGGTGGCGGACATCCGCGCCGACGGCCGCATCGCCGTCGACGAGTCGCTGCTCGAGAACGGCACCTGCTGAGGCGGTCAGCTCCGCTCGTGTTCGACGGCCTCCTGAGCCTCGCGCAGAGCGGCGGTCGACGTCCGCACGTCCTCCTCCGCCAGCCGCAGCGCGTTCTCGGCGAGCGTGCGTGCACCGAACCGCGCGCTCACGCGGTCGTGCTCCTCGGCGGCCGAGACGACGATGAAGGCGCTGGAGAGCAGGATTGCCTGGGTCGACAGGTTCAGCCACAGCAGCAGCGCGAGCAGGGAGGCGAAGGACGCCAGCAGCGGGTTCGCCTTGGCTCCGCCGACGAAGAGGCTCGACAGCTCCTGCAGGACGATCAGCGCGACCGCGCCCAGGGCGGCGCCCGCCCACAGGTTCCGCGCCGACGCACGGATCCCCGACAGCACCCGGAACGCCGCCGCGATCAGGGTGGCATCGAGCAGGAAGACGACCAGGATCGACACGATCCGCACCGCCCAGAACACGGCGTCCGAACCGGCCGGCACCCCGATCGCCTCGGCGACCCACCGGACGATCAGCTCGCCGGCGAAGGTCACCGCGGCGGCACCGGCGAACACGCCGCCGATCAGCGCCGCCAGCAGCAGATTGCGCAGCATGACCATGTACCAGGCGACATCCGCCGCCGCCGTCCCCGCCAGCAGACGCAGTGCCGTCCGCAGCGCCCCGATGGCGCCCAGAGCGGATCCGATCAGACCGGCGAGCGACACGATTCCCGCGATCGAGAGCCCGGCGGGTGCGCGGATCGCGTCGAGGTCGACGATCCCGTCGCCGTCCGAAGTCTTGAGCAATCCGGGTAGCGCCGCATCCACGGCCGAGACCATCGCATTCCAGGCGTCGTCGTTTCCGGACAGCCACAGGGCGGCGGCAGAGAATCCCAGCAGCACCGCGGCGAACACGCTGAACAGCGCGCGATAGGTGACCGCGTCGGCCAGCATGGGGCCGCGGCGACTGGTGTACAGCAGCGCGGCGCGCACGAGGCGCCATCGCAGCAGCCGCTCGATCAGCGCCGCCAACGCCCTCGCCACGGACCCGCGACGCTGTGAACCGGTTGAGCCGTCCATCTGCACCACCCTAGTCACCGAACAAGATGTGGAGGGGGCCCCTTCCGCGGTTGCTCTAGAATCGTGGGCAACCTCGCCGTGCGCTCCCCGCCCGAGGATCCCGCCCCACGATTGGTGCTCCGTGCATTCAGCTGTCTCCTCGCCCGCTCCCGACTGGCTGGCCGTCCCCGACGACGCCAACGACCTGGTGCCCGAGATCTGGCCGGCGTCGGCCACGCGCGACGCCGACGGCGAGCTGAGCCTGGGCGGCATCGGTGCGTGCGAGCTCGCCCGCACCTACGGCACCCCGCTGCAGGTGCTCGACGAGGGCGAGGTTCGCCGCCGGGCGTCCGCGTTCCGTGACGCCTTCGACGCGGCCGCCGCCGAGCACCGGACCACGGCGCGGGTGTACTACGCGGGGAAGGCACTGCTGAACACCAGCATCGTGCGCTGGGTGATGGATGAGGGACTGAACGTCGACGTCTGCACCGGGGGAGAGCTGGAGGTCGCACTCGCCGCGGGCGCGGATGCCGGTCGGCTGGGCTTCCACGGCAACAACAAGTCGGTCGCGGAGCTCGAGCGCGCCGTCGAGGTCGGCGTCGGCACGATCATCATCGACAGCGAGATCGAGATCGAGCGACTCGCCGCGATCGTCTCGCGCACCGGCACCACGCAGCGCGTGATGCTGAGGGTCAACAGCGGCGTGCACGCCGAGACCCACGACTTCCTCGCCACCGCGCACGAGGATCAGAAGTTCGGCACGCCGCTCGCACAGGCGCCCGAGCTCGTCGCCCGCATCCGCGAGGTCGACGGTCTCGACCTCGCCGGCCTGCACTGCCACATCGGATCCCAGATCTTCGGGGTCGCGGGCTTCCGCGAGTCCGCCGCACGCGTGCTCGATCTGCACCAGGAGCTGCTCGCGGGCGGCAACATCCCCCAGCTGAACCTCGGCGGCGGGTTCGGCATCGCCTACACCCGCACCGACCGCCCCGAGCCCATCGAGAGCCTCGCGGCCGGCATCGTCTCGGCCGTCGCCGAGGAGTGCGAGGCCAGGGGCATCCGCATCCCTGCGCTCTCCTTCGAGCCCGGTCGCGCCATCGTCGGCAACGCCGGCGTGACGCTGTACGAGGTCGGCACCATCAAGGACGTCGAGCTGGACGTGGGCGTTCGCCGCTATGTGAGCGTCGACGGCGGCATGAGCGACAACGCACGCCCAGCGCTCTACGGCGCACAGTTCTCCGCACGTCTCGCCTCGCGTGCGGGGGCGGACGGGGCGAGCCTGGTGCGGGTGGTGGGCAAGCACTGCGAGTCCGGCGACATCGTCGTCGATCACGAGTACCTTCCCGCCGACATCGCTCCCGGAGATCTGCTGGCCGTGCCGGCGACCGGGGCGTACTGCGCAGCGCTCTCGAGCAACTACAACCACGTTCCCCGTCCGCCGATCGTCGCCGTGGACGCCGGCGAGGCCCGCGTGATCGTGCGCGGCGAGAGCATCGTCGACCTCCTGGCCCGCGACGCCGGCATCGACCGGTGAGCCGCCGGGAGAGCCGCGCGCGACGTGCGCCCCGAGATCCAGACCCCAGACCCCGATGTGCTGAGGAGCGCAGATGACTGAGTACCGACGACTTCGCGTGGCGCTGCTGGGCGCCGGTGCCGTGGGATCACAGGTGGCATCGCTGATGCTGCGCCACGGCGATGAGCTGGCCGACCGCGCGGGTGCGCGGCTCGAGCTGGCCGGCATCGCCGTGCGCGACGTGAATGCGCCCCGCGACGCCGATCTGCCGCGCGAGCTGTTCACCACCGACGTCGAGACGCTGATCACCGGCGCCGACATCGTGATCGAGCTGATGGGTGGCATCGAGCCGGCGCGCTCGCACATCCTGCTGGGCCTCGGCTCGGGCGCCGACGTCGTGACCGCGAACAAGGCCCTGCTCGCCACTCACGGTCCCGAGGTGTTCGAGGCCGCCGACCGGGTGGGCGCGTCGGTGCACTACGAAGCCGCAGCCGCAGGTGCCATCCCGATCATCCGGCCGCTGCGCGATTCGCTCGCCGGCGATCGCGTCGTGCGGATCATGGGCATCGTGAACGGCACGACGAACTACATCCTCGACCGGATGGACGGCGAGGGGGCCGATTTCGCGGACGTCCTCGCCGACGCTCAGCGCCTCGGCTACGCCGAGGCCGACCCGACGGCCGATGTCGAAGGCTACGATGCCGCGCAGAAGGCGGCGATCCTCGCGAGCCTGGCGTTCCACACCGCCGTGCCGCTGGGGGCCGTTCACCGCGAGGGCATCACCTCCATCACGGCGACCATGATCGAAGAGGCCCGCGAGGCCGGATTCGTGATCAAGCTCCTGGCCGTGTGCGAGCGGCTGAACGGGGATGACGCGGAGTCGATCTCGGTGCGCGTGTACCCCGCGCTCGTGCCGCGCACGCATCCGCTCGCCTCGGTTCACGGCGCGAACAACGCGGTCTTCGTCGAGGCCGAGGCCGCCGGCTCCCTCATGTTCTACGGCGCCGGCGCCGGCGGAGTCCAGACGGCGTCCGCCGTGCTCGGCGACGTCGTCTCGGCCGCCAGGCGCCACATCGCCGGAGGCGTCGGCGTGGGCGAGTCGACCAGGGCGAACCTCCCCGTCGTCTCGATCGGCCACGTCACCACCCGCTACCAGGTCACGCTCGAGGTCTCCGACGAGCCGGGCGTGCTCGCCACGATCGCCGGGCTGCTCAGCGAGGGCGGTGTGTCGGTGGCGACGCTCGTGCAGACCGTCGAGCCCGCCCGCGAGGGCGACGGCGGCACGGCGCGCCTGATCATCGGCACGCACCGCGCCGCCGACAGTGCGCTCAGCGCCGCCGTCGAGCGGCTGACGGAGAGCGATGTCGTCGAGCGTGTCGTGTCGGTGCTGCGCGTCGAGGGGGAGTGACGGTGGGCGTCACCGTCGTGCCGGCGGACATGGAGCCCGTCGTCTCGGACGCGCCGCCGACGGATGGCGCCTGGCGCACCGTCATCGTCACCGTGCCGGCGACCAGCGCGAACCTGGGGCCCGGCTTCGACACCCTCGGGCTCGCACTGAGCCTGTACGACACCCTGACGGTGTCGGCGTTCACCGACGACCGGCTGGAGATCGACGTCACGGGGGCCGGTGCGCAGGAGATCCCTCGCGATGCGGGCAACCTCGTCGTCCGCACGATCGCGCACGTCTTCGCCGACGCCGGGCGGACCATGCCCGGCCTGCGCATCCACGCCGACAACGGGGTGCCGCACGGGCGCGGGCTGGGATCGTCCGGCGCGGCGGTCACCGCGGGCATCCTGATCGCGAAGGGCCTGCTCGCCGGTGACGTCGACCTCGACGACGGGGCGCTGCTGCGACTGGCGACCGAGATCGAGGGACACCCCGACAACGTCGCCCCCGCGCTTTTCGGTGGTCTCACGATCGCCTGGATGGGCGAGCGCGGCCCGCAGCACAAGAAGCTGCTCGTGCATCGCGGTGTGGCGCCGCTCGTCTTCGTCCCCGGCTTCACGATGTCCACCTCGCTGGCGCGCTCGCTGCAACCGCACCAGGTCCCGCGCGAGGACGCGGTGTTCAACGTCTCCCGTTCGGCGCTGCTGGTCGCGGCGCTGACGCAGAGCCCAGAGCTCCTGCTGGACGCCACGGCCGATCGGCTGCACCAGGACTACCGAGGTGCGGCGATGCCCGAGACGCTGCGTCTCGTGCAGGCGCTGCGCGCGGCGGGCTTCGCCGCCGTCGTCTCCGGCGCCGGGCCGAGTGTGCTCGTGCTCGCCGACGGACCCGGTGCGCGCCAGCGGGCGGTGGAGGTGGCGGATGCCGTGACGGACACACCGTGGGACGCCCACATGCTCGCCGTCGACGTGCGTGGTGGTACAGTTAGGGATCGAGCGGAGGGCTCCACGTAACTTCGTGAATCTCGCCCCATCGCATCTCTGCGAAATCCGCACGCGATCCCCAGAACCATCCAGGAACTGGCCGGCAGGCGCTCTGCCCCGGCGCGTGTGACGCGCAGCTCGTGCTGCGCATTCTGTGGATTGCTCATTTCCCACGACATATGAGGGAGTACTCGTGGAGAACTTCTCCGAGACCCAGAACGACCAGTCGACCGCTGAGACGGTCGCATCCGAGCCCGCGGCGCCCGTTCGCAAGCGCGCCCCGCGGCGCGCCACCACGGCGTCCGCGTCCGCGGCGTCCGCCGAGACCGCCGCGTCGGCCGAGGCCCCCGCCGCACCGGCTGACGCCCCCGCCGCACCGGCGGATGCGCCCGCGGCGACCGAGAAGCCGAAGGCCCCGCGGCGCACCCGCGCGAAGAAGACCGACGCCGAGACGCTCGACCTTCCCGAGACGCCGGCCGCCGCCCCCGCCGCCGATGCGGAGGAAGCGCCCGCCAAGCCCGCGCGCAAGCGCGCGTCGCGCGCCAAGGCGGCCCCGTCGGAGGAGCCGTCTGCCGAGAAGGCCGCCGAGCCGGCAGCGGACGCACCGGCCGCGGAGGCCGCGGACGCCGGGCAGGCCGAGCCCGCCAAACGACCGGCGCGCGGTCGTCGCGGCGCGAAGGCCACCGATGCCGCGGCCGAGGACGCCGAGAAGAAGCAGCCGGCAGCCGAGGGCAAGAACGCAGGCGACCCGGCCGGAGCCGAGCCGAGCACCGCGCAGGGCGACCAGGGCGGATCCGCCGAGGCAGACAGCTCAGACGGCGAGGGATCCGGCCGAGGGCGCAGCCGCAGCCGCAGCCGCAGCCGCGGGCGTGGCGGCAACGCGCAGAACGGCAACGGCCAGAACGGCAACGGGCAGAGCACTCAGCAGGACGGCGCCGACGAGGAGCAGGGCTCCGGCCGCACCCGGCAGCGCAACAAGCGCCGCGGTGGAGCGAACCAGAACGCCGACGAGTTCGAGACCGAGATCGGCGAGGACGACGTGCTCATCCCGGTCGCAGGCATCCTCGACGTGCTCGACAACTACGCCTTCGTGCGCACCACCGGCTACCTCGCCGGGACGAGCGACGTGTACGTCTCGCTCGGCCAGGTCAAGAAGTACAACCTGCGCAAGGGCGACGCCATCGTCGGAGCCATCAAGCAGCCGCGTGAGGGCGAGCAGCAGGGCCGTCAGAAGTACAACGCGCTCGTCAAGGTGGACTCGATCAACGGCCTGTCCCCGGAGGACGCCGGCACGCGGGTCGAGTTCGGGAAGCTCACGCCGCTGTACCCGCAGGAGCGCCTGCGCCTGGAGACCGCGCCCGAGAAGCTCACCCAGCGCATCATCGATCTGGTCGCCCCGATCGGCAAGGGGCAGCGCGGCCTGATCGTCGCCCCGCCCAAGGCCGGCAAGACGATCGTGCTGCAGCAGATCGCGAACGCGATCGCGCAGAACAACCCCGAGGTGCACCTCATGGTGGTGCTCGTCGACGAGCGACCCGAAGAGGTCACCGACATGCAGCGCACGGTGAAGGGCGAGGTCATCGCCTCCACGTTCGACCGTCCGGCCGAGGACCACACCACGGTCGCCGAGCTCGCCATCGAGCGCGCAAAGCGCCTGGTCGAGCTGGGGCGTGACGTGGTCGTGCTGCTCGATTCGATCACCCGACTGGGCCGCGCCTACAACATCTCGGCCCCGGCGTCGGGACGCGTGCTCACCGGCGGTGTCGACGCCTCGGCCCTGTACCCGCCCAAGCGCTTCTTCGGCGCCGCGCGCAACATCGAGAACGGCGGCTCGCTGACCATCCTCGCCACCGCCCTCGTCGAGACCGGCTCGAAGATGGACGAGGTCATCTTCGAGGAGTTCAAGGGCACCGGCAACAGCGAGCTGCGCCTGTCGCGCGCCCTCGCCGACAAGCGCATCTTCCCCGCGGTCGACGTCAACGCCTCGAGCACCCGCCGCGAGGAGATGCTGCTCTCGGCCGACGAGGTCAAGATCACCTGGAAGCTGCGCCGCGCGCTGGCCGGACTCGACCCGCAGCAGGCCCTGGAGGTCGTGCTCGGAAAGCTGAAGGAAACCAGCTCGAACGTCGAGTTCCTCTTCCAGATGCAGAAGTCGATCCCGGCGCCGCAGTCGACCGGCTCCAGCCACGGCCACGAGAACAACATCCGCTGAGCCGCCGGCGAACGGGGTAGCGGCGTGTTCGAGTCCGTCCAGGCGCTCATCGACGAGCACCGCCGGGTGCAGGAGGAGCTCTCCGACCCGGCGGTGCACGCCGACGCCGCGCGCGCGAAGCGCGTCAACAGGCGGTACGCCGAACTGAATCGCATCGTCGCGGCGCATGATGCCTGGCGGGCCGCGTCCGACGATCTCGACGCGGCCCGTGAGCTCGCTCGCGAGGACGAGGCGTTCGCCGCCGAGGTCCCCGCACTGGAGGACGACCTCCAGAACGCGCAGGAGAAGCTGCGGCGCCTGCTGATCCCTCGTGACCCCGACGACGCCCGCGACGTCATCATGGAGATCAAGGCGGGGGAGGGCGGTGCCGAATCGGCGCTGTTCGCCGCCGACCTGCTGCGCATGTACGTCCAGTACGCCGCGCACCGCGGCTGGAAGACCGAGCTTCTCGAGCGCAACGAGTCCGACCTCGGCGGCTACAAGGACGTCCAGGTCGCCATCAAGGGCTCATCGTCCGATCCGGCGCACGGGGTCTGGGCGCACCTGAAGTACGAGGGCGGCGTGCACCGGGTGCAGCGCGTGCCCGCCACCGAGTCGCAGGGCCGCATACACACATCCACCACGGGCGTGCTCGTGTTCCCCGAGGTCGACGAGCCGGAGGAGATCCAGATCGACCCCGCCGATCTGAAGATCGACGTCTACCGGTCGTCCGGTCCCGGCGGGCAGTCGGTCAACACCACGGACTCCGCGGTGAGGATCACGCATGTGCCGACCGGCATCGTGGTGTCCATGCAGAACGAGAAGTCGCAGCTGCAGAACCGCGAGGCCGGCATGCGCGTGCTGCGCGCCCGGCTTCTGGCGCGTCAGCAGGAGGAGCTGGCCGCCGCCGCATCCGATGCCCGCCGCTCGCAGATCCGGGGGATGGACCGCTCGGAGCGCATCCGCACCTACAACTTCCCGGAGAACCGGATCGCCGATCACCGTACCGGATACAAGGCGTACAACCTCGACCAGGTGATGGACGGCGCGCTCGAGCCGATCATCGAGTCGTGCATCGAGGCCGATGAGGCCGAGCGCCTCGCCTCGCTCGCGGGCGATGAGGGATGACCGCCTCGGCGACGGATCGAGGCGTGGTGATCCGGGAGGCCACCGGCGGCGACTGGGATGAGATCCACCCGTTCTTCGCCGCGATCGTCGAGGACGGCGAGAGCTACGCCTACCCCGACGGGCTGACCGCCGAGCAGGCTGCGTCGCTGTGGATGGAGCGGCCGCCGGGGCGCACCGTCGTGGCGGTGCTGGACGGCCGCGTCGTCGGCTCGGCCAAGATGGGCCCGAACCGTCCAGGACGCGGCTCTCATGTCGGAACGGCGTCGTTCATGGTCGATCCCGCCGTCCGGGGCGCGGGCGTGGGACGTGCCCTCGCCCTGCACGTGATCGACTGGCACCGCCGTGAGGGCTACTCCGCGATCCAGTTCAACGCGGTCGTGCAGACCAACACCGGCGCGGTGCGCCTGTGGCAGTCGCTCGGCTTCCAGATCGTCGGCACCGTGCCGGGCGCCTTCCGCTCCCGCCGGCACGGGCCGGTCGGGTTGCACGTCATGCACCTGGCGCTCTGAGCGGACGCCGTCGCGGTCAGATCGAGTAGTCGGCGGCTGTCAGCAGCGCTCGGGAGTCCTCGGCACCGGTTCGTGGCCGGGGCTTGGCGGGAACGCCGACGAGGATGCTGTCGGCAGGGGCGTCCTTGGTCACCACGGCGTTCGCGCCGACGACGGAACGGGCGCCGATGCGAACCGGTCCGAGGACCTTCGCGCCGGAGCCGACCGAGACGCCGTCCTCGAGGGTCGGGTGCCGCTTGCCATGGTCTCTGGTGCGCCCGCCCAGCGTGACGCCGTGGTAGAGCATCACGTCATCGCCGACCTCGGCCGTCTCGCCGATGACCACCCCCATGCCGTGGTCGATGAAGAAGCGCCGTCCGATCCGTGCACCCGGATGGATCTCGATGCCCGTGAGCCACCTCGTCAGCTGAGATCCTGCGCGCGCGGCGAACCGCAGATCGCGCCGCCACATCGCATGCCAGACGCGATGCGCCCAGATGGCGTGCAGTCCTGGATACAGCAGAGCCACCTCGACCCCGCTGCGGGCAGCGGGGTCGCGGCGGCGTGCGGCCGCGACGTCCTCGCGGATCCGGGCGATCAGGCTCACCGGTGCGTCAGTCCTCGCGCAGGTCCTCGAACAGCGCGGTCGACAGGTAGCGCTCTCCGGTGTCGGGGGCGACCACGACGATGGTCTTGCCCGCGCTCTCGGGGCGGGCAGCGACCTTCAGCGCCTGAGCGACGGCCGCTCCGCTCGAGATGCCGACCAGCAGCCCCTCCTTGGCGGCGAGAGCGCGCGCCGTGGAGATCGACTCGTCGAACTCGGCGGTGATGATCTCGTCGATCACCTCGCGGTCGAGCACGTCGGGCACGAAGTTCGGCCCGATGCCCTGGATCTTCGCCGGACCCGTGCGTCCCTCGGACAGCAGGGGGGAGTCCTTGGGCTCGACGGCGATGATCTTCACGTCGGGCTTGGCTGCCTTCAGCGCCTGGCCGGTGCCGCTGACGGTGCCTCCGGTGCCGACGCCGGCGATGAACACGTCGACAGCGCCGTCGGTGTCGCGCAGGATCTCCTGCGCGGTCGTCTCGCGGTGGATGCGCGGGTTGGCCTGGTTCTCGAACTGGCGGGCCCAGATCGCACCCGGCGTGCGCTCGATGATCTCCTTGAGCACCTCGATGGCGCCGCTCATGCCCTTGGTCGGATCGCTCAGCACGAGTTCGGCGCCGAACGCCTTCAGCAGCACGCGGCGCTCCTTCGACATCGAAGCGGGCATCGTCAGGATGACCTTGTAGCCGCGCGCGGCGCCGACCATGGCCAGTGCGATGCCGGTGTTGCCGCTCGTGGCCTCGACGATCGTGCCGCCCGGCTTCAGATCGCCGGACGCCTCGGCCGCGTCGACGATCGCGATGCCGATGCGGTCCTTCACGCTGGACGCCGGGTTGAACGACTCGAGCTTCACGAGCACGGTCGCGTCCAGCCCCTCGGTGAGGTGGTTCAGGCGAACCAGCGGGGTGTTCCCGAACGCGGTGGTGATGTCGGAGTGGATGCCGGCCATGGCGGACCTTTCGTCGAGGGGATCAGCGTCATCAGCCTACGGCCCGCAGCCGCTCGCGTTGCGGAATGTGACCGAGGTGCGCGACGCCTACGCTGGGGGGATGCCCGAGAGCCTCGCCGCGCGACTGCGCGCCATCGCCCAGCAGCTCGCCGATGCAGGCGTTCCCGACCCCCTGGTGGACGCTGAGCTGCTGCTCGGGCATGTGCACGGGATCGGCAGGGGAGAGCTGCAGGCCGCCGTGATGCGGGGCGATCTGCTCGATGACGCGGAGACGGGGCGACTGGATGCGCTGGTGGCGCGCCGGTGCGAGCGGGAACCGCTGCAGCACCTCACCGGGGTCGCGGCGTTCCGGCACGTGGAGCTGGCCGTCGGGCCCGGAGTCTTCGTCCCGCGGCCCGAGACCGAGACCGTCGTGCAGTTCGCCATCGACGCGCTGCTGGAGAGCGCGGACCCGGCGCCCGTCGCGATCGATCTGGGCACGGGCAGCGGCGCGATCGCTCTGGCGATGGCGACCGAGGTGCCGCACGCCCGCGTGCATGCGGTCGAGCGGTCGGCCGACGCGCACGCCTGGGCCGTCCGCAACACGGCTCGGGCCGACAATCTCACGCTGGTCCACGGCGACCTCGCCACGGCGTTCGATGAACTGCGCGGCACGGCATCCGTCGTCATCTCCAACCCGCCGTACGTGCCCGACGACGCCGTCCCGCGCGATCCGGAGGTACGTCTGCACGACCCTGCGCAGGCCTTGTACGGGGGGCCCGACGGGCTGGACGTCGTCCGGATCATCAGCCGCCGTGCCAGGCAGCTGCTGCGCCCCGGCGGGCTGCTGGTGCTCGAGCACGGCGAGCTGCAGGGCGAGCAGATCCGCGCCATCCTCTCCGGCGACGGCTGGCGCGCGGCCGCCACGCATCAGGATCTCACCCGCCGGGACCGCGCGACCACGGCACTGCGGGACTGAGGGCGTCCACGGCTGATCGGCGGCGATCACCGTAGAATGGGGAGGCCATGTCTACTGTCTTCGATTGCCGCGACCAGGAGCAGATCCTCGCCGGCATGCGCCACGCGCGCCAGGCCATCGCCCGCGGCGAGCTCGTCGTGCTCCCCACGGACACCGTCTACGGCATCGCGGCGGACGCGTTCTCTCCGAGCGCCGTGCGCCGGCTGCTCGAGGCCAAGGGTCGCGGGCGTGACATGCCGCCGCCCGTGCTCGTCGCCTCGCAGGACATGATGGGCGCCCTCGTCGAAGAGGTGCCCGAAGCCGTGCAGAAGCTCATCGACGCCTTCTGGCCGGGCGGATTGACCATCGTCCTTCCCGCGCAGCAGTCGCTGAGCTGGGACCTGGGCGACACCCTCGGCACGGTGGCCGTGCGCATGCCCGATCGGCGCGTCGCACTCGAGCTCATCGCCGAGACCGGTCCGCTGGCCGTCTCCAGTGCGAACCTCACGGGCCGCGAGGCGGCGATCATCGCCTCGGACGCCCAGGAGATGCTGGGCGAAAGCGTGGCCGTGTACCTCGAGGAGGGATACAGCGAGAACGGCATCCCCTCGACCATCGTCGATGCCACCTCCCTGGTGGGCGCCGGCGAGGACGAGACGGCGACCGTCCGCATCCTGCGCGAGGGAGCCGTGACCCGCGAACAGCTGGAAGACGTGCTCGGCGAACTCCTCGAGCCCGCCGAGAAGCCGGGCGACGTCGTCGCCGACGAGGCGGACGGCGGCGGAAGTCCGGCAGTCGAAGAGTGAAGCAGTACCTGTTCACGATCATCCTCACGGCGTCGATCACCTTCGCGCTGACGTGGGCGGTCTGGCGGCTGAGCCTGAGGTTCAAGCTCTACCCGGGCATCCGTGAACGGGACGTGCACAAGACCCCCACCCCGCGGCTCGGCGGCGTGGCGATGTTCCTGGGCATCGCGGTGGCCGTCCTGATCTCGGCCGCCAACCCCTTCTTCGAGCGGATGTGGTCCCCTCCGCAGACGCTGTGGTCGATCCTGGCCGCGGTGCTGCTGATCGCCGTGGTCGGAGTGATCGACGACCTGTGGGACCTGGACTGGATGATCAAGCTCGCCGCGCAGTTCCTGGCGGCCGGCATCATCACCGCGGGCGGCGGCCTGCAGGTCCTGTCGCTGCCGGTGGGCGACATGATCCTCGTCTCGCCGTGGGTGAGCATCTCGATCACCATGCTCGCGATCGTGGTGGTCATGAACGCGGTGAACTTCATCGACGGGCTCGACGGGCTCGTCGCGGGCGTCTGCCTGATCGCCAACGGCATCTTCTTCGTGTACTCCTACATGCTCACGCGTGACTCCGGCGCGACGAGCTACTTCAACCTCGCGACCTTCCTCGCGGCCGTCCTCATCGGAGCGTGCGTCGGCTTCCTGCCCTTCAACTGGAGTCCCGCGAAGCTGTTCATGGGCGACTCCGGCGCGCTGGTGCTGGGACTGCTGATGGCCACCTCGGCGATCGCCGTGACCGCGCAGGGAGACGTCAACGCGTTCGATCCCGAGCGCTTCGGCCGTTCGCAGCTGCTCGGGGCCTTCATCCCGATCGTCCTTCCGCTGGTGATCGTCATGCTCCCGCTGCTCGACTTCGGCCTCGCGGTGTTCCGCCGCATGCGCGCGGGCAAGTCGCCGTTCGCCCCCGACCGCAAGCACCTGCACCACCGGATGCTGGATCTCGGCCACCGCGACCGAGACGCGGTGCTGATCTTCTACTCCTGGACCGCCGTCATCTCGCTCGCGGTCCTGCTGATGTACATCTCGACCAGGCAGGACTGGCCGGGGGGCTACGTCGTGGGCATCGTGTTCGGCGTGATCGGCAGCGCGGCCTGCCTCGCCGTGACCCTGATGCCCTCCCGTCGCCGTCAGGCCGATGACCGTACGCACCCGTCCGCCGATGCCGGCGCTGCCGATCCGGCGCCCACCGCCACAGCACAGAACACCTTGGAGCCCTGATGACCCCGAGCCCCGTCTCCAGCACTCCCATCCTCCGGCGCACGCTGATCTGGTCGGCCGGCGCCGCGCTCGTGCTCGCGGTGATCGCCGCCGGCATCGGCTTCGCCGTGGCCGGTCCGCAGGGCCTGTGGAGCGGCCTGATCGGCGTGCTTCTCGCGTTCGTCTTCCTCGGGATCACCGGCGGCAGCATCCTCTTCGCGAACAGATGGTTCGGGGACCCGCTCTACGTGCAGCTGTTCTTCGCGATCGTCCTGGGCGGGTGGCTGCTCAAGATCGGCCTGTTCGTCGTCCTGATGATCGTGCTGCGCGGCCAGCCGTGGATCGTGCCGCTGGTGTTCTTCCTCTCGCTGGTCGCCGGCATCGCCATGTCGCTGATCGTCGACGTCGTCGTGCTGATGCGGATGCGCCTGCCGAACGTCAGCGACATCGATCTTCCGACCGTCAACCCCGAGGATGAGACGGACGACGGCGGCGCCTCCGCGGCGCCGAAGCAGTCCGACTGAATCTGATAGTGTTTACCTGTGCCCGCCGCTCGTCTCGCGAGCGCTTGCGCTGTGATGCACAACGTCCCTCGTCGCCCCGGTCTCGGCCGGTGACCCGAAGCTGGAGCCCGCGCTGTTGAATCCCGTTGCGACAATGATCCTTCGTCCGATTGCCGGTGACGGTGAGTTCCACGGTCCTTCGATGGACGACTTCTTCCCGCCGATCCTCTTCGAGCTGTTCGGCGTGATCCCCGTGCACCGGATCCATCTGATCCAGCTGCTCTCGGTGATCGCCGTCGTCCTGATCCTGTGGCTCGGCACGCGACGCATGCGCGTCGTCCCCGGCCGCTTCCAGAGCCTCGTCGAGATGGGTGTCGGGTTCGTCCGCAACGGCATCGCGCACGACCTGCTCGGACGCAAGGACGGTGAGCGCTTCGCGCCGCTGCTGGTCACCATCTTCTTCATGATCCTGTTCATGAACATCACGGGCATCATCCCGTTCCTGAACATGCCGGGCACCGCGATCATCGCCGTGCCCCTCACCCTCGCGGTGATCAGCTACGTCACCTTCATCTACGCCGGCATGAAGAAGAGCCCGCTGGGCTTCTGGAAGAACTCCCTCTTCCCGTCCGGCGTCCCGTGGCCGGTGTACATCATCGTCACGCCGCTGGAGTTCATCTCCACCTTCATCATCCGCCCCGTGACCCTCACGCTGCGACTGATGATGAACCTGGTCGTCGGGCACATGATCCTCGTGCTCTGCTTCTCGGCCACCGCGTTCTTCATGTTCACCGCGGGTGGCGGCTGGGCCGCACTCGGCGTCGGAACGCTCGCCTTCGGCGGTGCGTTCACGATCTTCGAGATCCTCGTGGTCGTCCTGCAGTCCTACGTCTTCACCGTCCTCACCGCGATCTACATCCAGCTCGCGGTCGCAGAAGAGCACTGAACGGGTCAGCCCACCAGCTGACCAAAACCGAAAGGAAAAACCCGTGGACGCAACTACGGTTCTCGCTGACATCAACGGTCACCTCGCAGCGGTCGGCTACGGCCTCGCAGCCATCGGCCCGGCCATCGGCGTGGGCATCGTCGTCGGCAAGACGATCGAGGGTGTCGCCCGTCAGCCCGAGCTCGCAGGCCGCCTGCAGGTCCTCATGTGGATCGGTATCGCCTTCACCGAGGCGCTTGCATTCGTCGGCATCGCCGTCGGATTCATCCCCTTCCCGTAAACCGCAGCGACTTCTGAAGGAGACAGGATGCTGAACGCTCTTGTCACGAACCTCGCGGCGGGGGAGCCCCAGAACCCGCTCCTGCCCGCGTGGTACGACATCGTCTGGTCGGCGCTGTGGTTCCTCATCATTCTCATCGTGGTCTGGAAGGTCGCCCTTCCGCGCCTGACCGCGATGCTCGATGAGCGCTCTGCAGCGATCGAAGGCAACATCGCCAAGGCGGACGAGGCTCAGAAGCAGGCCGAGGCCGCGCTCGACGAGTACACCCGTCAGCTCGCCGAGGCGCGCACCGAGGCCGGTGAGATCCGCGAGGCCGCCCGAGAGGACGGCAAGAAGATCGTCGCCGAGGCCAAGGAGAGCGCCACGGCCGAGGCCAACCGCATCAGCGCGGCCGCTCACACGCAGATCGAGGCGGAGCGCCAGGCGGCGTTCGTCTCGCTCCGCAGCGAGGTGGGCACGCTCGCGATCGACCTCGCCGGAGGCGTGGTGGGGGAGACCCTCACCGACGACGCCCGCGCGACGGCCGTCGTGGATCGCTTCCTGGCCGACCTCGAGAAGGCGAAGTAATGGGCAGCGCGACCACTCAGGCACTCGCGGCATCGACGGACGCGCTTGCCGCAGCGTCGGGCCTGACCCTCGACAGCGCGGCAGAGCTGTTCGCAGCCGCCCGCTCGATCGGGGAGTCGGCCCAGCTGAGCGGCGCGCTCGCCGATCCCTCGGCGCCTGCTCAGGCACGCTCCGCGCTGGTCTCGAGCGTGTTCGCCGGGTCTTCGGCTCCGGTGCGCGCGCTGCTGACCGCTGTCGCGGCCGAGCGCTGGTCCAGCGCATCCGATCTCGTCGACGGCGTCGAGGAGCTCGCGATCCGCGCGGCGGCCATCGCCTCGGCGAAGGACGACGTTGCCGGGGAGCTCTTCGGCTTCTCCCGGATCGTCGCGGCCAACCCCGAGCTGGAGCTCGCGCTGGGCAGCCGCCTGGGCGACGCGCCCGCCAAGGCGGCGCTGGTCGAGAAGGTTCTCGGCGGCTCGGCGGCTCCGGCCACGGTCCTGATCGCCTCCTCGCTGGTGCGCCAGCCGCGCGAGCGCCGGGTGCGCCGGATGCTCGCCCGCGCCGTCGACATCGTCTCGGCGCAGGCAGGCCGCACGGTGGCGACCGTCTACACGGCAGCGCCCATCGCCGCAGCGCAGCAGAGCCGTCTCCGTGACGCTCTGGCCCGCCGCTACGGGGGAGAGATCGCCATCAACCAGGTGGTCGACCCCTCAGTCGTCGGAGGCCTGCGCGTGCAGGTCGCCGACGACGTCATCGACGGCAGCATCTCCGCCCGCCTCGCCGAGCTCCGACAGAAGCTCGCGAGCTGACACAGTTTGACGCGGGGAACCGCGCACACCCGGACACACAAAGGGAAGACAATGGCAGAACTATCGATCAGCCCCGACGTCATCCGTGACGCGCTGAAGGACTTCGCAGCGGCCTACGAGCCCACGGGCGCCGCGGCGACGGAGGTCGGCACCGTCATCGACGCGGCCGACGGCATCGCGCACGTCGAGGGACTGCCCGGCGTCATGGCCAACGAGCTCGTCACCTTCGGAGACGGCACCAAGGGCCTCGCGCTGAACCTCGACGAGCACGAGATCGGCGTGGTCGTCCTCGGCGACTTCACCGGCATCGAGGCGGGACAGGAAGTCACGCGCACGGGCGAGGTGCTCTCGGTCCCCGTCGGCGACGGCTACCTGGGTCGCGTCGTCGACCCGCTCGGCAACCCGATCGACGGCCTCGGCTCGATCGCCACGGAGGGCGTGCGCGAGCTCGAGCTGCAGGCGCCCGGCGTCATGCAGCGCAAGTCGGTGCACGAGCCGATGCAGACCGGTGTCAAGGCCATCGACGCCATGATTCCCGTCGGCCGTGGCCAGCGCCAGCTGATCATCGGCGACCGCCAGACCGGCAAGACCGCTCTGGCCATCGACACGATCATCAACCAGAAGGCCAACTGGGAGTCCGGCGACGTCGACAAGCAGGTGCGCTGCATCTACGTCGCCATCGGTCAGAAGGGCTCGACCATCGCCTCGGTGAAGGGCGCCCTGGAAGAGGCCGGTGCCCTGGAGTACACCACGATCGTGGCGGCCCCGGCATCCGATCCCGCCGGCTTCAAGTACCTGGCGCCCTACACCGGCTCCGCCATCGGTCAGCACTGGATGTACGGCGGCAAGCACGTCTTGATCATCTTCGACGACCTGTCGAAGCAGGCTGAGGCCTACCGCGCCGTGTCCCTTCTGCTGCGCCGCCCGCCGGGCCGCGAGGCGTACCCCGGTGACGTCTTCTACCTGCACTCCCGCCTGCTGGAGCGCTGCGCGAAGCTCTCCGACGAGCTCGGCGCGGGCTCGATGACCGGCCTGCCGATCATCGAGACCAAGGCGAACGACGTGTCGGCCTACATCCCGACCAACGTGATCTCGATCACCGACGGCCAGATCTTCCTGCAGTCCGACCTCTTCAACGCCAACCAGCGTCCCGCTGTCGACGTGGGAATCTCGGTGTCGCGAGTCGGTGGTGACGCCCAGGTCAAGTCGATCAAGAAGGTCTCCGGAACCCTGAAGCTCGAGCTCGCGCAGTACCGCTCGCTCGAGGCCTTCGCGATGTTCGCATCCGACCTCGACGCGGCCTCGCGGCGTCAGCTGGCCCGCGGTGCGCGCCTGACCGAGCTGCTCAAGCAACCGCAGTACTCGCCGTATCCGGTGGAGGAGCAGGTCGTCTCGATCTGGGCCGGCACCAACGGCAAGCTCGACACGGTCGAGGTCGAGGACGTGCTGCGCTTCGAGCGCGAGCTGCTGGACTACCTGCGCCGCAACACGGGCATCCTCGACACCCTGCGCGAGACCAACGTCCTCGACGACGACACCGTCGCCGAGCTCGACAAGCAGACGGACGCCTTCCTTCTGGAGTTCCAGAGCGGCAAGGGCCACGCCATCGGCGCCCCTGGCCACGAGGAGCACGCCGCCGCCGAGGCGGACGACGTCAACCAGGAGAAGATCGTCAAGGGTCGTCGCGCGTAATCGCGTGAGGTACTGATTCATGGGCGCTCAACTCAGGGTCTACAAGCAGAAGATCTCCTCTGCTCAGACGACCAAGAAGATCACGAAGGCGATGGAACTCATCGCGGCTTCGCGCATCCAGAAGGCGATGGCGCGCGTCAAAGCGTCCAGCCCCTTCGCGCGGGCCGTGACGAGGGCCGTGTCCGCCGTCGCGACGCACTCGAACGTCGACCACCCGCTGACCCGCGAACCCGAGAAGATCACCCGCTCCGCGGTCGTCATCTTCTCCTCGGACCGCGGTCTCGCCGGAGCGTTCAACTCGCAGATCCTCCGCGAGGGTCTCGAGGTGGCCGAACTCCTGCGGGAGCAGGGCAAGGAGCCGGTGTTCTACCTGATCGGTCGTAAGGCCGTCGGCTACTTCCAGTTCCGGGGCATCGCATCGGCGGGGGAGTGGACGGGTGACACCGACACGCCGTCCTTCCACACGGCCGAAGAGATCTCGCACACACTGCTGGACGCGTTCTCCCGCGGGGGAGACGGCGGCGGCGTCGACGAGATCACCCTCGTGTACAACCGCTTCGTCAGCATGATGACGCAGTCGCCGGAGTCCGTGCGCCTGCTGCCGCTCGAGATCGCGGAGGCCGACGACTCGGAGGCGGGCTCGACCGTGTACCCGCTCTACGAGTTCGAGCCCGACGCCGAGACCGTGCTGGATGCGATCCTGCCGGTGTACATCCAGAGCCGCGTGTTCAACGCGCTGCTGCAGTCGTCGGCTGCGAAGCAGGCGGCCACGCAGAAGGCGATGAAGTCGGCGAGCGACAACGCCGACAAGCTGATCACCGACTACACCCGCCTGCGCAACAACGCGCGCCAGGCCGAGATCACCCAGCAGATCGCCGAGATCGTCGGCGGCGCCGACGCGCTCGCATCCAGCTGACAGACCCTCAGGAAAGAGACGAAGAAATGACCCCCACCGCTACGGCTGACCAGCCCGCGACCGCGGTCGTCGGGCGCGTCGCACGCGTCAACGGTCCGGTTGTGGACATCGAGTTCCCGCACGACTCGATCCCCGAGATCTACAACGCGCTGAAGACCACCATCACCATCGGCGAGGACTCCAACGAGATCACTCTCGAGGTCGCCCAGCACCTCGGCGACGACCTGGTCCGCGCCATCGCCCTCAAGCCGACCGACGGCATCGTCCGGGGCCAGGAGGTCCGCGACACGGGCGACGCCATCTCGGTGCCCGTCGGCGACGTCACCAAGGGCAAGGTCTTCAACGTGATCGGCGAGGTCCTCAACGCCGAGCCCGGCGAGACCATCGAGATCACCGAGCGCTGGCCGATCCACCGCAAGGCGCCCAACTTCGACCAGCTCGAGTCCAAGACGCAGATGTTCGAGACGGGCATCAAGTCGATCGACCTCCTCACCCCGTACGTGCTGGGTGGGAAGATCGGTCTGTTCGGCGGCGCCGGCGTCGGCAAGACCGTGCTCATCCAGGAGATGATCCAGCGCGTCGCACAGGACCACGGCGGTGTGTCGGTGTTCGCCGGTGTCGGTGAGCGCACCCGTGAGGGCAACGACCTCATCCACGAGATGGAAGAGGCCGGTGTCTTCGACAAGACGGCCCTCGTCTTCGGCCAGATGGACGAGCCGCCGGGGACGCGTCTGCGCGTGGCCCTCTCGGCGCTGACCATGGCGGAGTACTTCCGCGACGTGCAGAAGCAGGACGTGCTGCTGTTCATCGACAACATCTTCCGCTTCACGCAGGCCGGTTCCGAGGTCTCCACGCTGCTGGGCCGCATGCCCTCCGCCGTGGGCTACCAGCCGAACCTCGCCGACGAGATGGGCCTCCTTCAGGAGCGCATCACCTCCACGCGCGGCCACTCGATCACCTCGCTGCAGGCGATCTACGTGCCCGCCGACGACTACACCGACCCGGCTCCGGCGACCACGTTCGCGCACCTCGATGCGACGACCGAGCTCAGCCGTGAGATCGCGTCGAAGGGTCTGTACCCGGCGATCGACCCGCTGACCTCGACCTCGCGCATCATGGACCCCCGCTACCTGGGCGAGGACCACTACCGCGTGGCCACCACGGTCAAGCAGATCCTGCAGAAGAACAAGGAGCTGCAGGAGATCATCGCGATCCTCGGCGTCGACGAGCTCTCCGAGGAGGACAAGATCGTCGTGTCACGTGCGCGTCGAATCCAGCAGTTCCTCTCGCAGAACACCTACATGGCGAAGAAGTTCACCAACGTCGAGGGGTCCACGGTTCCGCTCAAGGACACCATCGAGTCCTTCGACGCGATCTGCCGCGGCGACTTCGACCACGTCGCCGAGCAGGCCTTTTTCAACGTCGGCGGCATCGGCGATGTCGAGGAGAAGTGGGCTCAGATCCAGAAGGAGAACGCCTGACCATGGCGCTGCATGTCAGCCTCGTCTCCGCCGACGCGGAGGTCTGGACGGGAGAGGCGTCGCTGGTCGTCGCCAAGACCGTCGAGGGCGAGATCGGATTCATGTCCGGTCATGAGCCGGTGCTGGCCATCCTCGCCGAGGGCCAGGTCCGCATCACTCAGTCCGACGGCACCAAGGTGCTGGCCAACGCCCAGGACGGCTTCCTCTCGATGGAGGGCGACGTCCTGACGATCGTGGCCGGAAACGCCGCACTGATCGCCTGACACCGATTCATCGACGCGCCCGTTCCGAGCCCCCAGGGGGGCCGGGGCGGGCGCGTCGCCGTACACGTGGAGACCGATGAAGATCCTGCTCCCACCCTCCGAGACCAAGCGCCCAGGTGGCCGCGGCAGACCACTGGAGCTTGCGTC
This sequence comes from Microbacterium sp. NPDC058342, assembly GCF_042723935.1. Classification (NCBI taxonomy): domain Bacteria; kingdom Bacillati; phylum Actinomycetota; class Actinomycetes; order Micrococcales; family Microbacteriaceae; genus Microbacterium; species Microbacterium sp. NPDC058342. The sequence continues at coordinate 1,297,626 of NZ_JBHXID010000001.1, forward strand.
ACTGGCGCTGCCCGTCCTGACTCCTCAGCGCGAGTCGGTGACGGATGCGCTCGTGTCTCTCGCTGAGGACCCCGCGGAGGCGGCGCGGGTTCTCAAGCTCAGCGATCGGCAGCGCAGCGACATCGACCACAACCGCACGCTGCGCACATCGCCCACGATGCCCGCCGTCGACCGGTACACCGGGGTGCTCTACGATGCCCTCGACGCCGCGGGGATGGACAGGACCCCGCGGCGCTGGCTCGGGGATCACGTGCTGATCCATTCGGCGCCGTTCGGACCGGTCGGTGCGCTCGATGCCGTCCCCGCGTACCGTCTGGCGGCGGGGACCTCCCTCCCCGGTCTCCCGCCGCTGCGACGGATCTGGGCGGATGCCGTGCAGGCCGCGCTCGACGGCGCCGTCTTCGTGCTGGATCTGCGCAGCGAGGCGTACGTCTCACTCGGTCCGGTTCCCCCTTCGGTCCGTTCGGCGTACGTCCGGGTCGTCACCGAGACCGGTCGGGCGCTCAATCATTTCAACAAGAGGGCGAAGGGCGAGCTGGTTCGCGCCCTCGCCCTGTCGCGCCCTCGCGTGCGCACGCCGTCCGCTCTGCTCGCCTGGGCGGAATCCGAGGGCGTCCTGCTGCGTCGGGGTGCGGAAGAGGGCGTGCTGGAGCTCGTCGTCTCGGAGTGAACGATGGTGGAAGAACCGGCTGAATGTGCTGGCCGCGCCGCCGTGGCTATGCCAAAGTAGAGTTGCTCCGGCCCGCTTGGAGCCCCCGAGGAAGGACTTTCCATGTCGAACGACGCAAACGGCCCCGCAGAGCCGAACAGCGCAGAGCCGAACGAGGCCGCCCAGGATCTTCCCCCGGCGCCCCCGGCACCTCCCGCAGCGCCCACCCCGCCCGAGTCGCCCGCGGGCGGCCCCGTGCCGCCGGCTCCGCCCGCGTACGGTGCGCCGGGCGCGCAGCCGCAGTACGGTCAGCCCGGACCAGCCGCCCCGCAGCCCGGCTATGCCGCCCCGCAGCCCGGCTATGCCGCCCCGCAGCCCGGCTATGGCGCCCCGCAGCCCGGTTACGGCGCGCCGCAGCCCGGATATGGCACGCCTGCGGGCGCCCCGTACGGCTACGGCGGCCAGGTGCAGAGCAACATCACCGTGAACCTGTGGCTGTCGGTGTTCTTCAGCTGGATCCCCGCGCTGATCTTCTACCTCACGGAGAAGGACAAGGTCTCGCCCGCGTACCACCGGGCGAACGCCAAGAACCTGAACTACCAGCTGATCGTCGTCATCGCGTACGCGGCGACCGGCGTGCTCACGGTGGTCACCTTCGGCATCGCATCGCTGCTGTACATCCTGCTGCCGATCGCGCAGCTGATCATCGGGATCATGCATGCGGTCAACGTGCCGAACCAGCTCCAGTCCGGCCAGGAGGGCAAGTTCTACCTCGCCCCCGACTGGGTGAAGTGATCTGAAGCCCCGGGCGCCTTTCGGCGTCCCGCGAATGCCCCCGGCCGACGCCGGGGGCATTCGCGTGTGCGGGGCATTCGATACGGTGGACTCATGGCAACCTCGCAGCGCCGCGTCGGCGCATCCGGCCTCGTCGTCTCTGCAGCCGGTCTGGGCTGCAACAACTTCGGTCGCGCGGGGACGGTGACCGAGACGCTCCAGGGCACCAGGGCGGTGATCGACGCGGCGCTGGCCAGCGGCGTCACCTTCTTCGACACCGCCGACATGTACGGAGCCGAGCCGGGGCGCAGCGAAGAGCTCATGGGAGAGGCTCTCGAAGGTCGCCGTGATCGCGTCGTCCTGGCCACCAAGTTCGGGCACGAGCGCGACATGGGCTACGACTTCCCGGGCGGCCGCGGGTCCAGACGGTACGTGCGCCTCGCCGTCGAGAGATCCCTCAGGCGGCTGCGCACCGACTGGATCGACCTCTACCAGCTGCACCTGCCCGATCCGCAGACGCCGGTCGCCGAGACGATCGACGCGCTGGACGAGCTCGTCCGAGAGGGCCGCATCCGCTACTACGGGCACTCCAACCTCGACGGCTGGCAGATCGCCGAGGCCGAGTTCACCGCCCGCGCCCGCTCGACCGGGCGCTTCATCTCCGCCCAGAACCACTACTCTCTGCTCGCCCGCGCCTCCGAGCGCGAGGTGCTGCCCGCGGTCAACCGGTACGCACTCGGGTTCTTCCCCTACTTCCCCCTGAAGAACGGCCTGCTCACGGGCAAGTTCACCCGCGAAGGAGGACCGGAGGGAAGCCGCATCATGGACACGCGGCGGCACATCTGGGCAGATGCCCCCTGGGATGCCCTCGACGCCTACCGGGCGTTCTGCGACGAGCGGGGCATCACCATGCTCGAGGCGACCTTCGGCTGGCTGCTCGCCCAGCCGGGAGTGTCGAGCGTGATCGCCGGCGCCACGACGCCCGAACAGGTCGAGTCCAACGCGGCCGCCGCCGACGCGTGGGTCCCGTCCGCGCAGGACCTCGCGGCGATCGACGCGCTCTTCCCGCTGCCGGAAGATCCCGCCGGGCGGATGTGAGCATCCGCTCCACTACGATGAGTCCGTATCCTCTGGTCGTTCCGGCGACCACCCATCCGACGGAGACCTCCCGTGCCTGACACGACCACGCAGACGTATCGCGTCGACGACGCCCTGCAGATCGCCTGGGCGGGCACGACGGATCGGGGGCGACGCCGGGAGAACAACCAGGATGCGTTCCTGGCGAAGTTCCCGCTGTTCGTCGTGGCCGACGGGATGGGCGGACACGCCGGTGGCGAGATCGCGAGCCAGAGCACCGTCGCCCGGCTCGAGGAGATGGTCGACGCCGGTGAGATCTCCGGTTCCGCCATCGACGCGGCGCTCCGGATGGCCATCGAAGACATCCACGGTCACCCCGAGACGACCGACGAGGGAACAGGAACGACCCTCACGGGGATGTACCTCGGCACCGCCGAGGACGGCTCCAGGCAGTGGAACGTGCTGAACATCGGCGATTCGAGGGTGTACCTCAAGCGGGGCGACGCGCTCGCGCAGGTCACCACCGACCACTCCGTGGTGCAGGAACTCATCGCGTCCGGGAAGATCAGTCCTGACGAGGCCGACGGCCATCCGTACAGCAACGTCATCACCAGGGCCGTCGGCGCCAGCGAGTACGTCGGGCCCGACTTCGTGTCTCTCGACGTCCTGGACGGCGACACCCTGGTCATCTGCTCCGACGGACTGACCAAGGAGCTGACCGACTACGGCATCCTGCACTTTCTGCGCGAGCACGACGATCCCGCCGCCGCTGTCGATGCCATGATCGAGGCCGCTCTGGAGAACGGCGGCCGCGACAACGTCACGGTCATCGTGCTGCGCGTCATCCTCGACGATTCGTCCTCCACAGAGGACCGATCGGGCGAATGACCCCGGCGGCCTGTGGACAGGTCGATTCCCGTCGGTGCCATGCGCTGCAATGGTGGGCATGGATGCCACGACCATCGTCCTGCCCTCGCCCCCCGCTGACACGCGCAGACCACCGCTTCCGCTCGTGGCGGCCGTGGTGCCGATCATCGCCGGGGTGGTGCTCTGGCTGATCACCGGCTCGCTCTTCGCCCTGTGCTTCGCGGCCCTGGGGCCGCTCATGCTCGTCGCATCCCTCCTCGACGGGCTGCGAGCCCGGCGGCGCGAGCGGCGGCGGGCCGACACCGAGGCGGACGCGTCGTGGCAGCGCGCGGAGGCCGAACTGGAGCGGCTTCACGCGGAGGAGCTCGCCGCACTGCGGCGGCGCGAACCGGATGCCGCCGGCTGCCTGCGGGAACCGCCTCTGCGCGGCCTCGCCGAACCGGGCGTCGACACCCGGCTGGTGCTGGGGCGGGGCGAACGCCGCAGCAGCGTACAGGCCCGCGGGGGAGAAGATGACCGGTCACGCGCGTTCCGGGCGCGTGCCGAGCGGCTCACCGACGCCCCGGTGTCCGTTCCTCTCGGCGGGGGCATCTGCATCCGTGCGTCTCGCCCGGTGGCCGCTGCCGTGGCCCGGGCCATCATCGCCCAGCTCTGCATGAGGTTCCCTCCCGCCCAGCTCGGCCTGCACGGCCCGGGCATCGCGGAGTGGTCTCTGGACAGCCTGCCCCACACCGGCCGGCGGCGTGCCGCGTTCCGTCTCGGGGTCGGCGACGGCGAGGAGCGCGCCGATGCGACCATCTGCATCCGGATGCCGGGAGAGGACCCACCGGACGGGATCTCCACCGTACTGGACTGCGTCGTTCCCACTCGCGGTCAGGCGCGCACCCGCGACGGCGTGAACGAGGTCTGCGCTGAAGCGCTGTCGGTGCAGCAGGTGCGGGTGATCGGTGCCGAGCTCGCCGGTCGTGCAGATGGCGAGGACGCCCTGCCCGACGGGGTGCGTCTCGGCGAGCTGCCGCAGTCGGAGGGCGGATCTCTGCCCGCTGTGATCGGCCGGGGGGAGCGGGCGGACCTGCTCGTCGACCTGGTCGAGGACGGTCCGCACGCGATCGTGACCGGGATGACGGGGACGGGCAAGAGCGAGCTTCTGACCAGCTGGGTGACCGCGATGGCGTCGACCAGATCACCGGAACAGGTGGCTTTCGTCCTCGTCGACTTCAAGGGAGGCACCGCGTTCGATCCGCTGCGCACGCTGCCCCATGTCGTCGCCGTGGTGACGGATCTCGACGCCGAGGGCGCGCGCCGCGGCGTGGGCAGCCTCACGGCTGAGCTGCGGCGCCGCGAGGCTGCTCTCGCGGCGGCGGGCGTGCGTGACATCCGCGACTGCGCGGAGTTGGCGAGACTCGTGATCGTCGTCGATGAGTTCGCCGCGCTCGTGCAGGACCATCCGGACCTCGCCGCGATCTTCACGGACGTCGCCGCGAGGGGGCGCGCCCTGGGCATGCATCTCGTCCTCGGGACGCAGCGCGCGGGCGGGATCATCCGCGACGCCCTCGCTGCGAACTGCCCGCTTCGCGTCAGCCTGCGCGTCGCGGATGCGGCCGACAGTCGGCTGGTGATCGGCACGGACGCCGCAGCCGAGCTCTCCGGCGGAGCCGAGTCGCGCGGGCTCGCGTACGTGCGCCGACCTCGCGACGACGATGCTCAGCTCGCCCGGATCGCGCTGACGACCGAGACCGAGCTGTCGATGGTCGCGACGCGCTGGAGCGGCCACGGGGCGCAGCTCAGCCCCTGGCTCCCGCCGCTGCCGGACCGCATCCCGCTGCCGGACGAGCGCGAGGAGGGGGTGCGACTGCTGGGCCTCGCGGACGAGCCCGAGCACCAGCGACAGCCATGGGTGCGGCTCTCGCCCGGCGACGGCCTGGCCGTCATCGGGGGACCAGGAGCAGGAAAGAGCGCCGTCATCGACGTCATCGCCGCGCAGCAGCCCGACGCCGTCGTCGTCCCGGGCGATCCGGAGCAGGCGTGGGACGCCGTGGCGGAGCTCGCGACCGGACGCCACGGTCTCGTTCTCTGCGACGATCTCGACCTGCTGATCGGCCAGTATCCGCCGGATCACGCGCAGCTGTTCCTGAGCCGCTGGGAGTCCATCGTGCGCTCGCCCGCGGGCGCGATCGTCACCGCGTCGCGCGCCTCGGGCCCGCTGACGCGCCTGATCGACGCCCTGCCCCGGCGCGCGCTCCTGCGCCTGACCAGCAAGGTCGAGCACATCGCCGCAGGTGGCGAACCGGCATCGTTCGACCGTGACCGACCGGCGGGCCGAGCCTGGATGGACGGGCGCGAGGTGCAGTTCTGCGTCGTGCACGAGAATGCCCGCGGATCCGACGCGCTCGGCGGAGCGGGTCGCGCGGCCGAACCCGAGCTGTGGCGTGCGGGCACCCTCTGCGCCGGCCTCGTGACGCCGGCGGTGAACGCCACGCGAGCCGTTCTGGCGGGCGCGCATCCGGAGCGCACTGTCGTCACGGTGGCCGAGGCGACCGGCTCCGGGGCAGCTTCGGAGGACGTGATCATCGTCGGCGACCCGGAGCAGTGGCGTGCGCAGTGGACTCTGCTGCAGCAGGTGCGCACGGCGGGCGAGCTGGTCATCGCCGCCGAGTGCGCGAACGAGCTGCGTCAGCTGGCCGGAGTCCGTGAGCTGCCCCCGTTCGCGCAGCTGCACGCTGATCGCGCCTGGGCGGTGCGGCCGGGACATCGGCCACGGCGCGTGCTGCTGGCCTGACGCCGGCGCGCCCTGCGCACCGGGTGTGCGCTGCTCAGATCCCGGCGGCGACCCGGATCGTCCCGACAGGAGCACCGCCGCCGAGCACGTCGAGCGGCAGCGCCGTTGCGAGAGAAGCCACGTCGGCATCGCCGAGCGCGCCGGCGCGGGCGAGCAGGGTCGCTGCGACGATCGTGGCGGCACGGAGGCTGCCGTCGAGGATCTTCAGTGCGACCGTGGTGCCGCCGGGGGCGACCATGACCATCAGGCCCTCGGCTCCGCCCTTCGCGAAGACGCCCAGGGTCTCGACGGCGATGGTGTCGGGTTCACCGGGTCCGGCGATGGTCCAGGGGTTCTCGCGCACGGCGCGCACCAGCGTGCCCGCGACCCGGTGCAGTGCGAAGGGAGAGCGCTCCGAGGCGGTTCCGATGCGGTGGATGGAGCGGGCGAGGCCGGAGAGCGTGACCGCGTGCACGGGAGCCCCGCAGCCGTCGATCGCCGTGTGAGCGATCTTCTCGCCGGTGAGTCTCTCGACCACGTCGCGGATGTGCAGCTGGAGAGGATGGGAGGGATCGAGATACCCGGCGGTCGGCCAGCCCGTCGCGACGCATGCCCGCAGCATGAGCGCGTGCTTGCCCGAGCAGTTCATCCGGATCCGCGACTCGACGGCGTGATCGTTGATCATCTCCCGCCGCGCGGCGGCGTCGGTCGGCCAGGCGGGTGGGCAGGCGAGGTCGTCCTCGGTCAGTCCTCCGGCGGCGAGCACTTCGCGAACGACCTCGACGTGACGGTCGGTTCCGGAGTGGCTGGCGGTGCCGAGTGCGAGCTGCTCGCCCTCGAGCGCGGCGCCGGCGGTGACGGCGGCCACCGCCTGCAGCGGCTTGAGACTCGATCGCGGCAGGATGAGGGCATCCGCATCGCCGTACCGGGCGACCGTGTCGCCTTCCGGAGACAGCACGACCGCGGCGCCCGCATGGCGGGTCTCCACGAAGCCGCTGCGCTCCACGACGGCGAGTTCGACAGCATCACGGAATGTCAGGGTCTCCAGCACCCGACCAGCCTACTGCGAGGTGCCGGGATGCCACCCGGCCGGTCGCCGTCGGGAGGTGACGTGCGAGACTGGCCGCATGGCTCGGCTCGGCGAACACCACTACGCGCTCACCACGACGTGGACCGGCAACCGTGGCAGCGGCACCAGCGGGTACCGCGACTACGCGCGCGACACCACGATCTCCGTTGCAGGAAAGCCCGAGATGCTCGCCTCGGCCGACAAGCCGTTCCGCGGCGATCCTGCTCGCTGGAACCCGGAGGACATGCTCTTGGCCGCACTGTCGGAGTGCCATCTGCTGTCCTATCTGCATGCGTGCGTGACCGCAGGGGTCGTCGTCACCTCCTACCTGGATGAGGCCACGGGGATCATGCGCGAGGACGGCACCGGCGGCGGTGCCTTCTCCGAGGTGGTGCTGCGACCACGGGTGACGGTGTCCGACGTCTCGATGATCGACGCCGCCCGGCACGCCCACGACCAGGCGCACGAATGGTGCTTCATCGCCAACTCCGTGAACTTCCCGGTCCGGCATGAGGCGAACATCGCCGTCGCTCCCTGAGCCGTCGTCGAGGTCAGCGGCGCTCGTGCGGGAGAGCCTGTCTGATCTTCTCGATGGGCGTCTGTGCGGGCGGCTCGTTGTACACTCCGGCGAGCTCCTGGCCGCTCAGCGCGTGGATCGCGGCCATGATCTCGTCCGTGGCGAGGCGCCGCGCCCTGCCGCTGTTGGCGGCGCCGTGCTTCGAGACGTCGATCGGCTCCCCGAAGCGCACGGTGACGCGTTCGGTGATCGACGGCATCTTCGCGCCGACCGGCATCACGCGATCCGTGCCGATGAGTCCCACCGGTACGACCGGAGCGCCGGTCTGCAGAGCGAGGAAGGCCACGCCGGTGCGGCCTTTGTACAGCCGGCCGTCGGTCGATCGCGTGCCCTCGGGATAGAGCGCCACGGCGAGTCCCTCCTCCAGCAGCCGGCGCTGCTGATCGAGGGCGTCCAGCGCCGCCTGCCCTGCTCCCCGGCGCACCGGGATCGCACCGACCGACGTGAAGAACTCGCGCGACAGCGCACCCCTGATCCCCGTGCCCTCGAAGTAGCTGGATTTGGCCAGGAAGTGCACCGGGCGCGGGGCCGCGACGGGGATCGCCATCGAGTCGATGAACGAGAGGTGGTTGCTCGCCAGGATGACGGCGCCGTCCCGGGGCACGTTCTCGCGGCCCTCGATACGCGGGCGGTACACCAGCCGCGCGAGAGGCGCTGCGATCATTCGCCCGACCGCGTACTTGAACCCGGCGTGTCGGGGAGTTGGGGATTCCGCCTCGCTCGCGGACTCTGCCGACTGCTCAGAACTCATCCGAGAAGCTTATCGAGCGGCGCATTCCCGGCCGGGAATGGCCCGGCTTTCAGCATCGGCAAAGAAGGATGCGCCAAGATGGGAGCTTCCCCACAGAGATTACGAGGTCTCCTCTTGCGTCTGCGCCCCCTCGCCCTGCTGTCCACCGTCGCCGTGTCGGCGCTGCTTCTCGCCGGATGCTCCGGCTCGACCGAGCCGTCGCCGACCTCCTCGAGCGACTCGTCCTCCGCTGCCGACCTGTGCGAGCAGTCGGCGGCGCCGGGCGCGGTCTCCGAGGGCGTGAAGGTCGAAGGCGACTTCGGCAAGCCGGCCACGGCCAGCTTCAAGTTGAAGCAGGACGTGAAGGAGCTGCAGCGCACCGTGTTCTCGGAGGGCGACGGCGGAGCGGTCGGCGAGGGGGACTACGTCGAGTACGCCCTCAGCGCCTTCGACGCGGCCACCGGCGAGCGCCTGGGTGATCTCGGCTATGAAGACGGCCAGATGCTGCCGCAGAACGTGCTCTCCAACCCCACCCTCGTCCAGGTCATCGGGTGCGCCACGATCGGCTCGCGCATCACGGCGGCGTTCCCCGCCCAGGAGGGCGGCGCGGGTGCCCAGGTCTACGTCGTCGACGTGCTCCGCAAGGTGCCGACGGCGGCCTGGGGCGAACCGCAGAAGTCGACCGCGGGCCTGCCCACGGTCGAGCTCGCGAAGGACGGCCAGCCGGAGGTCGCCATCTCGGACGGCGACGCGCCGAAGGACCTGAAGATCGCGGTCCTCAAGGAGGGCGACGGCGCGGAGGTCGCCGACGGGGACACGACCCTGCTGCAGTACTACGGCGTCGACTGGGCCGACGGGAAGAGCTTCGACTCCTCGTGGAAGAACGGCGAGCCGATCTCCCTCCCCGGCAACACCTACGTCCCCGGCTTCGTGCAGGCTCTGGCCGGACAGAAGGTCGGCTCACAGGTGCTCGTGGTCATCCCGCCCGCGCTCGGCTACGGCGAGGACCCCGAGGCGCATGAGCTCGGCGGCAAGACCCTGGTGTTCGTGATAGACATCCTCGGCACCCAGCACGTCGCGGCCGAGTAGTCCTCACGCGCGCATAAGCTGACGACATGCGTCGCATCATCGTCCTCGGCTCCACCGGCTCCATCGGCACGCAGGCGCTGGACGTAATCCGCGCGAATCCGCGCCGATTCGAGCTGGTGGGCATCTCCGCCGGGTCGAACGCGGAGCTGGTCGCCCAGCAGGCGCAGGACTTCCACCTCGAGCACACGGCGCTCGGCGCATCCGAATCCGAGCAGCTGGTGCGCGACGTCGAGGCCGACGTCGTGCTCAACGCCATCACGGGGTCCATCGGTCTCGGGTCCACCCTTGCGACGTTGAAGGCCGGTCGCACGCTGGCGCTGGCGAACAAGGAGTCGCTGATCGTCGGCGGCGAGCTGGTGCGGGCCGCTGCGGCGTCCGAGCAGATCGTGCCCGTCGACTCGGAGCACTCCGCGCTCGCGCAGGCGATGCGGGCGGGGACGAGCGCCGAGGTGCGCCGGCTGGTGGTCACCGCGTCGGGTGGTCCGTTCAGGGGACGCAGCCGCAGCGAGCTGGCCGACGTGACTCCGGCCCAGGCCCTGGCCCACCCCACGTGGGACATGGGCCGGATGGTCACGACCAACTCCGCCACGCTGGTGAACAAGGGGCTGGAGGTGATCGAGGCGCATCTGCTCTTCGACGTGCCCTATGACGACATCGAGGTCGTCGTGCACCCGCAGTCGATCGTGCACTCGATGGTCGAGTTCGTCGACGGGTCGACGATCGCACAGGCATCCCCGCCGGACATGCGTCTGCCCATCTCCCTGGGACTGGACTGGCCGCACCGCGTCGGCGGCGTCGGTCGCCCGCTGGACTGGAGGCAGGCGACGAGCTGGACCTTCGAGCCGCTGGATGACGAGGCCTTTCCCGCCGTGGCGCTGGCGAAGACCGTCGGCCGCGCCGGCAGCACCTTCCCCGCCGTCTACAACGCGGCCAACGAGCAGGCCGTGAACGCCTTCCACGACGGCCGGCTGTCCTTCCTCGGAATCGTCGAGACGATCCAGCGGGTCATCGACGCGCACGACGCGCCCGAGGCGCTCACGCTGGAAATGCTCGCCGAAGCGGAGGCCTGGGCCCGCGCGAAGGCGGACGCGCTGATCGCGTCGGCGCCCTGACGTCGGTGCGCGGTCAGACCCGGTCGTCGTAGGGGACGGGCCAGTGCGGCTCCGGCGCCGGCCAGCCGGCGGCGATGAGCGCGCGCCGGGCGAGCTCGCGGGCCGAGTAGGGCGTGCGCACACCCCGGATGTCGCGGTAGTCCTGATGCCCCGGTCCCGCCCACAGGATGGCATCCCCGTCGCCGACCATGCCGACGGCGGCGACGATCGCCTTCTCCGGCGGGGAGAACTCGTGGATCTCGGCGTCGGGCCGGGCCTGCCGCGCACCCGCGATGAGCGTCGCGCGGATCGACGCCGGATCCTCGAACCGGGGGTGGTGGTCGGTCACGACGAGGATGTCGCTGCCGTTGACGGCCGTGCGCGCCATGTCGAAGCGTTTGGTGGCGTCGCGGTCGCCGTCGGCGCCGAAGAGCATGAGCACCTTGCCCGGGGTCACACGCCGGACGGCCGCGAGGGTCTTCTCGAACGCATCGGGTGAATGGCCGAAGTCCACGTACACGGCGGGACCCGTCTCGCCGGAGATGAACTGCGTGCGCCCGGGGAGGTAGGCGAGTATCTGGCCGTCTCGCTCGAAGGCGTCGGTGATCCGCTCCCATGCGTATCCGGCCTCGAGCAGCATGACGATCGCGAGGCCGGCGTTGGCGGCCATGTGCTGCCCGATCACGGGCACGAGCGTGGTGAGCGCGCGGCCCTCGGGGCCGGTCAGCGTGAACAGCGTGCCGCTCTGACGCTCCTCGTCGATGGTCACCACCCAGTCGGCCGCGGCCGCGGCATCCGGATCCGCGGCGATCGACGGCGTGCCCACCGTGACGACGGGAATGCTCGCGCTCTCGACGACCCGAGGACTGTACGCGGAGTCGAGGCTGATCACGCCGCGTCGCGCACGCTCGGGGGTGAACAGCGGCAGCTTCGCCTGGAAGTACTCCTCCATGTCCGCATAGTCGTCCAGGTGGTCGTGCGAGAGATTCGTGAAGCCGGCGACGTCGAACACGATTCCGTCGACGCGATGCCGTGAGAGCGCCTGCGCGCTCACCTCGACCGCGACGGCCTCGACGCTGCGCTCGCGCATCAGCGCGAGGAGAGCGTGCATCTCCGACGCCTCCGGCGTCGTCAGCCGCGAGACGATGACCTCGCCGGCGATGTGACGCTCGGCGGTGGAGGAGAGCCCGGAGACCACGCCGAGCTGATCGAAGATCCCCTGCAGCAGATGCGAGACGCTGGTCTTGCCGTTGGTGCCCGTCGTGCCGAACAGCAGCGGCAGCGGGTCGGACGCGCCTGTGCCGTACACCCATGCGCTCAGCTCACCGAGCACGGCGCGGGGGTCCTCGACGATCACGATCGGCAGACCGACGGATGCGGCGATGTCGGCACCGGCGGCATCCGTGATGATCGCGACCGCCCCCTGAGCCGCGGCGGTCTGCGCCAGTTCGGCGCCGTGCCGGTTCACGCCCCGGATCGCGACGAAGGCCTCACCGGCGCGGAGATCGGCTGTGGCCAGGGTGATCCCGCTGAGCTCGACGCCCGCGAGGTCACCGCGGACCTCTCGGGCGAAGCGGTCGGCGAGGTCGGCCAGTGCACGTCGCGGCGGGTCTGCGGGACGGAGCACAGGCGGCAGGGAGGGCTGAGTGGTCATAGCCTCTCCATGATCTCACGCGGGGCGCCCTGCGCCCGGTTCGCCGGCTCGGGCGGAGCACAGCGGATTCCTCGACGCGGGCACTAACGTGGTCGGGTGGAGATCCTGCTGTATCTGGGCGGCATCCTGTTCATGCTCGTCGGGCTCGGCGTGTCGATCGGGCTGCACGAGGTGGGCCATCTGGTGCCGGCCAAGCTTTTCGGCGTGCGCGTGGGGCAGTACATGATCGGTTTCGGGCCGCGGCTGTGGTCGCGTCGCATCGGCGAGACGGAGTACGGGATCAAGGCCCTGCCCGTGGGCGGATTCATCTCGATGTCCGGCATGTACCCGCCCTCGGCGAGGACCGGGCCGGCGCGGGGGCTGTTCGCCTCGCTCATCCAGGATGCCCGCAGCGCGAACGACGAGACCATCGCCGAGGGTGCTGAGGAGCGGGTCTTCTACCGGCTGCCCGTCTGGAAGCGCGTGATCGTGATGATCGGCGGGCCGCTGATGAACCTGATCCTCGCGGTGCTGCTGTTCACGATCATGGCATCGGGCATCGGCGTCCAGCAGGCGAGCACCACCATCTCGGGACTCAGCGAGTGCGTCGTCGCCGCCGGTGCCGGGCAGGACGCCTGCAGCCCGGACGACCCCGCCGCACCCGCCGCTCAGGCCGGGTTCCTCCCCGGCGACACCCTGCTCAGCATCGACGGCAGGGTCATCGACTCCTTCGCCGAGGCCTCGCAGATCATCCGGGACTCCCCGGGACGCGCGCTGGAGGTGATCGTGCGCCGCGACGATGACGAAGTGCCACTGCAGCTGACGCCGGTCGTGGCCGAGCGCGGCGAGGTCGACGCCGGCGGCCGGCCCGTGCTCGACCGCACGGGGGCACCCGTCACGCACCGCGTGGGATACGCGGGGATCACCGCGCAGCTGGAATACACCCGCCAGCCGATCGGTACCGGCGCCGAGCTCGCCCTGGAGCAGGCGGGCGGGGTGACCTCGCTGATCGCGAACCTCCCGGTGCGCCTCTGGGACGTCGGCGTCTCGCTGGTGACCGGCTCGGAACGCGACCCCAACGGCCCCCTCAGCGTCGTCGGAGTCGGACGCATAGCGGGGGAGGTCGCGGCGACGGACGCGCCGGTGCTGAACCGGCTCGCGGTGCTGCTGAACCTGCTGGCGGCGCTGAACATCGCTCTGTTCGTGTTCAACCTGATCCCGTTGCTGCCGCTGGACGGGGGCCACATCGTCGTGGCGCTGTGGGAGGGCATCAAGCGGATCTGGGCCCGGCTGACGGGACGGCCCGAGCCCGGGCCCGTCGACGCCACGCGCCTGGTGCCGATCACGGTGGTCGTCGCCGTGCTGCTGATCGGCATGGGCGCGCTGCTGATCATCGCCGACATCGTCAAGCCGATGAACCTCCTGGGCGGCTGACCCGCCCGCTTCGCGCGTCAGGCCAGTGCGTGTGCGGCGAGCCGCTCCAGGGTGGCGATGCCGTCACGAGACAGGATCGATTCCAGATGGCCCTGGATGGAGGCGAAGCCTGCGCCGCGCAGCGCGTACACGTCTCCGGTCGTGGCATCGGACGACACCTCGGCGGCGCCGATGCGCGTGATGCCGGGGGAGACGCGCGCGGTGAACGTGTTGTAGAAGCCGACCGATGCCTCGTGCTCGAAGACCGGGACGGTCTTCTGCACACCCTGGTAGGGGGAATCCAGCGGTACGAGGTCGATGCCGAAGCCGTCGGCCAGGATCTGATGGCTGAGGCACACGGCCAACAGCGGAGCTCCCGCCGTCCGGCGACGCGCGACGATCTGCCGCATCCGTGCGATCCGCGGCGAAGAGCCGTCGCGGGGGTCTCCGGGGCCGGGTCCTGCGACCACCAGGTCGGCGGAGTCGACGACGGCATCGGTCACGGCATCCCAGGCCGCGATCTGCACGTCGAGGCCCAGGTGACGCAACTGGTGGGCGAGCATGGTGGTGAAGCGGTCCTCGGCATCGACGACGAGCGCACTGCGCCCGGTGAGCCCGCCCTCGGCGTGCGCGTCCTGCGGCTGCATCCAGAAGTCCGCGAGGCGGGTGTTGCGCGAGGCCAGCAGCGCCGCGACGGCCGGGTCGTCGGCGAGTCGCGCGGCAGCGGGGGCGTCGTCGTCACGCGCTTCGGCGGCGTGATCGCGCTCGATCGCTCCGATCGCCCCGAGCACGCCCGCCGTCTTGCCGTGCGTCTCGCTGACCTCTCCCGCAGGGTCCGAGTGCCGCACCAGGGTCGCACCGACCGGTACCCGCAGGCGCCCCTCGTCGAGATAGACCGTGCGGATCAGGATGGGCGCGTCCAGGTCATGACCGCCCTCGTCGTTCGGCGTGAACAGCGCCGCGACACCGGAGTAGTACCCACGGGGCGAGCGCTCGTGACGCCCGATCACCGCGCAGGCGTTCTGCATCGGCGACCCGGTGACCGTCGGCGCGAACATCGTCTCGCGCAGGATCTCCCTCGGGTCCATCCGACTGCGCCCGCGCAGCATGTACTCGGTGTGGGTGAGCCGCGACATCTCCTTCAGGTGCGGCCCGGTGATGCGCCCGCCGTCCGAACACACCTGACTCATCATCTTGAGCTCCTCGTCGACGACCATGAAGAGCTCCTCCGTCTCCTTCGTCGAGGAGAGGAACTCGGTCAGCGACGCCCTGGTCGCGCCTCCGGCCGGATGGCGGAAGGTGCCCGAGATGGGGTTCATCGTCACGACGCCCTCCCGAGCCACGACATGCGCCTCCGGGCTGGCGCCCACCGCGATCCGCCCGGGTGTGACAACGGCGAACGTCCAATACGCGCCCCGTTCGTGCTCGAGCAGTGCACGGAACCAGGTCAGCGCGGCGGTGCGGTCGTCGGCATCGAACGCGGCCCGGTAATCACGGCGGATGACGAAGTTCGCCCCCTCGCCGCGCCCGATCTCCTCCGCGATGACCTGCTCCACGATGCCGGCGTACTCCTCATCGGAGATATCGAAGCCGCCTTCGCTCAGCGTGATCGGGCCCGCCGGGAGAGCCGCCGTGAGCTCTGCGGCGTCCAGACTCTCGTGCTGCGCGACCAGCAGGCAGCGCAGCGGAGTGCCGTCGTCCTGCGCCTCGAAACCGCGCTCGCGCACCTGCCGATAGGGCACCATCGCGAACACCTCGCGCGGGCCGCCGGGACCTTCGAGCGGGATGTCGGACAGTGCGTCCACGTCCAGGACATCGCCGGTGAGCAACTCGACCCCGCCGTCCCGGGCGATCAGGACGAAGGATGCGGTCGGATCGGCGGCGAGGTCGCGGATGCGTTCGGGCAGAGCGGTCATCGGTGTCTCCAGGTTCTCCGATCCGGCGCGGAGAAAAGAAAGACCGCCCCGGAAGGCGGTCGTGATCTCGTGGGTACGCGAAACGCCGCCTAGGAGGCGGGCCACCAGGTGCGGGTCGCGGACATACCGCGAAAGTACCACATCGCCGACGCCCCTCCCGGCTCGGTGACAGCGGAGCCGGGTGGAGCACGATCCGGCCGGCGCGCGCATCCAGCCCGCATGGATCCAGCGGCGGTAGCCTGGAGTCGTGCCAGCAGTGAACCTTGGGATGCCGCGCGTCCCCGAAGTCCTCGCGCCTCGTCGCAAGTCCCGTCAGATCCGCGTCGGCAAGGTGCTCGTCGGCGGCGACGCCCCCGTGAGCGTGCAGTCGATGACGACGACGAAGACCACCGACATTAACGGCACCCTGCAGCAGATCGCCGAGCTCACCGCATCCGGATGCGAGATCGTGCGCGTCGCCGTGCCCTCGCAGGACGACGCGGACGTGCTGCACATCATCGCGGCGAAGAGTCAGATCCCCGTGATCGCCGACATCCACTTCCAGCCGAAGTACGTGTTCCAGGCGATCGACGCCGGATGCGCGGCCGTGCGCGTCAACCCGGGCAACATCCGCAAGTTCGACGACCAGGTCGGCGCCATCGCGAAGGCCGCGCAGGCCGCCGGCGTGTCGCTGCGGATCGGCGTCAATGCCGGCTCGCTCGATCGTCGCCTGCTCGAGAAGTACGGCAAGGCGACCCCGGAGGCACTCGTGGAGAGCGCCGTCTGGGAGGCATCGCTGTTCGAGGAGCACGACTTCCACGACTTCAAGATCTCGGTCAAGCACAACGACCCGGTCGTGATGGTGAAGGCCTATCGGCAGCTCGCCGAACGCGGCGACTGGCCCCTGCACCTCGGCGTCACCGAGGCGGGGCCCGCATTCCAGGGCACCATCAAGAGCGCCACGGCGTTCGGCATCCTGCTCGGCGAGGGCATCGGCGACACCATCCGCGTCTCCCTGTCGGCGCCGCCGGCGGAGGAGGTCAAGGTGGGTCACCAGATTCTGCAGTCCCTGAATCTGCGCGAGCGCAAGCTCGAGATCGTGTCCTGCCCGTCGTGCGGACGCGCCCAGGTCGATGTCTACACGCTCGCCGAGGACGTCACCGAGGGGCTCAAGGACATGACCGTGCCGCTGCGCGTCGCCGTCATGGGCTGCGTCGTCAACGGCCCGGGCGAGGCGCGCGAAGCCGACCTGGGCGTCGCTTCGGGCAACGGCAAGGGCCAGATCTTCGTGAAGGGCGAGGTCATCAAGACCGTTCCCGAGGCGGAGATCGTCGCCACCCTCATCGAGGAGGCGAACCGCATCGCGGCCGAGATGGGCTCGGACGCCCCCCTGGGGGCCGCACAGGTGATCACCGGCTGAGCGACGAGAACCGGATCACTGAGACCCCTCACCCAGAGAGAACCATGCAGCCCACACGCGTCTCGTTCCCCGACGGCTCCCTGACCGGCACCGCAGAGGTGCTGCTGGTCGACAGGGAGAAGTCGATCGTCGTGGTCGACGCCACGCCGTTCCACCCGGTCGATCACACCTGGCCGGACCAGCCCGGAGACTCCGGCTTCGTCGCGACAGACGGCGGACGCGTCGATGTGGCCGAGGCGGTCATGGCGGCGATCAGCGACGAGGGCGTGCTCGCGGTCGCGGACGAGATCCCCGTCAAGCGCGGGGAGGAGGGCTGGACCTGGCTCGTCGGGCATCGCATCGACGACGGCGCACCGGCTGAGCTCGTCGCCGGTGCCATGGTCGAGCTGGTCGTCGACGAGCACAGGCGCGACGGCCTGAGTCGCGGGCACACGGCGTGCCACCTGGCATCCCTGGCGCTGGACGCGTCGCTGGCGGATCTGTGGCGCAAGAACCCCGGGGTGGACCCGCTCGGCAACCCGGACTTCGAGCGCAGAGCCAATCAGTCCAGCCACATCCACGCGGACGGCAGCATCGACGAGTACCGCCTCGGGAAGAGCCTGCGCAAGGCGGGCTTCGATGCGGAGGGCTTCGCCGCCTCGCTGGTCGAGCGCGAGGCGCGCATCAACGCCCTGCTGGCCGAATGGGTGGCATCCGGCGGCGCCAGCCGGATCGACGTCGAGGGTCCGAGCATCGTGGACCGTCGCACCTGGCGCTGCTCGCTGCCGGAGGGCGAGGTCGGCTTCCTCTGCGGCGGGACGCACGTGCGCTCGCTCGCGGAGTTCGCCTCGATCACCGTGTCGCTGGATCTCAGCGACCCGCAGCTGCTGGTGATGTCGACGTCCGCCGTCCCGGCCTGAGCCCGGTCGGATCCGCATCCGGGTGCTCCAAGGGCGTCAGGCCGCGAACTCCACGCCGCCGTTCGCGATGTCCACGCCGGCAAGCGTGAGCACGACTCTCTCGCCGGGCTCGGCACCGGCCGGCACGGGCGCCGACACCGTGACCGCCGGCTCGGCGATCTGCACCGCTGCGCGCTCCTCTCCGCGCAGTTCGATCACGGTCGCCTCTATCCGTCGGCCGACGAACGGATGCAGCAGCGCCGCCTCGACCCGGTCGATGGTCGCGGAGTTCAGGGCGGAGGCGCGCTGACCGGACCGCTGCATCAGCTCCGGCAGCTGCGGAAGCGATTCCCGTGCCCACTCCGGCACGGCTTTGCCCTCCGACACGGCCAGGCAGATCGCGAGCGACCAGCGGTCGACGAGCCGGCGCAGGGGAGCGGTGGCGTGAGCATAGGGTGCCGCGATCGCGGCCTGCTCCAGGTCGCCGACCGGCAGCTCACCGTCGAAGGCGACGTACCCGGCACCGCGGAACAGCGATGCGGCCGCCTCCAGCACCGGCAGCGTCATCGAATCGGTCATGTCCAGCTGTCGCAGGTAGTCACCGTAGCGGCCCGTCGTCCAGGGGCGGCCGAGCGCCGCGGTCTGCCGTCGGAACGTGGCGAACGCCTGCTCGTCGGGTTGCGGCATGGTCCGCAGGACGCCCACCTTGGCGTCCACCATCATTTCGGCGGCGGCCATGCCCGTCATGAGCGACAGCTGGGCGTTCCAGTCCTCGATCGGAAGCGGATGACGTCGCTCGATGTCGTAGGTGCCGTCCGCGCGCTGCACGACCTCCTCGTCGGGCAGGTTGAGGCTGGCGCCACCGCGCCGCTGCTCCTGCTGCTGACGGAGGGTGCCGATCTCGCCCAGCAGTGTCAGCGGCCCTTCCCCTCCGCGATCGAGCGACTGCTGGGCCGACGCGTAGTCCAACTGCGCGCGCGAGCGAATCTGCGCGCGCTGCAGCCGGAATCCGTTCACCGCGCCCACCGAGTCGAGGTCGAACGTCCACACCAGCGCGGGTCGTTCCTGCCCTGGCAGAAGCGAGGCGCGCCCTTCGGAGAGCGTCCTCGGGTGCAGCGGGATGCTGCCGTCCGCAAGGTACAGCGTCTGACCGCGCTGCCGGGCCTCGGCGTCCAGCGCGCCACCGGCCCGCACGAAGCCGGGAACGTCGGCGATCGCGTACCTGACCTGGAAGCCGGATCCTGCGCGCTCCAGGTGCAGCGCCTGGTCGAGGTCCTTCGATCCCGCAGGGTCGAGGGTAACGAAGGGCACATCGCGCAGATCCAGCTCGGGAACAGCGGGCGAGACGGTGTCCGCCTCCGCGACCGCCTCGGCGGAGAACTCGGTGGGCGAATCGATGCCCGCGCGCAGCGCGGCCAGAGCCGCGGCCAGTTCGCTCTGCTCGGCGGACGGGGCCACATGTGATCGACGCTGAGGCATGCCGTCAGCCTATGCCGAGTAGCGTGAGAGTCATGAGCACCGCAGACAACGCACGCACCCTCACCCGTCTCTACGCCGAGCCCGAGATCCTCCGCGTCGTCAACATCTGGGACGTCGTCTCCGCGAAGGCGGTCGCCGCCCTCCCCGAGACGCGTGCGCTGGCCACGGCGGGGCATTCCATCGCCGCGACCTTCGGCTACGCGGACGGCGAGATCCCACGAGAGCTCATGCTCGACATGGTCGGACGCATCGCGGCATCCGTCGATCTGCCCGTCTCCGCCGACCTCGACGACGGCTATGGGGATGCGGGGGAGACCACCCGCCTCGCCATCGGCGTGGGGGTCGTCGGCGCGAACGTCGAGGACCGGCTGAAGCCGTTCGCCGAGTCGGTCGCTCAGGTGGAGGCGATCGTCCGGGCGGCCGAGGCCGAGGGCGTCGCGTTCGCGCTCAACGCCCGCACGGACGCCATCGTCCGCGGTGGCGACAAGCCGTTCTCCGACAAGCTGACGGATGCCATCGAACGGGGCCGAGCGTTCCTCGATGCCGGCGCGACCGCCGTCTTCGTCCCGGGCGTGCTCGATGCGGACGCGACTCGCACGCTCGTCGAAGGCATCGGCATCGGCAAGGTCAGCGTGATCGGGCTGCCCGGCGCACTCACCGCCGCCGAGTACGAAGCGCTCGGTGTCGCCCGCATCTCGTACGGACCGCTGCCCCAGCGCGTGGCGCTGACGGCGCTGCAGGACTGCGCCGAGGAGCTGTACGCGGACGGGATGATCCCGGCGAGCACGCGCGCGCTCAACTGAGGCGGCGCAGAGGCGTCGGCGCGTGGTCACTAGAATCGACCCGTGGTCACTCGTCTTTCGAACTTCTTCCTCCGCACGCTCCGCGAAGATCCGGCAGGCGCCGAGGTCGCCAGCCACAAGCTGCTGATCCGCGCCGGGTACATCCGGCCGCAGGCGGCCGGCATCTTCGCATGGCTGCCGCTGGGCCTGCGCGTGAAGTCGAGGATCGAGACCGTGGTGCGCGAGGAGATGGCCGCTGCGGGCGCGCAGGAGGTGCACTTCCCGGCTCTGATGCCGCGTGAGGCGTACGAGGAGACCGGGCGGTGGGACGAGTACGGCGACCTGCTGTTCCGCCTGCACGACCGCAAGGGCGGCGACTATCTGCTCGCGCCCACGCACGAGGAGGCGTTCACCCTGCTCGTCAAGGACCTGTACTCCTCGTACAAGGACCTGCCGCTGATGCTCTTCCAGATCCAGGACAAGTACCGCGACGAGGCGCGTCCGCGGGCGGGCCTGCTGCGCGGTCGAGAATTCACCATGAAGGACGCCTACTCCTTCGACGCCTCGGACGAGGGACTCGAGCTCAGCTACCAGGCCCAGCGCGACGCCTATGAGCGCATCTTCCAGCGTCTCGGACTCGAGTACGTCATCGTGCAGGCGGACGCCGGGGCGATGGGTGGCTCGCGCAGCGAGGAGTTCCTGCACCCCACGCCGGTGGGTGAGGACACGTTCGTGCGCAGCGAGGGCGGCTACGCCGCCAACGTCGAGGCGTACCGCACGCAGGCTCCCGAGTCCGTGAGCTGGGAGGGCGTCGGCCCCGTGACGGTCTTCGATTCGCCGGACACGCCCACGATCGAGACTCTCGTCGCGCACTCCAATGCGACGCTCGGCGGCGGATACACCGCCGCCGACACTCTCAAGAACGTCGTGCTCGCGCTCACCCATCTCGACGGCTCGCGCGAGCTCGTGATCGTCGGCATCCCGGGCGACCGCGACGTCGACATGAAGCGCGCGGAGGTGGCGTTCGCACCCGCGGAGGTCGAGGCGGCCTCCGACGCCGATTTCGAGAGGCATCCGCTGCTCGTGCGCGGCTACATCGGGCCGTGGTCCGGGACCGGGCCCGTGCTGGGTGAGGAGTCCGCCACGGGGATCCGCTATCTCGTCGACCCGCGCGTCTCGGACGGCACCCGATGGATCACGGGCGCGAACATCGACCAGAAGCACGCGCACACGGTCGTCGCCGGCCGGGACTTCGTCGCCGACGGCGTGGTGGAGATCGCCAACGTCCGCGAGGGGGACCCCGCGCCCGACGGTTCGGGGCCGGTCACGCTCGCGCGTGGCATGGAGATCGGCCACGTCTTCCAGCTCGGACGCAAGTACGCCGAAGCGCTGGGGCTCAAGGTGCTGGACCAGAACGGCAAGCTCGTCACCGTCACGATGGGCTCGTACGGGATCGGGGTCACCCGCATTCTCGCGATCATCGCGGAGCTGAACAACGACGAGAAGGGCCTCATCTGGCCCGCCTCCGTGGCGCCGTTCGACGTGCACGTGGTCGCGGCCGGTCGTGATCAGGTCGCCTTCGACGTGGCGGAGGACATCGCCGGACGGCTGGAGGCCGGCGGTCTCGACGTGCTCTACGACGATCGGGTCAAGGTGTCGCCGGGCGTGAAGTTCGGCGATGCCGAGCTCGTCGGCGTCCCGAAGATCATCATCGTCGGACGCGGTGCCGCCGACGGGCAGGTCGAGGTGTGGGACCGGGCGAGCGGGGAGCGCGAAGCGGTCTCCGTCGCGGAGGTCGTCGACCGCCTGCGCCGCTGAGCGGCGTGCGGTCGGTGTGACAGGCTGAGTGCATGACGGATGCGACGCTGAACGACGACCTGCGACACGACCTGACCGCGCTGCTGGATCAGGCCGGCGTCCACGCAGATCGTGGCCTGGTGGCGCGCATGATGCAGACCGCTCTGCTGCTCGGCATGGAGCACACCGATCGGCTCGACCTGAAGATCGCCTCGGCGGCGCTCGGCGAGATGCGCGACGCCTTCCGGCTGTTCCGGCCCTTCCACCGCGTGCCGAAGGTGACCGTCTTCGGATCGGCGCGCACCCTGCAGGACGACCCACTCTACGTGCAGGCGCGCGAGGTCGCCGCCGCGCTCGCCGGGGACGGCTGGATGGTGGTCACGGGTGCGGGTCCGGGGATCATGCGCGCGGCAGCCGAGGGCGCGGGGACCAAGATGTCGCTGGGCGTCTCGATCCGGCTGCCGTTCGAGGAGCGCATCGACACGATCCTCGAACAGGACGCGCAGGTGGTGTCGATGAAGTACTTCTTCACCCGCAAGCTCATGCTCATGAAGGAGTCGCGCGGCTTCATCTGCCTGCCCGGCGGGTTCGGCACCATGGACGAGATGTTCGAGCTGCTCACCCTGCAGCAGACCGGCAAGGCGGAGCCCATGCCGATCGTGCTGCTCGACAGCGAGGGCGGGTCCTTCTGGAACGGGCTGAAGACGTTCGTCGATGAGCACCTCGCGCCCGCCGGCGTCATCTCGGGCGACGACCTCGACCGGGTGCTCATCACGGACTCGGTGGAAGAGGCGGTGTCGAGCATCACCGGGTTCTGGCGCAACTACGATTCGCTTCGCTGGGTGGGCGACCGTCTGGTGCTGCGCCTGGTGCATCAGCCCACGGACGCTGAGATCGACGATCTCAACGCGCGCTTCGGCGGAATGTGCGCGGAAGGTCGGATCGAGCGCATCGAGCCGCTGGACGTGGAGCGCACGGACGGCGATGCGGTGGAGCTGCCGCGCCTGGCGCTCACTCTGCGGCAGCGCTCGGTCGGCTCGCTCTACGCCCTGATCCGCGCGATCAGCGAGTTGCCTTCCGCCGGCTGAGTCCGGCGGGCCGGTCCACGCGGATTCGGCTATTCTGTTCTGATGCCCGCGGAGTGTCTGTCCGCGGTGAGAGCTGAATAGAGGAGACCGCTGATGGATATCGAACTCGGACTGCTGCGCGGAATCGAGAAGGAGAAGGCGATCCCCTTCGACGAACTCGTCTCGATCATCGAGCAGGCGATCCTCACCGCGTACGGCAAGCACGTCTCGGAGGACGGCGCCGTCCCTGCCGGCGTGCGGGTCGAGCTCGATCGCAGGACCGGGCACGTCGCGGTGCTCCAGCCCGTGCACGACGACGAGGGCGCCGTCATCGGCGAGGAGGAGACCACCCCCGAGGACTTCGGGCGCATCGCCGCCTACGCCGCGAAGCAGGTCATCGGCCAGCGTCTGCGCGACATCGCCGACGACGCCGTGCTGGGGGAGTTCCGGGGCAAGGAGGGCGACATCGTCGCCGGCGTCATCCAGCAGGGACCCAACCCGCGCATGATCCACGTCGACCTCGGCACCGTCGAGGCGATCCTGCCCCCCGAGGAGCAGGTGCCGGGTGAGGAGTACTCGCACGGCACGCGCCTGCGGGTGTACGTCACCAGCGTCGCGAAGGGGATGAAGGGGCCGCAGATCACCGTCTCGCGCACACACCCCGGGCTCGTCCGCAAGCTGTTCGCCCTCGAGGTCCCGGAGATCGCGGCAGGCCTGGTCGAGATCGTCTCGCTCGCCCGCGAGGCCGGTCATCGCACCAAGATCGCGGTGAAGGCGAACGACCCGGCGGTGAACGCGAAGGGCGCGTGCATCGGCGAGATGGGCCGTCGGGTGCGCGCGGTCACCGAGGAGCTCGCGGGGGAGAAGATCGACATCGTCGACCACCACGCCGACCTCGCCACCTTCGTGGCCCACGCGCTGTCGCCCGCGAAGGTGACCTCGGCGTTCGTCCTGGACGCCGGCACCAAGGCGGTGCGCGCTCTGGTGCCCGACTACCAGCTGTCCCTCGCCATCGGCAAGGAGGGGCAGAACGCGCGCCTGGCCGCGAAGCTGACCGGCGCGAAGATCGACATCCAGCCCGACAGCGTGATGTCGGAGAGCTGAGACGGCGGCCGGCCCGCGCGCGTCGGGCTTCGGTCCTCACGGCGAGGTGTAAGATGGAACCTGTACGAACGTGTGTCGGTTGCCGCGATCGTGCCTCTCGATCCGCCCTGATCAGGGTGGTCCAGCACAACGGCGAGCTCGTCTTCGACGAGCGAGCGGTCATGCCGGGGAGAGGCGCATGGCTGCATCCGGCTCGCGAGTGCC
The DNA here is from genome assembly GCF_042723935.1 of Microbacterium sp. NPDC058342. Classification (NCBI taxonomy): domain Bacteria; kingdom Bacillati; phylum Actinomycetota; class Actinomycetes; order Micrococcales; family Microbacteriaceae; genus Microbacterium; species Microbacterium sp. NPDC058342. The sequence continues at coordinate 1,321,979 of NZ_JBHXID010000001.1, forward strand.
TGGATGCCGCCCTGCGGCGCCGCGCCTTCGCACGAGCGCTGCGCGTCTCTCCTTCCCCGGACTTTCCCGAGGCGGAGGATGTGCGGACCACCGAACGGTACTTCCACCGAAACAAAGGCTGAACGGCTATGGAAACAAAGTGAACGGCTCGAAATGAGACCCGTCCGCGACTAGTGGTCTGCCCTGCCAGGGCGGACCGACCCTGACAGGAGAATTGTGGCTGGTAAACCACGCGTGCACGAGATCGCCGCTGAACTCGGCGTCGACAGCAAGTTCGCTCTCGCGAAGCTCAAGGAGCTCGGAGAGTTCGTGAAGAGTCCCTCTTCCACCATCGAGCCCCCGGTGGCGCGCAAGCTTCGCGCCGCCATCGAGGCCGATCCTTCGGCGAAGCCCGCGGCCAAGGCCGACGACAAGCCGGCGGCCAAGGCATCCGCACCCTCCGGGCGCAAGCCCGCGGGTCCGGTTCCCGGTCCCAAGCCCGGCCCGGCCAAGCCCGCAGCACCCGAGGCTGCGCCCGAAGCGCCCGCCGCACAGCAGGAGAGCGCCGCGGCGTCCTCCGCGCCGAGCCCCGGACCCGCCAAGGCCGCCGACCCGAAGTCCGCCGACCCCAAGTCCGGCGGTGGCGCGCCCAAGCCCGGCGGCGCCGCGCCCAAGCCCGGTGCACCGCGTCCTGGCAACAACCCGTTCTCGTCCGCGCAGGGCATGGGCCAGCGTCCCGCCGGACCGCGTCCGGGGAACAACCCCTTCGCCTCCGCGCAGGGCATGGGCCAGCGTCCGACGCCGGGGAACATCCCGCGTCCGCAGGCGCCCCGTCCCGGCTCTCCTCGCCTCGGTGCTCCGCGTCCCGGTCGCCCCGGCGGCGCGCGCGGCGGTCAGGGCGGTCGTCCCGGCGCTCCCTTCCAGCAGCGCACCGGCGGTCCCGGCCGCCCCGGCGGCGGTCCCGGTGCCGGCGGCGCTCCCGGTCGTCCCGGCGGTGGCGGCGGCTTCGCCGGTCGTCCCGGTGGCGGCGGCGGTCGTGGTCGCGGTCCCGGCGGGGGCACCGCAGGCGCCTTCGGCAAGGGTGGCGGCAAGAGCAAGCAGCGCAAGTCGCGTCGGGCGAAGCGGCAGGAATTCGAGATGCGGTCGGCGCCGGTCGTCGGCGGCATCAACGTCTCCAAGGGCAACGGCGAGACCATCCGCCTGCGCCGCGGCGCGTCGATCGCGGACTTCGCCGACAAGCTCGAGGCACTGAACGGCTACACCGTCCAGCCCGGAACTCTCGTCACGATCCTGTTCAACCTGGGCGAGATGGCCACGGCCACCGAGTCGCTGGACGAGGCGACCTTCGAGGTTCTCGGCGCCGAGCTCGGCTACAAGATCCAGATGGTCTCGCCCGAGGACGAGGACAAGGAGCTCCTCGAGGGCTTCGGTCTCGACCTCGAGGCCGAGCTGGATGCGGAGAGCGAGGAGGACCTCGAGATCCGTCCTCCCGTGGTCACTGTCATGGGTCACGTCGACCACGGTAAGACCAGGCTGCTCGACGCGATTCGTCAGTCCAACGTCATCGAGGGCGAAGCCGGCGGTATCACGCAGCACATCGGTGCTTACCAGATCTGGACCGAGCACGACGGCATCGAGCGCGCGGTCACCTTCATCGACACCCCGGGTCACGAGGCGTTCACCGCCATGCGTGCTCGTGGTGCGCAGGTGACCGACATCGCGATCCTGGTGGTCGCCGCCGACGACGGCATCATGCCGCAGACGGTGGAGGCGCTCAACCACGCCCAGGCGGCCGATGTGCCGATCGTGGTCGCGGTGAACAAGGTCGACAAGCCCGAGGCGAACCCGGCCAAGGTGCGCCAGCAGCTCACGGAGTACGGTCTGGTGGCCGAGGAGTACGGCGGCGACGTCATGTTCGTCGACGTCTCGGCACGCCAGGGCACCGGCATCCAGGAGCTCGTCGACGCCGTCCTGCTGACGGCCGACGCGGGTCTGGACCTCACAGCCAACCCGAACAAGGCTGCCCGTGGTGTCGCGATCGAGGCCAAGCTCGACAAGGGCCGCGGCTCGGTCGCCACGGTGCTGATCCAGTCGGGAACGCTGAAGGTCGGCGACTCGATCGTCGCCGGCACGGCCTACGGCCGCGTGCGCGCGATGCTCGACGAGAACGGCGAGGCCGTCACCGAGGCGGCACCTTCTCGTCCCGTGCAGGTGCAGGGTCTGAACTCCGTGCCCCGCGCCGGTGACGTCTTCATCGTCACCGAGGAGGACCGCATGGCGCGTCAGATCGCTGAGAAGCGTGAGGCCGTCGAGCGCAACGCCCTGCTGGCCAAGGCCCGCAAGCGCATCTCGCTCGAGGACTTCACCCGCGCTCTCGAAGAGGGCAAGGTGGAGACGCTCAACCTCATCATCAAGGGCGACGTTTCCGGTGCCGTCGAGGCGCTGGAGGAGTCGCTGCTCAAGATCGAGGTCGACGACTCGGTGCAGCTGCGCATCATCCACCGCGGCGTCGGCGCCATCACGGAGTCGGATGTGAACCTCGCGACGATCGACAATGCGATCATCGTGGGCTTCAACGTCCGTCCGGACGCCAAGGCCCGTGAGGCTTCGAACCGCGAGGGCGTGGACATCCGCTTCTACTCGGTGATCTACGCGGCCATCGAGGAGATCGAGAACTCCCTCAAGGGAATGCTCAAGCCGGAGTTCGAAGAGGTCCAGTCGGGCGTCGCCGAGATCCGCGAGGTGTTCCGCTCCTCGAAGTTCGGGAACATCGCCGGTGTCATCGTGCGCTCGGGAACGATCACGCGCAACGCCAAGGCGCGCGTCATCCGCGACGGCGTCGTGCTCGCCGATGGCCTGGCCATCGAGTCGCTGCGCCGCTTCAAGGACGACGTCACCGAGGTCCGCACGGACTTCGAGGCCGGTATCGGACTGGGCAAGTACAACGACATCCAGATCGGCGACGAGATCGAGACGACCGAGCTCGTCGAGAAGCCTCGCGGCTGATCGATCCGATCGATGAGGGGCGCCCGGGTGGGCGCCCCTCATCCGTCACACAGAGGACAGGAACATGGCTGGAGAACGACAGGCGCGACTGGCGGACCGCATCCGCGTCATCCTCGCTGAACGCCTCGAGAAGGGCCTGCGCGACCCGCGCCTCGGCTTCGTCACGCTCACCGACGTCCGGGTCTCGGGCGATCTGCAGCATGCCTCCGTGTTCTACACGGTGCTCGGCACGGAAGAGGAGCGCGTCGCGAGCGGCGCCGCGCTGACCTCGGCGACCGGGATGCTGCGCAAGGAGGTCGGTCGACAGCTCAACGTGCGCCTGGTGCCGACCCTGGAGTTCATCCCGGATGCGCTGCCCGAGTCGGCCGGCCACATCGCCGACCTGCTGCGGCAGGCCCGTGAGCGCGATGAGGAGGTCGCCCGGCTCGCGGATGGCGCGACGCACGCCGGTGAGGCGGACCCGTACCGAGAGGGCGACGCGCACACGGAATGACGGCCGCGGTGTCGTCTCGACGCCCGCCGCCGACGTTTGTAATCAGTGCTAACATACTCCGCACGCGATCGATGTCGTGAGCGGAGGGCAATGTGGCCATGGCGTTCGCAGTACCCCGGAGCGTGCGCGCTTCGGCATCCGGAGTTTCCGGCACGCATCATGCCCCGCAGTCCGCTGCGCCGCACGTCGTCGCCCACATCGAGACCGCCTGCGGCGGTGACCGCGCGATGGCGGCGCGGATCGCAGACGTGCTCAGCCCGGCACAGCGCCGCGGACTGAGCGCCCTGCCGGATCCGCTGCCGCTCGTTCCGGCGATCCACGACGGGTCGGGCATCCTCGCAGACCCGCGGGATCGCCTGATCCTGCTGACCGCAGCCGTCTGCGTGGATGATCGGGTGGATGTCCTTCTCGAGGCCTGCGGCATCCCGATGGGGCAGCTGATCGCCTCCAGGGCGGCTTCGGCGCTTTCGCTTGTGGCCGGTCGCTTCGGGTACGCCGACCAGCGGACACGCATCCTCGTGCACGGCACGGCCGACCTCTCGGAGCGCACGATCGTGCATCGACGACTGGAGCGGACGTATCGCGCACGCGGCGAGTCCGAGGCGGCCCTCTGGCACCGGGCGCTGAGCACGATGGAGGGCGAGAGCGCGCTGACGCCTTCTCTTCTGCATCTGGCGGAGCGGGCCCTGATCGACGGCGATCCCGTGCGCGCCTACGCCGTCGCGAGGGAGGCCGCGAGTCATGCCGACGCCGCGACCATCGATGCGGCGCGGATCCTGGCCGGTCGCGCGGCCCTGAGCGGAGGATGGCTCGACGACGCAATCGCGTGGCTGTCGCCCGTGATCGGCGCGCCGGGTGCGGGGAACGCGGCGACGGGCGCCCTCGGGCTGGCGATGACGCTGCGCCACGGCTCGACGCCGTCGAGCAGGCGGGGCTGGGCCGACGAGCAGGAGGCGACGTTCCTCTCCGGATGCTGGTCGCGGGAAGTGTCGGCCGATCAGACGGCGACGCCCTCTCCGCTGCGGGCGGCGCTGCGCGCGGCGCTGCGCGGGGAGATCGACGAGGGACTCGCGCTGCTCGCCGAGGCGGATGCCGAGCATCCGGACCGCACGGCGTCGCAGACCCTCGCACCAGGACCGCTGCTGCGCGCCCACCGCGACGTGCTGACCGCGCTGCTGCGCACGTGGCGGGGAGACCTCGGCGAAGCTCTCGCGGGGTTGCGCAGCGCCGCGGCGAGCGCGCCGGCGGCACTGCCGTACCGCGGGCTCGCCGTTCGTCTCGCCCGCCGCCTGGAGCTGGCCGTCGACGGCCGCAGCGGCGAGCTCTCCGCCGCACTCGACGCGGCCTCACCGCTTCCGCACTCGCACGACCGGCTGATGGAGCGCGGTATCGCCGCGTACCTCTCCGGGCGCAGCAATGAGGCCGCCGTGCACCTGCGACTGTGCGCGGAGCGCTCCTCGGGCGCCCAGGACATCGGTCTTCCCGGACTCGACGAGGCGGGTCCGCTGGACGTGCCGCTCCCGGTGGAGCCTCCCGACCTCACGCGCGCTCGCGATCTGCGCCGCCGGATCAGGCGCGCCGATGCGCTCGCGCACGTGCTCGACACCGCTGCGGAGGAGGCCCGGGCGGTGCGATCGCCCTTCGAGCGCGGACGCGTGGAGGCGATGCTCGGCATCGCCGGGCTGACGCGCGGAGACCGGGCGGGAGCCGCCTGGCACCTGCGCGCCGCGATCGGGCTGCTGGCGGATGCCGGTGCGGATGCCTGGCGCTGCGCGACGGAGGGGCGTCTGGCCAGACTCGGCGAACAGCCGAACGTCGACGTGTCCACGCCCACGACGCCCATTCCCGGCGTCGTCTCCGATCCCCTCGCCGCCTGTCGAGCGGCTTGGCAGCCTGTGCTCACCGGGCGAGAACTGCAGATCGCCATGCTCATCGCGGAGGGAGCGGCGAATCGGGTGATCGCCGAGCGGCTGCATGTCTCGGTGCGCACGATCGAAGTGCACGCCGGCAGGATCTTCCGCAAGTTCGAGGTCCGCAGCAGAGGCGAGCTGACCGCCCTCGCGCACCGTACGAACCAGCACGTCTGACCACGCTGAGCGTCGCCCGCCGGGTGGTCCCGCACGGTGGTCTCGCACGGTGGTCTCGCGCGGTGGTCTCGTCGAAGCATGTGGAAACCACGGATGCGAGCGCCGCGCCGGCGTCGATAGCGTCGGGCCCAGCCGGCCCCACACGACCGCCGCCCTCCGCAGAAGAGGAGTCCCCATGACCAGACGACGATCCTCCCTCCGGTTGCGCGTCGCAGCCGTCGTCGGCGCCGTGATCGTGATCGCAGGGTCCGCGACGGCGGAGACGACGGCGACCGCGGCAGAACCGTGCGCGACGCCGTGGTCGCCGCAGACGGCGTACACGGGCGGGTCGGAGGTCTCCTCCGGCGCGACGAACTACCGAGCGCAGTGGTGGACCCAGAACGAGGCCCCCGGCAGCGCCGTCGTCTGGGTGAGCATCGGCGCGTGCGGCGCCACGGACCCGGACCCGACGCAGACACCGGATCCGACGCCGTCGCCGGATCCGACGCCGTCGCCGGATCCGACGCCGTCGCCGGATCCGACGCCGTCCGCGGAGCCCGGTGCGCCATGGACCGCCAACCCCGACGAGAAGTGCCGTCCGGACGGTCTGTATCAGACACCGGGCGTCGACGTGCCCTACTGCACCGTCTACGACGAGAGCGGCAGGGAGAAGCTGCCCAACGGCCTCGAGCACCGCGTCATCGGGTACTTCACCAGCTGGCGCACCGGCGCGAACGGGCAGCCCCGCTACCTGGCATCCGACATCCCCTGGGACAAGCTCAGCCACATCAACTACGCGTTCGCCCACATCGACGGCGACGGCGACGTCTCGGTGAACCAGGACGTCGCCGGCAACCCCGCCACGAGCATGACCTGGCCCGGTGTCGACGGCGCCGAGATGGATGCGCAGCTGCCGTATCAGGGTCACTTCAACCTGCTGTCGACGTACAAGAAGCAGAACCCCGGTGTGAAGTCCCTGATCTCGATCGGCGGCTGGGCCGAGACGGGAGGGCACTTCGACACCGACGGGGAGCGGGTGGCGGACGGCGGCTTCTACACGCTGACCGACTCGCAGGCGAAGATCGACGCCTTCGCGGACTCCGCCGTGGAGTTCATCCGCAGCTACGGCTTCGACGGAGTGGATATCGACTACGAGTACGCCAACAGCAACGGCAAGTCGGGCAATCCCGAGGACTTCTCCTTCTCGGAGCCCCGGCGCGCCGATCTCTGGTCCGGATACGAGTCGCTGATGAAGTCCCTGCGCGAGAAGCTCGACCGGGCCGGCGCCGCAGACGGACGCCACTACCTGCTGACCGTGGCCGCACCCGCCTCGGGATGGCTTCTGCGCGGCGCCGAGGTCTACCAGGTCGCGAAGTACCTGGACTACGTGAACATCATGAGCTACGACCTCCACGGGTCCTGGAACGCGTACGTCGGCGGCAACGCGGCGCTGTTCGATGACGGCAAGGACCCCGAGCTGACCGCCGGAGGCGTCTACGGCGCGTACGACGGGATCGGCTACCTCAACACGGACTGGGCCTACCACTACTTCCGCGGCTCCATGCCCGCCGGGCGCATCAACGTCGGAGTTCCCTTCTACACGCGAGGCTGGTACGGCGTGCAGGGCGGAACGCACGGACTGTACGGCTCCGCTCCGCTCGCCGACCAGTCCCGGTGCCCCGCGGGGACCGGACCGGCACTGGGCGGGAACACGAAGTGCGGCGCCGGTGCGGAGGGGATCGACAACCTCTGGCACGACCTGGACAAGTCCGGGGGCGAGGTGGGCGCGGGTGCGAACCCGATCTGGCATGTGCTGAACCTGCAGAAGGGCGTCGTGGGCGACTACACCGCCTCCTACGGGGCGCCGACGACGCTGACCGGAACCTACACCCATCACTTCGACCCCGTCACCAAGGTGGAGTGGTGGTGGAACGACACCACGAAGACGTTCCTCTCCGGTGACGCGGACCAGGCGATCGAGGCGAAGGCGGACTACATCGCCGACAACGGGATCGGCGGCGCGATGATCTGGGAGCTCGCCGGCGACTACGCCTACAACGCCGGCAAGGGGCAGTACGAGATGGGCTCGACGCTCGTGACGGCGCTGCACGATCGCCTGGCGGCATCCCAGCCGTACGGTGCCTCGAAGGCGAACGTCCCCATGCCGGAGCGGGCGATCGACCTGCACGTGGAGCTCTCGGAGTTCGCCCTCGGAGACAACAACTATCCGATCAACCCGCGAGTGACTTTCGTGAACGGCGGGCAGACCGCGATCCCCGCCGGCGCCACGATCACCTTCGACACGGCCACCAGCGACACCGGTGCGCTCGGCGAGCAGAACGGCTTCGGCATCACCAGGATCTCCAGCGACCACACCGGCAGCAACGCCGGCGGGCTGCAGGGAGACTTCCACACGTACCAGCTGACGGTGCCGTCCGGGGGCATCCCGGCGGGCGGCTCGGCGTACACCAAGCTGTCCTGGCGGCTGCCGATCTCGGAGATCTCCAACCTGCGGGTGACGATCGGCGACGACACCTACTCGACCCTGCACGACCTGCCCCGCGGTGTGAGCGTGGCCGAGCCCGGCGCGGGCTCGGGCGGAGACGGCGGCGGCTCGTGCACGGCGCCGGCGTGGGACGCGACCGCGGTGTACACGGTCGGTGCGATCGTCAGCCACGACGGAGGGGTCTACACCGCGCGGTGGTGGACCCGGGGGGAGGAGCCGGGCTCGGCTCAGGTGTGGGCGGCCGCCGGCTGTTGAAAGACGCGGGCAGGCGCGCCGCGCCCGCCCGTCATCCGGAGAACGAACAGAGGAAGAGAATGATGAGAACAAGACGACCCCGGCGCGGCATCGTCGCCGCGCTCGCGGGAGCGGCCGTGGCCGCGACGATCGCCGCCACCTTCTCCGTACCCGCCGCTACTGCTGCGGAGAACCCGGCGCCGGATGCCGCTGCCAGCGTGAACGGCTACCGGAGCGTCGGGTACTTCGCCCAATGGGGGGTCTACGGTCGCAACTTCAAGGTCAAGCAGCTCGAGACATCGGGTGCGGCCGACGACCTCACGCACATCAACTACGCGTTCGGGAACATCCATCACGAGACCCTCAAGTGCTTCATCGCGAACAAGGCGCAGGGCGACGGACCGAACGGCTCCGATGGCGCGGGTGACGCCTGGGCGGACTTCGGCATGGGCTACGACGCCGCATCATCGGTCTCGGGCGCCGCCGACACCTGGGACCAGCCGCTCGCGGGCTCGTTCAACCAGCTCAAGCAGCTCAAGCAGAAGCATCCGAACCTCAAGGTGATGATCTCGCTCGGCGGCTGGACCTGGTCGAAGAACTTCTCGAAGGCGGCAGCGACGGATGCCTCGCGCAAGGCGTTCGTGTCGAGCTGCATCGACCTGTACATCAAGGGCAACCTTCCGGTCATCGACGGCCGCGGCGGTCCGGGAGCCGCGGCGGGCGTGTTCGACGGCATCGACATCGACTGGGAGTGGCCGGGCAGCCAGAACGGAAACGTGGGCAACCACGTGGACGAGGCCAACGACAAGGCCAACTTCACCGCCCTGCTCAAGGAGTTCCGCACCCAGCTCGACGCCTACGGCGCCACGAACGGGAAGCACTACCTGCTGTCCGCCTTCCTGCCGGCCAACCCCGCCGACATCACGGCGGGCGGCTGGAACGATCCCGAGAACTTCACCTATCTCGACTATGGCAACGTGCAGGGCTACGACCTGCACGGAGCATGGGACGCGGCTCTGACCGGGCATCAGGGCAACCTGTTCGACGACCCCGACGACCCGCGCCAGCCGGAGCGGCGATTCAACGCCGACAAGGCCGTGCAGCTGTACCTCGGAGCCGGTATCGACCCGAAGCAGCTGGGCCTCGGAATGGCCGCGTACGGTCGCGGCTGGAAGGGAGCCACCTCGGCAGAGCCGTGGGGGACGGCGAACGGCGCGGCCCCCGGCACCTGGGAGGAGGGCAACGAGGACTACGACAAGCTGAAGACGGTGGGCACGGACCACTACGACCCGGTGACGGGCTCGGCCTGGCGCTATGACGGCAATCAGTGGTGGAGCTACGACAACGTGAGGTCCATCGAACGCAAAGCGCAGTACACGCTCGACCTCGGGCTCGGCGGCGGCATGTTCTGGGTACTCGACGGCGACCGCAACGGCGAGCTGATCGGGGCGTACGCCGACAAGCTGCGCACCGGCGCTCCCGGTGACGGCGACACCCCCGGCGGCGGTACCGACCCGGGTGAGGGCGGTACGGACCCGGGCGAGGGCGGAACGGACCCGGGCGAGGGCGCGTGCGCGGCTGCTTGGGCTTCCGACGCCGTCTACACGGGCGGTTCGGTGGTGAGCTACCAGGGCTCCGAGTACCGCGCGAAGTGGTGGACGCAGAACGAGACGCCCGGCGCGACGCAGTGGGGTCCGTGGGAGCTGCTGAGCGCCTGCGGCTGACACGCCCGCTCCGCCGACGCGATCGGCGAACGATGCCCCGGGACCAGATCCCGGGGCATCGTGGTCGTCACCGGGGGAGCAGCAGTGTCCCGTCGGCGGCCTCGATGAGCCCGTCGGCGACGAGGGAATCGACCGCGCGGTCGCGCTGTGCGGCATCGGGCCAGTCGGCGAGGACCGCGACGGCCGGCATCCGATGCTCCGGCGCGTGCCGCAGGGCGCGCAGCACACCGCCGCGCGCCTGGCGGTCCGAGCCCTCGTACTTCGCCTGGCGCCGGCGGCTGTCGCCGGTCTCAGGCCGTCCGGCCGCCAGCCACGCGCACCTGTCGGCGATCGGGCAGACTCCGCAGCGCGGGGATCGCGCCGTGCACACCGTCGCACCGAGCTCCATCATCGCCGCGTTGAACACCGCGGATTCCGCTCCGTCGGCCGGAAGCAGCTCCGACATCCGCGTCAGGTCGCGCCTCGACGGGGCATCCGGCTGCGCGTGTGCGTCGATCGCGCGTGCGATCACGCGTCGCGTGTTCGTGTCGACCACGGGGTGTCTGTCCCCGTAGTGGAAGACGGCGACGGCGCGCGCCGTGTAGTCGCCGATACCGGACAGCGCGAGCAGAGCCGTGATGTCGCGGGGCACCGTGCCGCCGTGGCGCGCGACGACCTCGATCGCCGCGCGGTGCAGCCAGAGGGCTCGTCGCGGATAGCCCAGGTTCGCCCACTGGTTCACGACCTCCGCAGGGGAGGCCGCCGACATGTCAAGCGGAGTCGGCCATCGCTCCAGCCAGGCCGTCAGATGCGGGATGACCCGCGCGACCGGTGTCTGCTGCAGCATGAACTCGCTCACGAGCGTGCCCCAGGCCCCGTACGTCTCGTGGAACTCTGCGCGGCGCCAGGGGAGGTCCCGGGCGGTGCCGTCGTACCAGTCCGCCAGCACACTCGGAAGGGGTACGGCGGTCGACACACCGTCAGCCTAGACGAGCCCGTCGCGGTGCTCCGTCAGGCGGCACTTGGCAGGTCTCGGTAGGCTGAAAGGGTGGTATCGCCCGGAATCCTCCTCGTCGACAAGCCCGGTGGCCTGACCAGTCACGACGTGGTCGCCCGCGTTCGGCGCGCCGTCGGCACACGCAAGGTGGGGCATGCGGGCACACTGGACCCGATGGCCACCGGCCTGCTGGTGATCGGCATCGAGGGTGCCACTCGGCTGCTGACCTACATCGTCGGTGCCGACAAGACCTACACGGCGACCATCCGCCTCGGTGCGCGGACCACCACCGACGACGCGGAGGGCGACGTGGTCGACACGGCGGACGCGGCGGCGTGGGCGCATGTGGACGGCGCGGCGGTCCGTGCCGGCATCCTCGAGCTGACCGGAGCCATCTCTCAGGTGCCGAGCTCGGTCTCCGCCATCAAGGTGGCGGGACGACGGGCGTACGATCTCGTCCGATCGGGGGAGAGCGTCGAGCTCGCCGCGCGCCGGGTCACCGTCTCGCGCTTCGAGGTCACCGCCGAGCGTCGCGGAGACGGACACCTCGACCTGGACGTCGTGGTCGACTGCTCCTCGGGCACCTACATCCGCGCCCTCGCCCGCGACCTCGGCGATGCGCTCGGGGTCGGCGGACACCTCACGGCCCTGCGCCGAACGCGCGTGGGCGGTTTCGACGTCGCCGGCGCGGTCGGCGTCGACGGCCTCGCGGGAGCCGCCGTGCTCACCCCGGCGGCCGCGGCGGCGCACGTGATGCCCGTGCTCCCGCTCACCGCCGAGGAGGCGCGGGACCTGCGCCACGGCAAGCGCCTCGCGGGACAGCGCGAACGTCTCGTCGCCACGGAGGTCGCGGGGATCGATCCCGACGGAGCGCTCGTCGGCGTCCTGGAAGCCCGCGGACGCGATGTCAAGAGCGCCATGAACATGCCGGAGGTGCAGGCATGATCCTGTGGTTCACCGTGGTCCAGATCGCCGTGGCGTGCGCGGTGGGGCTGTTCTGCCTGATCGCGGGCCTCGCCGGCCGCCGCCCCAGCGACTACACCGTGGGCGGCGTGCTGCTGATCGAGGCCCTGCTGATCGTGCAGGTCGTCGTGGCCATCGTCGCGCCTCTCGCGGGAAATCCACCCACCGGGGACCTTCTCGAGTACTGGGTGTACCTGGTCGGTGCACTGCTCCTGCCGGCGGGAGGAACACTGTGGGCGCTGCTCGATCGCAGCCGGTGGAGCACGGTCGTCCTCGGGGTCGTGGGCTTCTCGCTGGCCATCATGCTGTGGCGGATGCAGACCATCTGGACCGTGCAGATCGCGTGAGCACGCGGATTAGGATGGACGTTGCGATGTCCCACACCGATGCCCCGACCCCTGCAGCTGCACGCACCCGGATGACCGGTGTCGGCCGCGTCCTCGTGATCGTCTACGCGGTGATGGCGCTGGCCTCCACCGGGCGCAGCCTGGTGCAGATCGTACGGCGCTTCGACGAGGCGCCGCTGGCGTACGGGCTGTCCGCACTGGCGGCCGTGGTCTACGTCCTCGCCACGCTGGCGCTGATCCTCGCGCACCGGCGCGGCTGGTACACGGTGGCGTGGATCGCCATCGTGTTCGAACTCACCGGTGTACTCGTCGTCGGTGCGCTCAGCCTGCTGGTGCCGTCACTGTTCGGGCATGACAGCGTCTGGTCGTTCTTCGGGATGGGCTACGTGTTCATCCCGCTCGTGCTGCCCGTGTTCGGTCTCTGGTGGCTGCGCACCCACCGGCCCCGAGGAGCGCGGGCATGATCGTCTTCCGCGATCCTTCGGAGGTCCCCGCCGACTTCGGTCCCACGGTCGTGGCCATCGGCAAGTTCGACGGTGTCCACGTCGGGCACCGGGCGGTCATCGAGCGCATGCGCATCGACGCCGCCGCGGTCGGTGCGAAGACCGTCGCGGTCACCTTCGACCGCAACCCGCTCGAGATCCTTCGTCCTGAGCTGTGTCCCGAGAACGTCGTGGCCACGGAGCGCAAGCTCGAACTGCTCGGCGAGCTCGATCTCGACGCCACGCTGGTGCTCACCTTCGACCGTGCGCTGGCCTCTCTCCCGGCCGAGGCGTTCGTGCGCACGATTCTCGTCGACTCGCTGCACGTCGTCACGGTGCTCGTCGGGCGGGACTTCCGATTCGGCAGCGGCGGAGCGGGCGACCCGGGACTGCTGCGCGAGCTCGGCCCGCAGCACGGGTTCACGGTGGATGTCGTCGAGGACGTGCATCCGGACGGTGCCCGGCGTCGGGTCTCCTCGACGTGGGTGCGCGAGCTGCTGGCGGCCGGTGACGTCGTCGAGGCGGCCAGGGCGCTCGGACGGCCGGTCACCGTCGCCGGAGAGGTCGTGCACGGACTCAAGCGCGGGCGCGAGCTCGGATTCCCGACGGCGAACCTCTCCGAGACGGTGGATGCCCTGGTGCCCGCCGACGGGGTGTACGCCGGCTGGCTGACCGACCACGACACCGGCATCCGTCACCCCGCGGCGATCTCGGTCGGCACCAACCCGACCTTTCACGACGTCCACCGCCGTCAGGTGGAGGCGCACGTCCTCGACGCGTCCGACCTGGATCTGTACGGCCACCGGGTGACCGTCGAGTTCAGCGACCACCTGCGCGGGATGGTCGCGTTCGACGGGATGGACGCGCTCATCGCGCAGATCGCGGCCGACGTCGCCCAGGCGAGGGAGCGACTCGGTCTGGCAGGCTGATCCGCGCGGTGATTGCTCTCGACCGTGAGGCAGGTCCACCCTCGCTTCTCGTGAGCCCGATGGAGCTGCTCGGCGGGCGCCGTGCTCGCGCTCGACGCCAACTGGTTCGCCCTGACCCGCCTGTCGACCCTGTTCGCCGTCGTGATCGGCGCAGCTTTGGTCGTGCTGCGCAGGCAGCGCATCCGTCGCCCCGCACCCGGAACCGGCGTCTGGGCGCGTCCATCCGCCGACGCGCCCAGCAGCATGGCGTAGAATCCTCGCGGGGGCCATCGCAGCCGCGCGTGACGCTGTCCGCATCCGCAACCCCATCTCCGCGACGTCCTGGCAGGAGCCGCGCGCGGAACACCAGTTGTACGCCCGACACGGGCGACCGGTACTCACGCTCAGGAGGAGCATGCCGAGCACGGCGACCGCACAGCGGAAGAAGAAGACCTCTCGTCGCGACGAAGAGGCCCCGCTCATCCCGATCCTCGCGCGCAAGGTGCGCGAGATCGAGGCGAAGGCGCAGCGCGCCAAGCTGGGTCCGACCAACAGGGTCAAGTTCCAGGTGATCGCGTTCCTCGTGCGCGAGGAGCGCGCACGGGTGAAGGCCGATGCGGAGGTCACCGACGCCGCTCGCGCGGAGCTGCTCAAGCGTCTCGACGGCGTGGCCACCATTCTCGCGAAGACCGCGGCCCGCGACACCTCGCTGATCCAGCTGCTCGAGGCCGACCAGGCCGCGTCTCCCGTGGCGAAGCGGATGCGGCGGGACTGGCTGCTGGAATCGGGAGCCGAGCTGGCCCCGGAGGAGCTGATCATCACCGATGTCGCCCCGGTGCGCACGACCCAGGTCGTGCCCGCGGCGCTCGCGGAGAAGCAGGTGACGCCGCCGTCCGTCGAATCCCGCCAGCTCGCGAACCCGTTCCTCGCGCCCGATCTCACGCCGCGACCCGCGGCCGTGCCGCGCCGCCGCCTGGACGGCTGGGAGCTGATGGGACCGCTGTACAAGGCGTTCGAGTCGGGTGCCGGCGGGGGAGCGGCGAGCATGGAGCTGCCGCCCACGCCCGAGTACGACCACATCTCGCCGAAGGGCCGTGAGGTGATGGTGCACCAGTCCCGTTTCGTCGAGGCCGTGCGCTCCGGTCACCGCAGCTTCCTGCTCGCCGACGAGCCGGGACTCGGCAAGACCGCGCAGTCGGTGCTGGCGGCATCCGTCGCCGATGCGTACCCGCTGCTGGTGGTCGTGCCCAACGTGGTGAAGATGAACTGGGCGCGCGAGGTGGAGCTGTGGACCCCGCAGCGTCGCGCGGCGGTGATCCAGGGCGACGGCGATGACATCGATGCCTTCGCCGACGTGTTCATCGTGAACTACGAGATCCTCGACCGCCACCTTTCGTGGCTGGGATCGATCGGCCTGAAGGGCATGGTCGTCGACGAGGCGCACTTCATCAAGAACCTCGGCTCGCAGCGGTCGCAGAACGTGCTCGCCCTGGCGTCCCGCATCCGCGAGCGGGAGCGGGACCCGCTCATGCTCGCGCTGACGGGAACCCCGCTCATCAACGACGTCGAGGACTTCGACGCGATCTGGCGCTTCCTCGGCTGGACGAACGGCGAGAAGCCCGAGACCGCGCTGATGGAGAAGCTGGATGCCACCGGTCTCACGCCCGCCGACAAGTCCTTCTACGCCGAGGCGCGCGACGCCGTGATCTCCCTGGGCATCGTGCGCCGCAAGAAGCGCGACGTCGCGGCCGACCTGCCCGACAAGCTCATCGCCGACCTGCCCGTGCAGCTCGACGACGAGTTCGGGCGCGGCATCCGGGCCGCCGAGCGCGAGCTGGGCGAGCGGATGGCGGCCAAGTACCGGCGCATCGTCGAGGCGCGCGCCGCCGCCCACGGACCCGTGGGAGCCGGACAGATCGACGAGGACATCGTGCGCCTGGTGGCGCACAACGAACTCGAGGAGTCGAAGGCCGCCGGCACGGGCGGCGACAACGTCTTCACGATGGTCCGCAGGATCGGTCAGGCCAAGGCGATGCTCGCCGCCGACTACGCCGCCCAGCTGCAGCGCTCGGTCGAGAAGGTGGTCTTCTTCGCGAAGCATGTCGACGTCATGGATCAGGCCGAGGCGCACTTCGCAGCGGCCGGCATCACGTCGGTCTCGATCCGCGGCGATCAGTCGACCCCCGCACGCCAGCAGGCGATCGACGCGTTCAACAACGATCCCCGGGTCGGGATCGCGGTGTGCTCGCTGACCGCTGCCGGTGTGGGCGTGAACCTGCAGGCCGCGTCGAACGTCGTGCTCGCCGAGTTGAGCTGGACGGCGGCCGAGCAGACGCAGGCCATCGACCGGGTGCACCGGATCGGTCAGGACGAGCCGGTCACCGCATGGCGCATCATCGCGGCGCACACGATCGACACCAAGATCGCGGAGCTGATCGATCAGAAGCAGGGACTCGCCGCTCGTGCCCTCGACGGCGACGCCGTCGAGGAGGCGCCGGGCGAGTCGGTGCAGCTGGCCGCGCTCATGCACCTGCTGCGTGAAGCGCTCGGCGAAGCCTGAAGCCCCTGGGGCGTTAAGAACCTCGGTTCTTGGCGCCCCTTCGAGGCTCCTTTGTGATGAACGCCTCAGATATTGCTGGCTGCTCGGAATCGAGCGTCAAGATCGTGCCTTTTCATGCCGCGCGAATGGCATCCGCTCGTGTTCGGCACTAGGGTCGAAGTCAGGCAGCGTCGCCTTGTCCCTCCCCACCCGAAGCACGAAGGCAGCAGCATGAAGATCGGCATCCTCACGAGTGGCGGCGATTGCCCCGGGCTCAACGCGGTCATCCGCGGCATCGTGCTCAAGGGCATGACCACCTACGACCTCGAGTTCGTCGGCATCCGCGACGGATGGCGCGGCGTCGTCGACGGCGATTTCTTCCCGCTCACCCGGCACGAGGTGAAGGGCCTGTCGAAGGTGGGCGGCACCATTCTCGGCACCAGCCGCACCAACCCGTACGAGGGCAGCCGCGGGGGCGCGGAGAACATTCGCAGGACGCTGACCGCACACGGCATCGACGGCATCGTGGCGATCGGCGGCGAGGGCACCCTCGCTGCCGCCGACCGGCTGTCGAAGGACGGCGTCAATGTGCTCGGCGTGCCCAAGACCATCGACAACGATCTGCGCGCCACCGACTACTCGTTCGGGTTCGACACGGCGGTGAACATCGCCACCGACGCCATGGACCGGTTGCGCACGACGGGAGACTCGCACCAGCGCTGCATGGTCGCCGAGGTGATGGGGCGTCATGTCGGCTGGATCGCCCTGCACGCGGGCATGGCCGCGGGCGCGCACGCGATCTGCATTCCCGAGGTTCCGATGTCGATCGACGAGATCTGCGCGCTGGTCACCCGGGCGTTCGACCGGGGCCGCGCACCTCTCGTGGTGGTGTCGGAGGGCTTCACGCTGACCGGTATGGACGAGGCGTACAGCGACAAGGGCCTGGACGCGTTCAACCGGCCGCGACTGGGCGGGATCAGTGAGATCCTCGCACCGGAGATCGAGCGCATCACCGGCATCGAGACCCGCTCGACCGTGCTCGGCCACATCCAGCGCGGCGGATCGCCATCGGGATTCGACCGGGTGCTCGCCACCCGGCTCGGCCTGAACGCGGCCGACGCGATCGTCGATCAGGCGTGGGGTCAGATGGTCGCCATGCGGGGCACCGACATCGTGCGGGTGCCGTTCCACGAGGCGCTCGGCGAGCTGAACACGGTTCCGCTCAGCCGTTACGAAGAAGCCTCCGCCCTGTTCGGCTGATCAGCCCTGGGCGGCTGACCAGCCCTCGAACGCCGGGCGGGCCGTGTCCCAGAACAGGCGGGTCCGTGGCCTCGGTACCCGCCCGTGAGGGAACAGCCGTGATGCCGTGTCCCCCTATGCGATGGTCGCGGGCCGCCCGACCGGCATCTTGTGGCACACGATGTCAGGTGCGTCCGGGGCGCCACCCGGCGGCGAAGAGCGCGACGGCGACCTTGTCGATCGCGACCTGCGGGTCGGGGCGCAGGTGGTGACTGAGGATGCGCACGTGCTCCCAGCCCTCTGCTCTGATGCCGTCCCAGCGATCAGCATCCCGTGCGAACTGATCTGCCTCGGCGTGCCCTCGGCCGTCGTACTCCGGCGCGACCCGGAACCGCGGATAGGCCAGATCGAGCCGCGCGACGAATGCGCCGTCAGCATCGAAGAGGTTCATGTTCAGCTCCGGCTCGGGCAGGCCGGCCCGGGTGAGCAGCAAGCGAAGTCGAGTCTCCTCGGGGCTCTCGGCACCCGCGCGGATCTCTCGCAGTGCGGCTCCCAGCCGCCCACCGACGTCACCGGCCTCCGCGATCTCCCGGCGGAGGTCGTCGATGGTGACCAGCTTGTTGCGAGGATGCACGAGAAAGTCGCCGGCGACGATCAGATCGTCGAGCTGCCAGTCCGAGGCTGCCTGGCGCCACATCCGGGCGGGATGCTCGATCGGCAGCGAGTCGACGTGCCAACGCGCCGACTCGCGCGCCTGCAGGCGATGACCGTGAACGCCTCGCCGCCGGGGAAGCGCATGCGGGCGGCGGACGGAGACGTGCACCTGCCGCCGGGCATCCGACGTGTACGGCAGGGGAGCGCCGAGCAGCGCCAGACCCGTCTCGTGGCTGAAGAACTGGTGCGGGGTCAGCGCGGGTGCGAACCCCTCGACGTCGCTGCGCAGCAGCGCTGAGAGCATCCGCATCCGCTCCGACGCCGTGGCTCCGGGTTCCGGATGCGGCGACGCGTCGTCGCGCATCCGGCGGACCCCGCGCGTCGGCGCGCACAGGTCAGCGGCGCGCAGACGGGAGCGCGACACGCCCGCGGCGTGCGCCTGATCGACGCGGAACGGCGCCTCTCGAAGATGGCCGGGGAGCGGCTTTCTGCGTGTCATGCAGACATCTCAGCCGCTGGGCGACAGGCCGCGGATGCTCAAAGCCGAGAACCGTGCACAAGTCGTACGGATCGCCCCGCTGTGGAGAGCGGACGAGGGCTGGCGCCGTGTCTGCGTTGTGGCGGCTTCTCGGCGGCGCGACGCGCCGCTTCTGGGACACCGTGCGCGGCGCGGCCGCGCAGTGGCGGGTGCGCGAGTCCGGCACCCGCCACGACTGGGACACGGCCCGAGCGCAAGCGCCGGGCGGCGGGCTCAGTCGGCCAGGCCGAGCACGTCGAGCATCCAGGCGAGCTCGAAAGCACGCTCGCGCCAGGCGTTGTACCGGCCGCTGACACCGCCGTGGCCCGCTGACATCTCGCACTTCATCAGCACGTCCGAGGCGCCCGCATGTCGCAGAGCCGCCACCCACTTCGCCGGTTCGACGTACAGCACGCGGGTGTCGTTCAGCGACGTCATCGCGAGGATGCGGGGATAGGCCACGTCGGTGCGGATGTTCTCGTACGGGGTGTAGCCCTTCATGTACGCGTACACCTCGGCATCGTGCAGCGGGTCGCCCCATTCGTCCCACTCCACCACGGTCAGCGGCAGCGAGGGATCCAGGATCGAGGTGAGCGCGTCGACGAAGGGCACCCCGGCCAGGATGCCGGCGAACAGCTCCGGCGCGAGGTTCGCGACCGCGCCCATGAGCAGGCCCCCTGCGCTGCCGCCCTCGGCGACCATGCGCTCAGGCGTGGTCACGCCGGTGTCGACGAGGTGACGGCCGCAGGCGATGAAGTCCGTGAACGTGTTGCGCTTGCGCAGCTCCTTGCCGTCCTCGTACCAGTGCCGTCCCATCTCGCCGCCGCCGCGCACATGCGCCACGGCGAACACCACGCCGCGGTCGAGCATCGACAGGCGCATCACCGAGAAACCGGGGTCGATGGAGTGCTCGTACGATCCGTAGCCGTACAGGTGCACGGGGCGCGGCCGGGCGCCCGGTTCGCCCAGCGAGCGCTTCCAGATCAGCGAGATCGGCACCTGCACGCCGTCGGACGCGGTGGCCCAGACGCGCTGCTGCCCGTAATCGGACGACTCGTACCCGCCGAGCACGGGCTGCTGCTTGCGCACGTGCTTCTCGCCGGTGGCGAGCTCGAGCTCGAGGACGGTGGGCGGGGTCGCGAACGAGGTGTACCCCATGCGCAGGAACGGCGCGTGCCACTCGGGGTTTCCGCTGAAGTACGCCTCGTACAGCGGCTCGTCGAACTCGACCGGGTCGAGCTTCCCGGTGCGCTGATCCAGCAGGGCGGCGTGCGGCACCCCGTCGGCGCGGAACTCGACGGTCGCGAAATCGCGGAAGCAGTCCACATCGAGCAGCCGGCGACCGGGGGTGTGGGGCACAAGCACGCGCCGCTCGCCCTGCGGGTCGGATGCCGCGACCGAGACGAGCTCGAAGTCGAGCGCGTCCTCGTTGTGCAGGATGAGCAGACGGTCCTCTCCGTCGATGACCGCATGGTCGACGGAGTACTCCACGCCTTCGCGGCGCGGCCAGACCACGCGCGGCTGCGCATTGGGGTCGGAGAGATCGACCAGCAGCTCCTCGCTGGTGATCTTCGAGCCCAGTCCGATCACGAGGTAGCGCCTGCTGCGGGTGATGCCCGCACCGAGCCAGAAGCGCTCGTCGGCCTCGTGGAACAGTCGGACGTCGTCGCCGACGGGCGTGCCGAGACGGTGCAGCCAGAGCGTGTCCGGGCGCCATGCCTCATCGCGAGTGGTGTAGATCACCGATCGTCCGTCGGGCGTGAAGAAGGCCTGCCCCGTGTTCTCGATGACGTCGTCGAGGCGCTCGCCCGAGGAGAGGTCGCGAACCTTCACGGTGTACAGCTCGGAGCCCTCGACATCGACGGACCACAGCATCCTCGTGCCGTCATCGGACAGGTCGAACGCGCCGAGGGAGAAGAACTCGTGGCCCTCCGCCTCGGCGTTGCCGTCCAGCAGCACCACCTCGCCCGGCACAGCGGTCCCGGGCTCGAGAACGGGAGGCGTCCAGTCGTCGCCGACGGCTGCCGTACGGCACTGGATGCCGTACTGAGCGCCCTCCTCCGTGCGGCTGTAATACCACCAGTCGCCCCGGCGCGTCGGCACCGACAGGTCGGTCTCCAGGACGCGCGACTTCACCTCCTGGAACAGTGCCTCGCGCAGCGGCTCGAGGTGCGCGGTGCGTGCCTCGGTGTAGGTGTTCTCGGCCTCGAGGTGCGCCGTGACCTCGGCATCCTCCTTGGCCCGCAGCCATTCGTAGGCGTCCTCGAAGGAATCGCCGTGGTGCGTGCGGGTGACGGGGCGGCGAGCCGCGACGGGCGGCCGGATGCTGGTATCGCTCACCCTTCCAAGCTATCGGAGGCGACCGCGGCCGGGGCGCGGTCGGGGCGAGTTGACCGGGGCCGAGCAGGGTGGGAGGATTCTGGCGGGCCCTTGAACGGATCTCGAACCCACGGTGAACTCTTCGTTCGTCACGCCGGACTCCCGGCATCCCCTCCTGGCAATCCCAACGAAAGAGAACGGTGGAAACCGCAGCCCTCGTCGTCGTGCTGGTCATCGCGCTGGCACTCTTCTTCGATTTCACCAACGGCTTCCACGACACGGCCAACGCGATGGCCACGCCCATCGCCACGGGCGCGCTGAAGCCCAAGACCGCCGTGCTCCTGGCCGCCGCGCTGAACCTCGTCGGCGCCTTCCTCTCCACGGAGGTCGCCAAGACCGTGTCGGGCGGCATCGTCAACGAGGGCGACATCGACCACGCGCTGCTCCCGCAGCTGATCTTCGCCGGCCTCATCGGCGCGATCACCTGGAACATGCTGACCTGGCTGCTCGGCCTGCCCTCCAGCTCCTCTCACGCCCTCTTCGGGGGTCTGATCGGCGCGACGCTCGTCGGCGTGGGCGCTGCCGGCATCAACTTCGGCGTCGTGATGTCGAAGGTCGTGCTGCCGGCCCTGATCGCACCGCTGACCGCGGGTCTCATCGCGTTCGCCGCGACCAAGGTCGCCTACGGTGTCACCCGTCGCTACGACGGCAGGCCCGACGGCCGGTCGGGGTTCCGCTGGGGACAGATCTTCACCTCGTCGATGGTCGCTCTCGCGCACGGGACGAACGACGCGCAGAAGACCATGGGCGTCATCACGCTCGCGCTCATCACCGTGGGCTGGCAGACCGGCGATCCGAACAGTTCGGACTATCACAACCCCGAGTTCTGGGTGATCGCGGCCTGCGCGTTCACGATCGCGCTGGGCACCTATCTCGGCGGCTGGCGCATCATCCGCACCCTCGGCAAAGGACTGACCGAGGTCAAGCCCGCGCAGGGCTTCGCCGCCGAGAGCTCGACGGCGGCGACGATCCTCGCCTCGAGCGCCTTCGGCTTCGCGCTTTCCACCACCCAGGTCGCGTCGGGATCCGTGATCGGGTCGGGCCTGGGGCGTCGTGGCTCCGTGGTGCGCTGGCGGACGGCCGGTCGCATCGCCATCGGCTGGCTGCTGACTCTGCCCGCGGCAGGCGGCGTGGGTGCGCTCGCTGCGCTGATCGTGATCTGGCTCGGGAACTGGGGCGTGCTGATCGACGCGGTGCTCGCGCTCGTCGTGATCGTGGGCCTGTTCCTGCGGTCGCGCCGCGATGCCGTCACCCCCGCCAACGCCATGAGCGACGTGGCCGAGTCCGGTCACGTGGTCGAACTGCCCGAGACTCCCGGTCCGACACGGCGCACGAGCCGCATCGAGCTGATGCGCGCGCTCGATCGCGCCGAGCGCAAGGCCGACGAGGCCGAGCGTGCGGCGCGCAAGGCGAAGAAGCTCAAGAAGGCGGGTGGTTCGCCGAGCGAGATCAAGGCCGCCCGCAAGGCTGCGGACCGCGCCGTGAAGAAGCTCGCCGCGGCCGAGCAGGCCGCGGCGGAGTGGGAGGCGCTCAGTGCGAGCCGCCGCGCCCGCGCCCGACTCGCCGAATGGGATCTCTCCGCCGAGCAGCAGGAGGACGCACGATGATCACGATCGACTGGATGGCGTTCCTCAGCGTGTTCGCCGCGGCGCTGGTCGGCGCCGTCGCGATCGTCTTCTTCTACGCACTCGGCCTGCGGATGCTCGTGCGCGCCGGGCGCGTGCCCGTCGTGACTCCGGTCGAGTTCACGGATGCCATCACCGTGCTCTCCGAGAAGGAGATCAAGCGCGCGGCGAAGCAGGCGGCGAAGGCGGCTCGGAAGAATCCGCTCACCGACGGGCAGAGGGCTCTGGCGTTCGTGGCCGCGATCGGATGCTTCGTGCTCTGCGGCGCGGCCGTGATCGGCGGCATCGTGCTCATCGTCGTCGGACACTGACCGCGGGCCCGCCGCTGGATGTCGTGCCCTGGTCGTAGGCTGAGCGCATGATCGACATGCCTTCGTTCGGACGGCATCCGGCCGCGTCCCACACGATCATCCATCTGAGCGACCCGCACTTCCTCGCGGACGGCGCCCGGCATGCGGGCGGCTCCGACAGCCAGCGAAACCTGGAGCACACGCTCCACGCCGTGAGACGCGTGGATCCGCGGCCCTCGGCGATCGTCGTCACCGGCGATCTGACCGATCTCGGCGAGCCGGACGCCTATCGCCGGCTGCGCGCCGATCTCGAGCCGGTGGGTGCGGAGCTCGACTGCCCGATCATCTGGGTCGCGGGCAACCACGACGAGCGGCCGGCTCTGCGCGCGGGTCTGTTCGACGCGCCGCCGACGCATGACCCGGTCACGGGCGTCTGGGACCTCGACGGCCTGCGGGTCATCGCGCTCGACACCAGCGTGCCCGGTTGGCATCACGGGGACATCGACGACGAGCAGCGCGGCTGGCTCGCCGGTGTGCTCCGCGAGCCGGCGCCGCACGGCACGCTGCTCGCGATGCATCATCCGCCGCTGCCAGCGCACGTGCCGCTGTTCGACATCCTCGAGCTGAGACACCAGGACGAGCTCGCGGAGGTCATCCGCGGCACCGACGTGCGCGGCATCCTCGCCGGGCACCTGCACTACTCCTCGTCGGGCACCTTCGCGGGCATCCCCGTCAGCGTGGCGTCGTCCACCTGCTACACGATGAACCTCGGGCGTCCGGCTGCTGAGGTCAACGGCATGGATGCGGCGCAGTCGTTCCAGCTCGTGCATGTCCGACCCGCGACGATCACGCACACCGTGGTGCCCGTCGCGGAAGCGCCGACCGGAGACTACTTCAGCGAGGACTGGCTGCGACGCATGGCGGCGCTGTCGCCTCAGGAGCGTCTCGAGGTGTTCTCGCGAAAGCCTGCGAGGCCGGAGGCGTAGACTTGAGGCATCCTCCTCTCCTTTCACCCGCCACTACCCACAAGGATGTGACATGGCCGCTGACGCGCCTGCCCTGACCCGTACCGAGACCGATTCGATCGGCACGATCGAGATCCCCGCGGACGCTTACTACGGCGTGCACACGCTGCGGGCCGAGCAGAACTTCCCGATCACCAAACGACCCATCTCGGTCTACCCCGATCTGATCCGGGCCCTCGCGATGGTCAAGCAGGCCTCGGCGCGCGCGAACAAGGAGATCGGCGTGCTCGACGCCGAGCGCGCCGACCTGATCGACCGTGCAGCCCAGCGCGTGATCGACGGCGAGTTCCACGATCAGTTCATCGTCGGCGTCATCCAGGGCGGGGCCGGCACCTCGACGAACATGAACGCGAACGAGGTGATCACCAACATCGCCCTCGAGATGGCCGGTCGCGAGAAGGGCGACTACGCGTTCCTGTCGCCGATCGACCACACCAACCGCAGTCAGTCGACCAACGACGTGTACCCGACCGCGGTCAAGATCGGTCTCTCGCTGAACCTCCTTTCGCTGCTGGACGAGCTCGACCTGCTGCGCCGGTCCTTCCTCGACAAGTCGGGGGAGTTCCACGACATCCTGAAGGTCGGTCGCACGCAGCTGCAGGACGCCGTGCCGATGACCCTCGGCCAGGAATTCCACGGCTTCGCCACCACGCTCGGCGAGGACCACAGCCGCCTCACCGAGAACGCGTCGCTGCTGACCGAGATCAACATGGGCGCCACCGCGATCGGCACCGGGATCACCACGCACCCCGATTACGCGCCCACCGTGCTCAAGCACCTGCGCGAGATCAGCGGCCTCGATCTGAGCACCGCGACCGATCTCGTCGAGGCGACCAGCGACACGGGCGCCTTCATGTCGTTCTCCTCGTCGCTCAAGCGCAACGCGATCAAGCTCTCGAAGATCTGCAACGACCTGCGACTGCTGTCCTCCGGGCCGCAGGCCGGTCTGGGCGAGATCAACCTCCCGGCGATGCAGGCGGGCTCAAGCATCATGCCCGGCAAGGTCAACCCCGTGATTCCCGAGGCCGTGAACCAGGTCGCCTTCGCGGTCGTCGGAGCCGACGTGACGGTGACGATGGCGGTCGAGGCCGGTCAGCTCCAGCTCAACGCGTTCGAGCCTGTGATCGCGCACTCGATCTTCCAGTCGATCACCTGGATGCGCCAGGGCATGTGGACGCTGCGGGTGAACTGCGTCGAGGGCATCACCGCCAACCGTGAGCGCTTGGGCGCGATGGTCGGCGCGTCCGTCGGGGTGGTCACGGCGCTGACGCCGTTCATCGGCTATGCGGCGTCCGCGGCCCTCGCGAAGACGGCGCTTCTCACCAACCGCAACATCGCCGATCTCGTGGTGGAGGCGGGGCTGATGACCCGCGAGGAGGTTCTGAAGCAGATCTCGCCTGCACGTCTCTCCGGGCTGGAGACGGTCACCTCCGCCATCCCGGTGATCGCCGCCGAGGATCTGCCGCAGGACTGATATCGAACGAGAAAGGCGCCGTCCCCGCGGGGACGGCGCCTTTCGTCTTCGGGCGGTCGGACCGGCGGGGATGCCCGGTCGGTCGGCAGTCCGCGATCTCAGTCCAGGATGCGGCAGTGGGTCGTGAGCTCGCCGATGCCGTCGATGCCCACGGTCACCGTCGACCTGTCACGCAGGAAGATCTGCGGGTCGCGCGAGTAGCCCGCGCCGCCGGGACTGCCTGTGGAGATGAGGGTGCCCGGCTGCAGGGTGACCGACGACGAAAGGTGCGCGATCAGCGTCGCGACCGAGCGGACCATCTGTCCGGTGGACGCGTCCTGGACGGTGTGCCCGTCGACCACGGCCCAGATGTGCAGGTCCTGGGGATCGGCGATCTCGTCGGCGGTCACGACGACCGGGCCGGTGGGGGTGAAGCCGTCGAAGGACTTGCAGCGGCACCACTGCGCCTCGGCGAACTGGATGTCCCGGGCCGTGATGTCGTTGACCGCCGTGTACCCCCACACCACGTCGAGCGCGTCATCGGCGGAGACATCCTTGGCCGGCCGGCCGATGATGACGCCCAGCTCGGCCTCGTAGTCGATCGACTCGCTGAGGGTGCGCGGCCACTCGGTCGTGCGCCCGTGCCCTGTCAGGGAGTTCGGCCACAGGGTGAAGACGGTCGGAGCGGTGTCGGTCTTCAACCCCAGCTCACTCGAATGGGCCGCGTAGTTCAGCCCGACGGCGAGGATCGCCGGCGGGTCGATGACCGCGGAGCCGAAGCCGAAGCCGTCGATCGGATGCCGGGGCGCTGCCGCCTCAGCGAACGCGGCGCGAAGCCGGTCGAGCAGCTCGTCACCCCCCGCGATGAGCTCCTGGAGGGTCTTCGGGCTGGGGGAGAGGAGGTCGCTGACGAGGATCGCCTCCTCGCCGTCGATGACGGCGAGCTGGAGGGAGTCGGAGTCGCGAGCACTCAGGTGGGCAAACCGCATGCCTCTACGCTACCGGGCCGGGTGCAGGACATGACCGAGGCTCCCTCTAGGCTTTCAGCATGAGCTTTGGAGGACAGCCCCCGGCGCCCGCCCCCTCGGAGGACCCCGTCGGTGCGCCGGTGCCGCCGAGCGGCGCGCCTCCGGTCCACGGTCAGCCGCCGGCTCCGGTCTACGGTCAGCCTCCCGCGCCCGTCTACGGCTCGCCTCCTCGTCCGCTGTACGGTCGGCCGCCGGTGCCGGGGGGAGCTCAGCACTCCCCGCCCGGATTCGGCCGCCCCGCGCAGCCGGTGCACGCGCCTCCTGGGTCCGGGCGTCCAGCCTCCCCTCCCTACGGCCCGCCGTCTCAGCCGGCAGGGCGACCTGTGGCCTTCGCCTCCGCCTTCGACAGGCCCTCCCTCTCCGCTCCTCCGGCTCCCGTGCCGCCGTCGCCTGCGCCGGCCATGCCCGCGCTGCCGATGCCCGTACGTCACGGCCGCTCGGTCGCGATCTGGGTGTTCGGCGTGCTCGGATTCGCGCTACTCGCCCTCATCGCCTACTTCGCGCTGTTCCTGGGAGCGGGAGCCTCGGTCGTGGGGCTGGTCCTGGCTCTCGTGCCGTTGGGCATCGTGCTGTTCGGCGTGCGGCTGATCGACCGCTGGGAGCCCGAGCCGCGCAGCCTGGTGATCTTCGCTCTGGCCTGGGGGGCGGTGGCGTCCATCGGGATCGCGCTGCTCGTCGACCTCGCGCTCACCCTTGCCGTCGGGCTGCGCAACGAGTTCTTCACCGCGGTCATCCAGGCCCCGTTGATCGAGGAGATCGCCAAGGGCGCGGGTGTTCTGCTGGTGTTCCTGATCGGCCGGCGCGCGTTCGACGGCCCCGTCGACGGTGTGGTCTACGGGGCGCTCGTCGGTGCGGGCTTCGCTTTCACCGAGAACATCCAGTACTTCGGCATCAGCCTGATCGACGGAGGGGCCGGGCAGCTGACGCTCACCTTCCTGCTGCGGGGCCTGCTCTCGCCGTTCGCGCATGCGATGTTCACCGCGCTGACCGGTTTCGCCATCGGTCTCGCGGCGCGCCGTGGCGGCGGACCGGGCGGTGCGCTCGGCGCGGCCTCACTCGGCCTGCTGGGGGCGATCGCTCTGCACGCGTTCTGGAACGGCTCGTCGCTGCTGGGAGACTTCTTCGTGCTCTACCTCACCACTCAGGTCCCGCTGTTCCTGGGCTTCATCTTCGCGATCATCGCTCTTCGACGGGAGGAATCGCGACTGACCCAGCAGCGGCTGGGTGACTATGCGGCGGCCGGATGGTTCACGCCCGAGGAGGTGGTCATGCTGGCGACTCCCGCCGGGCGCAGGGTGGGGATGCAGTGGGCGGCAGGGCTGCGCGGTGACCGCCGTCGACTGATGCGGTCGTTCATCAAGGACGCCACCGCCCTTGCCGCGGTGCGCCAGCGTGCCGTGCACGGCCATGACGCATACGCTGCGGCGGATGAGCACGCCCTGCTCACGCGTACCCGCGCGACGAGGGCGCAGCTGCTGGCCTACTGATCGACGCCGCGACCGCGTCCCGGAGACGCACTCAGCGCCCGGTGCTGCGGCGATGCCTGCGAGTCTCCCGGGCGCTGAGCTGGTCTTACTGACAGGGTGCCTCCACCCCGCGGCGAAGTCAAGACCCCGTCGGGAAGTCGGCGTCAGGCACGCTCGACGATCACGTCCAGCGCCACGCCCTCGCAGGGGATCCTGGGCAGGTCGGCGAGCCTGCTGCCGCGCACCGAGTCGCCCGTCGCGCATCGGGGATCCGTCGACACGACGACCCGGCCGACGCCGTTGGTGAGGGTAACCTGCTGTCCCAGTGCGGCGAATCGGGGTGTGAGCTCGCGCTCCACCTCCGACACGAGCAGATCCAGGCCCGCCACACCCAGGCGCGCCTCACCCACCATCGCCGGCACGGCGATGGTGATCGTGTACTCGTCGCTGCACAGGTAGTCCACATAGGGACCCGCGACGTGCGGTGCGCCCGTGCCCATCGGCACGCGGTACCACTCCAGCTCGCTGTAGTCGATGTGCTCCTTGTTGACCGATTGCGAGGCGAGCGCGAGTTTGCGGCGCTCCTCGCCCTGCCACCACGCGAGGTGGCCGCTGGCGTCCGCGAGAAGATCGATGGCGGCGATGAAACCGGCCCCGTAGACGGGGACCGCGTCGAGTTCGAGCGTGCGCAGAGCGTACGGTTCCACGACGGCGTCGAGCCTCGCTCGCGTGAGGGCGCCGTTCTCGAGGGCGTCCGCGAGCTCGGCGGCACAGGGTGCGACCCAGTCCAGCAGTGTGCGGATGGGAGTGCCGAAGTACTGCTCGACGATCTGCGCCGCCTCGGTCCGGTCGGTGATGGTGATGCTCATCGCGTCCTCCTGTGCACGTCGATGGATGGCATTCTCAGTCGCTGCTCCGGCTGGACGCCTGCAGCTGGATCAGGGCGTCGATCACGTCGGCGACCATGGTCTCGGTGCGCCGCCCCGCGTCTTCGGGATCGGCGTTCTCGACGGCGTCGATCATGCCCGCGAGCCTTTCGGCCTGCATCCTGAGCCCGTCCGCATCCGGGCCGACCAGGCGCAGGTAGGGAGAGAACTCCGCCTGAAGCCTCATCTGCTCGCGGGTGAGTCTGGCGGACTGGCTCAGCGAGACGAGCTCGACCTGGACGTCGTCGAGCACGCGCCGCTGCTGGTCGACGTCCAGGTCGTCGAGCCGCTCCAGGCGCTGGCGAACCCTGCTGGTCTCCGTGGGGTCGGCGCGCCGCGCCGCCAGACGCACGGCGGCCGCCGTGATCGCCGCATAGTGGGCGCCCAGGTCACGCAGCGCGATGCGTGAGGTGCGCGCGAGCTCGGCGCGCGCGAAGGCCAGGGGATCGGCATCCTCGACGACGAAGCTGCCGCCGTGCCGACCCCGGCGCGTGACGATCAGCCCCATGCCGCGCACGGTGAGCAGCGCCTCGCGGACCGTGACCGGAGCCACTCCGAAGCTTCGGGCGAGCTCGGATTCCGAGGGGAGGCGCTCGCCGGCGCGCAGGTGCCCGCGGTGGATGGCGTCGACGAGTCGCCGCTCCACCAGTTCGGCCCGCCCCTCGTCTCCGATGGGCTGGAACAGGGTCCCCTGAAGGCGATGCGGCTGGCGCGCGGTGTGTCGCACGGGCTCTGCTGACGGCGCGGCGTGGACGTCCGGCGTCGAGGTCAGCGATTCCATACCTGGATTCTTACATTTCCGCGGGTTCTCCGGTAGGACTTGAAATATGACCTCCGGTTTTATATGTTTAGCGAACCTTGCCGTTCGATGATGACCGAGGAGCACGACATGAGCACCGCCGCCCCCGCCGCGCAGGACACGACGAGCGACAGCGCCGCCGCCGGCAGCGTGTCGCTGGAAGGGCTGTCGAAGTCCTTCGGCGACTTCACCGCGGTGCGCGACCTCGACCTTCACGTCGCGCCCGGCGAGTTCCTCTCGATGCTCGGCCCCTCGGGCTCCGGAAAGACGACGGTGCTGCGCATCATCGCCGGCTTCGAGGAGGCGACCTCGGGCACGGTGCGCCTCTCGGGAGTCGACGTCTCGCGCACGCCGCCCCACGCGCGGAACGTGAACACCGTCTTCCAGGACTACGCGCTGTTCCCGCACATGACGATCGAGGACAACGTCGGCTACGGCCTGCGCGTGCGGGGCACGAGCAAGGCGGATCGCGGCGAGCAGGTGGGGGAGGCCCTGCGCCGTGTGCGATTGGATCAGGTCGCCGATCGGCTGCCGCACCAGTTGTCCGGCGGACAGCGTCAGCGCATCGCGCTCGCCCGTGCACTGATCCTGCGTCCGCAGGTGCTCCTGCTCGACGAGCCGCTCGGCGCGCTGGACAAGCAGCTGCGCGAGCAGATGCAGATCGAGCTCAAGCAGATCCAGCGTGAAGTCGGCATCACCTTCGTCTTCGTCACCCACGATCAGGAGGAGGCGCTCACGCTCAGCGACCGTGTCGCCGTCTTCAACAACGGCAGGATCGAGCAGATCGGAACCGCACGCGAGGTCTACGAGGAGCCGCGCAGCGAGTTCGTCGCCCGTTTCCTCGGGCTGTCGAACCTCATCGGCGCCGAGCTCGCCGAGACGCTGACCGGCGCACGCCGTGCGATGAGCATCCGTCCCGAGCGGGTGCGGCTGGATGCTGCCGCGAACGGCGCACCCGCCGACGGCGAGGTGGGCCTCGACGGGGTGGTCGCCGAGATCGTCTACACGGGCCCGGCGACCCGCTACCTCGTCGCCACGGATGCGGGCATCGACATGATCGCCGAACGCCCCAACGCCCATCACGACGTCGGCGCACGGCCCGCGCGCGGCGATCGGGTCCGCGTCACGTGGAATCCGTCGCACGCCGCCGTGCTGCCCTGACCCCGACCGCACACCCAGAGATCACGAAGGAGAGATCACATGAACAAGAAGGTCCTGGCCGTATCGGCCGTCGCGGCGACCGCCGCCCTGGTGCTCGCGGGCTGCTCCGCAACCACCGAACCGGACGCGTCCGGAGGCGACGGCGGCCTCTCGATCGACGTTCCCGACATCGCCATGATGGAGGCGCTCGGCGACAACGAGAAGGAGGTGAACATCGTGGCGTGGGCGGGCTTCGTCGAGCCGGCGTGGTCCGACGCCTTCACCGCCGAGACCGGATGCACGGTCAATCGCCGTGTCGCCGGGACCAGCGACGAGATGGTGCAGCTGATGCGCACGGGCGACTACGACCTCGTCTCCGCGTCCGGTGACGCGAGCCTGCGACTGATCGCCGGTGGCGACGTGCAGCCCCTGAACCTCGAGCTCATTCCGCACTTCGGCGACGACATCGTCGAGGGCATGAAGGGTCAGATCTACGACACCATCAACGGCAAGTCGTACGGCATCCCGATCGGCCGCGGTGCCAACATCCTGCAGTACAACAGCGACGTGGTCACCGAGGAGCCGACCAGCTGGGACGTCGCGTGGGAGAAGGACAGTCCGTACGCCGGCAAGGTGATCGCCTACGACGCACCGATCTACATCGCCGACGCAGCCGTGTACCTGATGGCGCACGAGCCGGAGCTGGGGATCGAGAACCCCTACGCGCTCGACGAGAAGCAGCTGGACGCCGCCGTCGAGCTGCTCAAGCAGCAGAACGAGATCGTCTCGGAATACTGGTCCGATGCGGCCGCTCAGGTCACGTCGTTCACGGGCGGCACGACGGTGCTCGGCACGTCGTGGGAGGTGCTGCGCAAGCTCACCGAGGACGAGCGGTTCAAGAGCGTGCTGCCCGAAGAGGGCTCCACGGGTTGGTCTGACGCCTGGATGCTGGCGGCGGAGTCGAAGAACCCCAACTGCGCCTACGCGTGGATGGACTACGCCTCCTCGCCCGAGGTCAACGGCGCCATCGCGATGAACTTCGGCATGGCGCCGGCCAACGCGGCGTTCTGCGACATGAGCGACGAGGCGAAGGAGCACTGCGAGTACTACAACGCGACCAATGAGGAGTACTTCGAGAAGGTGTGGTTCTGGACCACGCCGATCGAGCAGTGCATCGACGGTCGCACCGACGTCACCTGCACCAACTTCCAGCAGTGGACCGACGCCTGGACAAGCGTCAAGGGCTGACCGTGCCGCTCGGGGTGGGGGAGTGCGCTCTCCCGCCCCGGGACCACCTCTCGACGACAGGAGAGAAATGAAGCGCCGCGCACGGATCGCCGGTCTGCTGGCCCTGCCGATGACCTGGCTCATCGGGATCTACATCTTCTCGCTCGTGATGCTGCTGATCACGGCGTTCTGGGTCACCGACCCGTTCACGTCCAAGGTGAAGCCGGGCTTCACCCTGCGCAACTTCGAGCAGCTCATCGCGAATCCCTCATACCTGTCCACGTCGCTGCGCACGCTGGGCATCGCGCTGGCCGTGACGGCCCTCGCGATCGTCATCTCGGTGCCGCTGGGGATCTTCATGGCGAAGGTCGCCTCGCCCTGGCTGCGGGCGGTGCTGGCCGTCTCGATCACCCTTCCCCTCTGGGCCGGGTACCTCGTGAAGGTGATCGCGATGCGCATCACCTTCACCCAGGAGGGCTTCCTCAACTGGGCGCTCTCCCCGTTCGGCATCGAGGGACCGGGGTTCGCCCTCATCACCGTCGTGCTGACCTTGACCTATCTCTGGCTGCCCTACATGGCGGTGCCGGTCTACACGGCCATCCGGCAGCTGCCCGCCAACCTCTTCGATGCGTCCGCCGACCTCGGCGCCGGTGCGTGGCGGACCATCCGCACGGTGGTCCTGCCCCTGATCAAGCCGGCGATCATCGCCGGCTCGGTCTTCACCTTCTCCTTGAGCCTCGGCGACTACCTGGTCGCCAAGTTCGTCGGCGGCGACACGCAGATGATCGGCAGCGTCATCGCCTCCAACATCAACCTGAACCCGCCGCTGGCCGCCGCGTTCTCGATCGTGCCGATCGCCTTCGTCGTCATCTACCTGGTGAGCGTGCAGCGCACCGGTGCTCTGGAAAGGATGTGAGACGAGCATGCTGAGGCTCTCCCGCACCTCCAAGATCGTGCTCGCGGTGATCGTCGCGATCATCCTCGCCTACATGTACATTCCGCTGATGCTCGTGGTGCTCAACTCCTTCAACTCCGCGCGGATCGCCACCTGGCCCGTCAAGGGGTTCTCGCTCGAGTGGTGGGGAAAGGCCTTCACCAGCCAGCCGGTGCGCGACGCGCTGGTGAACTCGGTGCTGGTGGCCGCCGGGGCGACCGTGATCGCCCTGGTGCTGGGTACGCTGGTGTCCTTCGCGCTGCAGCGGTACCGGTTCTTCGGGCAGCGGGCCGTGAACCTGCTGGTGGTGCTCCCGATCGCGCTGCCCGGCATCGTCACCGGCGTCGCGCTGAACAACACCTACAACCGCATCCTCGAGCCGGTCGGCATCCAGGTCGGCTTCTTCGGCATGATCATCGCGCACGGCACCTTCTGCATCGTGATGGTCTTCAACAACGTCCTCGCACGGCTTCGCCGCATGAACCCCAGCCTCGAGGAGGCGTCGAAGGACCTCGGGGCCACGCCGTGGCAGACCTTCCGGATGGTGACGTTCCCGCAGTTCCGCAGCGCTCTGGTCGCGGGGGCGATCCTCGCGTTCGCGCTGAGCTTCGACGAGGTGTACGTCACGATCTTCACCGCGCCGCCCGGTGTGGACACACTGCCGCTGTGGATCATGAACCAGATGGCGCGGCCGAACGAGGCGAACGTCGTCAACGTCGTGGCGACCGTCGTGATCGCGGCGTCCTTCATCCCCGTGTGGGTGTCCCAACGGCTCTCGCGCGATGTCAGCGAGCGCGGGTGACGCCGCGCGATCGCCGTCGCGGCGAGTTCGCGCTCAGCGGACGCCTCACGTTGACCGGGGTGCGGCGCTCGGGTTTGATGGAGGCATGACAGACCGCACAAAGCCCGAGTTCGACGCACCGACCGGACCTGCACCCACCGAGCTCGTCATCCGCGACATCATCGTCGGCGACGGCGACGAGGCCAAGCCCGGTGACACGGTCACCGTGCACTACGCCGGCGTCGAGCACGACTCGGGTGAGGAGTTCGATTCCTCCTGGGGCCGCGGAGAGACCATCCAGTTCCCGCTGCGCGGTCTCATCCAGGGCTGGCAGGAGGGCATCCCCGGGATGAAGGTCGGTGGACGCCGTGAGCTCACCATCCCTCCGCACCTGGCGTACGGCCCTGCCGGCGCCGGCCACTTCCTCTCCGGCAAGACGCTGATCTTCATCATCGATCTGGTGGCCGTCGGCTGACCCGCTTCGACAAGAGACCTCCGTCCGCACGAGCGGGCGGAGGTCTTTTATTCACGGGAATAGATCTGGGTCAGCGCAGGTTGTGCTCCTCTGTGGCCGCGGACCGCGGCAGTCACGAGATGAGGAGCACGCACATGTCGATCGAGATCCCCGGCTACCGCCCCGGCACCTGGGTCCTGGACCCCGCGCACAGCGAGGTCACCTTCAGCGTCAGGCACATGATGATCTCCAAGGTGCGCGGCACGTTCGGCGTCAAGAACGCCACCCTGATCGCACCCGAGAACCCGCTCGAGGCGAAGGTCGAGGCGAACGTCGACGTCACCTCCATCGACACCAACGACGACAACCGCGACGCGCACCTGCGCTCCGCCGACTTCTTCGATGTCGAGAACCACCCGAGCATGACGTTCGTGTCCACCGGTGCGCGCGTCGAGGGCGGCGACTTCTTCGTCGACGGCGACCTGACGATCCGCGGCATCACCAGGCCGGTCAGCTTCGAACTCGAGTTCGGCGGCTTCGGCACCGACCCGTACGGCAACTACAAGGCCGGCGCGTCGGCGAAGGCCGTCATCAACCGCGAGGACTTCGGCCTGACCTGGAACGCCGCGCTCGAGACGGGCGGTGTGCTCGTCGGCAAGGAGATCACCATCGGACTCGACCTGCAGGGGGCGCTGCAGGCCTGAGCCTGATCCCCGGAGGACCCCGGGGCCGGATGCGCCGAGCGTCAGGCCTCGGGGTTCAGTGCGTCGTACGAGCGGAACCGCGGGGTCAGTCGGGCGAGCGCTGCGGCGAGGCCGATTACCAGGAACCCGCCCAGCAGTGGAGGGAACCACAGGCTGGTCGCGGTCGCCAGCGCGCCGGCGTACAGAGCGCCGACGCGAGGTCCGCCGGCGACGACGATGACGAAGATGCCTTGCAGTCGGCCGCGCATCGCGTCGGGGACGGCGGCCTGCATCATCGTGTTGCGGTAGATGGAGCTGACGTTGTCGGCGGCGCCGGAGAGGGCCAGCGCGATGCAGGCGAGGACGATCAGTGCGATGTTCGGCTGCTGCTCGGACGCCGGCGGCAGGAACGCCCCGATGAGCAGCACGACGCCGAAGAGCGCGATCGCCCCGCCGTACGCCTGCACGGCTCGCTCGATGCCCCGGCCGTGCCACCGGTAGTGCACGACGCGGCCCGAGAACAGACTCGACGAGAAGGTGCCGACGGCGACGGCCGCGGTGAGGGCGCCGGTGGTGATCGCACCGCCGCCGAGCAGCACGGTGCCCAGCGCCGGGAAGAGGGCCAGCGGCTGACCGAAGGTCATCGCGGTGACATCGAGCAGGTACTGCATCCGGATGTTCCCCGCTCGGCGAAGGAAGCGCCAGCCGTCCACGAGCGAGGCGATCCCGGGCCGGACGATCACGCCTTCGGGCAGAAGCCGCGGCAGCGTCCACAGGCCGAGGAACATCGACAGCATCAGGACCACGTCGATCGTGTACGTCCAGCCGAATCCCGTCAGCGCGACGAGCATCCCCGCGACGGCGGGGCCCACCATCACCGTGAGTCCGAAGGCCACGCCGTTGAGGGCGGATGCCGCGGCGAGCTCATCCCGCGGGATGAGGCGCGGCACGATCGCGGTGCGGGTGGCCATGCCCACCGAGTTCGCCGCCGCGATCAGCATGCTCAGTCCGTACAGCCACCAGATGTTCTCGCCTCGCGCCCAGGTGAGTGCGGCGAGCAGGGCGGTGGCCGCGAACGCCACCGTGGCGGCGATCAGCGCGACCCGGCGCCGGTCGAAGGCATCCGCCAGCATGCCTCCGTAGAGGCCGGCGAGGATCATGGGCACCAGACCGGCGACCGCGATCATCGACACGGCGAACGTGCTGGCGGTGAGCTCGAACACGTGCAGCATGACGGTCACGATCGTCAGCTGTCCGCCGATGCCGGCCAGCGCGGAGCCGATCCACATGCGCGCGAAGGCGGGGCTGGTCTTCAGGGGGGAGAGGTCGATCAGATGACCGCGGGAGAACTGCACGATCCGAGGCTATCGCTGTGCGCGGCGGGCCCGCGGTTGCTGGTAGGCTGTTGAGGTTGCCGTTTGATCGGCCGCGGATGAAGAGAGCCAGCGCATTCGGCGTCGGGCACCGCGCAACAAGCAGAGAGGGGATCGAATCTATGGCACTGGAAGCAGACGTCAAGAAGGCGATCATCGAAGAGTACGCGACGCACCCCGGTGACACCGGATCCCCCGAGGTGCAGGTCGCGATGCTGACGCAGCGCATCAAGGACCTCACCGAGCACCTCAAGGAGCACAAGCACGACCACCACTCGCGTCGTGGCCTGTTCCTGCTCGTGGGTCAGCGTCGTCGCCTGCTGGGTTACCTGCAGGACATCGACATCAACCGCTACCGCTCGCTCATCGAGCGTCTCGGTCTTCGTCGCTAGGAGAAGCACCGCTGCCGCGTGCAATCGCGCAGAACATTCTTGGAAGGCCGCCCCACGGTGTGGGGCGGCCTTCGTCGTGTCCGCGTGCTTGACTCGAGCATCGCTTTCCCGTAGGAAAGAAGAAAGGTTTCTAAGGGGAAAGTGAGGACCGCATGGAACACCGGGCCGAGTCCGGGGCACTGCCCTACGACCCGCCATCCGCGGCTGTCGCGCAGGCATACCTCGACGAGTCCGTGCAGGTCGCTCAGCGGCGCGAGGAGCGCATCGACCGCAGGTCAGCAGCACGGCTGTTCGCCGTCGAGGGGGTCGGTCTCGCCGTCTACACCACGGTGCTGTTCCTCGTGATGCCGGACGGCGGCGTCGCGGTGCTCGCGCTGATGTCGCCGATGCTGATCTGGAGCATTCTCGCGGGATCCCTCCATGAGACCTACGGCTACCGGCGTCGCGGGCGCGAGCAGCGCGTGCGCGGCATCGTCGCCGCGGTGCTCATCGCCTGCATCGTCGGCGGGCTCGCTCTGCTCGTCAGCGGCGTCGAGCTGCCGCTGGCGCTTCGGCTGGTCCCCGGCGCTCTCGCCCTCATCGCGTACGCTGCGGTCGCGGTCGGCGAATGGCGCCGCGGTGTCGCCCGTGAGGCGCTGGTCTCGGTGCGAGCCCCCTTCGATCGCGCGACCCGCATCGTGACCGCCTGCATCGGCGTCGCGCTCGGAGTCGCCATCGCGAGCGCCGGTGCACCGAGCACGGGTCTCGCGTGGCTGTCCTCTCTGCCGGTCATGCTCGGCCTCGCGCTCTGGAGCGCGATGGTCGCCGCAGGCACGGCGCCGGCCGTCGCGCCCGCCTGGGGGCCCGCCGCGTGGACGGCGTTCGCCGCAGCCTGCGTCGCGACGGTCGCCCTGACCCTCCTGTCCGCGTTCACCGCGACCGCACTCGCCGTCCCCGGGATCGTCGCCGGTGCGGTGATCGCTGCCGGATTCGGCGTGATCGCCCTGGTCGGCCGGAACCGTGACTGAGAGCGCGCACCCGCGACTTCGGCTCGACGACAGCTTCGCGAGTCCCATCCGCTTCTCGCTCATGGCCGCGCTCGGGGAGGACCTGGAACTGGACTTCGGGGCTCTGGCCGACATCCTGCAGGTGAACGACTCGGCGCTGAGCAAAGCGATCGCGGCGCTGGAGCAGGTCACGTACCTGCGGGTCCGCAAGGGCTACGCCGGCACACGCCCTCGCACGTGGGTGACGAGCACCGAGACGGGGCGCCGTGCCTTCCGCGCCCATGTGGAGGCCCTGCGGGCGATCGTCGACTTCGACGCCGGAGGGGGCAGGCGCTCCTGACGCGCGGTCTTGCGTCAGGCGCTCGCCGCCACCAGGTCCGGATGATGGATCGCGGCGACGTCGGGATGCGCGCGAAGCCGGGACTTCAGCGCGTTCTGACCGTACAGGCTGTGGATGGGGTTGTCCGGATCGTCGCTGACGCCCCGAGCGCGCGCCGCGAGGTCCGCAGGCAGGTCGATCAACGGCAGCCGGGCGTCCAGCGCGGGATTGAAGAAGAACGGGATCGAGAGGCGGTCCTGCGGCGCACGGGGCGAGATCACCCGGTGGTTGGTCGCCCGCAGGTAGCCGCCGGTCGCGTACTCGAGCAGTTCGCCGATGTTCACGACGAAGGCGCCCTCGATCGGCGGCGCATCCACCCATTCGCCGTCGCGCTCGACCTGCAGACCCCCGCGTCCGGGTTCGACCCACAGCAGTGTGAGCACGCCGCTGTCCTTGTGCGCGCCGACGCCCTGCTGAGGAAGCGGCTCGTCGGTGCCGGGATAGCGGACGATCTTGATGAGCGTCGAGGGTTCGCCGAAGTGATCGTCGAAGTAGCCCTCGTGGGCGCCCAGCGCGAGCGCCCACGCGCGCAGCAGTCTTCGCGCGATCCCGGAGAGCGCCGCGTGCCATTCGGTGACGACCTCACGCAGCTCGGGCAGTGCGGAGGGCCACAGGTTCGGGCCGATCAGGCGGTTGAAGGCGGGGCCGCTTCCGACCGCCGCGCGCTCGGGGCCGATGTCGATCTGCTCCCGCCAGTCGACGTTGCCCTGCGTGCGCTCGCCGCCGATGCGGGTGTAGCCGCGGAAGTGCGGGCTGTGCACGTTCTCGATCGCCAGCTTCTCCTGCTCCGGCAGGACGAAGAACTCGCGCGCCACACGATGAAGGCGCTGTTCGAGCTCCGCAGGGATTCCGGTGCCGGTCAGATAG
Source organism: Microbacterium sp. NPDC058342 (assembly GCF_042723935.1). Lineage (NCBI taxonomy): Bacteria > Bacillati > Actinomycetota > Actinomycetes > Micrococcales > Microbacteriaceae > Microbacterium > Microbacterium sp. NPDC058342. The sequence continues at coordinate 1,360,819 of NZ_JBHXID010000001.1, forward strand.
AAGAACCCGACGTCGTGGGTGGCGGCGCGCAGGTCGGCGCGGAAGCGCGCGGCGGCTTCGTCTCCCGCATCGAGGCGGGAGAGGTCCAGGACGGGGAGGTTCGGATCGGTCATGCGTCGACGCTAATCCGCGACGGGATGCCGGGATGCAATGTTGCGCCGTCTTACCGTTCTGTTTCAGTGGGCTCGCGGTCACCGGCTGCGGCGCGAGCCCGTCGGATCGCTCCGGTGGTCGGCGCCCGAGGTCAGGGTGGGATCGGCGAACATCCAGCGCGGCCGCGGCTCGATCAGAGGGCGGAACAGGCGGCGCACGGGCCTGGATGCCAGCAGGAAGGCGATCGCGACGGCCAGCAGCGTGATCAGGGGCAGCCAGATCCAGGTCGGGTCGAGCCCTCGCAGCACTCCCGATTCGCGGAACGGGTAGAGGACGAACGAGTGCAGCAGGTACACGTACATCGTGTACTGGCCGAGGGTCGTCCACCACTGGGTGCGCCGGGGAAGGAGCACGAAGAACGAGGCGCTGAGCAGGATCGCGAGAGCCATCAGGCCGAGCCGGATGCCTCCGGCCCACCACTGGTCGCCGGCGAGGTCGGAGTAGGAATCGTCGTAGAAGAACCAGAAACGCAGATCGACCGCATCCCACGTGGCCAGCCAGCGCCAGCACACGAAAGCCCAGGCGCTGAGCACCAGCACACCGGCCGCGCGCAGCCACCAGGGTCGGAAGTCGATCAGCCGCAGTCTGCGCACCACGTCGCGTTCGCGCAGCCACCAGCCCAGTGTGAAGAAGAACAGCAGGCCCAGTGTGCGCGACAGCGAGAACGTGCTGTTGACGTTGTCCAGATAGCCCACGCCGATCGAGATCGCGAGGGCCCAGGCGAGCGGCCACCGCAGCAGCGCGAGATAGGGGAGCACCAGGCGGAAGATGCCCAGCGCCAGCAGGAACCACAGGGTCCAGGACGGTTGCGTCAGATTCGGGTCGGCCCTGCCCTCGACGAGGAGCTTGGTGAGCGTCCACAGGCCCTCGAAGATCACATACGGCACGAGGATGTCGGTGATGACCCGGGCCATCTGCCGGCGGGTGGGGCTGGAGGCTTTGGAGAAGTACCCCGAGATGATGGCGAAAGCCGGCATGTGGAACGCGTACACCCAGAGGTAGAACGCGTAGGAGATGTCGGAGTCGTAGATCAGTCGCTGCGTGCCGTGTCCGATCACGACCAGGATGACGCACGCGAAGCGGGCGTTGTCCCAGAACGGTACGCGTCGTCGGGGGCGCGCGATCGTGGCTGTCGAGCCGGTCGGAGGGTGAAGCTCGGCACTGCTCATGCTCCGAGGCTACCGGCAGGGAATAGGTTTGCGATCGAGGCGTTATACCAAGTACATTCAGGTGAATAGACCGGATGCTGCGAGGCGTCCCGAGCGGAGAGAACAGTGAACGAGCAGAGCGGTGTGCAGTTCGGCATCATGTCGGTCAGCGACATCACGCAGGATCCCACGACCGGCATCACCCCGAGCGAGGCCGAGCGCATCCGGGCGACCGCGACGATCGCCAAGCACGCGGAGGAGGTCGGTCTCGACGTCTTCGCCATCGGGGAGCACCACAACCCGCCGTTCTGGTCGTCCAGCCCGACGACCTTCCTGGCGCATGTGGCCGCGCAGACCGAGCGCCTGATCGTCTCGACCTCGACCACGCTGATCACCACGAACGATCCCGTGCGCATCGCCGAGGATTACGCGATGCTTCAGCACGTCACCGGCGGCCGCATGGACCTCATGCTGGGCCGCGGCAACACGGGGCCGGTGTATCCCTGGTTCGGGCAGGACATCCGCCAGGGCCTGCCCCTCGCGATCGAGAACTACGCGCTGCTGCACAAGCTGTGGACCCAGGACGTCGTCGACTGGGAGGGCAAGTTCCGCACCCCGCTGCAGGGCTTCACCGCGACCCCGCGCCCGCTGGACGGCGTCGCCCCGTTCGTCTGGCACGGCTCGATCCGCACGCCGGAGATCGCCGAGCAGGCGGCCTACTACGGCGACGGCTTCTTCGCGAACAACATCTTCTGGCCCAAGGAGCACTATCAGCGCCTCATCGAGCTCTACCGCCAGCGCTTCGCCCACTACGGTCACGGTGCGCCGGAGGAGGCGATCGTCGGAATCGGCGGTCAGGTGTTCCTGGCGGCGAACTCCCAGGATGCGGTGCGGGAGTTCCGGCCGTACTTCGACAACGCGCCCGTGTACGGGCACGGGCCGAGCATGGAGGACTTCACCGAGATGACCCCGCTGACCGTGGGGTCACCGCAGCAGGTCATCGACCGCTACGCGTCCATGCGCGACACGTTCGGCGACTTCCAGCGCCAGCTGTTCCTCATCGACCACGCCGGACTGCCGCTGAAGACCGTGCTCGAGCAGCTCGACATCCTCGGCGGCGAAGTCGTTCCCGTGCTGCGCCGCGAACTCGCCGCGAACCGGCCCGCCGGCGTGCCTGACGGGCCCACCCACGCGGCGCGCGTGCGGGCGGCCTACGGCGACGGGCCGGCACGGCAGGCGCGGCCCGGCGCCAATCGCGGCGACAACCTGACCGCCGGCTCCCCGTACCAGGACGCACCCGCACCCGCAGGCGCTGCCTTCGGTCTTGCAGGAAAGGAGGCGTGAGATGAGCGACCGGCGCATCGCCGTCATCTCCTCCGGGCTCTCGAACCCCTCATCGACCCGGATGCTCGCCGACCGGCTGGCGGCCGAGACCGCCAGGGTGCTCGGCGAGCGCGACATCACCGTGCAGGTGGATGTGATCGAACTGCGCGACCTCGCGCACGACATCACCGACAACCTGCTCACCGGATTCGCCCGTCCACCGCTCGAGGAGGCGATCAACAGGGTCGTCTCCGCAGACGCGCTCATCGCGGTCACGCCGATCTTCTCGACCAGCTACGCAGGCCTGTTCAAGTCCTTCATCGACGTGCTCGATCCCGACGCCCTGACCGGAAAGCCGGTGCTGATCGGTGCGAACGCGGGCACGGCGCGACACTCGCTCGCGATCGACTACGCCATCCGGCCGCTGTTCACCTACCTGCACGCCGAGCCGGTGTCCACGGGCGTGTTCGCGGCTTCCAGTGACTGGGGCGCCAACGCCGACGAGGTCGCACCGCTCAGCGCTCGGGTCGAGCGCGGTGCGCGCGAGCTGGCCGAGGCGATGGCGCGCAGAGAGGCTTCCGTCGCGTCCGACCCGTTCGACCCCGACACCTACCTCGGCAAGGGGAAGTCCTTCGGCCACCTGCTCGGGGGTCTCGCGGGGGAGTGAGCGGACTCAGCCGCTGGGGCGGATCCAGCGGTACTCGGTCTCGGGGCGGCCGCGGGCGCCGTATCGGCCCTCGCGGCTGACCACCCCATCCGCCGCGAGGTGCTCGAGATAGCGCCGCACGGCCACGCGTGACATCCCCAGCCTCTCGGCGGCTTCCCTCGCCGACAGGGCTCCGGCGGCGCGGATCGCCGCGACCACGCGGTCGAGGGAGTCCGCCGACAGCCCCTTGGGGATGCTGATGCGGCCGGTGGTGCGCCCCAGGAGCGCGTCGATCTCGGCCTGCGTCGCCTCGCCGTCGGTGGCGCCGGCCTGCTCGCGATGCGTGCGGTACGCCAGGAGACGCTCGCGGAACACGGCGAAGGGAAAGGGTTTGACCAGGTACTGGAACACGCCGAGTGCGGCCATCTGACGCACGGTCTCCGCATCCCGGACGCCGGTGATCGCGATCACATCCACTGCCGCGGCTTTCGCGCGCAGCGCGCGCAGGACGTCGACGCCAGAGCCGTCCGGCATGGTGATGTCGAGCAGCACGAGATCGAAGGATCCCGGTCCGGGCTTCTCCAGGACGGCGGATGCCGCTGCGCGAGCGCCGGCGCATTCGCCGGACACGACGAAGCCCTCGAGGCGATCCAGATAGGTGCGATGCAGCTCGAGGGTCAGCGGATCGTCATCGACGATCAGCGTGCGGATCATGCTCGCCTCCGCGCCGATGCGGCGGGCAGGGTCACGCGGAAGGTGGTCGGATCATCGAGGATCTCGACCGTCCCGCGCGCCTCTGCGACGACGGAGCGGACCAGGGCGAGACCGACGCCGCGGCCTTCGACCCCGGCGGGCTTCGTGGAGTAGCCGTGCTGGAAGACGCTCTCGCGCAGCTCCGGGGGCACGCCCTCGCCGCTGTCCGAGACCTCGACCACGAGAGCATCCGGGCTCGACGAGCGAAGCACCACCTCGACCCAGCGCTCCGGCGCCGCGCTCGCGGCGTCCATCGCGTTGTCGATGAGATTGCCGAGCACCGCCACGCTGTCGACCGCCGAGAGCCCCGAGCGAGGCGCACCGGGCTCGATCCTCACCCGCCAGTCGATGCCGCGCTCCTTCGCCTGGGAGGCCTTTCCGAGCAGCAGAGCGCCGACGGCGGGATCGCCGTGCCGGCGCGCCGTCACCTGGTCGACGAGGGACTGGCTCTGCCGAGACGTCTCTGTGAGGATCCCGACCGCCTCCTCGGTGCGGCCGAGCTCCAGCAGGGCGACCGCGGTGTGCATCCGGTTCCCGTGCTCGTGCGTCTGCGCCCGCAGCGCCTCGCCCAGCGTGCGGATCGACTCGTACGACGACACGGCATCGCGCACCTGCCCCGGAGGCAGATCCCCGGTGATGCGGCGCGTGACGCGCCGCGCGAGCCACGCGCCGAAGGCGCCCACCGCGACGAGCACCGCGGTGATCGCGAAAGAGAGCGGCAGACGGCGCAGCAGCGTCTCGGAGATGGATTCCGTGGTGACACCTGCGGCGACCCAGCCGACATGGGCACCCGCATCATCGAGCACGGGCACGATCGTGCGCACAGACGGGCCCAGGGTGCCCGTGAAGACCTCCGTGTGCGGGTGGATCGCGTCCGGGACGGTGCCGAGGTAGCGCTCGCCGATCTCGCTCGGGTCCGGATGCGTGATGCGCACGCCGTCGATCGTCATGATGGTGACGAAATCCAGCGAGGCCTCGTCGAGCACGTCCAGGGCGAAGGGCTCCAGCACACGCGTCGCCGCGGCGGTGTCGGCGCCGGCGAGCGCGGAGCGCACATCCGGCGCGAGGGCGATGGTCGACGCCGTCGTGGCGGTGACCCGCTCCGCCTCGACGCGCACGGCGCGCTGCGTCTCGATCACCAGGAACGCCGTCACGAGCCCCGCGATCAGCACGGAGGCGCCGAGGACGACGAGGAACACGCGCGAGGCCGCACTGCGCGGGCGAGAGCCGCCGAGCATCCCGCCTCCCTCGCGTCGCCTTCCGATCGTGACCAATACGACCACAAATCGTGTCCCGGTGTGAAGTCCGCGACGGTGGGGTGACCGGAGGCGCGGATGCCTCCGGGCATGAGACGACGACGTTCATGATCGAGGAGGACACATGGCCATCACGACCGGATTCACGCTTCCGAGGTTCCATCCGCGGCGGGGCAGGCGCCCCTGGGACCGGCACACGTGGCTCTATGTGTCGGTGATCATCGCCGTCGGGCTCGGCATCGCGGTCGGGCTGATCTGGCCCGAGGCGGGACAGGCGCTCGAACCCGTCGGCAAGGGGTTCGTGTCGCTGATCAAGATGATGATCGCGCCGATCATCTTCTGCACGATCGTCGTGGGCGTCGGCTCCATCGCCAAGGCCGCGACCGTCGGCAAGATCGGCGGCGGCGCACTGATCTACTTCATGGTCATGTCCACGTTCGCCCTGGCGATCGGCCTGGTGGTCGGCAACATCATCCACCCCGGCGAGGGACTGGACATGTCCGCCGCGAGCTACGAGGTCGAGGGCGAGGCCACCGGCACTCACGAGTTCATCCTCGGAATCATCCCGACCACCTTCTTCTCCGCCTTCACCGGGGAGAGCGTGCTGCAGGTGCTGTTCATCGCGCTGCTGGCCGGGTTCGCGCTGCAGGGTCTCGGGGAGCGGGGCGCTCCCATCATGGAGGCGGTCAAGCACCTGCAGAAGCTGGTCTTCCGCATCCTCGGCATGATCCTCTGGCTGGCTCCCGTCGGTGCGTTCGGCGCCATCGCCGCCGTGGTCGGCAAGACCGGCGTGGCCGCCATCTGGAGCCTGGGGATCCTCATGCTCGCGTTCTACATCACGTGCATCCTGTTCATGGTCGTCGTGCTGGGGACGCTGCTGTGGGTGGTCACGCGGGTCAGCATCTTCAGCCTGATGAAGTACCTGGGTCGCGAGTACCTGCTCATCGTCGGCACGTCCTCCTCGGAGTCGGCGCTGCCCAGGCTGATCGCCAAGATGGAGCACGTCGGCGTCTCCAAGCCCCTGGTCGGCATCACGGTGCCGACCGGGTACTCGTTCAATCTGGACGGCACGGCGATCTACCTCACCATGGCCTCGCTGTTCATCGCCACGGCCATGGGGCAGCCGATGAGCATCGGCGAGCAGATCGGCCTGCTGGTCTTCATGATCATCGCCAGCAAGGGCGCGGCGGGCGTCACCGGGGCGGGCCTGGCGACACTCGCCGGAGGGCTGCAGGCGTACCGGCCCGATCTCGTCGACGGCGTCGGCGTCATCGTCGGCATCGACCGGTTCATGTCGGAGGGGCGTGCGTTGACCAACTTCACCGGCAACGCCGTCGCGACGCTGCTGATCGGCACGTGGACTCGGCAGATCGACCGAGACCGTGTGCGCAGCGTGCTGCGCGGTGAGCTCCCGTTCGACGAGTCGACGCTCGACGGAGTCGACGACCACGGCATGTCGGATGGTCGGCGTGCCGCCGACGTGCAGGAGCTGAACGATGCGGCGGTGGCGGAGATGGCGGCCAAGCAGGATCGCGCGCGGGCACGGCTCCTGGACCGCTGACCGGGGGAGAAGGGAGCGAGGGGAGACGGCGCGACGTCGGCTCCCCTCGCTGCAGGTCAGCCGCTCTTGCGTCGGAACTCGCGCTTCATCTGCGGTGCGTGCGTCGAGTGCACCGCGGAGTCGCCGTCGAGGTGTGCCTCGCCGCCGCGCTGCTGCGCGTTCTTCTTGTCGAGCGCTTCTCGGAACTTGCGCTTCATCTCCTCGGAGGAGACTGCCTTGTCATCGCTCATGCCGCCAGCCTAGCGGGCGCGGCCGAAGCGCGCCGCCGGCGACGGCCGCGTCGCCGAGCATGCCGCGTACGTCCACATCGATCGCGACGGTGCGCTCGTGCGGGATCCCGTCGGGTGATGCGCACTGCTAGGCTGGAAGAGGATGCCTGTGGCATCCGTCAACTGCATACACGCTCGGCCCGGACGGGTCGAGCACGGAGCGGTCGGCTGAGAAGCTGGTCCCCTGTGGTGGGTTCCTCGTCGCACACGGCGCCGGGTGGTCTTCTACTGGTGGCCAGCGCAGGCGAGATTCGCGGGATTGCCCGCGCGCTTATATCTGCCCGCATCCGCTCCTTCGCGAGAACTCGCGCGCCACACGGGCGTGCGAGCCTAAACAAAGAAGGAGAGACCTCTTGGAAGGTCCTGAAATCACCGCCGCCGAGGCCGTTCTCGACAACGGCCGCTTCGGCACCCGCACCGTCCGCTTCGAGACCGGTCGCCTCGCCCAGCAGGCGCAGGGCTCCGTCGCGGCATACCTTGACGACGAGACCATGCTCCTGTCGGCCACCAGCGCAGGAAAGCACCCGCGCGAGGGCTTCGACTTCTTCCCGCTGACGGTCGACGTCGAGGAGCGCTCCTACGCCGCCGGCAAGATCCCCGGCTCGTTCTTCCGCCGTGAGGGCCGTCCCTCCACCGAGGCGATCCTCGTCTGCCGTCTGATCGACCGTCCGCTGCGCCCGTCGTTCGTGGACGGTCTGCGCAACGAGGTCCAGATCGTCATCACGGTCCTCTCGATCGCACCCGGCGAGTACTACGACGCGCTGGCGATCAACGCGGCATCCGCGTCCACCCAGATCTCCGGTCTGCCCTTCTCGGGCCCGATCGCCGGCGTCCGCCTGGCGCTCATCCCCGGCCAGGGCGAGCACGCCGACCAGTGGGTCGCGTTCCCGAACCAGGCCCAGGTCGAAGAGGCCGTGTTCGACCTCATGGTCGCCGGTCGCGTGGTCAAGAAGGCCGATGGCTCCGAAGACGTCGCGATCATGATGGTCGAGGCCGAGGCCACCGAGAACAGCTGGAACCTCATCAAGGCCGGCGCCGTCAAGCCGAGCGAAGAGGTCGTCGCGGGCGGACTCGAGGCGGCCAAGCCGTTCCTGAAGCAGCTCGTCGAGGCTCAGGCCGAGATGGCGGCGCACTCGTCGAAGGAGCCCGGCGTCTACCCGGTCTTCCCCGCGTACGAGCAGGCGACCTACGACTTCGTCGCAGCCTCGGCGACCGCCGACCTCGAGAAGGTCTACCAGATCGCCGACAAGCAGGAGCGGCAGAGCGCCGACGACGAGGTCAAGGACCGCGTCAAGGCCGAGGTCGCCGCCGCCATCGAGGCGGGAACCCTTCCGGCATCCGCCGCGGGTGAGGTCTCCGGCGCCTACAAGTCGGTCACCAAGGGCATCGTCCGCGGTCGCATCCTCTCGGAGGGCGTGCGCATGGACGGCCGCGGTGCCGCCGACATCCGTCCGCTGGACGCCGAGGTGCAGGTCATCCCGCGCGTGCACGGCTCGGCCATCTTCCAGCGCGGCGAGACCCAGATCATGGGCGTCACCACGCTGAACATGCTCAAGATGGAGCAGCAGATCGACTCGCTGTCGCCCACGACCAGCAAGCGCTACATGCACCACTACAACTTCCCGCCCTACTCGACCGGTGAGACCGGACGCGTCGGGTCGCCGAAGCGTCGCGAGATCGGGCACGGCTTCCTCGCCGAGCGCGCACTCGTGCCGGTGCTGCCCAGCCGTGAGGAGTTCCCCTACGCGATCCGCCAGGTGTCCGAGGCTCTCGGCTCCAACGGTTCGACGTCGATGGGCTCGGTCTGCGCCTCGACCCTGTCGCTGCTGAACGCCGGTGTGCCGCTGCGCGCGCCCGTTGCCGGCATCGCGATGGGCCTGGTCACCGACGAGGTCGACGGCGAGACCCGCTACGCGGCTCTGACCGACATCCTCGGTGCCGAGGACGCCCTGGGGGACATGGACTTCAAGGTCGCCGGCACCAGTGAGTTCATCACCGCGATCCAGCTGGACACCAAGCTCGACGGCATCCCGTCGTCCGTGCTCGGTGGTGCGCTGACCCAGGCTCGCGACGCGCGCCTGACGATCCTCAACGTTCTGAACGCCGCGATCGACGCACCCGACGAGATGGCACCGACCGCACCGCGCGTGATCAGCGTGCAGATCCCGGTGGACAAGATCGGCGAGCTGATCGGCCCGAAGGGCAAGACGATCAACGCAATCCAGGACGAGACCGGCGCGCAGATCTCCATCGAGGAGGACGGCACCGTCTACATCGGCGCGACCGACGGCCCGTCGGCCGAGGCCGCCCGGGCCCAGGTGAACGCGATCGCCAACCCCACCAACCCGGAGGTCGGCGAGCAGTTCCTCGGCACCGTGGTGAAGATCGCCACCTTCGGTGCCTTCATCTCGCTGCTGCCCGGCAAGGACGGTCTGCTGCACGTCACCGAGGTGCGCAAGCTCGCCGGTGGCAAGCGGGTCGAGAACGTCGATGACGTGCTCTCGGTCGGCCAGAAGCTCCTCGTGCGCATCACCAAGATCGACGACCGCGGCAAGCTGTCCCTCGAGCCCGTGCTCGACGACGCTCCGGCCGAGGAGGAGACCCCCGCGGAGACCGCCGAGGCGTGATCCACGCGGATGCCGGTGAGCCGGCATCCGCGATCCGGCCCGGGCTCGCGCGCCATCGCGCTCGAGTCCGGGCTTCGTCGTGTCCGAAACGTTATGTGAACTTCCCGGCGGCGCGGTCATCGTGGCTGTCGGGTGCGATTTCGTCGCCTACTCTCGAAGTACGTGCCGGGGGGTGCGTGCCAGACACGGATCGATGATCCGCGGGGGTGAGAGATGAGGCTATTCGGCGTCGGGGCGGCCGAGCAGTCCTCGCGCGCGGACGACGAGCTCGAGGCGCACCCGTCCGCGCCGATCCCGGTGGTCGGCCCCGGCGTGGGCGAGGTCGTCCGGGTGCCCCTGGGCGAGACCGGATTCTCGATCTTCCCGCTCATGCTCGGTGCGGCGGAGTTCGGGTGGAACGTCGACCAGCAGACGAGTCACGAGCTCCTGGACCGCTACATCGAGTTCGGCGGCAACGCGATCCACACCGCAGACGGATTCTCCGGTGGGCGCAGCGAGTACATCATCGGACAGTGGCTGCGATCACGCGGCCACCGCGACCGGGTCGTGCTGAGCGTGCGCGTCGGTTCGCACGCCGACAACCCCGGCCTCGGGTCGGTCAATCTCGTGCGCGCCGTCGAGGGATCGCTCACGCGGCTGAGCGCCGAGCGCATAGACGTGCTCTACCTCGATGCCTCGCTAGACGACACGACGAACCTCGAGGACACGCTGGCCACCGCCGAATGGCTGCGAGAGGCGGGCAAGATCTCGGCGGTGGGCGGCTTCCGCTTCGCGCCCGAGCGCCTGGTCGAGGCGCGCATCCTCGCGTCCGCCGGATACCCCCGACTCGAGGCGCTCGACGAGCCGTACAACCTCGTCCGTCGCGAGGCCTTCGAAGGCGACCTGCGCCTGGTGGCCGCGGCGCAGAATCTCGCCGTGACCCCGTCGCACGCACTGGAGCACGGGTTCCTGTCCGGCAGGCACCGCAGCAAGTCGTCGGCGGTCGGCGTGCGCGGCCAGCAGATGCGGTCGCACTTGAACCGCCGCGGGATCAAGGTGCTGCGCGTGCTGGACCAGATCTCCTCCGAGCTGTCCGCGCCCGTCGCAGCCGTGTCGATCGCGTGGCTGCTCGCGCAGCGCACCGTCGTCGCGCCGATCGTGAACGCCTTCGCCCCCGACCACGTCGAAGAGCTGATGCAGGGGGCCGGAGTCACGCTCTCGCGCACGCAGGTCGCCGAACTCGCCCGCGCCAGCGACTGACACGCGTTCTCGTTCTCGGGGCTCCGGCGTCGACCGCGTGACCTAAACTGGAATGGCCCCATGCGGTGGCGATGAAGCGAGCAGGGTTGTGACGCACTACATATATCTGGTCAGACACGGTGAACATCAGGACGCCGAGCACGGCGTCGACGACGGACCCCTCTCCCCCCGCGGTCAACGGCAGGCCGAGCTGATCGCGGACCGTCTGTCCGGGCTCCCGCTGGACGCCGTCTGGCACTCGCCGCTGCTGCGCGCGGCCGAGACGGCCCGGGCCATCGCCGCCCGCCTGCCCGCCGTCGACCCCGTACCCTCCGCGCTCCTGTTCGACTGCGTGCCGAGCGGCATGAGCGAGGACACCCCGGCGGCCTACGAGCCGTTCTTCGGGTCGGTGACGGATGCCGAGATCGAGGCGGGATCGGCGCAGATGAGCGATGCCGTGGGGGAGTTCCTCCGACGTCGCAACGGCGACGTGCACGAGGTCCTCATCACCCACAACTTCGTGATCTCCTGGTTCGTACGCGAGGTCCTGGGCGCGCCGGACTGGCGCTGGATGACGCTGAACCAGGCGCACTGCGGTCTGAGCGTGATCGCCCAGAAGCAGGGTCGCCCGTGGACGCTGCTCAGCCACAACGACCTCGGGCATCTGCCGATGGAGCTGCGCACCGGCCTGCCGGAGGGCGCGTCGGTCTGATGGCCGACGGCGGCGCCGTCACGCGGCGGGGGCCGCTCCGGCGCGAATCTAGACTGGGATCATGACGACTCAGGTTGCCCTCGTCGGCGGATCAGGAAAACTCGGCCGCATCATCCACGAGGTGATCGACGAACTGGACGGCTTCGCGGTGCGCAACGTGCTCGGCTCGTCGAGCGAGCTTGACGAGCTCGACGGCGCCGACCTGATCGTCGACGCCTCCACGCCCGCCGTAAGCATCGACGTGGTGCGAGCCGCGCTCGAGCGCGGCATCGGCATCCTCGTCGGCACCTCCGGCTGGTCGCAGGAGCGCATCTCGCTGGTGCGCCCGCTGGCGACATCGGCGCAGAGCGGGGTCGTCTTCATCCCGAACTTCTCGCTGGGCTCGGCCCTGGGCACCGCCCTCGCGGCCGCGGCCGCACCGTTCTTCCCGTTCGCCGAGATCGTCGAGTCGCATCGCGACACGAAGATCGACTCACCCAGCGGCACCGCCGTGCGCACCGCAGAGCTGATGGCCGAGGCCCGCGAGCAGCAGGGTCCCTTCCGGGCGCCGCACGTCGACCAGCGCGCCCGGGGCCAGCAGGTCGGGGGCATCCCCGTGCACTCCCTCCGGCGCCCCGGCGTCATCGCCCGTCAGGAGGCGATCCTCTCCGGGGCGGGGGAGTCGCTCTCGATCGTGCACGACACGATCGATTCCGCGGCGGCGTATGCTCCGGGCATCCGCCTGGCCCTGCCGTTCGCGCGTGACGCGCGGGGGATCGTCGTGGGGCTGGAGAACATCATCGACATCGGGATCGGACTGCGGGCATGAGCTCGCGCATCGGCGTCGCCGTGATGGGCGCCGCGCTCTTCCTGTACATCGCCGTGGCGGCACGGCTCGCGGTGATGTTCTTCCAGGTCGGCTCGCCGGTGTCGATCGGCATGGGAGTGGCGCTGATCGTCATCGCCCCGATCGGAGCCTGGGCTCTCGTGCGCGAACTGGTCTTCGGATTCGCGGCGGACCGCCTGGGGCGCGTCCTGGACGGCGAGGGCGGGATGCCGGAGGCGCCGGCGGAGCTGACGCCGAGCGGCAGGCTGCGACGGGAGGACGTCGAGCCGTTGGTCGCCCGGTACACCGCCGCCGCGCAGGACGATGACGGGGACTGGCGCGCCCGTTACCGGCTGGGTGTCGTGCAGGATGCGGCCGGACGCCGCAAGGACGCCAGGGGGAGCATCCGCGAGGCCATCCGCCTCGCTCGCATCCGTCCCTGACGTCCTGGCGCTGTGCTCGTGCGGTCAGGCCAGGCTGGCTTCGAGCGTGATCTCGATGCCCGCCAGTGCCTGCGACACCGGGCAGCCGGACTTGGCGCCCTCGGCGATCTCCTGGAACTTCTCCGCGGTGATACCGGGGACGGTCGCGTTGACGTTCAGGTGGCTGCCGGTGATGCCGGTGCCGGGCTTGAAGGTCACGGACGCCGACGTGTTCACACGTTCTGGCGGGGTGCCGTTCTCGCTCAGCGCGTGCGAGAGCGCCATGCTGAAGCAGGACGCGTGCGCGGCGGCGATGAGCTCCTCGGGCGTGGTCGTCGTATCCGAGCCCTCGGCGCGCGCCTTCCAGTCGAGGGGGAACGTGCCCAGGCCGGAGGAGGAGAACCCGACGGTTCCCGATCCCTCCATCAAGGATCCGGTCCAGGTGGCGGCGGCTTCGCTGGTGACGGGCATGACTCCTCCAGGGGGTCGCATCTCGTGGTGGCGCCGCGGGGTCGCGTCGCTCCGCAAGCCTACCGATGCGCGCGCCGGTGCGGTACCGGTTCAGACGGCGCGCGGACCGCGCCCGAGAATGCCGGCGCGCTGCAGCAGAAGGTACAGCTGGCACCCCAGGCAGAAGCCGAACGCGGCGTTGAGGAACGCGGCGAGGAACGCGGTGGCCGTGGCGATCGGCAGAGCCGGCGCGACGCCGGCCAGATGCAGCACGAGTCCGGCGCCGACCACCAGCAGGCCGACACCCTGGGCGAAGCGCGGCGGACGCGGATCCTCAAGATCGGCAGGAGGAGCGAGACGGGGCCGCACGACGCGCCGGAAGAGCAGACCCCACGGCGCGGTGGCGGGAGAGAGCACGGACCACAGGAAGAGCACGGCGATCACGGCGGTGAGGACGAAGGCCGCCGTGATCGTGCCGCTGCCCAGACCGGTCAGGCCCAGGAAGGTGGCCGCGAGCAGCAGCGCGGATGTGATCCAGGCGGCGAATCGCGGTGCACGCGGGTCGATGCCGGTTGCGGGCGGGGTCATGGTGTCTCCTGGAGGGCGGGAAGGTCGCTCAGCGCCGCCTCCACGTCGACCCGGCGCGGCACGCCGTTGAAGCGGGCGAACAGGGTCGCGTCCGCATCGACGAGGAAGGTGGTCGGCGTGCTGAGCACGTGGTGGCGCCGGGCGAGATCCGGGCGGTGGGTCAGGTCGACCTCGACGAGGTCGACGGCAGCGAGCGCGGATGCCAGGCCCTGCAGCATCCGCCGCACCTGAGGGCACCGTGCGCAGGTCTCGGTGGTGAACTGCACCAGCGCTACCCGGCCCGGGCGGACGCCGAGCTCAGCGAGGTCGAGGGCGCCGGTGCCGTGCCGGCGCCGTCCGTCCCGGACTCGCCAGAGCACGCCGACGAGAACGGCGACCCCTACGAGGGCCGCCACCGAGATCAGCGCGGAGGCGAGCGGCACGCCACAACGATAGATCGGGAGCCGGCGGGCGGGCGGGGATGTGACGCCCGATGACGCACCCCGGGATGTCCTGCCCGCCGGTATCCTTGCAGGCATGAGCGCCGCCGTTCCCACGCCATACGAAGACCTGCTCCGCGACGTGCTCGAGCATGGGACGCACAAGGACGACCGCACCGGCACCGGGACCACCAGCGTGTTCGGCCGCCAGATCCGCTTCGACCTGGCGGAGTCGTTCCCGCTCGTGACCACCAAGCGCGTCCACTTCAAGTCGATCGCCTACGAGCTGCTCTGGTTCCTGCGGGGCGAATCGAATGTGCGCTGGCTGCAGGAGAACGGCGTGACGATCTGGGACGAATGGGCCGACGGCGACGGCGAGCTGGGCCCGGTGTACGGCGTGCAGTGGAGATCGTGGCCGACGCCGGGCGGTGAGAGCATCGACCAGCTCACGCAGGTGATCGACGGGATCCGTGCGGATCCCGACTCCCGGCGCCTGATCGTCTCGGCGTGGAACCCGGCCGACATCCCGCACATGGCACTGGCGCCCTGCCACGCACTGTTCCAGTTCTACGTCGCGGACGGACGGCTGTCGTGCCAGCTCTACCAGCGCAGCGCCGACCTCTTCCTCGGCGTGCCGTTCAACATCGCCTCGTACGCGCTGCTGACGATGATGGTCGCCCAGCAGACCGGTCTTGAGCCCGGCGAGTTCGTCTGGACCGGTGGCGACTGCCATATCTACGACAATCACGTGGATCAGGTCCGCGAGCAGCTCACCCGCGATCCGTACCCGCATCCGACTCTGCGCATAGTGCGCACTCCCGAGTCGATCTTCGACTACGACTACGAGGACTTCGCGATCGAGGGCTACCGGCATCACCCGGCCATCCGAGGGGCGGTCGCGGTATGACCTGGGTCGGCCTCGTCTGGGCCGAGGCGCACGACGGCGTGATCGGCGCGTCCGGCACCATGCCCTGGCATGTGCCCGAGGACCTCGCCCACTTCAAGGAGGTGACGCTGGGCGCGCCCGTGATCATGGGCCGGCGCACCTGGGATTCGCTGCCCGAGAGGTTCAAGCCCCTGTCCGGCCGCGAGAACATCGTCATCACCCGGCAGCAGGACTGGAGCGCCGCGGGCGCGCGTCGCGCGGCGGACATCGCCGAGGCCGTGCGCGGCAGGGACCGCGTCTGGATCATCGGCGGCTCGGACATCTTCCGGCAGGTGATCGGCCAGGCCGATCGTCTGGAGGTCACCGAGCTCGACCTGCAGGTCGACGGCGACGCCTTCGCCCCGCCGAGGGGCGGCTGGAGGCTGGTCGACGAGGGTGAATGGCAGACCTCGCGCACCGGCATCCGCTACCGCTTCCTGGGATACGAGCGCTGATGCCCACCGCCCTGATCACGGGAGCCAGCGCCGGGCTGGGCGCCGAGTTCGCCCGTCAGCTCGCCGCGCGTCGTGCCGATCTCGTCCTGGTGGCGCGCACCGCCGATGCGCTCGAGGAACTCGCCGCCCAGCTGCGCGATGCGCACGGGGTGGCGGTGGAGGTGATCGTCGCCGATCTCGCCGTCGAGGCCGATGTGAGCAGGGTCGCGAAGCGGGTCTCCGACCGCGACGACCCGATCGACCTGCTGGTCAACAACGCCGGCTTCGGCCTGCCCCTGCACTTCGCCGATAACGACATCGATGACGAGGTGCGCCACCTGCGTGTGCACGTCGAGGCGTCCATGCGGCTCATGCACGCCGCACTGGGCGCGATGCGCGGACGCGGCGGTCGCATCGTGAACGTGGCGTCCGTCGCCGGCTTCATCTCGCGATCGACCTACTCGGCGTGCAAAGCCTGGCTGATCGGCTTCAGCCGGTGGGCGAACGCCGAATACGCTCGCGACGGCGTCACGGTCACGGCCGTGTGCCCCGGCTTCACCCACACGAGCTTCCACGCCAGGATGGGTCTGCCTGCAGGGCAGGAGGGTGTGCCCGGGATCATGTGGCTCGACGCCCGCGACGTCGTGCGCGAGGGGCTTCGCGACGCCGCGCGGGGTCGGTCGGTCTCGATACCTTCGCTCCGGTACAAGGTCATCGTCGCGCTGTCGCGTCTGCTGCCGAGCTCGCTGACCTCATCCGTCGCCAGACGGGGCCGGGTCTGAGCGGCGTCGCGCCGTCCCCGCGTCGACATGGATGCCGGGCCGACGCGATAACCTGAGTGCATGACGCACTCGGACAATCCCTTCGGACAGGTTCTCGTCGCGCTGGTCACCCCCATGACCGCCGACGGTGAAGTGGACTGGCCCGCCGTCGAGAAGCACATGGACCGCGTCATCAGCGACGGCGCCGATGGCATCGTCGTCACCGGCACCACAGGTGAGACGTCGACGCTGACGGACGACGAGAAGCTCCGACTCGTCGAGGTCGGCAAAGACGTCTCCGCCGGACGCGCGAAGATCATCACGGGCGGAGGGTCGAACGAGACCGCCCACGCCATCGAGCTGTACAAGGCGAGCGAGAAGGCCGGCGCGGACGGCATCATGATCGTCACGCCGTACTACAACAAGCCCACCCAGGCCGGCATCCTGACGCACTTCCGCCTCGTCGCGGACGCCACCGACCTGCCGGTCATCCTCTACGACATCCCCGGCCGCACCGGCGTGCCGATCAGGTACGAGACGATCCTCCGTCTCGGCAAGCACCCCAACATCCTCGCGGTGAAGGATGCCAAGGGCGACTTCTCCGAGGTCAGCCGGGTGCTGAATCAGACCGACCTGATGTACTTCTCCGGCGACGACTCGAACGTGCTGCCGCACCTGGCGATCGGGGCGACGGGCATGATCGGCGTCACGGCGAACATCACCTCCGCGCCGTACCGCACGATCGTGGACGCCGTGAACCGGGGGGACCTGAGAACCGCCACCGCCGAGCACCAGCGCCTGGAGCCTCTCGTGCGCGCGGTGATGACCCACGTGCCGGGAACCGTCTCGGCCAAGTACATCCTGCACGGCCTCGGCCGGATCGGCAGCCCGCGCGTGCGGCTGCCGCTCGTCGGGCCGGAGGAGTGGGAGGCCGCGATCATCGAGGACGAGCTCGCTCTCGTCTCGGACGTCCCCGGCGCCGATTTCTCGAACTTCCGACCCGACCGCAACGCCGCAGCCGGCGGTGCACTGCCTAAGGTGCACGGCACCACACGATGAGCGCCGTCGCGCGCTGAAACTGCAACGAACGGGCACGCCGTGTCCGACTGAGGAGACGCCATGTCCATCCCCATCGCCGCCCCCGGACCGCTCGCATCGGGCACGCTCCGCGTGACACCGCTCGGCGGTCTCGGCGAGGTCGGTCGCAATATGACCATCTTCGAGTTCGACGGCAAGATCCTCGTCGTCGACTGCGGCGTGCTCTTCCCCGAGGAGCACCAGCCGGGCGTCGATCTGATCCTGCCCGACTTCGAGCCGATCAAGGACCGCCTCGACGACATCGTCGGGATCGTGCTCACCCACGGGCACGAAGACCACATCGGGGCGGTGCCCTACCTGCTCCGGCTGAAGGGCGACATCCCGCTGATCGGGTCGGGCCTCACGCTCGCGCTCGTCGAGGCGAAACTCAAGGAGCACCGCATCAGGCCCTTCACGCTCACGGTGAAGGAGGGGCAGCAGGAGAGGGTGGGCCCGTTCGACCTCGAGTTCATCGCGGTCAACCATTCCATCCCGGATGCCCTCGCCGTCGCCATCCGCACGCCGGCGGGCCTGGTGCTCGCCACCGGCGACTTCAAGATGGACCAGCTTCCGCTGGACGGCCGCATCACCGATCTTCGCGCCTTCGCGCGCCTGGGCGAGGAGGGCGTCGACCTCTTTCTCGTGGACTCCACCAATGCCGACGTGCCGGGGTTCACGCCGACCGAGCGCTCGATCGGCCCCGTGCTCGACCAGGTGATCGGCAAGGCGCCGCGACGCGTGATCGTGGCCAGCTTCTCCAGCCATGTGCACCGGGTGCAGCAGGTGATCGATGCCGCGCACGCACACGGACGACGGGTCGCCTTCCTGGGCCGCAGCATGGTGCGGAACATGACGATCGCCGAGCAGCTGGGCTATCTGAACGTCCCCGAGAACGTCCTGATCGACTACAAGAAGGCGCGTGACCTGCCCGACGACAGGATCGTGTACATGTCCACCGGCTCGCAGGGCGAGCCGATGGCCGTGCTGAGCCGTATGGCCAACCTCGACCATGCCATCGAGCCCGGGGAGGGCGACACGGTCATCCTCGCCTCGAGCCTGATCCCGGGCAACGAGAACGCGGTGTACCGCGTGATCGACGGGCTGACCAAGCTCGGCGCCAACGTCGTGCACAAGGCCAATGCGCGCGTGCATGTCTCCGGGCACGCCGCAGCGGGCGAGCTGATCTACTGCTACAACATCCTCAAGCCGAAGAACGTCCTCCCCGTGCACGGGGAGTACCGTCACCTGATGGCGAACGCCAAGCTCGCCCAGGACACCGGAATCGATCCGGAGCGCACGCTGATCGCATCCAACGGCACGGTGATCGACCTTCGCGACGGCGAGGCCGCGGTCGCGGGCCAGCTCGACATCGGCTTCGTCTACGTCGACGGCTCGACGGTGGGCGGGATCACTGATGCCGACCTGAAGGATCGCCGCATCCTCGGAGAAGAGGGCTTCGTCTCCGTCATCGTGGTCGTCGACTCCGCCACCGGCCGCATCATCTCCGGCCCGGAGATCCATGCCCGCGGCGTCGCGGAGGACGATCGCGTGTTCGACGACGTCGCGCCGAAGATCGTCGCGGCACTCAAGGAGGCCGCCGGCAACGGAGTGCGCGACAACCATGCGCTCTCGCAGATCGTGCGCCGCACGATCGGCCGCTGGGTCAACCAGAAGCTGCGTCGCCGCCCCATGATCGTTCCTCTCGTCATCGAGGCATAGCCGATTCGGGTGTGATCCCGCGGAAACCCGCGTCACTACGGCCGGATGTCGGTCGACGGCCGTACCGTGGAGGGCATGGCCAGGAGTACCACGAAGTCTGAGCGCGCGTCTGACGCGCCCTCGTCGCGTCCGAAGCGGCAGACGGCTCCGAGGTCGAGCGCGAAGGCCGCGCCCGCGCCGAAGAAGTACGTCGACGAAGCCGACAAGCCCCCGGTGATCGCGCGGATGTGGCTGGGCCTCGCGCACGGGGTCGGTGGGCTGTTCCGGGCGTTCGGCCCCGAGGCGCTCGAGAAGGACCAGCGACGCGACGGCTTCCCGTTCCTGCTGGTGCTGCTCGCCTGCGCCGGCGCCGTGGTGGAGTGGTTCTTCATCGGCGAGCAGGTCGCGCAGATGATCAGCGCCTACACCTGGGGTCTTCTGATCGGGCGCGTGGCGTTCGTGCTGCCCGTGCTCCTGCTCCTGCTGGCGGGATGGCTGTTCCGCCATCCGGCCTCCGTGCACGACAACGGACGCATCGGGATCGGGTTCGGGTTCTTCACGCTCGCGATGGCCGGCTTCTGCCACGTCGCATCCGGAGCGGTGGACAAGTTCGGTGTGCTCTCGCGACCCCAGCCCCGGGACGGGATGCCCGAGCTGAGCGCCGCGGGCGGCCTTTTCGGATGGATGCTCGGCGAACCGCTGGCCTTCCTCACGCCGGTCGTCGCCTACATCGTGCTGGGCCTGCTGGCAGCTCTCAGCATCCTGATCCTCACCAAGACCCCGCCCAACCGCATCGGCGAGCGGCTCGGCGACCTGTACGCGTGGATGTTCGGCGCCGAACGGCCTGTGCGGGAGGCGGCGGCGGACGAGTCCCCGCAGGACGCCGACGAGAAGGACGACGCGCTGCCCTGGTGGCGCCGCAACAAGACCGGCCGTGAGGAGGACCCCGACGACGGCGTCGACTCGCAGGCGCTCACGGCGCTGCTGGAGGAGCCGGGCAAGAAGTCGGCGTACGAGCAGGCGGTCATCGTCGACGACCAGCCCTATGACGCCGCCACCGAGGTCCTCACCGATGTCAGCGCCCTCACGGGACTGCTCGACGAGCAGAACACCACCGCGCTCCTCGACGACGAGGGCTCGACCGGTGAGCTTCCGGGCCTGGACGGCTTCGGCACCGCGGGCCCGGGAGCAAGTGGGCCCCAGCCGCCCGCGGCGCCCTACATCCTGCCCTCGCCCGGCGTGCTCAAATCGGGTCCGCCGCCCGTGGTCCGCTCGGATGCGACGGATCGCACGATCGAGCAGATCACCAGTGTGCTCGAGCAGTTCAAGGTCGACGCGAAGGTCACCGGCTTCTCGCGCGGCCCGACGGTCACGCAGTACGAGGTCGAGGTCGGGCACGGCGTCAAGGTCGAGAAGATCCTGCAGCTGAGCAACAACTTCGCGTATGCGGTGGCCTCCAACGACGTGCGCATCCTCTCGCCCATCCCCGGCAAGAGCGCGATCGGCATCGAGATCCCGAACGTCGACAAGGAGACGGTCGCCCTCGGTGACGTCCTGCGCTCGTCCGCGGCGCAGAAGAGCACGCACCCGCTCACGATCGGCGTCGGCAAGGACGTCGGCGGCAACATCGTCGTCGCCAACCTCGCCAAGATGCCGCACCTGCTGGTGGCCGGGTCCACCGGCTCGGGCAAGTCGAGCTTCGTGAACTCCATGATCACGAGCCTGCTGATGAGGGCCCGACCCGCCGACGTGCGGATGGTGCTCATCGACCCCAAGCGCGTGGAACTGACCAGCTATGCCGGCGTGCCGCACCTGATCACCCCCATCATCACGAACCCGAAGAAGGCCGCCGAGGCGCTGCAGTGGGTGGTGAAGGAGATGGACATGCGGTACGACGACCTCGCGTCGTTCGGCTTCCGTCACATCGACGATTTCAACCGTGCCGTCCGCGCCGGCGAGGTGGAGGTGCCCGCCGGCAGCGAGCGGGTGCTCAAGCCGTATCCGTACCTCCTGGTGGTCGTCGACGAGCTCGCCGACCTCATGATGGTCGCCCCGCGCGATGTCGAGGACTCGATCGTGCGCATCACCCAGCTCGCTCGTGCCTCGGGCATCCACCTCGTGCTCGCCACCCAGCGCCCCAGCGTCGACGTGGTCACCGGACTCATCAAGGCCAACGTGCCATCGCGTCTGGCGTTCGCCGTGACGAGCGTCACCGACAGTCGCGTGATCCTCGATGCACCGGGTGCCGACAAGCTCATCGGGCAGGGTGACGCGCTGTTCTCGCCGATGGGCTCGTCCAAGCCGTTCCGACTTCAGGGCGCGTGGGTCGACGAGAGCGAGATCGCGTCGGTCGTGAAGCACGTGACCCAGCAGGCCCGGCCGGAATACCGGCCGGATGTGCAGGAGTCGGCCGAGGCGCGCAAGAAGGAGGTCGACGAGGACATCGGCGACGACCTCGAGCTTCTGCTCGCGGCCGCCGAGCTGATCGTCTCGTCGCAGTTCGGCTCGACGTCGATGCTGCAGCGCAAGCTGCGCGTCGGCTTCGCCAAGGCGGGGCGCCTGATGGACCTGCTCGAATCCCGCGAGATCGTCGGCCCGTCCGAAGGTTCCAAAGCACGCGACGTGCTCGTCACGAACGAGCAGCTGCCTGCGGTGCTGGCCAAGCTGCGCGGTGACGACGCGCCGGCCGCCCAGCCGGCCGCGGCCGCACCGGCGGAGTCCGACAGGTACGCGCACGACCCGGTCGAGAAGCAGTTCGAGGACCTTCCCGTCGTCGAGAGCGAGGACGACGGCGACGAGGACGCCTGGGGCCTGACGGGACGCGACTGATGGCGATTCCGAGGCAGCTGCCCAACGCGATCACGGTCGCCCGCATCCCGCTGGCCATCGTCTTCTTCGTCCTGCTCCTGATCGCCGGGCCGGCGGGCGCGACCGACCTCGCCATGCGCTGGGTCGCGGGCGTGCTGTTCGTGTTCGCGATCTCCACCGACTGGGTCGACGGCTTTCTCGCACGTCGATATGACATCGTCAGCGACTTCGGCAAGCTGTGGGACCCGATCGCCGACAAGCTGCTCACCGGCGCGGGGTTCCTCGGACTCGCGATCCTGGGCGAGGTTCCGTGGTGGATCGTGGTCATCATCCTGCTGAGGGAGTGGGGCATCACCATCCACCGCTTCACGATCGTGCACGAGCAGGTCGTGGCCGCCGCATGGATGGGCAAGATCAAGACCGTGGTGCAGGCCGTGGCCCTCGGCTGGGCGCTGCTTCCCCTGCACGTCTGGATCGGGATGACGGCGTGGACGGTCACGACGCTCGTGCTGATGATCCTCGCGCTCGCGCTCACGGTCGCCAGCGGCATCGACTACGTCGTCGCGCAGGTGCGGGGGCGCAGGAGCGCGGCGTGACCGACGCAGAGCGATTGGTCGCCGCCGCGCGGGAACGCGGCTGGACGCTCGGCGTCGCAGAGTCTCTCACCGGGGGAGCGGTGACAGCGGAGATCGTGACGGTGCCAGGCGCCTCCGCCGTGCTCCTGGGCGCGGTCGTCGCCTACGCGACCCCGCTGAAACAGGCCCTGCTGGGTGTGGACGGCGACCTACTCGCGGAGCACGGGCCCGTTCATGCGGAGGTCGCGAGGCAGATGGCCGACGGCGTGCGCCGGACCCTCGCCGTCGACGGGCGCCCGGCCGACGTGGGCATCTCGACGACCGGGATCGCCGGACCCGATTCACCCGACGGCCAGCCGGTCGGCACCGTGCACGTCGGCGTGTGCACTCCCCGCGGGCTGCGCTCCGCTGCCCTGATCCTGACGGGATCGCGTGACGAGATCCGCATGCAGGCGCGTGACGCGGCGATCTCGTTGGCTCTCTCGGCCGTGCGGGAATAGCGTGCCCAGCACGAAGGTTGATAGGGATGTGCTCAAGAATCGACACACCAGAACGACCACCGCAACAGATCTCACAACGGAAGCACAGAGAGAAACAGTAGATTCAGCGTCACCCGGTCGGGTTAGACTGGCGATCCACTCGGACGGGACTCCGGGTGGCACCGAGGAGAGGGGGTTCCGATGATCCTTGTCAGACAGGAGATCGGCGATGTGCTGCGGGACTTCCGCCTGCAGAAGGGTCGCACGCTCCGACAGGTCGCGAGCAAGGCATCCGTCGCCCTCGGATACCTCAGTGAGGTGGAGCGCGGGCAGAAGGAGGCGTCCAGCGAGATCCTCGCCTCGGTCGCCGACGCACTCGACGTCCCCATCTCCACGATCATGCGCGAGGTCGGCGACCGCATCTCCGTCCTCGAGGGGCTGACCGGCTTCCCCGACGTGGTGCCAGACGACCTGGTCGCCTCGGTCGAGCCCGAGCTCTCTCTGCACTGAGCGTCGCGACGCGCATATGAGACGAAGCGAGTTCCTCCGCGCCGTCGAAGACGAGTTCGGCGGTCGGGCGACGTCGTTGACTCAGGATCTCGTTCTCGGCGCGCTCGGGCGCACCGCGAGCGATGCGCTGGACGCCGGCGTGGCCCCGCGTGAGATCTGGCTGGCGCTGTGCGATGAGGTCGACGTGCCCGCCGAGCGCCGCTACGGCGTCGGACGCATGGAGCCGCGCCGCAGCTGATCGAATCTGGCGACCCCGCGCCCGGCGTGTCGTCGAAGATGTGTTCGATGAGCGCGTATCGTTCTGCACAAGTGGTCGTGGTGCGATCCCTCTCCACAGAACGTGGTTCTCCGAATGCGATGTCGGTGGCCGCCTCTACGGTGATGGATGTGGCACCGGCCATGCGCCTTGTCGCAGAGTTCCTCCATCCCGGAGGGGCCGCGACAGCCTACAGGCGGCAGCATTTCGAGAGACAGAGGAGCACGTCATGCCATCAACCGACGACCGCGAGAAGGCACTGGATTCCGCACTCGCGCACATCGAGCGCCAGTTCGGCAAGGGCTCGATCATGCGACTGGGCAGCGATGAGCGCGCCCCCGTCGAAGTGATCTCGACGGGATCGATCGCGCTGGACAGCGCACTCGGCATCGGAGGGCTTCCGCGCGGACGCATTATCGAGATCTACGGACCCGAGTCCTCCGGTAAGACCACTCTCACGCTGCACGCCATCGCCAACGCTCAGCGAGCGGGCGGCATCGCCGCGTTCATCGACGCCGAGCATGCACTCGACCCCGAGTACGCCCGCAAGCTCGGCGTCGACATCGATCAGCTGCTGGTGTCGCAGCCCGACACCGGCGAGCAGGCTCTGGAGATCGCCGACATGCTGATCCGCTCCGGCGCGATCGATCTGGTGGTCATCGACTCCGTCGCTGCCCTGGTTCCCGAGGCCGAGATCAAGGGCGAGATGGGCGATTCGCACGTCGGCCTGCAGGCTCGCCTCATGTCGCAGGCGCTGCGAAAGCTGACCGGTGGACTGAACCAGACCAAGACCACGGCCATCTTCATCAACCAGCTGCGCGAGAAGATCGGCGTCTTCTTCGGCTCGCCGGAGACCACTGCCGGAGGTAAGGCGCTGAAGTTCTACGCGTCGGTGCGCCTCGACATCCGCCGGATCGAGACGCTGAAGGACGGTGCCGAGGCGGTCGGAAACCGCACCCGCGTCAAGGTCGTCAAGAACAAGATGGCGCCGCCCTTCAAGCAGGCCGAGTTCGACATCCTGTACGGCGTCGGCATCTCCCGTGAGGGCAGCCTGATCGATTTCGGCGTGGAGCACGGCATCGTGAAGAAGTCCGGGTCCTGGTACACCTACGACGGTGACCAGCTCGGCCAGGGCAAGGAGAACGCCCGCAACTTCCTGCTCAAGAACGACGACATCGCCATCGCCATCGAGAACCAGATCAAGCAGAAGCTGGGCATCGGTGTGAAGGCGGTCGCCGAGACGCCGACCGACGAGCTCGCTGAGCGTCGTCCGGCCTGATCATGACGCGTCCGACAGGGGGCGAGGAGCACCTCGCCCCCGTCATCCCCCTCTTCGGCGCGCGCGGGACCGGATCGCAGGATGATCCGGTGGGAGCGGTGCCGCGTCACACCGGTGACGAGGGCCTCTGGCGTTCGGTGCTGGCCGACGGTCCGAGGCGACACGACGCGTTCGCGGCCGACGAGAGTCCGAGTGACGGCGGCGACGCCGAGCCGGACGCCGACGAGGTGCGCCGGCGTGGTGAGGAGAGCCTGGTCCGCCGGCTGCGGGCCAAGCAGCTCTCGGTCTCCGAGGCCCGAACGGTCCTGCGCGACAATCACGTCGATCGCGAGGCGATCGAGGTGATCCTCGACGAGTTCCAGACCCGGGGCTATCTCGATGACCGGACACTGGCGTCACTGCTGGTGACCTCGGGCGTCGAGCGCAAAGGCCAGGGGCGAGTGGCGCTGTCACGGGCACTGTCGCAGCGCGGCATTCCCCGCGACATCATCGATGAGGCGTTGGAGGAACTGCCCGACGACGACGCGGAGCGCGCTCTCGAGTTCGCCCGCAGCAAGGCATCCGGGATGAGCCGTCTGGAGCCGGACACCGCGCTGCGACGCCTGCTCGGCCAGCTCGCCCGACGCGGGTACGCAGGCTCCGTCGCCATGAACGCGGCACGTACCGCACTGGGCGAGGTCGGCAGCGGCAGAAGCGGCGTGCGGTTCGTCGATTCGGACTGACGGCGGCGGGGCGGTGCCGCGCTGAGCCGCCCCGCTCCGCGGATCGTAGAATGGCAGGATCATGTCTTCTCTCTCCTCCGAACCGACGATCATCGCGCCCTCCACGGCCGCGATCGATGCCGATGGGCGCCGGCGCTCCTACGAGGTCCGCACCTTCGGCTGCCAGATGAACGTGCACGACTCCGAGCGTCTCTCCGGGTCGCTGGAGAGCGCCGGGTACGTCCCGGCGGGTGCCGGCGAGGACGCCGACATCGTGATCATCAACACCTGCGCGGTACGGGACAACGCGGCGGGCAAGCTCTACGGCACTCTCGGCCATCTGAAGTCGCGCAAGGACAAGCATCAGGGCATGCAGATCGCCGTCGGCGGCTGTCTCGCACAGATGGACCAGCAGGCCGTGCTCGACAAGGCGCCGTGGGTGGATGTGGTGTTCGGCACGCACAACATGGGCTCGCTGCCGGGGCTCCTGGAACGTGCACGCCACAACGGCGACGCTGAGCTCGAGATCCTCGAGGCGCTCGAGGTCTTCCCCTCGACACTGCCCACCAAGCGCGACTCCGCGCACAGCGGCTGGGTGTCCATCTCGGTCGGCTGCAACAACACCTGCACGTTCTGCATCGTGCCGAGCCTGCGCGGCAAGGAGAAGGACCGTCGGCCCGGCGACATCCTCAACGAGATCCGTCTGCTCGTCGAGGACGGCGCGATCGAGGTCACGCTGCTCGGCCAGAACGTCAACTCCTACGGCGTCGAGTTCGGCGACCGTCAGGCCTTCAGCAAGCTGCTGCGCGCGGCCGGTGAGATCGAGGGGCTCGAGCGCATCCGGTTCACGAGTCCGCATCCGGCCGCGTTCACCGACGACGTCATCGACGCGATGGCCGAGACGCCGAGCGTGATGCCGCAGCTGCACATGCCCCTGCAGTCGGGCAGCGACCGGGTCCTCAAGGCGATGCGCCGCTCCTATCGCAGCTCCCGCTACCTCGGCATCCTCGACCGCGTGCGCGAGCGGATCCCGCACGCCGCGATCACCACCGACATCATCGTCGGCTTCCCGGGCGAGACCGACGAGGACTTCGAGGACACCCTGCGCGTCGTGGAGCAGTCCCGCTTCTCGGGGGCGTTCACCTTCCAGTATTCGATCCGTGAAGGCACGCCTGCTGCGACGATGGAGCAGCAGGTGCCCAAGGAGGTCGTGCAGGAGCGCTACGACCGACTGATCGCCCTGCAGGAGCGCATCTCACTCGAAGAGAACCAGAAGCAGGTCGGCCGCGAGGTCGAGGTCCTGGTGTCGGTCGGTGAGGGCAAGAAGGATGCCGAGACGCACCGGCTCACCGGTCGCGCGGAAGACAACCGGCTGGTGCACTTCGAGGTGACACCGGGATCGGAGCTGCCTCGTCCCGGCGACGTCGTGACGGTGACCATCACGCACGGCGCTCCCTTCCACCTCCTCGCCGACGACCCGACCGGAGCGCCCCTGCGGATCCGGCGCACTCGCGGCGGCGACGCCTGGGACCGCGCGCAGGCGGCGTCCTGCGCCGTGCCGGCGGCCACGGGGGAGGCGGGCGCTCCGCGCGCCGTCTCGCTGGGGTTGCCGACCCTGCGCGCGGGAGTGTGACTCCGACGGCGCCCGGCCCGCGCCTGTGGGCCGTCGTCGGCGCCACCGGGACGGGCAAGAGCGATCTCGCGCTCGATCTCGCCGAGAGTCTGAGGTCCCGCGGCAACGCGGCGGAGATCGTCAACGCCGACGCCATGCAGCTGTACCGGGGCATGGACATCGGAACGGCGAAGCTCTCCGCGGAGGAGCGCCGACACATCCCGCACCACCTCTTCGACGTGCTCGAGGTCACCGAAGAGGCCGCCGTCGCCGGATACCAGCCCGCGGCGCGGGCGGCAGTGCAGGACATCCACGCACGCGGTGGCGACGCGATCCTCGTGGGCGGCTCGGGCCTGTACGTCTCGAGCGTGATCTTCGACTTCCGGTTCCCGCCGAGGGACGTCGCTGTGCGTGCGGCACTGGAGACCGAGCTCGACGATCTCGGCGCCGGAGAACTGTTCGAGCGGCTGCGGCAGCAGGATCCGGTCACCGCCGCGCGCATCGACCCCAGGAACGGGCGGCGCATCGTGCGGGCACTCGAGGTGCTCGCGCAGGGTGGCGTCACCCATGGCGCGGCTCTGCCGGACGAACCGGCGCTCTGGCTCCCGCAGACCCGGATCCTCGGCATGCACACCCCCAGAGAGGTGCTCGTGGAGCGTCTCGACCGGCGCGTCGAGCGCATGTGGCGGGACGGGATGCTCGATGAGGTCGCTCGGCTCCGCGAGGCCGGGATCGAGGGCGGTGCCACCGCGTCGCGAGCGATCGGGTACGCGCAGGCCCTGGCGCAGCTGCGCGGGGACGTCTCCGAACAGCAGGCGGTCGCCGAGACCCAGGCGCTGACGCGTCGTTATGCGCGTCGTCAGGTCTCCTGGTTCAAGCGCTATCCGGGCATCGAGTGGCTCGAGCACCCGGTGGACGTCTTGGCACTCACGGCGTGACGCGTCTCGTCGCCGATGTCGGCGGCCTCGGCGAGGATGGGAGCATGAGCACCTGTTTCTACACCGCATCATCGCTCGACGGCTTCATCGCCACCCCCGACGATTCGCTGGACTGGCTGCTGAATCAGGACATCGACGAGAACGGTCCGATGGCGTACCCGGGGTTCATCGCCGACGTGGGCGCGCTCGCGATGGGGGCCACCACGTACGAGTGGGTGATGGAGCACGAGAACGGCGAGTGGACGTACGACCAGCCCACCTGGGTGTTCACGCACCGTGACCTGCGACCGCCGCAGCACGGTGACGTGCGCCTCGTGCAGGGGGATGTCCGGCGGGTGCACGCGGAGATGACCGCCGTGGCAGAGGGGCGGGACATCTGGATCGTCGGCGGCGGAGAGCTCGCCGGGCAGTTCGCCGACGCGGGGCTGCTTGACGAGGTCTGGGTGCAGTTCGCACCCGTGACCCTCGGCGCCGGAGCACCCCTGCTGCCGCGTCGGCTCGACCTCGAGCTGATCGACGTCGCGCGCAACCGCGCCTTCGCCTGCACCCGGTATCGCGTGCTTCACGACGCGCAGGGGCGAGACGCCGCATGAACCTTCAGCTGAGATCGTTCGCCCCGGGGGATGCGGATGCCGTGGTCGCCCTGTGGGATGAGGCCGGCCTGACCCGTCCGTGGAACGACCCGTACGCCGATATCGAGCGTTCCCGCGCGGTGTGGCCTGATCTGCTCCTCGTCGCCGAGGATGGCGGGCGCATCGTCGGATCGGTCATGGCCGGCTACGACGGGCACCGCGGCTGGCTGTACTACCTGGCCAGCGCCGCGAACCGGCGAGGCGAAGGCATCGGGCGGCTGCTCGTGGAAGAGGCGGAGCGACGCCTCGTCGCGTTGGGCTGTCCGAAGGTGCAGCTGATGGTGCGACCAGGCAACGAGATCGTGCTCGCCTTCTACGACCGGATCGGCTCCGAGCGAATCGACGTCGCGATGAGCGGCAGGCGACTCATCGCCGATGCGGCCGGCGAGCGGACGGCGTGAGCATGCGGGCATCCGGCGCTCTCTAGACTGTTCCCATGGTCGCATTCACCAAGGGACACGGCACCGGCAACGACTTCGTCATCATCGAGGACGTCGATGGGAATCTCGATCTGACTCCCAGCCAGGTGCAGGCCCTGTGCGACCGGAACTTCGGCGTCGGGGCCGACGGCGTGCTGCGCGTGGTGCGCTCCGCATCCCTCCCCGAAGGGTCCGCCGCTCTCGAGGAGGAACCCGGCGCGGAGTGGTTCATGGACTACCGCAACGCCGACGGCTCCATCGCCGAGATGTGCGGCAACGGCATCCGGGTGTTCGTGCACTACCTGCTCCGCTCAGGCCTGGCGTCCATCGAGCCGGGGGCGACGGTGCCGATCGGCACCCGCGCGGGCGTGCGCGACGTCATCCGCAGCGAGAACGGCTATCAGGTCGATCTCGGAAGATGGCGGCTCGCGGGCGGCGAGCCGCTGGCGCGCGCATCCGGCCTCGCGGTCGCACGACCCGGCCTCGGCATCGACGTCGGCAATCCGCACGTGGTCGTCGCACTGGCCTCGGAGGACGAGCTCGCCGGTCTCGACCTGAACCCGACCCCGGTTCTCGACCCCGCGCCCGTCGGAGGCGCGAACGTCGAGTTCGTGGTGCCGGGCGAACCCCTCGTGCGCGACGGGATCGGGCACGTGCGCATGCGCGTGCACGAGCGCGGTGCGGGCGAGACGCTCAGCTGCGGCACCGGTGCGGTGGCATCCGCCCTCGCCGTGCGGCACTGGGCCGGGGCCCGAGCACCGCACCAGTGGCGCGTCGAGGTGCCGGGAGGAACGCTCGGCGTGCGCATGTTCCCCGCGGAGGACGGCGAGCACGTCGCGCTGTCGGGACCGGCGCAGCTCGTGTACCGCGGCGAGATCGATCTCGCCTGAGCTCAGCACGCCCGCCGTACGACGACGCGGAATGCGACGCCGAATGACGCGCGACAAGCGCGTCGGGCGCTCCATCGTCCACCATGGTGGGCATGAGCAAGCAGATCCGCTTCAACGCCTTCGACATGAACTGCGTCGCCCATCAGTCGTCGGGACTGTGGCGTCATCCTCTCGACCAGTCCTCGCGGTACAAGGAGCTGAGCTACTGGACCGAGCTGGCGAAGCTGCTGGAGCGAGGACACTTCGACGGGCTCTTCATCGCCGATGTGCTCGGGACCTATGACGTCTACGGCGACTCGAACGAGGCCGCCATCCGTCACGCCGCTCAGGTGCCGGTGAACGATCCGATCCTGTTGGTGAGCGCGATGGCGGCCGTCACCGAGAACCTCGGCTTCGGCGTGACGGCGGGAACAGCCTATGAGCATCCTTATCCGTTCGCACGGCGCATGACGACCCTCGATCACATCACGCAGGGGCGGGTCGGCTGGAACGTGGTCACCGGATACCTCCCGTCGGCCGCACGCAACATGGGGCACGACGATCAGGTCGAGCACGATCAGCGCTACGACATCGCCGATGAGTACCTCGACGTGGCCTACAAGCTCTGGGAGGGCTCGTGGGAGGACGATGCGGTCATCCGCGATCGCGAGACCGGGGTCTTCACCGATCCGTCCAAGGTGCACCCCATCGCACACCACGGCGAGCACTTCACGGTGCCGGGCATCCACATCTCGGAGCCGTCGCCGCAGCGCACGCCCGTCGTCTACCAGGCCGGCGCCTCGCCGAGGGGCATCGCGTTCGCCGCGGGGAACGCCGAGGCGATCTTCGTCGCCGCGCCGACCAAGAGCGTGCTCGCCGCGACCGTCGGCCGCATCCGCGACGCGCTCGAGGCGGCCGGACGCGATCGTCACTCCGCCAAGATCTACACGCTGCTCACGATCATCACCGATGAGACGAGCGAAGGAGCGCACGCGAAGCACGAGGAGTACCTGTCGTACGCCAGCGGCGAAGGAGCGCTGGTGTTCATGTCCGGCTGGATGGGGATCGACCTGTCGACCTACGACCTCGACGAGCCGATCGGGAACGTCAAGAGCAATGCCATCCAGTCGACGGTCGCGAACTTCCAGCAGAACACCGACGACGGCAGGACCTGGACGGTGCGCGACATCGCGCGGCTCGGAAGCATCGGCGGCCTGGGGCCGCGGGTCGTCGGCTCTCCCGCGGAGGTGGCGGACTTCCTCCAAGAGTGGGTGGAGGAGACGGATGTGGACGGATTCAACCTCGCCTACGCGATCACCCCGGGGACCTTCGAGGACGTCGTCGAGCACATCGTCCCGGAGTTGCAGCGTCGCGGCGTCTACCAGACCGAGTACACCCCGGGCACGCTCCGGCACAAGCTCTTCGGACGCGGTGACCGGCTGCCGTCGGAGCATCGCGGCGCCGCGTTCAGCGTGAGCTCGCCCGCGCGGGTCTGAGTCGGCACGGGCCATCTCGCCGCGCCCGAGCGCAGCGCCGGTCAGGCGACGATGACGGGAGCGGTCGGCGGGCTGCCGTGCCTGCGCACCTTCTGCACCCGGTAGCCCTTGCCCGTGGCGGCGCGGTGGATGCTGTAACCGGAGTCGAACGTCGCGGCGAGCCAGCGCTGCAGCGAGTCCGCCCCGAGATTGCGCTGAACGACCATCCACGCGTCGCTGCGCTCCTCGAGTCGGGGGAGCCACTTCTCGAGCATGTCGTGCAGCTCGCTCTTGCCGACGCGGATGGGCGGGTTCGAGCGTATGGTGCGGAATGTCACATCG
Organism: Microbacterium sp. NPDC058342; assembly: GCF_042723935.1. Classification (NCBI taxonomy): domain Bacteria; kingdom Bacillati; phylum Actinomycetota; class Actinomycetes; order Micrococcales; family Microbacteriaceae; genus Microbacterium; species Microbacterium sp. NPDC058342. The sequence continues at coordinate 1,392,959 of NZ_JBHXID010000001.1, forward strand.
GCGGGAACATCCTCGGGCCGCACGGCGTTGACATTGGTGAGGCCCAGCGCCTCGGCGTTGCGGCGGGTGAGATCCAGGGCCCGCTCGTTGACGTCGACGGCCCACACGGTGGCGTGCGGGGCGGAGAGGGCCATGGTGAGCGTGATCGGCCCCCAGCCGCACCCGAGGTCGAGGAAGTCGCCCCCCGGCGGCAGGGGAGGCATGTTCGCGAACAGCACGGCCGTTCCGGCATCCAGGCGATCCGGGCTGAAGACCCCACCCGCGGTGGTGAGGTCGAGCTCGCGCCCCGCGAGGGTGACGTGAATCGTGCGCAGGTTCTCTGCACTTGCCGGGGCCGCGCTGAAGTAGTGGTCGGACGGCATGCAGTGAGCGTACCGGATGGCGGGGGCTAAGGTTAAGGCGCTCTGATCGGCGCACCAGGGCAGAAGCAGTCGAAGAAAAGGACCGGATGACGAAGACGAACGACGAGAACACCCCGGCGGATGCGCTGGACCGCGTGCTCGCACACGCGGAACCGCGGACCGAGGCGAGAGTGTTCGGCGCCGCTCAGGCTCTGCAGGACGCCACGACCGCGACGCACGGAGCCGCTGACGGCGAGCAGTGGGATCTCGAGGATCGACACGCGCTGCGCCGCGTCGCCGGCTTGTCCACCGAGCTCGAGGACGTCACCGAGGTCGAGTACCGTCAGCTGCGGCTGGAGAACGTCGTGCTCGTGGGCGTGTACCCGCAGGGCGCGCAGGATGACGCCGAGAACTCGCTGCGCGAGCTCGCCGCCCTCGCCGAGACGGCCGGTGCGGCCGTGCTCGACGGTCTGCTGCAGCGACGTCCGCACCCCGACCCGGCCACCTACCTGGGGCGCGGCAAGGCTCAGGAGCTCAAGGACATCGTCGCGGCCGTGGGTGCCGACACCGTGATCGCCGACACCGAGCTCGCGGCCAGCCAGCGCCGGGCGCTGGAGGACGTCGTCAAGGTGAAGGTCATCGATCGCACCACGGTGATCCTGGACATCTTCAGCCAGCACGCCAAGAGTCGCGAGGGCAAGGCGCAGGTGGAGCTCGCGCAGCTGGAGTACCTGCTGCCGCGCCTGCGCGGCTGGGGCGATTCGATGAGCCGCCAGGCCGGTGGCCAGGTGGGAGCCGGAGGAGCGGGCATGGGCTCGCGCGGACCGGGCGAGACGAAGATCGAGCTCGACCGGCGTCGCATCCGCACCCGCATGGCGCAGCTGCGCAAGCAGATCCGTGATTTCGCGCCCGCTCGCGACGCGAAGCGCGCCGAGCGCAAGCGCAACACGATCCCGTCGGTCGCGATCGCCGGGTACACGAACGCCGGAAAGTCGAGTCTGCTCAACGCCTTGACCAGCGCCGGCGTCCTCGTCGAGAACGCGCTGTTCGCGACGCTGGATGCGACCGTGCGCCGCGCCGAGACCCACGACGGGCGGGTGTACACGCTCTCCGACACCGTCGGCTTCGTGCGCAACCTGCCGCACCAGCTCGTCGAGGCGTTCCGCTCCACCCTCGAGGAGGTCGGCCAGGCCGACGTCATCGTGCACGTCGTCGACGGCTCGCATCCCGATCCGTCGGCACAGCTGCAGACCGTTCGGGACGTGATGGGCGACGTGGGGGCGCGCGACATCCCCGAGCTGGTCGTGTTCAACAAGGCCGACCTCGTGGACGAGGATGAGCGGCTGGTGCTGCGCGGACTCGCACCCGACGCACACTTCGTCTCCTCGCGCACGGGGGAGGGCATCGACGAGCTGCGCGCGACCATCGAGCGGATGCTGCCCATGCCGGCGGTCGAGGTGCGGGTGCTCGTGCCCTACGACCGCGGCGACCTGGTCTCGGCCGTGCACGAGACGGGGGTGCTGCTGTCCGCACAACATGAGGAGGGCGGAACGCTCGTGCACGCGCACGTGTCCGAGCGCCTCGCTGCGGAGCTCGCGCCGTTCGGCGTCGCCTGACAGAGCCCGCCGGCGACGCCGCCGGCACACAACGCGAAGGGCCCGAGCTCCGCATGATGCGGAGATCGGGCCCTTCGGCAGGTGACAACGGCTTTCCGGTCGAGCTCTGCTCGCCGGTCTGTGGAGCTGGGGGGAATCGAACCCCCGTCCGACGCTGCTCATCCACGTCTTCTCCGGGCGCAGTCTGTGGAGGCGTTCTGCTCGGCTCCGACCTTTGTCACAGACACCTAAGTCGACGAGCCCAGCCTGGGAAGAGTCCCACGTGACGTCCAGACGCCATCACGCAGCAAGATCCCTAGATGACGCCAGGGTCCGTATCGGGATCACATACGGTCTGACGGACTATCGGGCTCGCTTAGGCAGCGAGGGCGAAGTCGTTGCGCTTGGATTCGGCAACTATTGGTTTGCAGGGAGCGTTCACGAGATAACCCTGCATCCTCGGCCCGCTTCCCGTCGATACACAGGCGCCGTCGAAACCGATCAGCCCCGTGGACCCTCTCGCGAAGGAGCCGCTGTCACACTGTGGAATTACCATCCGGGTGCTGACGCGCCCGGCCTCACAGACTACAACGGATCCCGACCCCGCGCTATTCCGCCGAGGGTGGGAGGCGTGACGTACAGTCGCTCTCATGAGCGATGTCATCATCACGGTGCGCGGCGAGCACGAGCTGCGCGTGGCGCCGGAGCGCGCCACCGTCCACCTCTCCGTCTCCTTCGACGGGTCCGATCGGGCACAGGTCGTCGAGCGGACGCTCGCCGCCGCGGCGCCCGTGCGGGCAAGCATCGAAGCGCGCAGTGCGGATGGCGGCGTCACCGAATGGACCAGCCAGCGGATGAACGTCTACGCCGACCGACCATGGAACAGCGAGGGGCGGCGCCTGGCGCCGGTGTTCCGCGCGAACGTCGACTTCACCGCGACATTCGCCGACCTCTCGGACATGTCGGTGTGGGTGACGGAGCTCACGGTCGCAGACGGCGTGAGCATCGGCCACGTGGACTGGCACCTCACCCCGCAGACCGAGGCCGAGGTGGAGCGGGAGGTCGCCACCCAGGCCGTGGGCGTGGCGCTCACCCGTGCTCGCGCCTACGCGGACGCGCTGGGGCTGTCGACGATCACGCCGCTCGAGATCGCGGACCGCGGACTCATGTCCGCCGGTGCGCCGCCGCAGGCCAAGGCCGCGATGATGCGCGGCGGGGCGATGGCCATGGATTCGGCGCCCTCGATGGAGTTCCAGGGCGAGGAGATCACCGTCTCGGCGACCGTCGAGGGCAGGTTCGCCGCGAGCTGAGTCCGTTCAGGTCGTCGGTCGCAGCCCACCGAGAGACACCACGAGGATCTCGTCGGCGAGCAGCACCGGATCGACCGGGCCGTCGGGCCGGTACCACTCCACCACGGAGTTGATCATGCCGAAAATCAGTCGCGTCGCGACACCGGCATCCAGGTCCGCGCGCACGAGTCCATCGGCCTGCGCTTCGCGGACCAGCTCCGTCACGCGGTGGTCGAAGCTCCGCCGCCGAGTGAGGGCCGCGGCCTCGATGTCGCTGTTGCCGCGCAGGCGCAGCAGCAGGGTGACCTGCGGCTGACGCTCGGTGAGCACCTGCACGGCGCCGCGGATGATCGCCGTCAGCCGCTCGGTCGCGGTCGGTCGCATCAGAGCATCCTCCAGCGCCTGCTCCAAGCCGCCGAGGGCCTCCTCGAGCGCGATCTGCAGGATCTGCTCCTTGGAATCGACGTGGTGATACAGCGCGGATTTCGTCACGCCGAGTCGCTTCGTGAGGTCGGCGACCGAGGTGGCGTCGTAGCCCTGTTCGTTGAAGAGGGCGACGCCGGCGCGGATCACGTCCGCGCGGTCGTGCCCGGGGCGTCCGCGGCGCGCCGGACGGGTGTCTGTCGTCACGACCGCAACCTCGCCATGTGGTCAAACATATCCCGGATCGGTGCGACCGGCGCGGGCGCAGGCGAGGGCCGGAAGACGACTAAGCTGGACACGTCATCCGACGATCTGGAGGTTCTCGACGTGGTCGACTTCATCGTGTTCATGGTTCTGTTCCTCGGCGGGATCTACCTGTTCGGGATCTCGCACGTGATCCCGACCGCACAGGGCGTCGTGTTCTCCGCGGGCATCCTCCTGGTCAGCCTCGCGCTCGCCTGGGTCATGCGCCAGCGCGGCTCCGACACGCGCCGCACCGACAACTGGAACCGGCGCAACCAGTGATCGCCCGGCGCCGCACACCGGTGCGGCGCCCACTTCTCGGGGGCTGCCTCACTCATCCCATTCGATCAGCAGCAGCCCCTGCTTCGTGTCCGCGAACTTCACCCATCCGTCGCCGAACTCGTAGGTCATCCCGTAACCGTCCTCGTCGGTCGCGATCGCGTACGCCGGATCCTCGGTGAAGTACGTCTCGCCTTCCTCCTCCGACCGCAGCCACCCGTCGCGCTGCAGGCCAGCCTGCGCGGTGCGGGAGGCGTCGGCGCCCAGCAGGCCCCAGGCATACATCTGCCCGTGGTCGGATGCCGTGGTGAAGTCGGCCCACATGCACAGCAGGCCCTCGCTGACGAGGGTCTCGCCGATGCGGAACTCCTCCTGCTTGAAGGTCCAGCCCTGAGAGGTGAGGGCATCCACGGTGCCGGCGGAGACGATCGTCTCACACTCCGGTTCCGCTCCCGGAGCCGGAGTGGAAGGCTCGTCGTCGGCGCCCGCGGTGATGGTCGCCTTCGGCGTGGTGTCCGCGGCGGGCGAGGAGGGCTGCGGCGCCTGCGGTTGCGCGGTGGAGCCGCAGGCGGAGAGGGACAGGACCGCTACGAGTGCGGCGGCAGCGAGGGAGATGCGGGAAGTCATGTGATCCGTGGGGGAGTGTGCGTGCGGCGCTAGGAGCGCGACACGTCGCGGAACAGGTCGAGGAAGGTGTCGTGGAGCAGGCCGTTCGTGGCGAGAGCGGACAGGTCGGAGAGGGTCTCGGTCCCGTCGAACGCTGTCATGCGGCCGCCGGCCTCGCGGACGATGGGGACGGCCGCGGCGATGTCGTACTCTTTCACGTCGAACTCGGCGACCATGTCGATGCGGCCCTCGGCGAGGAGCATGTAGCTGAAGATGTCGCCGTAGGCGCGGTCTCGCCACACGCGGTCGGCGAGGGCGAGAAGCTCGGGCAGTCGTCCCGCATCCCTCCACTGCGCGATGCTCTGGAAGCTGACGCTCGCCTCGTCGAGGGAGCCGACGTCCGAGACCCGCAGGGGACGCGGGTCGCCGCCGGTGGCGGTCCACGACCCGCTGCCGGCGGATGCCCACCAGCGGCGGCCGAGCGCGGGCATGCTGACGACGCCGACCTGGGGCACGCCGTCGACCGCGAGCGCGATCATGGTGCCCCACAGCGGCACCCCGCGCAGGAAGTTGGCGGTGCCGTCGATGGGGTCGATGATCCACTGGCGGCGGGCGTCGCCCTGCTCGCCGTACTCCTCGCCGAGGATGCCGTCGTCGGGCCGCTCGACGGCGAGCAGTTCGCGGATCGCGCGCTCGGTGGCCAGATCGGCATCCGTGACGTGGGAGCGGTCGGCCTTGCGGGACACCTCCAGGTCGGGGGCGTCGAAGCGGGGGAGCGACTGAGCGTCGGCGGCGTCGGCGAGACGAAGAGCGAGGGAGAGATCGGCGCGGAAATCTGTGGCTGTGAGGGGGACGGTCACGTGACCAGGATAGTTCTGGCCCGGTACCGCGAACCCGGCCGCCGGGCATCGGTCGCGTAACGTTACGCAACGCGCCCGAGGCGCCGAGGCGATTTGGCTCGGCCCTCACCCGCTGGTAATGTAATTCCTCGGCCGGGGATGCTTCCCGGGCCACGCACCTCTAGCTCAATCGGCAGAGCAACTGACTCTTAATCAGTGGGTTCAGGGTTCAAGTCCCTGGGGGTGCACGGACAGGCTCCGTATACTCTCGCCAGTATGCGGAGCCTTTCTGCATCCCGGGTCGCCAACCGGTCAACGCTCCTGCACGACGGCGGCCGCCTCGTCCACGGTGTCGACGAGATGCACATGCTCTTCCATCGGCCGCCCCTTCGCGAGGGACTGCAGAAGCGGCCAGGCAGGGTGACGCTCGGTCCAGTACTCACGCCCCACGAGCACCATCGGCGCCGTGGACGACTCGTCCGCGTAGTAGTTCTCGCAGGCGTCCTGAAAGATCTCCTGCACGGTGCCGCCCGCGCCGGGCAGGAACACGATGCCGGCCTCGCAGATCTCCAGAAGGATCGCCTCCCGCTGAGCATTGCGGAAGTACTTCGCGATGGCACTCGCGAAGACGTTGGGCGGCTCGTGCCCGTAGTGCCAGGTCGGGATGCCGAGGGAGTCGGTGCCCTCCGGGAAGCGCGAGCGCACCTCGAACGCCGCGCGCGCCCAGTCGCCGATGCTCGGAACGAACGACGGAACCGTCTCCAGCATCCGGACCGCCTCGGTCACGGCCCTCTCGCCGTAACCGGCGAGGTAGCCGCCCAGGTTCACCGCCTCCATCGCACCGGGGCCGCCTCCGGACGCCACCGTCAGGGTGCGCGAGAGGAGCTGGCCGAGCCGTGCGCCGTCCGCATAGGCGGGCGTGCCGCGACCCGTGCTGTGCCCGCCCATCACCCCGACCAGTCGCCTGTCCTGACGCCACTCTTCGAGCGCCTGCCCGATGCTGTGGTCGTGCAGTGCCTGAGCCAGTGCGGTGTCCGTCGAGTTCTCGTGCTGCGACCAGGCGTACACCCGTGCATCCGTACTCCGGAGGTAGTCGGCGTCGTCGTAGAGCTCCTCGGGCCGGTACAGCCTGCTGCGGTAGGTGTCGACGGGCACGTCCGGGATCGCCGGGAACACGATCGCCCCGCGGGAGCGCACCGATTCGCCGTCCTCGGGGCGCAGCAGACATCCCAGGAACAGGGCGCCCGAGACCTCCAGCGACCGCAGTTCGGCGCCGCGTTCGCCGAGATCGATGCCGCGCAGCCTCCAGCCGTCGAGCGAGCGGGCACCGGAGCGCAGACGACCGTCGAAGTCGGCGAGCGAGTCGACGTCGATGACGCGGCCGTGAGTTCTCCTCATGCCACGAGATTAGGCGATCGTGCTTCCGTCATCCGCGGCTCGGTGACATCATGGCGACCAGGAGGTAGTCATGATCGAGCTCGATGACATCGACCAGGACGAGGACGGTGCACTCACCGCCAGCGTCGAACTGCCCGGCGGCCGGCGCGTCACCGTGGAGTACGAGTTCGATGAGGAGTTCGAGCGCGACGATGACGAGGACGACGGCGGTGACGGTGAGATCGACGACATCGAGCGCGAGGACCTTCCCGACATGGACACCATGCAGTCGACGGTTCAGCATGCGCTCGCGCGCCTGAGCGAAGAGGTGCTGGACGCGCGTGAGCGCGAGGTCGCAGAGGAGCTGACGGAGGCGGCCTACGAGGACGACGACGAGGTGGACCTGTCGGAGACGCTGCAGTCGCTGAAGGACGACATCGCGCTGGATGGCGTCGTCGTCTTCGGCGACGGGGGCATGACGCTGCTGTACGTCGCGCCCGAGGAGTACCCGGATCTGATGATCTACTGTCTGCTCGACGAGGACCTGGAGATCGACGACCTGATGGTCGAGTAGCGCATCCTCGCGCCGTTCAGGCGGCGTCACCCATGAGGATCGCCTCCGCGTCCTCCGCGGCACCGTCGCCCTCGTCGTCGATGTGTGCGAGCGCACGTCGCCCGAAGAGCACAGTGAGCGCCGCGATCAGCACGGATGCCGCGGCGAACAGATAGGGCACCGTGTCGCCGAACGCGTGGGCGAGGGCGGCGGCGACCGGCGGGGCCATGGCACCGCCCAGGAAGCGCACGGCGGAGTACGCCGAAGAGGCGACCGAGCGCGGTAGATCGGTGGCTTCCATGACCGCCTCGGTCAGCACGGTGTTCATCACGCCCAGCAGCAGGCCACCGACGATGATGCAGGCGACCAGTGCCGCGGAGCTGCCGACGACGAGGCCGGCCGCCACGAGGTCCACGGCCAGCAGCGGCAGGGTGAGAAGGATGATGCTCGTCCGGGACATCCGCCGCATCAGCGCGGGAGCGACCCAGACGCTGGTGATCGCCAGAGCGAGGCCCCAGCCGAAGAACGTGAACCCGATCCCCATCGCACCGAAGCCGAGGGGGAACGGAGAGAAGGCGAGCAGGACGAAGAAGCCGATGTTGTAGAACAGCGCGGCAACCGCGAGGATGGCGAGCGCCGGCCGTCCGAGAGCGCGGAACGGCGCGGAGAACGGCATCGGCGCGCGCTTGTCGCCGCTGTCGCGCACCAGCGTGAGCACGGCGATGAAGCCGATGGACATGAGCGCGACGACTCCGAAGAACGGCCCGCGCCAGCTCATCTCACCCAGCAGCCCGCCCAGCAGGGGACCGACCGCGATGCCGAGCCCGAGAGCGGCCTCATACAGCACGATCGCGGCGCCGCTTCCGCCGGCGGCCGCGCCGACGATCGTGGCCAGAGCGGTGGAGATGAACAGGGCATTGCCCAGGCCCCAGCCGGCGCGGAACCCGATCACCGCGTCGACGCTGCCGCTCACGGCGCAGAGCAGTGCGAACGCCACGATCAGTCCGAGGCCGATCAGCAGTGTCGCCTTCGCGCCGATGCGGCTGGAGATCCAGCTGGTGACGAGCATCGCCAGTCCCGTGACGAGGAGGTAGCTGGTGAACAGGAGCTCCGTCTCGACAGGGGACGCCTCGAGGGATTCCGCGATGGCGGGCAGGATCGGGTCGACCAGTCCGATGCCCATGAAGGCGACCACGCAGGCGAAGGCGACCGCCCACACCTGCGCCGGCTGGCGCCATACCGATCCCTGTGTTGTCCCGCTCATGCGGCGTCTCCTCTCGTGTTGGTCTCCTGGGCGTGCGCGGCGAGGATCTCGGCGGCGCGGTGGAGCGTCGCCCAGTCGGCGTCGTCGAGGTCCGTGAATCGCGGGGCGAGTGTTTCGCGCATCTGCGAGCGCCAGGCGATGATCGCCTGCCGTCCCGCGTCGGTCGCGGACACCAGTGTCGCGCGGGTGTCGGACGGGTCGGCGGACCGGCCGACCAGCCCCGTCTGCTCGAGCGTCCCGACCAGCCGGGTCATCCCGGGCTGGGTGGTGCGCGCCGCGGACGCGAGCTCACCGAGGCGCATCGCCCCCTGCCTTTCCAGGATGCTGAGCGCGCGCCACTGCGCGGAGGGTGCGTCGTTGCCCGCATCCTGCGCGGCGATCCGCGCGAGTGCATGCGCCGACAACACGATCGACGGGATCACATCCGCATTCTGCATACCATGCAGTATATACCCGATGGTATAAGTATCAGCCGCCGGCCACTGTGCGCCTGGTCCCCGCGATGCGAGATGAGAGCTGATGCGCATGCGCGAGGAGCGTGCGACCCAGCTGGGGGAGTCGATCCGGACCGAACCGGAACTCCACGCCGGTCAGGCTCAGTGCCCACTCCGGACGCCCGTCGCGATCGAAGACGGCGGCGCCGATTCCCCACGACCCCTCGACGATCAGGCCGGGGTTCACCGCGTAGCCGCGCGCCTTCGTCTCGCGCAGCCGCGTCCGCAGCGGTTTCTCGCCGTGCGGTCGCCCCCAGCGCTCGGCCAGCTCCGGGTGCCGCTCCAGGTAGGCATCCACATCGTGGTCGGACAGGAACGACAGGATGGCAAGCCCCGCGCTGGCCACGCCGAGCGGGAAACGGACGCCCTCGCTGAGCACGAAGGAGCGGATCGGGAAGGATCCTTCCTCGCGCACGAGGCAAACCGTCTCGTCCGCGCGCCGTGTGGAGAGGAAGGCGCTCTCCTCGGTCTTCACCGCCAGAGATCGCACGATGTCACGGGACAGCTCGGTGATGTCGTACCGGGAAGCCGCGACGGTTCCCATCAGGTACAGCTCGGGCCCCGGCATCCAGCGCGACGTCGCGGCGTCCTGATCGACCAGACCCTCCACGCGGAGGGCGGTGAGCAGGCGATGTGCCGTCGAGCGGCTCAGATCGGCTTCCCGCGCCAGTGCCTGCAGGGACGCACCATCAGCCGACGCCGAGACCAGTCGCAGCAGCGCCGCAGCCCTCGCCACCGCCTGGGCGCCGGGGACGGTACGTCTGGGGCGGGGCGAATGTTCCACGATGTGGACGCTAGCCGCATCTGAGACCACATCGCAAGCAGCCGGTTGCCGTGGCTTCGCGGCGGGCGGATGCTGGAGAGCACCCATCACGAAGGAGTGGCCTGTGATCGACAAGCAGTTCCCATCGGCGGCGGAGGCCGTCGCCGACATCCCCGACGGAGCCTCTCTCGCGGTGGGCGGCTTCGGCCTCTCGGGCAACCCGATGGTGCTCATCCAGGCGCTGCACGCCCAGGGCACCGGCGACCTCAGCGTGGTGAGCAACAACTGCGGCGTCGACGACTGGGGCCTCGGCATCCTTCTCGGTGCTCGGCGCATCCGCAAGATGACGTCGTCGTACGTGGGGGAGAACAAGGAGTTCGAGCGGCAGTTCCTCGAAGGGGACCTGGAGCTTGAGCTGACTCCGCAGGGCACGCTCGCCGAGAAGCTGCGGGCAGGAGGCTCGGGGATCGCGGCATTCTTCACCCAGACCGGCGTGGGCACGCAGGTGGCCGAGGGCGGGCTTCCGCGTCGCTACAACGCCGACGGTTCGATCGCGGTGGCCTCACCGGTCAAGGAGGTGCGCAGCTTCGACGTCCGCGGCGAGCAGCGCGACTTCGTGCTGGAGGACTCGATCACGACCGACTTCGCACTCGTGCACGCGCTTCGGGGTGACCGGCACGGAAACCTGATCTTCAACAAGGCGGCTCGCAACTTCAACCCGCTCGCGGCCATGGCCGGACGCGTGTGCATCGCCCAGGTCGAGGAGCTCGTCGAACCCGGCGACCTCGACCCCGATGCCGTCCATCTTCCGGGTGTGTACGTGCACCGCGTGGTCGAGGTGGGCACCGATATCGAGAAGCGCATCGAACGCCGCACCGTCCGCGCGCAGCAAGGAGCTTGAGCATGGCACTCACCCGTGACCAGATGGCGGCACGCGCCGCCCAGGAGCTCGCCGACGGCTCGTACGTCAACCTCGGCATCGGCCTGCCCACCCTCGTGCCCAATCATGTCCCCGCAGGCGTCACCGTCGTGCTGCAGTCCGAGAACGGCATCCTCGGCGTCGGGCCGTACCCCGCCGAGGCGGACGTCGATCCCGATCTGATCAACGCAGGCAAGGAGACCGTCACGCTGCTGCCGGGCGCGGCGTTCTTCGATTCGGCGACGAGCTTCGGCATGATCCGCGGCGGCAAGATCGACGCCGCCGTCCTCGGGGCCATGCAGGTCTCGTCGGGCGGCGACCTGGCGAACTGGATGATCCCGGGCAAGATGGTCAAGGGTCCGGGCGGGGCGATGGATCTCGTGCACGGTGCGGGCCGGGTCATCGTGCTCATGGAGCACGTCGCCAGAGACGGCTCGGCCAAGATCGTGAACGAATGCTCGCTGCCGCTGACGGGCAGGGGAGTGGTCGACCGCATCATCACCGACCTCGCAGTCATCGACGTGACCACGGATGGGCTCGTCCTGGTCGAGACCGCTCCCGGCGTGAGCGTGCACGACGTCATCGACGCGACCGAGCCGGCACTGGCCGTCTCGGAGGATCTGAAGGAGAACTCATGAGCGACATCGTCATCGTCGCGGCCGCACGCACCCCGCAGGGCCGGTTGAAGGGCCAGCTGGCCTCGTTCAGCGCACCAGAGCTGGGTGCGCTCGCCATCCGGGGCGCGCTGGAGCAGGCGTCCGTCGCGCCGGGAGACGTCGACGCCGTCATCATGGGCCAGGTGCTGGCGGCCGGCTCCGGCCAGAACGCCGCCCGTCAGGCGGCCATCGGGGCGGGCATCGGCTGGGAGGTCCCCGCCAGCTCGGTGAACAAGGTGTGCCTGTCGGGCCTGACCGCGATCATCGACGCGGCGCGCATGATCCGCACCGGCGATGCCACCACCGCGGTCGCCGGCGGCATGGAATCCATGACCCGCGCACCGCACCTGCTGATGGGCTCTCGCGACGGCTGGACCTACGGCAGCGTCGAGGTGCTCGACCACATGGCGCACGACGGCCTGACCGACGCGTACGACAGGGAGAGCATGGGCTCGTCCACCGAGCGCCACAACCCCCGCTACGAGATGACGCGCGAGCTCCAGGACGCCGTCGCGGCCCGTTCGCACCAGCGCGCGGCGGCCGGACAGCAGAACGGGTCGTTCACGGACGAGATCGTGCCCGTCACCGTCCCGCAGCGCAAGGGCGAACCGCTCGTGCTGACGGAGGACGAGGGGGTGCGGCCCGGCACCACCGTCGAGACGCTGGCCGGGCTCCGCCCCGCGTTCGCCGAGGGCGGCACCATCACGGCGGGCAACTCGTCGCAGATCTCCGACGGTGCGTCGGCGGTGATCGTGACGACCCGCGAGAACGCCGATGCGAAGGGCTGGCCCGTCCTCGCGGTCATCGGGGCCAACGGTCAGACTGCAGGGCCCGACAACTCGCTGCAGGCTCAGCCCGCTCGCGCGATCGAGCGCGCCCTCGCGAAGCAGGGGATCACGGCGGATCAGCTCGACCTCGTCGAGATCAACGAGGCCTTCGGCGCGGTCGTCGCGCGCTCGCAGCAGGAACTCGGCCTTCCCGACGACGTCGTCAACGTGCACGGTGGCGGCATCGCCGTCGGGCATCCGATCGGGGCCAGTGGCACCCGTCTGGTGGTCCACCTCGCCCACGAGCTCGCGAAGCGCGGATCCGGCACGGCGGTCGCCGCCCTATGCGGCGGCGGAGGTCAGGGCGAGGCGCTGATCCTCACGCGGTGAGCTGCCGCGCCGCCCTTCCGCCGGCGGCAGACGGCGCCGTCGCCGGGGGAGTCACGAGGATCAGCGCTCGGCGGCGAGGCGGGCGACCTCGTCGCGGCGCTTCTGCCTGCGATCGCGCTTGTCCGGCTTGGGCGCGAAGGGGGAGTCGGTCGCGACCGGGAGCCCCTTCTCCTGGCGGCGCATGTCCTTGATCGCGCCGATGGCCAGCGAGAGCGTGATGGCCCAGCTGACCCAGCCGAGGATCGCCCGCCAGGTGATGTCCTGGCCGCGCGAGCCGCGCAACAGGTTGACGCCGGTGGTGATGGCGCCGAGGAGTCCGGTACGAAGCAGATAGCGCATGCCAACACGCTAGCCGAGTGCTCAGGATGCCCGGGTAGGGTTGACAGCAGTTCCAGCTGTGTATCTACCGGCCGCCGGCTCCCCGGCGGACAGCGGCGGCACCCGACCCGGCGTCGCCGAGATGCGCGCCCGAGAGCCATGACACAGACCACCTCACACTCGCCGAGCCTGCTGCGCCTGGCCGGCCTTCCCTACTTCCTGATCGCCTTCGTCGCGCGGCTGCCGTTCGCGATGATGGTCGTGGGCGTGCTGACCATCGTGGTGAGCGCCCGCGGCTCGCTGGCGCTCGGCGGGCTCACCTCGGCTGCCGTCGGTGTGGGCACCGCGGTGATCGGGCCGTTTCTCGGCGCGGCGGCGGATCGCTACGGTCAGCGCCGGGTCCTCGTCGCCGCGGCGCTGCTCAACTCGGCGATGCTCGCCGGGTTCGCGGTCGTCGTCTACAGCTCGCTGGGCTCGGCCCTCGTGCTCGTCTCGGCGTTCGCGATCGGCGCGACCGCACCGCAGGTGTCTCCCATGTCGCGCTCGCGGCTCGTCACGATCATCGATGACCGGATGCCGCAGGAGCGCCGCGCCCGCACCACCTCGGCGACCATGTCCTACGAGTCCGCCGCCGACGAGACGGTGTTCGTGTTCGGGCCGTTCCTGGTCGGCGCGCTGGCCTCCTTCATCGCGCCGTGGGCGCCGATCGCTCTGGCATCCGCGCTCACTCTCCTCTTCGTCGGCGCCTTCGCCCTGCATCCGACCGGCCGCCACGTCTCCGCGACGCGAGGCGCGGACGGTGCGGCTCCGTCGTCGGCGGCCGAGCTGTTCCGTCCGCTCGTGCTGGTGGTGGTCGTCGGGATCTTCGGCGTCGGTCTCTTCTTCGGGTCGACCCTCACCGCGCTCACCTCCTTCATGGCCGACCTGGGCGCGGCCGAGCAGGCGGGGCTGCTGTACGGCGTCATGGGCATCGGCTCCGCGATCCTCGCGCTGGGCGTCGCCTGGCTGCCGGCCCGGTTCACGCTGCACGCCCGCTGGCTGACGTTCGGCGTCGTGCTGCTCGGCGGCTCGGTGCTCGTCGCGACGGCGTCCTCCGTCGGGGCGATGACGGTGGCGCTCGCCATCCTGGGCATCGGCGTCGGCCCGACGCTCGTCACGCTGTACAGCCTGGGCGCGGCGCGCAGCCCGCTGGGGCGCTCGGCCACGGTGATGACCATGCTCGGCTCCGGTGTCGTCGTCGGGCAGGCCGCAGCCTCGGCCATCACGGGAGAGCTGGCCGAGAGGGCCGGCACGGCTCCGGCCCTGCTGATGCCGTTGATCGCCTCGGCGATCGTCGTCGTGGCCGCTATCGCAAACCGCCTGCTCACGCCACCCCTGCGCTGACGCCGCCACCGCTCGGTAGCCTGGAAGGACCGACCAGAGGAGTTCCATGGCCACCGCAGAGTTCGTCGTCGTCGCCAACCGCCTTCCGGTGGACCGGGTGGTGACGGCGGACGGTGAGGAGATCTGGCGCACCTCGCCCGGCGGGCTCGTCGCCGCGCTCGAGCCGATGATGCACCGGGTGGACGGCGCCTGGGTCGGCTGGGCCGGGATGCCCGACACCGAGCTCGCGCCGTTCGACGCCGACGGCATCCACCTCATTCCGGTGGCGCTCAGCGAACGCGACGTGACCGAGTACTACGAGGGGTTCTCCAACGACACGATCTGGCCCCTCTACCATGACGTGATCGCGCCGCCGCAGTACCACCGGGAGTGGTGGGAGGCGTACGTCTCGGTCAATCTTCGCTTCGCCGAGGCCGCCGCGGCGGCCGTCGCGCAGGGCGGCACGGTGTGGGTGCACGACTATCAGCTGCAGCTCGTGCCGGAGATGGTGCGCAGCCTGCGCTCGGACGTCACGATCGGGTACTTCCACCACATCCCCTTCCCCTCGCACGGTCTGTACGCCCAGCTGCCCTGGCGCGATCAGGTGCTCAGAGGCCTCCTCGGCGCGGACGTGGTCGGCTTCCAGCGCGCGCAGGACGCCACGAACTTCGTGGCGGCGGTGAAGCGGCGTCTCGGCTTCGAGACGAAGGCGAGCGCGATCACGCTTCCCGACGGCCGGCGGAGTCAGGCGCGGGCTTTCCCGATCTCGATCGACACCACTCCCTACCGCGAACTCGCGCAGCGCCCCGACATCCGGGCGAGAGCCGTGGAGATCCGGGAAGGGCTCGGCAACCCGAAGAAGATCCTCCTCGGCGTCGACCGGCTCGACTACACCAAGGGGATCGGCCATCGGATCAAGGCGGTCGGCGAGCTGCTCGACCAGGGGCGTGTGTCGGTGGAGGACGTCACTTTCGTGCAGGTGGCCAGCCCCAGTCGCGAGCGCGTCGACGCGTACGTGCACCTGCGCGACGAGATCGAGCTCGCCATCGGTCGCATCGACGGCGACCACGACACGCTCGGGCACACGGCCATCCGCTACCTGCACCACGGGTTCCCGCGCGAGGAGATGGTCGCCATGTACCTCGCAGCCGATGTGATGCTCGTCACGGCTCTTCGCGACGGCATGAACCTCGTCGCGAAGGAGTACGTCGCCACGCGCGCCGACAACCGCGGCGTTCTCGTGCTCAGCGAGTTCACCGGCGCCGCAGACGAGCTGCGTCAGGCCGTGCGGGTCAACCCGCACGACATCGAGGGGCTCAAGGACGCCATCATCACGGCGATCGAGATGCCCCCAGCCGAACAGGGCAAGCGGATGCGGGCGCTGCGCAAGCGCGTGCTGGAGAACGACGTCAACGCCTGGTCCTCCTCCTTCCTCTCCGCCCTGCGCGACGCGCGTGAGTCCCGGGACGCGGCGGGCCCGCCGAGACCGCGCACGCGCCGCTCCGACCCGAGCGCGGAGGAGCGATGACGCGCACCTGGACCCCCGAGATCCCCGACGAGGAGGTCGCCCGGCTCGCCCGCACAGCGCGGCTGCTGATCGCGCTGGACTTCGACGGCACGGCATCCGAGCTCGTCGCCGATCCGATGTCGGCGCGCGCCCTTCCCGCCGTGTCGGAGGCGGTGACGCGCCTGTCGGCGCTGCCCGACACCACCGTCGCCTTCGTCTCAGGTCGCAGCCTCGTGCACCTTCGGGAGATCGCCGAGCACGCCGATGACTCGCCGGTCGTGCTGGCGGGCTCCCACGGCGCGCAGTTCTGGTACCCGGGCGAGGGGGAGCAGGATGTCGTCGCGGCGGCCGAGGAGGACGCACTGCGCGACCAGCTGCTCGGCGAGCTTGCGCCGCTGATCGCCGAGCATCCGGGCGTCGAGCTGGAGAAGAAGACCTTCGGCATCGGCATCCACGGTCGCCGCGCCGAGCTGGACGTGGAGCAGGCGGCCTTCGACCGGGTGGACGAGGTGTTCGCCCGCCGTGCCCGGCACTGGCGACGCCGCACGGGCGACCGCATCCTGGAGTTCTCGTCCCGCGACGAGGGCAAGGACGCCGCCATCGCGGCACTGCGTGCACACACCCGGGCGACGGGCATCCTGTTCGCCGGAGACGACGTCACCGACGAGGACGCGATGCGCGTGCTGACCGCCGATGATCTGGGCGTGCGAGTGGGAGCGGGGGAGACGGCGGCGAGTCTGCGTGTGGACTCTCCACAGCAGATCGCCCGACTCCTGGGCGTCATCGCGACCGAGAGGGCCGCCGGGCGGGAATAGACTTCCGTCATGTCCTCTCACGATGCCTCCACCGGCGCGCCCGGCGCCTCCGCTGAAATCGACATCAAGCCCCGCAGCCGCGTCGTCACCGACGGCATCGAGGCGACGACATCCCGCGGAATGCTCCGCGCTGTGGGCATGGGCGACGCGGACTGGGACAAGCCCCAGATCGGCATCGCGTCGAGCTGGAACGAAATCACCCCGTGCAACCTGAGCCTCGACCGGCTCGCCCAGGGCGCGAAGGAGGGCGTGCACTCCGGGGGCGGCTACCCGTTGCAGTTCGGCACGATCTCGGTCTCCGACGGCATCTCGATGGGGCACGAGGGGATGCACTTCTCGCTGGTCTCGCGCGAGGTGATCGCGGACTCCGTCGAGACCGTCATCATGGCCGAGCGCCTCGACGGCACCGTGCTGCTCGCCGGCTGCGACAAGTCCATTCCCGGCATGCTGATGGCCAGTGCCCGCCTCGGTCTGTCGAGCGTCTTCCTCTACGCCGGTTCCATCGCCCCCGGATGGGTCAAGCTCTCGGACGGCACCGAGAAGGACATCACGATCATCGATTCCTTCGAGGGCGTCGGAGCGTGTCGAGCCGGACGCATGAGCGAGGAGGACCTCAAGCGCATCGAGTGCGCTTTCGCGCCGGGCGAGGGCGCCTGCGGCGGAATGTACACGGCCAACACGATGGCGTCCGTCGCCGAGGCCCTCGGCCTCAGCCTGCCCGGGTCGGCGGCCCCGCCGTCGGCCGACCGTCGCCGTGACTACTTCGCCCACCGCTCCGGCGAGGCCGTGGTCAACCTGCTGCGTCAGGGCATCACGACCAAGGACATCCTGACCAAGGAGTCGTTCGAGAACGCCATCGCCCTCGCCATGGCGCTCGGCGGCTCGACCAACGTCGTGCTGCACCTGCTGGCGATCGCCCGCGAGGCGCAGATCGACCTCGACCTGCACGACTTCAACCGGATCGGCGACAAGACGCCGCACATCGCGGACATGAAGCCGTTCGGCAAGTACGTCATGAACGACGTCGACCGTCACGGCGGCATCCCCGTGATCATGAAGGCGATGCTCGACGAGGGGCTGCTGCACGGCGACGCGCTGACCGTCACCGGCAAGACGGTCGCAGAGAACCTGCGCGAGCTGAACCCGGACCCGATCGACGGCGAGGTCATCCACACCTTCGACAACCCGATCCACTCCTCCGGCGGCATCACGATCCTGCACGGCTCGATGGCGCCCGAGGGTGCGGTCGTGAAGTCGGCCGGCTTCGACGCCGACGTCTTCGAAGGACCGGCCCGGGTGTTCGAGCGCGAGCGCGCCGCGATGGACGCGCTGGCTGCGGGGGAGATCCAGGCCGGCGACGTCGTCGTCATCCGCTACGAGGGTCCGAAGGGCGGTCCCGGCATGCGCGAGATGCTCGCGATCACCGGTGCCATCAAGGGCGCGGGCCTCGGAAAAGATGTACTACTCTTGACGGACGGGCGATTCTCAGGCGGCACAACCGGCCTGTGCATCGGCCACATAGCACCCGAAGCGGTGGACGCAGGTCCCATCGCCTTCGTGCGCGATGGTGATCTGATACGGGTCGATATCGCGGCTCGCTCCCTCGAGCTACTCGTCGAGGAGTCCGAGCTGAGCTCCCGCCGCTCCGGCTGGGAGCCGCTTCCCCCGCGCTATACCCGTGGCGTCCTCGCCAAGTACTCCCGTCTCGTGCGCTCTGCAGCCCAGGGCGCAACGACCGGTTGAGTGCTTCCACCGCCCGCGACGGCGGTCGATCCGACTCCGACAGATCATCTAGGAAAGACATGACTCCTCCTGATTCCGCACCGGCCGTGCCGCGGCCGCCCGCCCGTCCTGCCTCCGCTCCCGAGATCACGGGAGCCGAGGCAGTCGTCCGCTCGCTCGAGAACCTCGGCGTCACCGACGTCTTCGGCCTGCCCGGCGGAGCCATCCTCCCGGTCTACGACCCGCTGATGGACGCCTCCGAGCTGCGCCACATCCTGGTGCGGCACGAGCAGGGCGCCGGGCACGCCGCCGAGGGCTACGCCTCGGCGTCCGGTCGCGTCGGCGTGTGCATCGCGACCTCGGGCCCGGGGGCGACCAACCTCGTGACCGCCATCGCCGACGCCTACATGGATTCCGTGCCGCTCGTCGCGATCACCGGGCAGGTGTTCTCGACCCTGATGGGCACGGACGCCTTCCAGGAGGCCGACATCGTCGGGATCACGATGCCCGTCACCAAGCACTCCTTCCTCGTGAAGGACGCCTCCGAGATCCCGGGCGCGATCGCCGCGGCGTTCGAGATCGCCTCGACCGGGCGCCCGGGCCCCGTGCTCGTGGACATCACGAAGGACGCGCAGCAGAACGTCGCGCCGTTCGTGTGGCCGCCCAGGATCGACCTGCCCGGCTACCGCCCGGTGACCAAGGCGCACGGCAAGCAGATCCAGGCCGCCGCCACCCTCCTCGCCGAGGCGAAGAAGCCCGTTCTCTACGTCGGCGGCGGTGTGATCCGCGGTCGCGCCTCGGACGAGCTGCGCGTCCTCGCCGAGTCCACGGGCGCACCGGTGGTCACCACGCTGATGGCACGAGGCGCCTTCCCCGACTCCCACCCGCAGCACCTGGGGATGCCCGGCATGCACGGGACCGTCCCCGCGGTGCTCGCGCTGCAGGAGGCCGACCTCATCGTCTCGCTGGGTGCCCGCTTCGACGACCGCGTCACCGGACGGGTCGCGCTGTTCGCGCCTCACGCCAAGGTCGTGCACGTCGACATCGACCCCGCCGAGATCTCCAAGATCCGCACGGCGGATGTGCCGATCGTCGGCGACGTGCGCGACGTGCTCGTCGACCTCGACACCGCCTTCCGGGGCGCGATCGCCGGTTCCCGCCCCGACACCGAGGAATGGTGGTCGTACCTCGACGGGCTGAAGGCCGAGTTCCCGCTCGGCTTCGCGCCCACCAGCGACGGGCTCCTGGCGCCGCAGCACGTGATCCAGCGGATCGGCGAGCTGACCGGTCCCGAGGGCATCTACGCCGCGGGTGTCGGACAGCACCAGATGTGGGCCGCGCAGTTCATCAAGTACGAGCGTCCCAATGCCTGGCTGAACTCCGGGGGAGCCGGCACGATGGGCTACTCCGTGCCCGCCGCGATGGGCGCCAAGGTCGCAGAGCCCGACCGCGTGGTCTGGTCGATCGACGGCGACGGGTGCTTCCAGATGACCAATCAGGAACTCGCCACCTGCGCGATCAACAACATCCCGATCAAGGTCGCCATCATCAACAACTCCTCGCTGGGCATGGTGCGCCAGTGGCAGACGCTGTTCTACGACGGGCGTCACTCCAACACCGATCTGAACACCGGACACGGCAGCATCCGCATCCCCGACTTCGTCAAGCTCGCCGAGGCCTACGGCTGCCTCGCGATCCGCGTCGAGAAGGAGGATGAGGTGGATGCCGCCATCCAGCTGGCGCTCGAGACCAACGATCGCCCGGTCGTGATCGACTTCGTCGTCAGTGCGGATGCCATGGTGTGGCCGATGGTTCCCCAGGGCGTCAGCAACAGCTACGTCCAGTACGCGCGCGACCACGCGCCGGCCTTCGAGCAGGAGGACTGACCCATGGCATCGCATGTGCTGAGCCTGCTGGTGGAGGACACCCCCGGCATCCTGACCCGCGTCGCCGGGCTCTTCGCCCGTCGCGGCTTCAACATCGAGTCCCTGGCCGTGGGCGTGACCGAGGTGAGCGGCATCTCCCGCGTCACCGTCGTCGTCGACGTCGACGAACTTCCGCTCGAGCAGGTCACCAAGCAGCTGAACAAGCTGGTCAACGTGATCAAGATCGTCGAGCTCGAGCAGTCCACGTCGGTGCAGCGCGAGCACATGCTCATCAAGGTGCGCACCGACAACAACACGCGCTCGAACGTGCTCGAGGTCGTCAACCTGTTCCGCGCGTCGGTCGTCGACTACGCGCCGGATGCCCTGGTGGTCGAGGTCACCGGCGACCAGGGCAAGGTGCAGGCGCTGCTGCGGGCGCTCGAGCCCTTCGGCATCAAAGAGCTCGCCCAGTCGGGCCTGCTCGCCATCGGCCGGGGCGGCAAGAGCATCACCGAGCGCGTCCTGCGCGGTTGAGCAAGAGAACTTCCAGAATCCACGAACAAGGAGAGACAAACACCGTGAGCACCGAGATCTTCTACGACGACGACGCCGATCTGTCGATCATCCAGGGCAAGAAGGTCGCGATCGTCGGCTACGGCTCGCAGGGTCACGCGCACGCGATGAACCTTCGCGACTCGGGCGTCGAGGTCACGATCGCCCTCAAGGAGGGCTCCAAGTCCATCGCCAAGGCCGAGGAGGCGGGATTCCCCGTCAAGAACGTTGCCGACGCCACCGAGTGGGCCGACGTCATCATGATCCTCGCGCCGGACCAGCACCAGCGCACGATCTACAACGAGTCGATCAAGGATCGCCTCACCGCCGGCAAGGCACTCGCCTTCGCGCACGGCTTCAACATCCGCTTCGGCTACATCGACGCTCCCGAGGGCGTCGACGTCATCCTCATCGCGCCGAAGGCCCCGGGCCACACGGTGCGCCGTGAGTTCGTCGCCGGGCGCGGCATCCCCGACATCATCGCCGTGGAGCGCGACGCCACCGGCGGCGCCTGGGCACTGGCGCTGTCGTACGCGAAGGCCATCGGCGGCACCAGGGCCGGCGTCATCAAGACGACCTTCACCGAGGAGACCGAGACCGACCTGTTCGGCGAGCAGGCCGTGCTCTGCGGCGGCGTCAGCCACCTGGTGCAGGCGGGCTTCGAGACGCTGACCGAGGCCGGCTACCAGCCGCAGATCGCCTACTTCGAGGTGCTGCACGAGCTCAAGCTCATCGTCGATCTCATGTGGGAGGGCGGCATCGCCAAGCAGCGCTGGTCGATCTCCGACACGGCGGAGTTCGGCGACTACGTGTCGGGGCCGCGCGTCATCGACGCCGGCGTCAAGGAGCGCATGCAGGGCGTGCTGGCCGACATCCAGTCGGGCGCGTTCGCGAAGCGCTTCATCGATGACCAGGACAACGGCGCTCAGGAGTTCCTCGCCCTTCGTGAGAAGGAGCAGGGCCACCCGATCGAGACGACCGGCAAGGAGCTGCGCTCGCTCTTCGCCTGGAAGCAGTCCGACGAGGACTACGTCGAGGGCAGTGCCGCGCGCTGATTTCACGCACCACGCGAGAAGGGCATCCCGGACGGGGTGCCCTTCTCGCCGTCTCGACGCGGTACGAGCGGCGTCTGCGACGATCTGAGCCGGGTGACGCGTAGACATCCGATGTCTGTGCCAGGATGGACTCATGCGACAGGAATGGTTCGACGAGGCCCGCTTCGGAATGTTCGTGCACTTCGGCATCTACAGCGTGGCGGCGCGTCACGAGTGGGTGCAGAGCTACGAGTGCCTGACCGATGACGATTACCGACAGTACTTCGAGCACTTCGATCCGGACCTCTTCGATGCGAAGGCGATCGCACGCAGGGCGAGGGAGACCGGCATGGGATACGTCGTGCTCACGACGAAGCATCACGACGGCTTCTGCCTGTTCGATTCGGCGCTGACCGACTTCTCCTCGCAGACGAGCTCCGGCCGCGATCTCGTGCGGGAGTTCGTGGACGCCGTGCGCGCCGAGAGGCTCAAGGTCGGCCTGTACCACTCGGTGATCGACTGGCGCCATCCGGACTTCACGATCGACTGGAACCACCCGCGCCGCGACGACGAGGACGCCGCCGCCCTCAATGAGGGCCGCGACATGGCGCGCTACCGCGAGTACCTGCACGGTCAGGTGCGGGAGCTGCTGACCGGCTACGGCGACATCGACTACTTCTTCTTCGACTTCACCTACCCGGAGAGCCGCGACGGCTGGGCCGGCAAGGGTCCCGAGGCGTGGAACGCCGACGAGCTGCTGGCGATGTGCCGCGAGCTGCAGCCCGACATGCTCGTGAACGACCGCCTCGGCATCCCGGCCGACTTCGTCACGCCCGAGCAGTACCAGCCCACCGCGCCGCTCGTCGATGCGCAGGGCGCGCCGCAGGTGTGGGAAGCGTGCCAGACGCTCAACGGCTCCTGGGGGTATCACCGCGACAACACCGACCAGAAGTCGCCGACGCTGCTGGTGCAGATGCTCGCCGATTCGGTGTCGATGGACGGCAACATGCTGCTGAACATCGGCCCTGACGGCCGGGGCGCGGTTGCTCCCCGCGACGCTCGCACGCTCGATGAGATCGGCGAGTGGATGCGGCTGCATCGCGACGCGATCGTCGGCGCGGGGCACGCCGACTTCGTGCCGCCGCGGGAAGGCGTCTACACTCGTCGCGGCGACCGGCTGTACCTTCACCTGTTCAGCTGGCCGCTGGGCTTCGTCCACCTCCCCGAGCTGGGCGGGAGGGTCGCCTTCGCACGGCTGCTCAGCGACGGTTCGTGGCTCAAGACCTCGGTGCCGGACCCCGACCAGCACGAGACGCACATGACGCCGACTCTCGAGGCGGAGGGCACCCTCACGGTTCACCTGCCGGTGCGTCGGCCGGACGTGCTCGTGCCGGTGATCGAGCTGACCCTGACCGCGGAGTCGCCGACGCCGTGAGGCGGGAGGGACCTTCGGTCAGGCGGATGCGGGCATCTCGAGCTCGCTGAGGGCGAGGCGGGCGGCGCCGAGGACGATCGCGTCGGCCCCGGTGCGGGCGGCTTCGATGCGCAGTCTCTGCGTGACGAGCGGATGGCACGCCTCGTAGACGCGGCTGCGCACGGCGGCGAGGAACGGCTCCGAGGCGCTCATGCCTCCCGTCAGGAAGACGGCGTGGGGATTGAAGAAGTTCACCACGCCGGACAGCGCCTGGCCGAGATGCGTTCCGGCGGTGCGCACCAGCGTGGTCGCGACGGGGTCGGCGTCGCGGGCCAGCGCGAGCACCTGTTCCACGCTGCGGATGCCCGCGACGCCGCGCTCGCGCATCTGGCGCACCAGGCTCGCCCCGCTGGCCACGGTCTCCAGGCAGCCGGTGTTGCCGCAGGAGCAGGGGGTGTCGCCGATCGCGTCGATCCTGGTGTGCGTGATGTCCCCGGCCGCGCCGGTGGCGCCCCGATGCACCACACCGTCGACGATGATGCCGCTGCCAATGGCCGTGCCCGCCTTCACCGTGATGCTGTGATGGGCCGCTCCGAACTGCTCGCCGTGCTCGCCGAGAGCGGCCAGGTTGGCATCGTTGTCGACGGCGACGCTGATGCCCCCGAAGCGCGCGCTGAGGTGCTCGCCGACGCGGAAGCCGGACCACCCCGGCATGCGCGACGGCTGGTCGACGCTGCCGGTCTCCACATGGACGGGGCCGGGGAGTCCGACGCCGATGGCCCGGACGGTCGAGCCCGTGATCATGGTGTCCATGGCATCGCCCACGGCCGCCAGCGTGGCCTCCGGCCCACGGGTGAGGTCGATGGGGATCGTGGTGACGCGCTGGATGGCGCCGGAGAGCCCGTGCCTGCCGATCCTCGCGTGTCCGCCGCCGAGGTCCGCGGTGAGGACGATGCCGCCGTCCTCGGCCACGCGCAGCATGCGGGGGCGGCGCCCGCCCCGGGAGCTGCCCTCGCCGGCCTCCTCGAGCAGCCCCGCGTCGAGGAGCGACTGCACGCGGAGTCCGACGGTGGACGCGGCCAGCCCGAGCAGGTCCGCCAGCTGGGAGCGGGAGCGTGCCCGGCCGCTGGCGACGAGGTCGAGGATGATGCGGGTGTCGTCGGATGCTGTGGGAGTCATTCTGTTCGTCTCCGGCTCAGGTCTCGATCCGATGACGGTGTACGAGACATCGGATGTTCGTGTTGCGCTCGCGTCCGAATCATGACACGGTAACTTCCTGCAGAACAATAACAGGTTGTTTCGATAGTCGAAATAACCAGACTCGAACACTTTCGCAAGGAGACATTCAATGAAGAAGATGCGGGTGGGCGCGGTCGTCGCCGTTGCGGGCGTCGCCGTCGCCATGACCGGATGCGCGGCCGGTGGGTCCGGCGGATCCGACGCCTCCGACGACACCATCGTCGTCGACATGTGGGCCGGCAGCGAGTCCGACACCGAGGCTCTCGAGGCGCAGGTCGCCATCGCGCAGAAGCAGAACCCTGACATCAAGATCAAGCTGCAGACGTCGCCGTGGAGCGACTTCTTCACCAAGCTGACGACGAACATGGCCAGCGGCAACATGGCCTGTGTCACGGGTATGAGCGGCGCGCAGCTGGGCGGCTACACGGGCGGATTCCGCGAGCTCAGCGCCGAGGACCTCAAGACCGCCGGGATCGACTGGGCGGAGTTCAACCCGAGCGCCGACGGCATCCTGAGCTTCGAGGGCAAGCTGTACGGCGTGCCGTTCGACGTGGCCACCATGCTCGTGTACTACAACCAGGACCTGCTGGGTGCGGCCGGCGCCGCGACGCCCGAGATCGGCTGGACGTTCGACGACTTCGACGCCATCGCAGCCGACGCCACCAAGGACGGCAAGTACGGCTTCGGCATGGGCATGGGCGGCTACCAGTGGATGTCGATGCCCATCGCCTACTCCGCGAAGCAGCCGGCTTCCGAAGAGGGCACGCTGCACATCGACGACAAGGACTTCGTCGACGCCGCGTCGTGGTACGCCGGACTCGTCACCGACAAGAAGGTCGCGGCACCGGTCGCCTCGGCGTCGGACACCGGCTGGGGAGAGAACCAGTACACCGGTGGCAACGCCGCGATGGCCGTCGACGGCACCTGGAACGCCGTGAGCTACCTCGAGAACGAATCCGGCTTCGCCGCGGGCCTGGTCCCGCTGCCCGCCGGTGTCGACGGCAACCCCGGCCCGATCCTCGGCTCCGGCTACGGCATCTCCGCGAACTGCGAGAACCCCGAGGCCGCGCTGAAGGTCCTCGGCTCCCTGCTGAGCGCGGACGCCCAGGACTACATCGCCTCCTCCGGACGCTCCTACCCGGCGCGCACCTCGTCGCAGCCGCTGTACTTCGAGTCGATCGACGAGAAGCACCGCGAGCAGGTGCAGTCGGTCTTCGAGGCCGCATTCGGTGACACCGTGCCGCTGTACATGACCAAGAGCTGGCAGAAGCTCGACAGCTACATCCAGCCGAACCTGGTCAGCGTGTACAACGGCCAGATGACGATGGAGGAGCTGCTGTCGAACGCGCAGGCGCAGTTCGGCGAGTGAGCCGACTCCGTACACCGCAGCAGTAGCAGAGAAAGACTGAGATGACGATCACGACGACACGTCGGGGATCGCTCGCCAAGGTCGAGGCCCGCCAGGCGCTGGGATTCGCAAGCCCAGCCCTGGTGGGGCTCGCCCTGTTCACGATCGTGCCCGTGGGGCTGTCGATCGTGATGAGCGTCTTCGACTGGCCGACCTTCGGCGAGCGCACCTTCAACGGTGCCGACAACTACCTGAAGCTGTTCACCAGCAGCCCCGACTTCTGGCCGGCGCTGCGCAACTCCGCGGTCTACACGCTGCTGTACGTGCCGCTGAGCGTCGCCCTCTCGCTCGTGCTCGCCCTCGGACTCGGCTCGCGCATCCGCGGGCGCGGTGCCCTGCGCGTGCTCTTCTTCATCCCCGTCGTCACGCCCATGGTCGCCAACGTGCTGGTGTGGAAGATGATGCTCCAGCCGCAGGGTCTGTTCAACGGGCTGTCCCAGACCTGGTTCGGCCTGGAGCTGCCCAACTTCCTCGCAGACGCGAACTGGTCGATGATCATGGTCGTCGCCATGAGCGTCTGGCAGGGGCTCGGTTACAACATGCTGATCTTCTCGGCTGCGCTCGAGCAGCTTCCGGAGAGCGTGCTGGAAGCGGCGAGCATCGATGGGGCGCGCGGCTTCCGCCGGGTGTGGAGCATCATCATCCCGATGATCTCCCCGTCGATCTTCTTCGCCACGATCATGACGATGATCACCTCGCTGCAGGTGTTCGTCCAGCCGCAGATGCTCACCGGCGGCGGACCGGGCAACGCGACCAAGCCGCTCGTGATGTACATCTGGGAGCAGGGCTTCACCTTCGGCGATCTGGGTCTGGCCGCCGCGGCCGCCTGGATCCTGTTCGCGATCATCATCGCGATCACCGGCATCCAGTTCGCCGCACAGAGGAAGTGGGTGCACTATGAGCACTGAGCTGATCACCGCCGGCGCCGGTGTCACCGACAAGCACACCGACGGCGGCCGGCGCAGCCGGGGCGCGGAGACCACGCCCGGCGCCCGCATCCGCCTCGTGCTCGCGCACGTGTGCATCTACATCGCGGCGCTGGTGTTCGTCTCGCCGCTGGTCTACGCCTTCTTCTCGGCTCTGAAGCCGAACTCCGAGATGTTCTCGATGCCGCCCACCCTCATCGGTTCGGAGCTGCGCTGGAACAACTTCGCCGACGTCTTCGCATACGGGCCGTTCGTCACCTACATCCTCAACTCCTTCATCGTGGCGATCGGCGGAACGCTCGTCGTGCTGATCGTGTCGACCACCGCCGGCTACGCCTTCGGGCGTCTGCGGTGGAAGGGACGCGACGCCGTGTTCGTGCTGTTCCTGGCGACCCTGATGGTGCCCGCCGAGGTGCTCGTCATCCCGATGTTCCAGGTCATGCAGTGGTTCGACTGGGTCGACACGTACCAGGCGCTGATCCTGCCGTTCGCGTTCGGCGCCTTCGGGACCTTCCTCATGCGGCAGTTCTTCCGCGGGATCCCCTATGAGCTGGAGGAGGCGGCGCGCGTGGACGGTGCCGGACCGATCCGCTCGTTCCTGCAGATCATCCTCCCGCTGTCGAAGTCGGCCGTCGCCGTCCTCGCCGTGTTCACGTTCCTCTCCTTCTGGAACAGCTACCTGTGGCCGCTCATCGTGACGGTCGACTATGACGCCCACGGCACCCTGCCGGTGGGACTGGCGAGCTTCGCCGGGCTGACCGGCACGCGCTGGGACCTGCAGATGGCGGCGGCGATCATCTCGATGATCCCGACGACGGTGCTGGTGATCGTCCTGCAGAAGCACCTGGTCAAGGGCATCGCCATGGCCGGACTCGGCGGGCGCTGAGCGATGGATGCTTCGACGCCGGGCGCCGCGCGCGCCCACTCCGCCGATCGCGTGCTCCTCGGCCTCGACATCGGCGGGACGAAGATCTCCTGCCTGGTCGTGGACGAGCAGGGCCGCACGCTGGCCAGGGACTCCGTCACCGCCCCGGTCCGCGAGGGCGGGTCCGTCGTGGCGGATGCCGCTGCCGAGCTCGCACTGCGCCTGACCGCGGGAGCGCCCCTGCTCGCCGCGGGCGTCGGCGCGGCCGGAGTGATCGACCACGAGAGCGGATCGATCCGCGCCGCGTCGGCGACGTTCGTGGACTGGGTGGGATTTCCGCTGGCGGCCGAGCTGTCCGCCCGTCTCGACGCCCCGGTGGCGGTGGAGAACGATGTCAACGCGTTCCTGCTCGGAGAGGCGGCCGGTGAGGGCGGCGACGTGCTGGGCGTGATGCTCGGAACGGGGGTCGGCGGTGCCGTCATCATCGACGGCGAGCTGCGCCGGGGTCCGCACGGCGCCGCCGGCGAGATCGGCCACACACCCGGCTACGGTGACCTGATCTGCACGTGCGGTCAGGTGGGGCACCTGGAGACCCTGGCATCCGGCACGTCGATCGCCCTGCGGTACGCGGAGCGCTCCGGCGTCGTGCTGCCCGACGCCCGCGAAGTCGCCGTGCGGGCGAGGTCGGGCGACGCGCACGCGATCGCGGTGTTCTTCGCCGCCGGCCGCGCGCTCGGCCTGGCATGCGCCAGCGCGGCGACGCTGCTCGACCTGCCCGCGGCCATCGTCGGCGGCGGCGTCTCCCACGCCTGGGATCTGCTGCGACACGGCGTCGACGACGCCCTGCGCACGGACGCCCCGGTCTCGGGCATCCCGCTCGACATCCGTCCCGCGCGTCTGGGGGGCGACGCCGTGGCGCTCGGCGCGATCGAGTCGGCCCGCCGGGCCGTGCTCGTCCCCGCATACTGAACGAAACCCCGAGACCCGAGGAGGTCCCGTGTCCGCACGCCCCGAAGCCCGTGAGATCTGGATGGGCCCGCTGCCCGCCGTCGACGACGGCGGACTCGCGGCCCCACGGATCGGGATCGGCGGGATCTCGATCGAGTCGAGCACCTTCTCGCCGCACATCTCAGGTGATGAGGCCTTCACGATCCGCACGGGGTCCGACCTGCTCGGCTACTACCCGTTCCTCGAGGAGGGACGCGAGCTCCGCGCGGCGGCGCAGTGGATCCCGATCCATCACGGGCGCTCGCTGCCCGGCGGTGCGGTGGCGCCGGCGACCTACGCCCGGATGAAGCGGGCGATCGTCGACGGCATCCGCGAGAGCGTGCGCGACGGCGGCGCCTTCGACGGCTTCTTCCTCGACATCCACGGTGCGATGAGCGTGGTCGGGATGAAGGACGCCGAGGGCGATCTCGCCCGTGCCGTGCGGGACGCGCTGGGTCCGGACACCCTGATCTCCACCTCGATGGACCTGCACGGCAACGTGTCGGAGGTCTTGCGCGATGAGGTCGACCTGCTCACCTGCTATCGCATGGCGCCGCACGAGGACTGGATGAACACCAAGGAGCGCGCGGTCTGGAACCTGCTCGCTCGCCTGCGCGGCCCACACGGCAGGGACGCTCTGCAGCGCCGCCCGTTCAAGGCCTGGGTGCCCGTTCCGGTGCTTCTCCCGGGCGAGAAGACCAGCACCAGGCTCGAACCGGCCGCCGGGCTGTACGCCGAGCTGCCCGACATCGAGGCGCTCGACGGGGTGGTGGACGCGTCCATCTGGATCGGCTACGCCTGGGCGGACGAGCCGCGCTGCCAGGCGTACGTCGTCGTGATGGGCGACGACCGCGAGACCATCACGCGCGAAGCGGAGCGCGTCGCACGCCGGTTCTGGGATGCGAGGGCAGACTTCGTCTTCGTCGCGCCGACGGCCACGCTCGACGGCGCCCTGGAGAGGGCGCTCGCGCCAGGTGCCGCGCGCCCCTACGTGATCTCGGACTCGGGTGACAATCCCACCGCGGGAGGCGCGGGCGACGTCACCTGGACCCTCACCAGGCTGCTCGAGTGGCCCGAACTCACCGACGGCACGCGCACCACGCTCGTCGCCTCGATCTTCGACGCCGCCGCGGTCGAGACGGCCCGCGCCGCCGGCGCGGGTGCGACGATCACGCTCACCGCGGGTGCCGGAGTCGACGACGGACCGAGCGGGCCGGTGTCGCTCACCGGCCGGGTGCACTCCATCACCGAGGGTGATCCGGATGCCGGCACCCAGGCGGTCATCGATGTGGGAGGCCTGCACGCCATCATCACGTCGCGCCGCAAGCCCTTCCACCACCTCGACGACTTCCGCATGCTGGGGCTCGACCCCGAGGCGGCCGACATCGTCGTCGTGAAGATCGGCTACCTCGAGCCGGAACTGTACGATCTGGCGGCGGACTGGACGCTCGCGCTCACGCCGGGCGGTGTCGACCAGGATCTGCTGCGTCTCGGGCATCACGACCTCGCCCCGGGCGTGTACCCGTTCGACACCACCGGAAACCCGCCGCTCACGGCACACGTGAGCCGACGCCAGGAGAGCTGAGCATGCTGAACTTCGAGACCCGCACCGGCCCCGACCTCGGATCCGGCGCACCCGCGTATCCGGCCAACGGCGTACCCGAGTGGTACCGCGACGCCAAACTCGGCTTCTTCGTGCACTGGGGGCTGTACTCGGTGCCCGCCTGGGCCGTGCAGCACGGCGAGGGTGTCAACATCCCCGCCGAGGACGCCTACGCCTGGCACCAGTATGCGGAGTGGTACGCGAACACCGTGCGGATCGCCGGCAGCCCCACCTGGGAGCACCACCAGCAGGTGTACGGTCCCGGCACCTCGTACGAGGACCTCGCCGACCAGTGGGACGCGTCGTCGTTCGACGCCGACGCGTTCGTCGGGGAGCTGATGGGAGCAGGCGCCAAGTACGTCATCCCCACGACCAAGCACCATGAGGGCTTCTGCCTGTGGAACACGGGGACGACGTCGTTCAACTCCGTGGCACGCGGTCCGCGACGCGACCTGATCGGGGAATTCCACGATGCGGTCCGTCGCGCCGGCGCGCGCTTCGGCGTGTACTACTCCGGGGCGCTGGACTGGCACGTCAGCGACTTCCCGCCCATCGAATCCGACACGGACCTGTTCCGGTTCCGCCGCAACGACGAGCACTTCGCCCGCTACGCGGCCGCCCAGCTGGAGGAGCTCGTCCAGCGGTTCTCGCCCGACGTGCTGTGGAACGACATCGAGTGGCCGGACGGCGGCAAGGGCGGCGAGGACTTCGCGGTCGCGTCGCTGCTCGCGCGCTACTTCGGCGCCGTGCCCGACGGGGTGATCAACGACCGCTGGGGCGTGCCGTACCACGGCTTCCTCACCCGCGAGTACCGTGACATCCCCGACATCCTCGACGCGCCGTGGGAGTCCACCCGCGGGCTGGGATACTCTTTCGGCTTCAACCGGGCCGAGGATGAGAGGCACTCGCTCTCCGGCGCCGAGCTGATCCGGATGCTCGTCGACGTGGTCTCCAAGAACGGCAACCTGCTGATCAACGTGGGTCCCGCCGCCGACGGCACGATCCCGGAGCTCCAGCTCGCGGCGATGCGCGCGATGGGCTCCTGGCTGCGCGAGAACGGCAGCGCGGTCTACGGCACTCGCCCGTGGATCCGCTTCGGCGAGCCGGTCGGCGCCCCGGTGCGCTACACGAGCTCGGCGGAAGGCGTGCACGTGCACGCCCTGGATCCCGCCGTCGGTGAACTGGTGCTCCCTCACGAGCTCACGGGCCGCGCGGCGCGATGGGCGGACGGCTCCGACGCGCAGGCGGAGGCGTCTGCGGACGGCGCGCGAGTGCTTCGCATCCCCGATGCGCTGAGAGCCGCCCCGGTCGCGGTCGCGACGGTCGCCTGATGCGCTCCGTGGCGCTCGAGATCGCCGTCCAGGACGCCGCCGGAGCGCGCATCGCCTTCGCGGCGGGCGCCGATCGGGTCGAGCTGTGCCAGGCGCTCTCCGCGACAGGCGGCCTCACGCCGTCGCCGGGAACCGTCGACGCGGTGTCGGAGGCGGCCGGCGGTGGTGCGCGCGTCGCCGTGCTCGTGCGTCCGCGCCCCGGTGGCTTCGTCTACGACTCCGAGGAGGTCGCGCTCGTGACATCCGACATCCGCGAGGTCGTGCGGCGCGGTGCCGGCGGGGTCGTGGTCGGGGCCATGGCGCTGGACGGCGGTGTCGACATGGACGCCATGCGCCGCTGGACCGACGCTGCCGACGGGGCGGAGGTCGCTTTCCACCGCGCCATCGATGTGGCCGCCGATCCCGTGCGCGTGATGGATCAGCTCGTCGAACTCGGTGCGCATCGCGTGCTCACCAGCGGCGGGGCGGTCCGCAGCCTCGACGGCTTCGCGGTCATCGCCTCGCTCATCGAGCGCTCGGCGGGCCGGGTGCAGGTGATGCCGGGCGGGGGAGTGCGAGTCGAGGACATCGCCCGCTTCGTCGCGGCGGGAGCGGATGCCGTGCACCTGTCGGCGCGGGCGGCGTCTGCAGACGTCTCGCCCAGCGGGCCCGGTGGCGGTGCGGCCGGGTTCGATGTCACCGATCGTGCGGTGGTGGAGGCGGCGCGAGCCGCGCTCGACGGGGCGCTCGCCGGCGCGGCGTAGCCATCGGGTGCGCGCAGGGCCCGCCACACGCATGCGCGAGCGGTGCTGCCCTGCTGATGAGGGACGACTCAGCCCGCGGCGGGCGCGGCGTCGTCCACGACGAGGGGCGGCGTGACGCCTTCGCCCCATTCGGGCTTGGGCAGGGTCACGGTGCGATCGTCCTGGATCTGACGGAGGGCGTCGGTGATCTCCTGTACGTTGACCGGCACCGGAAGATCGCAGGCGCGCAACTCAGACGCGAACTTGAGAGTGAGGCGCTGCTTGCCCGCCTCGATGGCCTCCGCCGTCGTGCCCGTCATGATCTCGCTGCCGGTCTGGATGTCCGACACCCGATCGCACACGTGATAGACGCCGCCCCCGGCGACCCAGGTGACCTGGTCCTCGCCGAGCATCATGATGACCGTCGACTGGTCGGCGGTGTACTTCTCGACGGACGGCGGGGTGAAGCTGATGCCGAAGAAGACCGCGACCGCGGCGAGCACGATGCCGATCGCGCCGGCCGTGGTCTTCTGGCCCTTGTCCATGTCCTTGTTGAGGAAGATGAGTATGATCAGCGGGAGGAAGGCGATGACCGCGATGATCGCGCCCAGCTGGTTCTGCACGAAGAAGCGCACCGTGTCGGACTTTCGCGCGGGGTCGAGCCGGTTGGCACTCTTCCACAGCAGCGAGCCGGTGATCGACAGCGCCGCGATGACGACGAGCATCACCAGCAGGGTGATGAACGCCCACTGCGGGAACGTGCCGCCGGTGGCCTGCTGCTCCAGCAGCCCCGTCTCGGGGTTGCGCGTCAGCCCGGTGTCGGCCGGGACGTCACGCTGACGCAGGACCCAGAAGATCGCGACGGCCTCTCCCGCGATGGCGATCGCCCACAGGACGGCGGCGATCCACCGGAGCCTGGTGGCCTGCCTCTTCGCATCCGCGGTCGGCACCCAGCCGCGCGCATCGGACGTGCTCGCTTCCGCCTCGACCGCTCTGTCGTCGCTCTTCGCCACGGTGTCCTCCCGGTGTGCTGTCGCCCCTGAGCATAGTGGGAGGGATGCGGCGTCGCCGCTACCCTGGGGACATGAGATCGGATGCCGACGACGACGCACTGAGCTGGGGCGGAGACGACGCGCTCGACGGTCGCAGCCCCGGCGTGCGACGGCCGGAGAAGCGGAGGACGGGGGCGCAGGGGGCGCCGGAGGCAGACGCGGGCGCTGCGCCGTCCGCATCCGCGACACCGACCGCCGCCGACGAGCCGCAGGGCACGGGGACGGTGAGCCTGCTGCTGTTCGGCATCCTCGGTGGCGTCTACCTGCTGTACACGGTGGGCTGGGTCATCGGCGGCGTGGGGATGCAGGCGCCGGTGATGTTCACGCTTCCCGCCGCGCTCTACCAGGGCGCGCTGTGGCTGGCCGTGCTCGCGCCCGCGGTCTGGTTCGTCGCGGTGCTCGTGATGACTCGCGGGGCGAAGACGTGGATCAGGTTCGCGTGGCTGTTCGCCGGCGCGGCACTGCTGGTGCCGTGGCCGTTCGTCGTGGCCGGGGGAGGTGCCCTTCTGTGAGCGAGAGTGTCACGGCGGCGGATGAGCGCCCCAAGGCATCCAGCCCCTTCTCCCGTGCTCTGCGCGGGCTCCTGACCGGCGTCGCAGGCCTGGCGCATGCCTTCGTCATCTGGACGGCGGTCTTCTACGCGATCCAGCTCGCCGTGGGCGGAATGTCCGCCTACGGCTGGGTCGTGCTCCTTCTGCCGGCCGTCGTGACGGCGATCGTGTTCTCGGTGGTGCTCGTGCTCACCCGGCGCCGATCGCCCGGCACGCTGGCGCTGGGAATGGCGGCCGGACTGGGCCTGAGTGCCGTGTTCCTGCTCGACACGTTCAGCTACGCGATCCGCAACCTCGCCGCCCTCACGGGAGGTTGAGCCGCGTCACACGGTCCGAGAGCATCCGGCCGCTGCGGTAAAGTGTGTCCCGATCGCGCCCCGACGGCGTGCGGCGCATCGACTGCCCCCACCGCGTGCTGCCCCGAAGGATACCTGTGCCGAATCAGTCTGCGTCCAAGCCCGTCGTCCTCCTCGCCGAGGAGCTCTCACCCGCGACGATCGAGGCTCTCGGGCCCGACTTCGACGTCCGCAGCGTCGACGGCACCGACCGCGAGGCGCTGTTCGCCGCCCTGGCCGATGCCGATGCCGTGCTGGTGCGCTCGGCCACGCGGATCGACGCCGAGGCGCTCTCGCACGCGCCGAAGCTGAAGGTCGTCGCGCGTGCCGGCGTCGGGCTGGACAACGTCGACATCAAGGCGGCGACCACGGCGGGCGTCATGGTCGTCAACGCCCCCACCTCGAACATCGTGTCGGCCGCCGAGCTGACCGTCGGGCACATCCTCAGCCTCGCCCGGCGCATTCCCGCGGCGCACGCGTCCCTCTCCAGCGGTGCCTGGAAGCGCAGCTCGTTCACGGGCGCAGAGCTGTTCGAGAAGACGGTCGGCATCGTGGGTCTCGGCCGCATCGGCGCGCTGGTCGCCGCGCGGCTCAACGCCTTCGACATGCGCGTCATCGCCTACGACCCCTACGTCACCAGCGCGCGGGCGCAGCAGCTCGGCGTGCAGCTCGTCACCCTCGACGAGCTGGTCGCCGAGGCTGACTTCCTCACCATCCACATGCCCAAGACGCCCGAGACGACCGGCATGATCGGCGCCGAGCAGTTCGCCGCCATGAAGTCGACCGCCTTCGTCGTCAACGTGGCGCGGGGCGGCCTGATCGACGAGGCCGATCTGCACGAGGCACTGGTGGCGGGTGAGATCGCGGGCGCCGGGCTCGACGTGTTCACCTCCGAGCCGCCGGTCGAGGGAAGCACTGCTCGCGCGCTGCTCGAGCTGCCCAACGTCGTCGTCACCCCTCACCTCGGCGCGAGCACCGAGGAAGCGCAGGAGAAGGCCGGCGTCTCGGTCGCCCGATCGGTGCGGCTCGCCCTCGGCGGCGACCTCGTCCCGGACGCCGTCAACGTCGCCGGCGGCGTCATCGACCCCTACGTGCGCCCCGGCATCGCGCTGGTCGAGAAGCTGGGCCAGATCTTCTCCGCTCTGTCGCAGTCGCCGCTCACGAGCCTCGACGTCGAGGTGCATGGCGAGCTGAACGACTACGACGTCAGCGTGCTCAAGCTCGCCGCTCTCAAGGGCGTGTTCACGAACATCGTCAGCGAGACCGTCTCGTACGTCAACGCACCGCTGCTCGCCGAGCAGCGCGGCGTCGCCGTGCGCCTGCTGCAGGACGAGGTGAGCGAGGAGTACCGCAACGTCATCACACTGCGCGGCGCGCTTTCCGACGGCTCGCAGCTCTCTGTCTCGGGCACGCTCACCGGTCCCAAGCAGATCGAGAAGCTGGTCACCATCAACGATCACGCCATCGAGTTGCCCATCGAGAAGCACCATGTCGTGATGATGTACACCGATCGGCCCGGAATCGTCGCGGTCTATGGTCAGAAGTTCGGCGAGGCGGGCATCAACATCGCCGGGATGCAGATCGCACGCGAGGCCGCCGGCGCTCAGGCGCTGAGCGTGCTGACGCTGGATTCGCCCGTGTCGGATGAGCTGCTCGCCGACATCAGCGCGGCGATCGATGCGGACCTGTTCCGCCAGATCGAGATCACCGAGGTCTGAACGGCGCTCAGGCCTCGTAAGGCGCGGGTCCCGGATCCTCCGGGACCCGCGCTGTCGTCTGCAGCACCAGCCCGATCAGGCGCGCAAGACCCGCGCCGGTCGGCACGAACCCGTCGGCGTCGCCCGGGTGCGCCCGGTCGAAGGCGAGGGAGTTGTTGAAGTAGAGCCCGTCGCTGAGCAGCATGACGAGATCGAGCGCGGTGTCGTCGCGCACATGCGGCCGGACCGCCTCGGCCCATCGTCGACGGACCTCGCGCAGCGCGGCCGCGGCGGCTCCGGACCCGCCCTGAGCGAGTCTTGAGGTCGCGATCAGTGCGCGGTCGAGGGCGTCGTCCTCCATGACCGAGGTGCGCACGTAGTAGGCCACCGGGCCCTCGGGTGCGGCGTCCATGCGCTCCAGGTCGTCCTCGGTCAGGGCCTTCAGCCTCTCGACGAGCCCGGTCTCCAGCTCGTCCTTCGAGCCGAAGTGGTAGAGCAGGCCGCCCTTCGACACTCCCGCCGCCGCGGCGACCGCGTCCAGGGTGGCCGCCCGGTCGCCCGAGTCGATGAGGATCGACTCGTAGGCGTCCATCACGCGTTCGCGCGCCAGGGGAGGTCGGGGCATCGGGCATCTCCTCGGTTCGTCAGCGGCGCACAGCACCTGGACAGGCGCGATTCTGTTACTGTACCAGCTGGACGGTTTAGTAATGGAGGAACCATGCCCGCCACGGCATCCATCGACGTCACCCGCGCAGACGGACCGCGCGCGGGCGGACGAGGCTGGGCCGCGCTCGTCGTGCTGATGCTGCCCGTGCTGCTCGTCTCGGTCGACAACACGGTGCTCAGCTTCGCGCTGCCCGAGATCTCGCTCGCCCTTGCACCCAGCGGCGCCGAGCAGCTCTGGATCATCGACGTCTATCCGCTCGTCCTCGCCGGTCTCCTCGTCACGATGGGCGCGCTCGGTGACCGTTTCGGACGTCGACGGATGCTGCTCATCGGCGCCACGGGCTTCGCCGCGGTGTCCGCGCTGGCAGCGTTCGCACCGACCGCCGGCCTGCTCATCGCCGCCCGTGCGCTCCTCGGCTTCTTCGGGGCCATGCTGATGCCCTCGACGCTTTCGCTTCTGCGATCGATCTTCCAGAACCGCGATCAGCGCCGCTTCGCCATCGCCGTCTGGGCGGCGGGGTTCTCCGCAGGCTCCGCGCTCGGCCCGATCGTCGGCGGATTCCTGCTCGAGCACTTCGCTTGGGGATCGGTCTTCCTGCTCGCCGTGCCGGTGCTGATCCCGCTGCTGGTGGGCGCGCCGCTGCTCGTCCCGGAGAGCCGCGACCCGAACCCGGGCCGCGTCGATCCGATCAGCATCCTGCTGTCGATGGCGGCGATGATCCCCGTCGTGTTCGCGATCAAGGGCTTCGCCGTCGACGGACCGACCGTCTCCGCCGTGCTCAGCGCCCTGCTGGGCGTCGCGATGGGAGCACTGTTCGTGCGGCGCCAGCTGCGGGCGGACATCCCGATGCTCGACATGGCCCTGTTCCGCCGGGGTGCGTTCTCGGGCGCCATTCTCGTGAATCTGCTCAGCGTGGTCGCGCTGGTCGGCTTCCTGTACTTCGTCTCGCAGCATCTGCAGCTGGTGATCGGTCTCTCGCCGATGGTCGCGGGCTTCGCCCTCGTGCCGGGGATGCTGATGATGATCGTCTCCGGACTCGCCGTCGTGCCGATCTCGCGGCGCGTCGCCCCGCACCTCCTGGTGCCGTCGGCGCTCGTGTTCTCCCTCGTCGGCTACCTGCTCGTCGCCTTCGCCTCGCAGGACCAGGGCCTCGTTCCGCTCATCGTGGCCTTCGTGGTGCTGGGCCTGGGCATCGGTGCGGCAGAGACCATCTCCAACGAACTCATCCTCTCCAGCGCTCCTGCGGAGAAGGCCGGCGCCGCAAGCGCCGTCTCCGAGACGGCATACGAGCTGGGCGCGGTGCTCGGCACGGCCATCCTCGGCGGGCTGATCACCGCGTTCTACCGCGGCGCGCTGGTGCTGCCCGACGGAGTCCCCGCCGAGACGGCCGCGGTCGCCCGGGAGACGCTCGCCGGGGCCTACGCCGCGGCGCACGACCTGACCGGTGTGCTGGGCGACAGGCTGTGGGAGGCGGCGGTCGCCGCCTTCGAGGCGGGCGTCACGGTCACCTCGCTGATCGGCGCACTGCTGGTGGTGGGCGCCGGCGTCGTGGCGGCCCTCACCCTGCGGCCGCGTGGCGCCGGACGCTGACGCGACACACGGCGGAAGGCCCCTCGACGCGCCGCTACGCTGGTGGAGAGCGCCCGCGGCATCGTCGTCGGGGCGGGAGGAGTTGTCATGTCGCGCGTCGTCAAGCTGGCCGTGATCCCGGGTGACGGGATCGGCCCCGAAGTCATCGCTCAGGCGGAGCGCGTGCTCGACGCCGTCACCGCCGGCGGCGACGTCAGCTTCGAGAAGACCTCCTTCTCGCTCGGCGCCGACCGCTACCTCCGCACGGGCGACACGCTCACCGACGCCGATCTGAACGACATCCGCGCTCACGACGCCATCCTGCTCGGCGCCGTCGGCGGTCAGCCGGGCGATCCGCGCCTGAAGGACGCCAACATCGAGCGCGGACTGCTTCTTCGGCTGCGCTTCGAACTCGACCACTACGTGAACCTGCGTCCGTCCAAGCTGTTCCCCGGTGCCCCCGGGCCGCTGGCTGATCCGGGAGAGGTCGACTTCGTCGTGGTGCGAGAGGGCACCGAGGGGCCGTACGTGGGCAACGGCGGCAGCATCCGTCGCGGCACTCCGCACGAGATCGCCAACGAGACGAGCGTCAACACGGCCTTCGGCGTGGAGCGCGTGGTCCGGCACGCGTTCGAGCTCGCCGAGCGCCGGCGCCGCAAGCTCACGCTCGTGCACAAGACGAACGTCCTGGTGCACGCGGGTGCGATCTGGAAGCGCATCGTCGATGAGGTGGCGGCCGAGCATCCGGATGTGGCCGTAGACTACCTGCACGTCGACGCGGCCACGATCTTCCTCGTGACAGACCCCTCCCGCTTCGACGTGATCGTCACGGACAACCTCTTCGGCGACATCCTCACGGATCTGGCAGGCGCCGTCACCGGCGGAATCGGCCTCGCCGCCTCGGGCAACATCAACCCCGACGGCGCCTTCCCCTCGATGTTCGAGCCGGTGCACGGCTCGGCACCCGACATCGCGGGACAGCAGAAGGCGGATCCGACGGCGGCGATCCTGTCCGTCGCGCTGCTGCTCGATCACCTCGGGCTGAGCGACGAGGCCACGCGCGTCCAGCGCGCGGTGGAGCAGGACATCGCCGTCCGCGAGGGCAGCCGCAGCACGAGCGAGACCGGCGACGCCGTGATCGCGCTGCTGCAGGCGTAATCTGACAGTACGCGCGCACCGGCGCCGCATCCCGATCGAGGACAGACATGACCGACACCGCCACCGCATCGCTCACGTTCGCCGTGACGAACAACCTCGCCGCCAAGAGCCCCGCCCAGCGCGAGGAGATCCTGCAGAACCCCGGGTTCGGCACGAGCTTCACCGACCACATGGTCGACATCTGCTGGTCCGAGAAGGGCGGCTGGCACCGCCCCCGGGTCCAGCCGTACGGGCCGATCCCGCTCGACCCCGCCGCCGCCGTCCTGCACTACGGGCAGGAGATCTTCGAGGGCATCAAGGCCTACCGCCACGCCGACGGCTCGGTCCACACGTTCCGTCCCGACCGCAACGCCGCCCGGCTGCGCAACAGTGCGCGTCGGCTGGCGCTGCCCGAGCTGCCGACCGAGCACTTCATCCAGTCGCTGCGCGAGCTGATCGCCGTCGACGGCGCCTGGGTGCCCTCGGGTGCCGACCAGAGCCTGTATCTGCGCCCCTTCATGTTCGCCAAGGAGGCGTTCCTCGGCGTGCGTCCGGCGAAGAAGGTCGCGTACTACGTCATCGCCAGCCCGGCCGGCGCCTACTTCTCCGGCGGCGTCAAGCCGGTGCGCATCTGGCTGAGCGAGAACTACGCCCGCGCCGGACGCGGCGGCACCGGTGCGGCCAAGACCGGGGGCAACTACGCGTCCAGCCTGCTGCCGCAGGCCGAGGCCTACGACAAGGGCTGCGACCAGGTCGTGTTCCTCGACCAGGACCGCAACGTCGAGGAGCTCGGCGGAATGAACGTCGTGTTCGTCTTCAAGGACGGCCGCGTGGTCACTCCGGCATCCGGTTCGATCCTCGAGGGGATCACGCGCGACTCGCTGCTGCAGCTCGCCGAAGACCGCGGCCTGACCGTGGAGCGCCGGGCGGTGTCGCTGGACGAATGGCGCCAGGGCGTCGCCTCCGGTGACATCGTGGAGGTCTTCGCGTGCGGCACGGCCGCGGTGGTCACTCCGATCGGCGCGCTGGTCTCCGACGGTTTCGAGGACGAGCAGCCTCTGGGTGAGCTCGCCCTGTCGCTGCGCGAGGAGCTCACCGACATCCAGTACGGTCGCCGCGAGGACAAGCACGGCTGGCTCGTGCGCCTCGACGCCTGACACCCTCTTCGCCGACACCCCGGCCCGTCGTCCACACCCCATGGTGCGGGCGACTGCAGGCCGGGGTGTCGCGAGCAACCGGGGTCCCGGCGGGCGGCGGGCCGCGGCTAGGCTGTCTGGGTGAAGATCGCGCGTTTCAGTCACAACGAGGGAATCCGGTACGGCATCGTCGATGAGGGCGACCTGGTCGTGCTCGACGGCGATCCGATGTTCGCCGGATTCGAGACGACGGGGGAGCGGATCCCCCTGGCGGATGCGGCGCTGCTGGCGCCGGTCATCCCGCGCTCCAAGATCGTCTGCATCGGTCGCAACTACCATGATCACGCGGCCGAGTTCGGCAACGTCGCCCCCGAGGAGCCGCTGCTGTTCCTCAAGCCCAACACGTCGGTGATCGGCCCGGGCGACACCATCCAGCGACCCGCCGTGTCCGAGCGCACCGAGTTCGAGGGCGAGCTCGCGGTCGTGATCGGACGCATCGCGAAGAACGTGAAGGCGCCGGACGCCCTGGACCACGTCTTCGGCTACACGGTGGGAAACGACTTCACCGCGCGCGACATCCAGCGCAAGGACGGGCAGTGGACGCGGGGCAAGGGATTCGACACGTTCTGCCCGCTCGGTCCGGTGATCGAGACCGAGTTCGACGCATCCTCCGCGCGCATCGAGACCCGGGTCAACGGCGAGGTTCGACAGCAGGCGCCCCTGACAGACATGATCCATTCCGTCGCGGACATCATCGCGTACGCCTCGGCGGCGTTCACCCTGCTGCCCGGCGACGTGATCCTGACCGGCACGCCGGCCGGCGTCGGTCCGGTCGTCGCCGGCGACACGATCGAGATCGAGGTCCCCGGCATCGGCACGCTGCGCAATCCTGTGCGCGACGCGGCGCCCGCGTCGTGAGCGCTCCCGCGGTCGATCACCTCCGCGCGCTGCAGCGGCGCACCGTCCTGGTGCTGTCGCTCGGGCAGGTGCTCGGCGGCATCGCGTTCGGCGCCACGGTTTCGCTCGGTGCTCTGCTGGCGGCGGACCTCTCCGGCGACGACTCCCTGTCGGGCTTCGCGACGGCCTCGGTCACCCTGGGAGCGGCCGCCTTCGCGATCCCGCTCGCACGTTTCGCCGGCCGTCGCGGGCGGCGACTCTCGCTCACGGCAGGCAACCTGCTCGCGCTCGTCGGCGTGGCGATCGTCATCACGGCCGCCGCCCTGCGCCTGTTCCCGCTGCTGCTGGTGGGCATCGTGATGATCGGCATGGGCAACGCCGGCAACCTGCAGTCCCGCTTCGCGGCGACCGACCTCGCAGCGCCTCAGCACCGGGGGCGCGACCTGTCGATCGTCGTCTGGTCGACGACCGTCGGCGGGGTCGCCGGTCCCCTCCTGCTCACCCCGGGGGGAGGCGCTCGGCCACGCGATCGGGATGCCGCCGCTGACCGGCTCGTACCTGTTCTCGCTGGTGGCGCAGGCGGCCGCCCTGGTGCTCTACCTGGTGGCGCTGCGACCCGACCCCCTGCTCACGGCGCTGAGCCTCGCGTCCGCGCCCTCGACCGCGACCTCGCTGGGTGTCGGCGTCGACCGCCCGGTCTCCGCGCGGTACGCCATCTTCGCGGTCGCCGGTTCCCACGCGGTGATGGCCTCGGTCATGGCCATGACGCCGGTGCACCTGTCCCACATGGCGCACGGCGCGCACGGCGGGGCGGCCACCAGCACCGATGTCACCCTGCTCGTCGGGGTGACGATCGCGCTGCACGTCGCAGGGATGTACGGGCTTTCCCCGCTCTTCGGCATCCTCGCCGACCGCTGGGGCCGCGTTCCCGTGGTACTGCTCGGCCAGGGGATGCTCGCCGCGTCCCTGATCATCGCCATCGTGGCGGGCTCCCACCCCGCCGGCGTGATGGCGGCGCTGATTCTGCTCGGACTGGGCTGGAGCGCGGCGACGGTCGCCGGCGCCGCGCTGCTGACCGAGTCGTCGACCGTCGCGATGCGTCCTCGCAGACAGGGACTCAGCGATTCGCTGATGAGCCTCACGGCCGCCGTCGGCGCGGCCGGTGCCGGTGCCGTCCTGACGCAGTTCGGCTACGGCGGTCTCGGGGCGGTGGCCCTGGTGATCGTCGTCGCGATCACCGCGCTCTCGCCGCTGGCGCGGGTGAGGAGCGCGCCGTGAGCTGGGCCGGCGCCGGAGAGGCGTACGCGGAGTCGTACGCGTCGCTGTGCGCGGGCACGGGGGAGCGGATGCGGGAGATGCTCGGGGATGCCGGCGGCTCGCTGCTCGATGTCGGGGCGGGCGACGGCACGCTCGCGGCGGCCTGGCAGGCGGCCGGCTGGAGCGTCACAGCCTGCGAACCGGAACCCAGCATGCGCGACGAGGCGGCGCGACGGCATCCGGAGCTCGAGCTCGTCGCGGGCGCTCTTCCCGGCCTCCCGTTCGCCGACGCGGCGTTCGACGCGGTCGTCGCGAACTTCGTGCTCAATCATGTCGACGATCCGCGCGCGAGTGCGTCCGAGCTGCGGCGCGTGAGCCGCGGCGTGACGATCGCCTCGATCTGGACGGGTTCGCCGAGCACCCTCTGGGCCGACGTCACCGGTCGGTCGGGCCTGGCGCCGTCGCCGGGCGAGCGCCTTCCCGCCGAGAAGGACTTCGAACGCACCGCGCGGGGTCTCGGGCGGATGCTGGGCGAGGCGGGCTGGAAGCCGCAGGTGTCGGAGCTGACCTGGACCTGGCGGCCTGCACCAGAGGTGCTGTGGCGCAGTGTCGAGGGCGGCGTGGCGGGAGCAGGCGCGTACTACCGGGGCCTTGCGGATGCCGACCGCCGGCGTTTTCGTGACGCGTTCGACGAGATCGTCGCCGAGCGCGCGGTGGAGGGGCGGATGCCGCTCACGCAGACGGCCGCGCTCGCCGTCGACGACCGGCGCTGAAGGCCGCGGCGCAGCATCCGCCCCCGGTAGGATCGAGGGGATATGGCTACTGTGCACCCCCTCACCACCACCGCCACCGGGCCCGACGTCCGCGTGCGCTTCTGCCCCTCGCCGACCGGCCTGCCGCACGTGGGCATGGTGCGCACGGCCCTGTACAACTGGGCGTACGCGCGCCACAACGGCGGCAAGCTGGTGTTCCGCATCGAGGACACCGATGCCG
This sequence comes from Microbacterium sp. NPDC058342, assembly GCF_042723935.1. NCBI lineage: Bacteria > Bacillati > Actinomycetota > Actinomycetes > Micrococcales > Microbacteriaceae > Microbacterium > Microbacterium sp. NPDC058342. The sequence goes on from NZ_JBHXID010000001.1 coordinate 1,436,718, forward strand.
CGCGCGACAGTGAGGAGAGCTTCCGGCAGCTGGTCGACGCGCTCACGTGGATGAAGATCGACTGGGACGAGGGCGTCGAGGTCGGCGGACCGCACGCACCGTACCGTCAGTCCGAGCGCCATGACATCTATCGCGGCGTGATCGAGAAGCTGCTGGCGACGGGGGCGCTCTACGAGAGCTACTCGTCGGCCGAGGAGATCGACGCCCGCAACGAGGCGAACGGTCGCGCCAAGCAGCTCGGCTACGACAACTTCGACCGCGATCTGACCGATGAGCAGAAGGCCGCGTTCCGCGCAGAGGGGCGACAGCCCGCGCTGCGCCTTCGCGTGCCGGACGAGGATCTCACGTACGTCGACCTGATCCGCGACGAGGTCACGTTCCCCGCCGGGTCGTTTCCCGACTTCGTGGTCGTGCGCCCGAACGGCGTTCCGCTGTACACCTTCGTGAACCCGGTCGACGATGCGCTCATGGGCATCACCCACGTGCTGCGCGGTGAGGACCTCATGCCCTCGACCGCGCGCCAGCTGGCCCTGTACGACGCGCTCATCCAGGCGGGCGTGACCTCGTTCGTGCCGCGCTTCGCGCACATGCCGCTCGTGCTCGGCGAGACCGGCAACAAGAAGCTCTCCAAGCGCGACCCGCAGGCCGACCTGTTCCTGCACCGCGAGCGCGGCTTCATCCATGAGGGCCTGCTGAACTACCTGGCACTGCTCGGCTGGTCGATCGGGCCCGATCGCGACGTGTTCTCGCTGGACGAGTTCATCGCCGCCTTCGACATCGTGAACGTGAACCCGAACCCGGCCCGCTTCGACCAGAAGAAGGCCGAGTCGATCAACGGCGATCACATCCGCATGCTGGACGGCAAGGACTTCGCCGAGCGGATGCTCCCGTACCTGGCGGCGGCCGACGTGTTCGGCGGTGAGCCGACGCACGAGCAGATCGTGCTGGCGTTCCGCGCCGCGCCGCTCGTGCAGGAGCGGATGCAGCTGCTCGGCGAGGCGCCGGGCATGCTCGGGTTCCTGTTCGCCGACGAAGTGGCCTACGAGGCGGATGCGATGAAGGGCCTGCCGGCGAACGCCGCGGATGTGCTCTCCGCGTGCGTCGCCGCGCTGGAGCCCGTCGAGGACTTCACTCCGGATGCCGTGCAGGGCGCCCTCTCGGCGAAGCTCGTCGATGAGCTCGGGCTCAAGCCGCGCGTCGCCTACGGTCCGCCGCGCGTCGCGCTCACCGGCCGTCGCGTCTCGCCGCCGCTGTTCGAGTCGATGGAGCTGCTGGGCAAGGACGAGACCCTGCGGCGCCTGCGCGCGCTGGGCGAGAAGCTGGCCTGATCGGCGACCGCCGGACGGGTGCCGTGCGAGGAAGGACACGAGGTGGCGGATGCCGCGCTGCCGGCTGAGGAGACCGACGTCGTCCTCGGTGATCTCGGGGTGCTGCTGCTGGAGTCGGGCACGTCCGTGACCGATGTGCGGGGGTCGCTGGAGCAGGTCGCGCAGCGCGCCGCACCGGATGCCGCACTGGAGTTCGCGATCCTGCCCGAGCTCGTGATGGTCAGCCGTCCGGGCGCGTCCGCCGCGACCACCACGGTGATCGGCAAGGGCGAGGCCCTGACCTTCCGGCAGTCCGCGCGAGCCGGCCGGCTCGTGCGGGACCTGGAGTCGGGTGCGGCACCGCTGACGGTGGCGCACGAGCGGATGGCATCGATCCGTGCGACGCCGCGGCGCCTGCCGGGTGTGCAGAGCGTGCTCGGGTGCGGTCTGCTGTCGCTGTCTCTGGCGGCTCTGTTCCGGTGCCCGTGGTGGGCGATCGTGCTGGCCCTGGTGGTCGGGATGCTGGTCGGCGGCCTCACCCTGCTGATGATGCGGGTGCGCGCGGCGGCGGCGGTGGCGCCGTTCGTCTCGGCGTTCGGGTCGACGATCGTGGTGGGGGCGGTGGCGAGCACGCTCGATCTCGGTCCCGTGCCGCTGTTCGCGGTGTGCGCGCCGATCGCGATCCTCGTGCCCGGTGCGCTGATCACGAACGCTCTGCTGGAGCTGACCGCGACGGACATCGTCACGGGCGCCTCGCGGCTGATGTACGGGCTCATCATGCTCGCGTTCATGGCCGCCGGTGTGTATTCGGGGGCCGCCCTGACGGGCTTGCGGATCGATTCGGCATCTGCTGCGCTCGTGGGCGAGGCCGTGACGCTGAGCACCGACCGCGGAGGATGGGAGGCGCTGCCGCCGCTGTGGATGGCGTGGTGCGCGGTGATCGTGCTCGCGGTCGGAGTCGGGCTCGCGTTCGGGTCGGGCTTCCGGCTGACCGTCGTCTGCGTCGTCGTGATGACGGGCACCTACGCTGTGCTCGCCGTGTTCAGTCCGTTGGTCGGCAGCGTGGTGGCGACGGGCGTGGCGGCGGCCGTGCTGTTCGTCGCCGCGCGCGTGCTCGAGCGCGTGACGTTGGCGGTTCCCGCGACGGTGTCGTTCCAACCGGCGTTCCTGCTGCTGGTTCCCGGAACGGTTGGGCTGGTGTCGCTGGCGAGCTTCGACGCGCAGGCGCTGGTGTCTGCGCCGATGATGTTCCTCAGCCTCTGCATCGGCACCAAGGTCGGTGCACTGCTGGCGGATCTCGCCCGCATCACGCGGTCCACCGTGTTCCTGCGCTGGGCACGACCCGCGCGCATGGGCGAGCTCTGACGGGCTGGTATCCGACCGCTGTCGAGCGGCGCAACCCCCTTCGTCCGTCTCGCCGTGGTGCGTACCCTGGCGGAAAGCGGAGGAGGAGAGCGATGGACACGAACGTGCGGTCGGTGCCGGCGCTGGAGCTGGGACGCTACCTGGGTCTGTGGTTCGAGATCGGGCGGCTGCCGCTGCGGTTCGAGGACGACGGCTCCCGGGACGTGACGGCGGAGTACTCGCTGAACGACGACGGAACGGTGCGGGTCGACAACCGCTGCCTGGATGAGAAGGGCGAGCCCACGCAGGCTCTCGGGCAGGGCAAGCCCGACGAGGAGCATCCGGGTCGGCTGCGGGTGACGTTCCTGCCGGAGGCACTGCGGTGGATCCCCTTCACCGACGCGGACTACTGGGTGCTGCGCATCGACGAGGATTACGCCCACGCGCTCGTGGGCACGCCCGATCACAAGCACCTGTGGCTGCTGGCGCGCGCGCCGCGAATCTCCGAGGACGTCGAACAGGCGTATCTGGCGACGGCCCGAGAGCAGGGCTTCGATCTCGAGAAGTGGATACGGCCCGCGCAGTCCGGCGCGGTCGTGCAGGTCTGAGCACGCCACGCCCGGGTGCGCCGCGCCGATTCGCCATCTGCGGCCCGCTCCGGTAAGCTTGAACCTCGGTGCGAGGCTCCGGTTTCGCCCTTGGGGTATGGTGTAATTGGCAACACGGCTGATTCTGGTTCAGTTGTTCTTGGTTCGAGTCCAGGTACCCCAGCCAACAGATTAGGCCCGGAATTCCGCAGCAAAACGGAAGATCCGGGCCTCTGTCGTTTCCGGCGTCGGCGGGCTAACCCCTCCGAAACCCCTCCTGGTGTCAGTGGCGCATCCTCGGTCAGCCACCCCTCTCTGCCAGGATGTGAATGTGACACATGAGACCGCCGAGCCCTGGATTCCGTTCGGGGTGGATCCTGATCGCCATGCCGCGCTCGTCGGTGGGATACCCGTCTGGATGCGACGCCCGCTCGCCGATTGGCTTCGAGAGATTGTTGATGTGCGTTACGGCGAGCCTGCGCACCTCCTGCGGATCTTCGATCAGCGTGTGCGACTTCCCGGCATCCTGCTCAGCGGGGTTCAGGAGGATTTCGGATTCGACAGTCTCGAGTCGCAGCTTTTCGACCATCCAGACGACTACCTCGCGTTGCTCGACTTCCTGATCTTCTCGCTCCATACCGCTGGGCACCACGCCACCTTGGACGAACTCCAGTCGATTCTCCGCATCAGCAGCTCTGAATGGAAGGTGGGAAGGCGTGGGAGTCACGCTGGCATAGAGAAGCGAGTCCCAGAGGGCGTGCAACACGCAGCCGACGAGGTGATGGCAGCACCCGGTCACGCGGGCAAGCTGCTATCTGAGGCTTGGCACGCAGCATTTGGTAGAGACCCGGATTTCGAGAAGGCCTACGCCAAGTCCATCAAGGCTGTTGAAGCAGCAGCCATCCCGTCGGTCAGCCCAAAGAACGTGAATGCCACGCTCGGGACGGTCATCGCACAGATGCGCGACCAGAAGGACTGGAAGCTTGAGCTAACTCGCGAGCATTCAACCCACACTTCGGCTCAAGTTGTCCTCGGGATGATGCAAATGCTGTGGACCGGACAGAACGATCGCCACGCGGGGCAGACGGGGTATCAGCCGAGCACCCAAGCCGAAGCCGAAGCCGAAGCCGCGGTCATGCTGGCAGTGCCGCTTGTCCACTGGTTCTTTTCTGGCGCGATCCAGCGTCGCCCCTAGCCGATCCGCGCCAGAGCGGGACGGCTCGCCACAGCTGCCAGACGGTCCATGTCGTCAGTCAGGTCATCGTTGAACAGGTGCAGGTAGTGCTTGTACATCGTGGCGATGTCGGCGTGACCCATGAACTTGGCGACGCGCTCGATAGGCAGATCGGCGCTCGGGCAGGCGCTGGCGTAGAAGTGGCGGAGGTCGTGCCAGCGCACAGACGGGATGTGCAGCGCGGCGAGCGCCGGGAGGAAGTGCTTCCGGTACAGGTTGTCGTGGTTGAACTGAGCCGACCAGTCCAGCGCGCCGCGCGTCTTGCCCGTGCCGCCACGCTTGCGCCCCGGCCACAGCAGGGCATCCGCGTCGTGGGCGTTCGGGTGCTGTGACAGGTACTCGCGGAGTCGCGCCAAGAGGACACGGTTCAGCGGCACGTTGCGGATCGACTGCGGCGTCTTCGGCGTGATGTACTCCCAGCCGACCTTGGGCGCGTACTGCGCCTGGCGCTGCACGCGGACGAACGGCAGTCGGGCGAACAGGTTCACGTCGCCGATGCGCAGGCCTTCCAGCTCCCGGCGCGCAGTCCGGTATAGGCCGCAAACTGCACGATCAGGCCGTCAGGCGCGTTGTGGTCGCCCAGGTACTCGACCACAGCCGCGACCTGCTCGGGTGTCAGGAACGACAGCTCATGATGCTGCACCTTCGGGATGCGGACGGGCGAGCACGGATCGGCGGCGATCAGGCGCAGGCTCAGGCGTACTTGAACACGGACGCCACCAGCACGTAGCGGGTGCGGATGGACGACTGCGAGTAGTGCACGTCCGGTGCGTCGGGCTTGCCCTTCGGCTTGGGCTTCACCGCCGCGCGCTGCTGAGCCAGCCACGCCTCCACGTCCATCGTGGTGATCTGCGAGATGCGCCGGTTCCCGAACGTCGGATAGATGTGCAGATCGTAGTCGCCGCGTTGTCGCGCCGGGTCTTCGGCTTGAGCGTGTGGGCGTGTGCCGCCTACATCAGCGCGGCGACCTCGCGGAAGCGCTGGCTCTTGCCCGTCATCGGCGCGGTGCTCTTGCCCGCCTCCAACTCCAGGTCGATCTGGATGCAGAACCGCGCTGCCTCCTCCTCGGCGAGCTTGGCGATGCGCTCGATGGGGCGCGGCTTGACCTTACGCGCTCGGGTGTCGGTGCGGTCGTCGCGGTCGGCCTTGATGGGGAACGTCTTCTGGGCGCTCCTTGCTGTTGAGGTCTTCCCAGCGCACCTCCCAGACGTAGCCGACCCGCGCGACCTGAGCGTGGGGGAGCGGGCGCGGCTGATGCGCTGCGAGGACATCGCCAACCAGGCAACGCTCACGCACGCGGACGAGCCGATGGACTACGGCGAACGCCTCGCCTGAGAGCACCACTGCGCCCACGAGAATGGTGTGTAACCAACGAGAACGCCACCGGAGGGGGTAGTAACACACTCCGGTGGCGTTCGTGGTGCTTCTGGGATTTCTTATCTATCGCAAGTTCGTGCCGACGCAGGCGACGGACGGGTACGCAGTCACGAGACGCTGACCCGTAGCCCCCAGGATCGTCCGAACCTGCTTGCGCAGGATTTCCTTGCCGTCTGACTTTCGATAGATGAACACTAGACGGGAATAGCAGAAGGTGTTGTTCGCGAAAGTGACCTTGTCTGGATCCTGAAGCGACCAAGCCATCGACCAGCCAGCCAAGTCCCTCCACGGAACGCCGCCGACAAGATTGCCCATGTTTGTCCAGTCCTGCTGATGCCGAGCCTGAATGTGACGATATCCGTATGAGCTGTCACCGCATCGAAGAGTCGCCACTGAGCCGACAAGCTTCGTGCTCACCCTGAGTCGAACGTACTCTGCGACGAACTGGTCCTTGCTATCGAACAGACCGCAGCCTCGCCAGTTCGTGGAAGGTGGCGAGTTGGGCGGGAGTGCCCTGGTCGAAATCGTCGGGCCTGCGGGCGAGTTGACCTTGGCCACTTCACTGGGCGATAGCGGTTCAGTACTGAGTACGTACTCGTTACCGTCGCCACCATTGACCACTGTTGCCGATCCTGGCGGTGGCGGTGCAGTGTCAGCTTGGGCTGCCGGTGCCGCGAACAGCGTGGCGATGAGGACAGTGCTGGTGATTAGCGGCACGAATCGTCGGTGAATCGGTCTGTGCATTGAACCCCTCCGCAGGTCGATAGCATGAACGTAGAACGACAGGGAGGGAGAACGTCATGACACGCCGACACCTTCATATGATGGCTGACTATGGAGCCTTCCCTTTGTGGGAGCGCACGGAGGGAGCGATGCCTGGCGACGTTGATCCTGCGACGCTCCCGGTCTCGGACGACTTGCAAAGGCGCTTGCTCGCGTGGGGTGGCGAGTACGGTGCGTCGGGGTCGACGCCGCCGTCCCGTACTTGGCGGGAGGAGGGGCGGGCACTTGCAAAGGAACTGCAGCGAGAACTCGGTCGTTCTGTGCGTGTGACTTACCAAGCGTGAAGATGCCTATCCGCACACCGCGATAACCCCGGCAGATCCCCGGTAGCGCCGCCGCTCGTGGGCCAACGAGTGCTCACGTCAGCTCCCTCCGAATCGCCGAGATTCAGGGCGTAGACGGGGATAGCCGGAAACAGGCGTTGACCCTCGTTTGCCTAGGATCGCCATGCGCTCCCGCTTCTGGTTCAGTTGTTCTTGGTTCGAGTCCAGGTACCCCAGCCAACAGAGAAGCCCGGAATCCGCACGAAGAGCGGAACATCCGGGCTTCTGTCTTCTTCGGTATCCCGCGAAGGCTCGGCAATCATCCGGGTACGGACGTCCAGGCGATCCACACACAGACGATCATCGCGATCAGGGCCACCACGGCCATCGCGAGCATGCACGCAGCCAGCCACCGCAGTCGCAGGGGGCCCGGTGGAGCCTGGAAGCGGATGAGGAACACCGCGGCGAGCAGACACAGCAGCAGCACGACCGCGATGAGGGCCACGGTCGCGGCCGCGCCGCCGGCGACGACGATGCCGATGAGCGGGATCAGGCAGACACCGGTGAACACCGTCGACGAGACGAGCCAGACGGCTCCCGAGGAGGTGCGCAGAGCCGGCTGGTCGAGAACCTTCGTCGGGTCCGGAACCGGGCTCGCGGCGTTCTGCGCGTGTGTGCGATGTGGCATGGCTACCTCCTGAAGAACTCATCGTGATGCAGCCCGATCCGTTCCCTCAACGGGCTGGATTCCGCGGCCGTTCCGCGCTATGGGCACTCGCCCGCGGCGAGGATCGACGCGGGTAGCACTCGACCTGCGCCCGAACCACCCCCTTCCCGCGCGCGGCACCGCGCGGGAAGGGTCTATCGCATGCGACCGGCGCCCCCGCCCGGTCCGAGAAAGGAGCCCGAGATGGTGACCCGCTTGAACAAGGACGCCCTCGCGCACGCGCGCGCACTGCTGGAGCGTGGTGACGTGGTGCGCGATGAGCGCGACGACTGGAGCGAGCACGCCCCGACCACGGATGAGGAGAACGCCTTCATCGAGGAACACGGAATGGCGGAGTTCGCACGGTGGCATCTCGGCGAGGACACCGACGCCAGCGAGGGCACCAAGGGACGATGCACCTTCCCCTACGGAGACCTGAGCCGTCTGCACCGCTGCGCCGTGATCTCGGCAGAGAGCAGAGCAGGCCAGTACGATCACGACAGCATCGAGAAGGCGCTCAAAGACCTCCTCGCCGAGATCGACGCGGACGACTGAGGCTGTCGCGGGCGTCCCCGGCGAAGTCACTACGCTGACAGCAGCTGTGCTTCCCGAGGAGACCCACGATGACCAACCTGGAGAAGGATCCGTCGCTGAGCGTGCTCGAGCCGGGAGAGCCGTGCGCGCCGGTGGAGGTGCTGCCCCCGCGCGAAGTGCCGCTCGGGGGCATCCGCGCGATGACGGTCTACCGCACGCTTCCGCAGAAGCAGCGCTCCCTGGTGGGCGCGTGGTGCTTCCTCGACCATTACGGGCCGGACGATGTCGCCGACACGGGCGGGATGGAGGTCCCGCGGCACCCGCACACCGGCCTGGCAACCGTGTCGTGGCTGTTCACCGGGAGAATCGACCACCTCGATTCCAGCGGGGTCGCGGCGCCCGTGCTGCCCGGCGAGTTGAACCTCATGATCGCCGGGCGGGGCATCACGCATCAGGAGATCAGCACTCCGGAGACCACCGTGCTGCACGGTGTCCAGCTCTGGTACGCGCTCCCGGAGGCGACGCGATTCACGGAGCACCACTTCGCCCACTACGCACCCGAACCGGTGACGAGGCCCGGTGCCGGCATCCGGGTCTTCGTCGGCGAACTGGCGGGGTCGACCTCGCCCGTCGACACCCGCACCCCCGATCTGCTCGGCGCCGAGCTGACGCTCGAGCCGGGCGCCGGGATCACGCTCGATGCGCGCCGCGACTTCGAGTATGCGGCGCTCGCCGAGACCGGGGCGATCACGCTGAACGGAACCGCCGTGGCGCACCGCGAGCTCGGTTACGCACCCCCCGGCGCCGACAGCCTGCACATCACGGCAGGTGCCGCCGGTGCGCGCGTGATCCTGCTCGGGGGAGTGCCGCTGGGCGAGGAGATCGTCATGTGGTGGAACTTCGTGGGGCGCAGCCACGAGGAGATCGAGGAGTACCGGCGGCGCTACCAGGCGGAGCTCGGGTTCGAGCCGGCCGACGCGCGCGACGCCGGAAAGCCGGCGCTGTTCGGCCCGTACCCCGACGACCAGCTGCCGCCGCTGCCCGCGCCCCCGCTCCCGACGGTGCGCCTGCGTGCGCGCCGATGACCGCTCACGACAGCACAGCCCCGTCCGGCCCGCGTCGGCGCACCGGGTGATCGCTCAGGATCGAGATCCTGTTGAAGGTGTTGATCGTGAGCGCGACCCATTCGGCGCCGGCGAAGGCGCCGTCGCCCAGCACGCGTCGAGCGCCCTCGAGATCCGCGATGGACTCCTCGTCGAGCGGCATCCGCGTGGCGGCCTCGGCGACGGCGAGCAGCGCCTTCTCACGCTCGTCGTAGAGTGCCGACTCGCGCCACGCCGGAAGCAGGTCGAGCTTCTGCGGGAGGATGCCGGCGCTCCTGGCATCACGCGAGTGCAGATCGAGGCAGAACGCGCAGGCGTTCAGCTGCGACGCGCGGACCTTGATCAGCTCGGTGTCGTGCACCGAGAGACCGGTGCGCTCGGCGAAGGCGGCGACGGCGGCGGAGTACGCGCCAGCAGCTTTCCACACGTCGGGGGCGGACTTGTCCAGATACGGGCGCATGACTCTCCTCGGTGCTCCCGGCAGACCGTGAAGCCCGCCTGACAGCACCAACCCGGGGTGGGCGGCCCTCATTCCCAGAGGAGGAGAGAGAATGGAGAGGGCAACGCCATGAACACGCAGAGGAGCGCAGCGATGACCAGCGGCAGCAGCGACACCGGATCCATCACCCGTCAGCCGGGCGCCGACACGGCGGTGCTCGCCGGGGGATGCTTCTGGGGCATGGAGGACCTGATCCGGCGTCAGCCCGGCGTGCTGTCGACCAGGGTCGGCTACACCGGCGGCGACAACGACCACGCCACCTACCGCAATCACCCCGGGCACGCCGAGGCCGTCGAGATCGTGTACGACCCCACGAAGACCACCTATCGCGATATCCTCGCGTTCTTCTTCCAGATTCATGATCCCTCGACGCTCAACCGTCAGGGCAACGACATCGGCACCAGCTACCGCTCGGCGATCTTCCCGCTCGACGCCGAGCAGGAGAAGGTCGCGCGCGACACGATCGCCGACGTCGACGCCTCCGGGCTCTGGCCGGGCGCGGCCGTCACGACGATCGAGCAGCCCGGCCCGTTCTGGGAGGCCGAGCCCGAGCACCAGGACTACCTGATCCGCTATCCCGACGGCTACACCTGCCACTTCCCTCGTGCGGGCTGGGTGCTGCCGAGGCGCGACGTCGTAGCCTGACGTCGCCCGGTTCGACCCCTTGCGCACTGCGGGGCTAATCCCTTCGCAGCTGCGCTGTCAAGCCCGATGCCGACCGGATGACACCACCGTACGGTCACAGAATGTCCTTCGATCGAACAGATGACGCTCCCGCACCGGAGGCCGTCGCTTCCTCGCCCGGCCTTCGCCGCGCGATCACCGGCCCGCTGCTCTACGCATTCATCCTCGGCGACGTCCTCGGAGCCGGCATCTACGCGCTCATGGGTGTCCTGTCGGCGAAAGTCGGCGGGATGCTCTGGGCGCCCCTGATCGTGGCACTGCTGCTCGCCCTGCTCACCGCCGGATCGTACGCGGAGCTCGTGACGAAGTACCCCAGAGCCGGGGGCGCGGCGGTGTTCGCCGAACGCGCCTTCCGCAGTCCCCTGATCTCGTTCCTCGTGGGATTCAGCATGCTCGCGGCGGGGGTCGTGAGCGCGGCGGGACTCGCGATCGCCTTCTCCGGCGACTACCTGGCGACGTTCATCGACGTGCCCGTCGTCCCCGCGGCGATGGTGTTCCTCGTTCTCGTCGCCGCCCTGAACGCCCGCGGAATCCGCGAGTCGATGACGACGAACCTCGTCATGACGATGATCGAGCTCGCGGGCCTGGTGATCGTCATCGTCGCGGTGGCGGTGTATGTCGGGGGAGGGGGCGGCGACCTGTCGCGGACCGTGCAGGCACCCGAGGGCACGGGAGTCGCGGGAGCGGTGCTGGCCGGCGCGATCATCGCCTACTACTCGTTCGTCGGGTTCGAGACGTCGGCCAATGTGATCGAGGAGGTCAGGGAGCCGCGCCGGGCGTACCCGCGCGCACTGTTCGCGGCCCTGCTGACCGCCGGGGCCGTGTACGTGCTCGTCGGGCTCGCCTCTTCCGCGGCTCTGCCGGCCTCGGAGCTGGAGGGCTCGAGCGGACCACTGCTGGCGGTCGTGGAGGCCACGGGGGTTCACGTGCCGGCATGGCTGTTCAGCCTGATCGCGCTCATCGCCGTCGCGAACGGCGCGCTGCTGACGATGATCATGGCCAGCCGGCTCGCGTACGGGATGGCGGAACAGGGGCTGCTTCCCTCCGTTCTCGCGCGCGTGCTGCCGAAGCGCCGGACGCCCTGGGTCGCGATCGTCGCGACCACCGGCGTGGCGATGCTCCTGACCCTCATCGGAGATCTCGCGACCCTCGCCGAGACCGTGGTGCTCCTGCTGCTGATCGTGTTCATCAGCGCGAACGTCTCGGTGCTGGTGCTGCGCCGCGACCACGTCGAGCACGACCACTTCCGGGTGTGGACGTTCGTGCCCGTACTCGGGGTGATCTCGTGCCTCGTGCTGCTCTGGCAGCAGCGCCCGGTCGTGTGGCTCTTCGCCGGCATCCTGCTCGCCGTCGGCGCCGTGCTCCACCTCGTCAGCGTGCTGGTGCGGCCCCGGCGCCCGCACGACGCTCGAAGACCAGCTGCGTCTCGGTAGCGCGGACCACCTCGTGCACGGTGATCTGCTCGAGCACGATGTCGCGCAGCGCGGCGGCATCCGAAACCGCCACGTGCACGAGGAAGTCGTCGACGCCGGCGATGTGGAAGACCTGAAGAACTCCCGGAGCGGCGACCAGCGCGTCGAACAGGGCATCCACACGGCTCTTGCTGTGATTGGCGAGGCGCACCCGGATCACCGCCTGCACGGCGGCGCCGAGCGCCGCCGGGTCGACGACCAGCTGCAAACCCGTGATCACGCCTCTGCTGCGCAGCGAGCGCACCCGGAAGGCGCAGGTGGATGCCGGGACGCCCAGATCGGCGGCGAGCTGCTTGATCGGAGCATCGGGCCGTGCGGTCAGCGCTGCCAGGATCCGCAGATCGAGTTCGTCCACCGTGCCCTGCGCTCCAGCCAACTTCCGCACCCGCCGTCCTCGTTTCTTGCTCAGTGGACAATCTAACCCCGAGGATGCCGTAGCGGCGACAATCAGGGTGGATATCCATCGCCGCGCCGAGCATCCTGGGCACATGTCCGACCTGCCCCTGCATCCCGACACCGTCGCCGTCCACGCCGGGCGTTCCGATTTCGGCGCGCTCGGCGTTCACGCGCCGCCCATCGACCTCTCCTCGACCAACCCGCTGCCCGACATCCTGCACGGCGGCGATTCGTACGAGTCGATGGCGACCGGCGGACGGCCGCTGCCGGAGGGCGGGAACGTGTACGCGCGACTGTGGAACCCGACGGTGGCGCGCTTCGAAGAGGCCCTCGCGGAGTTGGAGCACGCCGAGTCCTCGGTGGCCTTCGGGTCGGGCATGGCGGCCATGACCGCCGCGATCCTGTCGCACACCACCGCGGTGGGACGTGGTCACATCATCGCCGTCCGTCCGCTCTACGGCGGTACTGACCACCTGCTGGACTCGGGGCTGCTGGGCGCCGAGGTGACCTTCTGCGATGAGGACGCGGTCGCCGAGAGCATCCGCCCCGACACCGGGCTGATCGTGCTCGAGACCCCCGCCAACCCCACGCTCGATCTCGTCGACGTCGCGGCGGTCGTCGCCCAGGCGCAGGGCGTGCCGGTGCTCGTCGACAACACGTTCGCCACGCCGTTGCTGCAGAACCCGCTCGACCTGGGCGCTGCGATGTCGCTGCACAGCGCGACGAAGTACATCGGCGGCCACGGGGATGTGATCGCCGGCGTGATCGCCTGCTCGGAGGAGACCGCGCAGGCGCTGCGCCGGGTGCGGGCCATCACCGGATCGCTGCTGCATCCGCTCGGTGCGTACCTGCTCCACCGCGGACTGGCCACGCTTCCGGTGCGCCTGCAGGCTCAGCAGGCCAGTGCACGCGCCCTCGTCTCGCGCGTGCAGGGTCATCCCGCCGTCGCCGAGGTGTTCTACCCGGAGCTGGGCGACGCGAGGGGCCTGATGGGCCGCCAGCTCCGGGGCGGCGGTGCGATGCTCGCCATCCGCCTCGCGGGCGGGTACGCCGCCGCCGAGGCGGTGACCGGGGCCGTGCGCCTGTTCACGCACGCCGTGTCGCTCGGAGGAGTGGACTCGCTCATCCAGCATCCCGCGGCGCTCACTCACCGACCCGTCGCCGCCGAGGCGCGCCCGGGAGCCGACATCGTCCGACTGTCGATCGGGCTGGAGAACGTCGAGGATCTCGCGTCCGACTTGGAGCAGGCGCTCATCCGCGCGCACTCGGTCGCGCAGGCCCCGCACTGACCCGGTCCGGCGCCTGATCGGCTCCGACGCCGCACGGCGACATGACACGATGGAGCAATGACCTCTGCGAACGCGACCGCGAACCTCAGCCGCGAAGAGACCGCCGCACGCGCCGCGCACATCACCGTGCGCGCCATCCGCGTCGAACTCGACCTGACCGGAGCACCGCAGCGCGCGCGCACCGGTTTCCCGAGTGTCACCACGCTGGAGTTCGATGCGAGCGCATCCGAGACCTGGATCGACTTCATCGGCGAGTCGGTCTCCCGGGTGGAGGTGAACGGTGAGGAGCGCGAGGTGCGCTACGACGGCGCACGGATCCTCATCGACGGGCTCCGAGCGCAGAACCTCGTGCGGATCGAGGGCATCGCCGCTTACAGCCGCTCGGGAGAGGGCATGCACCGCTTCCTCGATCCGGTCGACGGCGAGACCTACCTGTACACACAGTACGAGCCCGCTGACGCACGCCGGGTGATGGCCTGCTTCGAGCAGCCCGACATGAAGGCGTCGTACACGTTCGACATCACCGCGCCTGCGGGCTGGCACGTGCTGTCGAACCAGTCGCCGGCGCGCGTGCACGAGGGAATCGGCATGCAGCGGGTCGAGTTCGCGCCCACCCTGCCGATCTCCAGCTACATCACTGCGGTCGCCGCCGGTCCCTACGCCCGCATCGACGGCGAGTGGTCGCGCGGGGAGCAGCACATCGACCTCGGCGTGCTGTGCCGCGCATCGCTGGCGGAGCACCTCGAAGCCGACGAGATCCTCGAGGTGACGCGGCAGGGACTCGACTTCTTCAGCGATGCGTTCGCCTACGCATACCCGTGGGGCAAGTACGACCAGATCTTCGTGCCCGAGTACAACCTCGGCGCGATGGAGAACCCGGGTCTGGTGACGTTCACCGAGGCGTACATCCACCGCGGCGCCGCCACCGACGCGCAGCGCGGCGGCAGGGCGAACACGATCCTGCACGAGATGGCGCACATGTGGTTCGGCGATCTGGTGACCATGCGCTGGTGGGACGACCTCTGGCTCAAGGAGTCCTTCGCCGACTACATGGGCTCGCACGCGTCGGCCGCGGCGACGCGCTTCACCGACGCATGGGCGCGCTTCGCGAACAGCCGCAAGGCGTGGGCCTACCGCCAGGACCAGCTTCCGACCACGCACCCGATCGTCGCCGACATCCCAGACCTGGAGGCCGCGAAGCTGAACTTCGACGGCATCACGTATGCGAAGGGTGCCGCCGTGCTCAAGCAGCTTGTCGCCTTCGTCGGCGAGGATGCGTTCTTCGAGGGCGCCCGCCGCTACTTCGCCGCCCACGCCTTCGGCAACACCACGCTCGGCGACCTCCTGGACAAGCTCGAGGAGGTCTCGGGACACGACCTGCGCGCCTGGTCGAGCGCGTGGCTGGAGACGAGCGGCGTCGCGACGCTGTGGCTGGAGACGGATGCCGACGGTCGCCGAGTACTCCGACAGGATGCGGGCGCCGCGGGTGCGCGGCCCCACCGCCTGCGGATCGGCCTGTACGACCTGCGTGAAGGGCGACTCGTCCTGCGCGAGCGCGTCGAGCTGAGCATCGAGCGCGACAGCACCGAGGTCGACCTCGCCGACGCCGACCTGATGCTGCTCAACGACGACGACCTCACCTACGCCAAGGTCCGCCTGGACGAGCGCTCGCTCGCGACCGTCGCGGACTCCCTCTCCACGCTGGAGGACGACCTCGTGCGCGGTCTCGTCTGGTCGTCGCTGTGGAACGCCACCCGCGACGGGGAACTGCCGGCGGAGCGCTACCTCGACATCGTGCGTCGTCACGCACCGGCCGAGTCGAACGTCGCCCTGCTGGCTGCGGTGCTGGCCAACGGCGCGTTCGCGGTGCGTCACTACGTCGCCGACGAGGCGCGCGACGGTCAGAGCCGCGCCTGGGCGGACTCCACCTGGGCGGCTCTGCAGTCCGCCGATGCCGGCAGCGATGCGCAGCTCGCCTGGGCGCGCGCCTTCGCCGCGGCATCCGGGTTCGTGACGAGTCACCACGACGCGGTCAGGAGCATCCTCGAGGGCGATGCGCCACGCGGACTGCCCGTCGACGCCGACCTTCGCTGGCTGATGCTGACCGCCCTGGCGACGACCGGCGCCGCCGCCGTCGACCAGATCATCGCCGAGCACACCCGGGACGACACCGCCAGCGGCCGCACCGCGGAGATCCGGGCACTCGCATCGCTTCCGGATGCCGGTACTCGCGCTGCAGCGTGGGACGCGGCCTGGAACGACCTGTCGCTCAGCAACGATCATCTCGACGCCACGATCGGCGGATTCCGCGCCGGCGGCCGACGCGATCTCATCTCGGGGTTCGATGAGGAGTACTTCACCCGCATCCGCGAGGCCTGGTCCACCCGCAGCATCGAACTCGCGCAGCGGCTCGTCGTCGGACTGTTCCCGGCGACCGCTGACACGGCGCTGGTCGACGCATGGCTGGAGGGGAATGCGGATGCACCAGGAGCGCTGCGCCGGCTGATCATCGAGTCGCGCGACGACCTGGCGCGCGAGCTGCGCGTGCGCGCCGCACAGCCGGCCTGATGCCGACGAGGCAGGGCTGAATCGCCGGATTCAGAGATCGAGCGAATCGCCGGGCACCAGCTCGAAGAAGCGTCCGCCGCCCTGCTCCGTCGCCCATCGCAGACGCTCCTGGTGCATTCCTCGGCCGATCGTCGAGAGCGTCATGTCGTGCGTGCCGAAGCAGCGCTTCGGCGCGACGGCGAGCACGAAGTCCATCGCCTCGCCGATCTTCAGCCAGGGCGCGCCGATCGGGGCCGCAAGGGTGTCGACCTCGACCGGCGGCACGGCGTACGAGTCGCCCGGATAGTAGAGGGTCTCGTCGACCAGCACGCCGAGGTTCTCCACAGTCGGCAGCGAGGAATGGATCACTGCGTGCTCGCCCCCGAAGAACCGCAGGGTGAAGTCGCCGGCCGTGACGGTGTCACCCGGCGCGACGACCACGATCCCGTACCCCTCGGCCGCCGCAGCGACGGCGGCGGGCCCGTACACGGGCGTGCCGGGTGCCATGCGCAGGATCCGGTCGAGATGCCCGGGGGTCCAATGATCGGGATGTTCGTGCGTGATCACGACGGCCACGAGTGAGCTCAGGTCGTCCAACGGGGTGGTGAACGTCCCCGGATCGATCAGCAGCGTGCTGCCGGCCTGGTCGAGTCGGAGGGTGGCATGTTCGAACTTGGTGACGCGCATGCTCCGAGTCAACTCCGCGCCTTCCCGGACGGCAAGGGGCGATGGCGACACGCCCGCCGGTGTGCTGGCCGTGCGCTGATTTGGCCGACGCGGATTCGTCATGGCAGACTTTGACGGTTGCCAGAACGGCCCCCCGGGGACGTGCGGCCCCATCGTATAGCGGCCTAGTACGCCGCCCTCTCACGGCGGTAACGCGGGTTCGAATCCCGCTGGGGTCACCAGCAGCACCGAAGGCCCTCCGAGGAATCGGAGGGCCTTCGTCATCCGTGCCTGCCCTCGTCAGTCATGATGGTGGTGGTCGGCGAGAACCGCCGGACCATCTGGAGGGCGCATGCCGAGAACGATCGTGATCACCGGCGCGAGCGATGGTATCGGCGCGGCAGCCGCGCGGCGGCTGAGACGAGGCGGCCACGACGTCGTCATCGTCGGGCGATCGCCGGAGAAGACCCGCGCGGTCGCGCTTGAGCTGGACGTGCCGTGCTACCTGGCTGACTTCGCCGATCTGTCGCAGGTGCACGACCTCGCCGAAGGACTGCTCGCTGCCCATCCGCGGATAGACGTGCTGGCCAACAACGCGGGAGGCATGATGGGCGACCGCAGGCTCACCGTCGACAGGAATGAGAGCACCTTCCAGGTCAACCACCTCGCACCGTTCCTGCTGACCACGCTCCTGATGCCCGCGCTCACCGCCGGTAGGGCGACCGTGATCCAGACGGCGAGCGCCGCCGCTCGCCTGTTCGCCCGGTTCGACATTGACGACCTGCAGAACGCGGCCGGCTACTCCCCGCTGAAAGCGTACGGAAACGGCAAGCTGGCCAACATCCTGTTCACCGAGGAACTGCAGCGCCGGTACGGCGACCGCGGCATCTCGGCCGTGGCGTTCCATCCCGGTGTCGTCGCCACAGGCTTTGCCGGCGACACGAATCACTTCATGCGACGCATGTACCACGGACCCCTCCGGAGACTGTTCACGATCTCGGCCGACAAGGGCGCCGACCAGCTCGTCCGGTTCGCCGAGGGCGCGCCGGGCGCCGCTTTCGTCCCCGGCGCGTACTACGAGTCCGGGCGGATCGCGACGAAGGTCAGCCCCCAGGTCCACGATCCGGAGATCGCCCGTGAGCTGTGGGACAGATCCGAAGCCATGCTCCGGACCCACGGCGAGATGTATCCGGCGGAATGAACGCTGCGGATGCGGGGTTGCGCCCATCGTGACTGACATCGAATTCGGGCTGGACACCTTCGGCGGCGTGACGAACGACGCCGCCGGAGATCCGGTTCCGCATCCTCAGGTGATCCGCGACATCATCGACGAGGCGGTGCTCGCCGACCGGGTCGGGCTGGACTTCTTCGGCGTGGGGGAGCACCACCGCCCCGACTTCGCGGTGTCCAGCCCCGAGATGGTGCTCTCCGCGATCGCATCCCGTACCGAGCGCATCCGACTCGGCTCTGCCGTCACGGTGCTGAGCTCCGACGACCCCGTGCGGGTCTTCGAGCGCTTCTCGACTCTCGACGCCGTCTCGAACGGCCGGGCCGAGATCGTCGCCGGCCGCGGATCGTTCACCGAGTCGTTTCCGCTGTTCGGCTTCGATCTGCGCCAGTACGAGGAGCTCTTCGAGGAGCGGCTCGACCTGCTCTCGCAGCTGCTGAGGGAGGAGCCGGTCACCTGGCAGGGCAGCACCCGCGCCGCCCTGAAGGATCAGCGCGTGTTCCCCGCAACGACTGGCGGACTGCGCACCTGGGTGGGCGTGGGCGGCAGCCCCGACTCGGTGGTGCGCACGGCGCGATACAACTTCGGGCTGTTCCTGGCCATCATCGGCGGGCCGGCTGCGCGGTTCGCGCCGTACATCGATCTGTTCGAGCGCGCGCAGGACCAGTACGGCGTCGGGCACAAGCCGGTCGCCGTGCACTCTCCGGGGCTTGTGGCCGAGACCGACGAGCAGGCGCGCGCGCTCACCCACGACGGCTGGCTCGCGATGCGAACGCGCATGGGAAAGGAGCGGGGCTGGGCGCCGCCGGCGGTCGGCGACTTCGAGAGGGAGATCGAGGGCGGTGCGCTCTACATCGGCTCTCCCGAGACCGTGGCGCACAAGATCGTCGCAACGCTCGGATCGCTGCGCGTCAACCGCTTCGATCTCAAGTACGACCAGAGTCAGATCAGCCACGAGACGATGATGCAGTCCATCGGGCTGTACGGCGAGAAGGTCGTGCCGATGGTGAAGGACATGCTGAATTGAGCCGGAGCGGCTCGATTTGTTCGGGTCCGATCGTCATGGCATACTTGAACGGTTGCAGTGACGGCCCCATCGTATAGCGGCCTAGTACGCCGCCCTCTCACGGCGGTAACGCGGGTTCGAATCCCGCTGGGGTCACCAACATGAAAGCCCTCGGCCGTGCCGGGGGTTTTCTCTTTGCCGTCGCGAACTCGCGCAGGGCTGGGGCTGTGCGTGCCGGACTGGTGATGGCCGCGAGACCGATGAATGCCGCCCTTGCGCAGGTCGTGCGGGCATGGTGGGCTGGCGGCATGACGTTCTTTCCGCCAGATCCTGAGATCCCCGAACCGGAAGAGGTCGAATCGCCGCAACCGGGTTGGTGGCAGGCGCCCGAGGACGAACTGCCCGTGCTGCTGCCCGTCTCCGAGATCCTCGCCGCGACGGACCACGTCGCGATCGCGCTCATCGGGGTCGCCGTTCACCGCGAGGGCGTAGAGCTTCGAGTGGAACGGCGTCTGCGCCGGAACGGCCTGCCCCTGGCGGAGTGGAACGAGCTGTGCGGTGTCTTCATGGAGCACATGTCGTTCGGCGGGCCGGTCGACCGAGCCGGTCGACTGCGATTCGGCGTCGTGCTTTCAGACGGCGAGAAGGTGATCGAAGCATCCCCGTTCTTCAGCGGCGGCGATCCGATGGCCGAGCCCGAAGGTCACACCCTCAGCCGTCGGGAGCAGGGAGGCGGCGGTGGAGGAAGCGCGTACGGCTCGGCGGATCACCTGTGGCTCTGGCCTCTGCCTTCCGCGGGTCAGGTCGAGCTGGTCATGCAATGGCCGGCACTCGGCATCGAGGAGACGCGCACAGCGTTGGACTTCAGCACGGTGCCGGAACTCGCGGCGAGCGCTCGGCCCTTTTGGCCGCTGTCCGAGTTCACGAAAGTGGACAGCCGATGAGATGGGAGATCCCCGGTCACGTCGCGCATCCCATGCGGCGTCGAGGGGATCGGTTGTCTCACGAGACCTGTCGGTAATTGCCTTTCAGTCCGGCGGCTCCCCCTCGAGGCTGCCGGAAACGTCTGACAGATCGTTCTGGCGGGATCGGTTTCGCCGGGGCGTTTTGGCGGCCGCTCAATCGGCGTGTCGACGGCCGTTCGAACCGAGATCGTGGCGCGACCGGAAACGATCGTTTTCGGCGGGGGTGTCGCAGCGCAGACCCGGCAGGCACTGTCCAACATGGACGAAGTGCTGAGCCGCTGCCACGTCGCTCTGGAGGGCGTTGTGTTCCTCCGTATCTTGGTCGTAGCTACCGAGCCGGAGCACTTGGGCGCCGCGTGGACAGTGGTGCGCGAGCATTTCGGTGACCACGACGTCCCCGCGACGCTGCAAGGAGTTTCGGTGCTGGGCTATCCCGGGCAGCTTGTCGAAGTTGAGCCAATCGCGGCACGACCGCCGCGCTGACGTTATTGGCGAGGCGCATCCGAGGCGTAATTGCTGCCTGCGGCACCGGCGGTGAGATCGGACAGCGTGGCTGACCCACGGCAACGGGCTCCGTTCCTCAAACCTTCGTTACGCCTTCGTGATCTTAGGACCTGAATTCGGCCCGGATCTCGCCGTTGAATGTCGGTGGCCCCTCGGATACTGGTGTCATGAACGCAATGGTGGCCGCCTCCGACGAGCAGATGAGCGTGCTCGATTCGCTGGTCACCATGGCGCGGGAGATCGAGCGCTCGATCGACGGGATGCAGGCCGCCCGCGACGGCGCGCTGGCGCTGGCAAACCGGCTTGCGTTGTCGATGGCCGAGGAGAGCGGCGGTGTGGATGCTGCCGATCTGACGCTGCGTTCGGTAGCGGCCGAGCTGGCTGCGGTGCTGCGGGTCAGTGACCGGACGGTGCAGCGGCGGATGGCGGATGCCGAGCTGAAGGTCGAGCGGTTCCCGGCGGCGTGGGCGGCTCAGGGCGCGGGACGGATCAGCGCGGGGCATGCCCGGGTGATCGCGGATGCCGGGCTGCACATCGCAGATCCTGAGGCGCGTGCCGCGTATACGGCGCGGGTGCTCGAGTTCGCTGAGAACGAGTCCCCCAACCGGCTGCGGCCGATCGCGGAGCGTCTGGCGCAGCACTACCAGCCGCAGTCGATGGATGAGCGGCACACGCAGGCGCGGCAGACCCGGGGCGTGTGGGTGAAGGATCAGGCCGACGGGATGGCCGAGCTCGGCATCCTCGGCCCCGCCGCGCTTGTGCACGGCGCCTTCGAACGACTCACGAAGATGGCGAAAGCGGTCGCGACCGCCTCACGCCAGACGGACGCTGATGGGCAGGCGGATGCTGACGGCCGTCCAGACGTTGATGGCGATGCCGCCGACCCGCGCACGCTGTCGCAGACGCGGGCAGACCTGGCACTGGATCTCCTGCTGACTGGGACTCCGGGCGGGCATGACACCGCCGACGGACTGCTGGCGGCGATCACCGCGACGATCAGCGTCACCGTCCCGGTGACCACACTCATGGGCAAGCGCGGGCCTGCGGCGGAGGTGGACGGGCGCTGTCCCATCGATACGGAGACAGCGCGGCGGCTGGCCGGCGCAGCCACCGGATGGGATCGGGTGCTCACACATCCCATCACCGGCGGCGTGCTCGCGGTGGATCGGTACCGGCCATCCGAAGCATTGAAGCGACACCTGCGGGGCCGCGACCAGCGTTGCCGGTTCCCCGGCTGCGGCATGCCCGTCTGGGACAGCGACCTCGACCACACCGAGGATGCTGCTTTCGGGGGCCGCACCGACGACGACAACCTCGCCGCCCTCTGCCGACGGCACCACGTACTCAAACACCACTCGCCCTGGCACGTGCGACAACTCGGCGGCGGACTGCTGGAATGGACGAGCCCGACCCAGCGGGTCTACGTCGACAAGCCCCCGTCGCCCAACACCGTCACGTTCACCGACACTGAGACCGGCACAGAGGGGGACAGCGGCGCGTCCGGCGGGCATTCCGACGGTCAGAATCCGCCCGACCTCTGGGTCACCATGCCCGACGAACTCCTCGCACCCTTCTGACCGGTTCCGGCCGCCGCGCCGACGTCAGAGTTCGCGCCAGGAGTCATCCGGCAGACCCGACCCCGCCTCGGGGCCCATCTGCAGCATCCCGCCGTCCACCGCCCAGTCGGCCCCGGTGACGTAGCTCGACGCGGGTGAGGCAAGGAAGGCGATCACCGCGGCGATCTCCTCGGCTTTGCCCGGCCGGCCGAGCGGGACGCCGGGCCTGTGCGTGCGCTCCGCGTCCTCGGAGTCGCGCCCGCTCGCGGCCGTCGCGATCTCGCCAGGTGCCACGGTGTTCGCCGTGATCCCGTGCTCACCCAGCTCCTGCGCCATCGTCCTGGTCAGCCCGAGCAGCGCATGCTTCGCCGCGATGTAGGCACCCAGACCGACCCGGGGCTGGTGGGCATGCACGCTGGTCACGGCGATCAGCCGACCGCCGCGGCCGGCGGCGACCATGCGCCGCGCGGCGGTCTGCATCCCGAGGAACGCTCCGTCGACGTTCAGGGCCATCGTCTCCAGCCACTCCTGCATCGGGACCTCCAGCAGGCGTCGGGGCGTGCTCGCGCCGGCGTTGTTGACGAAGACATCGAGGCCGCCCAGCGCTTCGCAGAGTTCATCGATGACCTGCGGAACCGTGTCGAACTCGGTCGCGTCGAAGTGCGCCACCACGGCCCGACGCCCTCGGGCCCGCACGGCCTCGGCCGTGTGCTCCGCACCCTGCTGATCCGAGTGCCAGGTGATACCCACGTCCATCCCGGCGTCGGCAAGGGCGATGGCGGTCGCCGCTCCGATGCCGGAATCCGAGGCGGTGACGATCGCGTGGCGGGGGAGGAACTCGTCTGTGGTCATGCCAGGCAGGCTATCCGCTGGCCCTCACACGGCGGCGGGGGTTGACAGTGTGAGAGTCCGCAGCTGAGGATTGCGCAGCGGCACGATCATCAGCAGCGCCATCGCACCTCCGTATAGGGCGAACGGGACGAAGAGCGGGAGGATGCCGGCGAGCAGTCCGAACACCGCCATCGCCACGGGCATGAGGCAGTCATCACCCAGCCGCAGGATCGAGCCCAGCCGTCCGAGGTAGTCGGGTGCGGCGGTCGCCGCGAAGGTCGATCCCAGAAGGACCGAGGCGAATCCGGCGGTGAGGCCGATCACGAGGCTCCCCGCGCCCACCACGATCTGCGAGCCGGTCCCCAGTGCGATGATTCCGGCTCCCTGGAGCATCAGAGCGAAGAACGCGCCTGTCGCCTCGTGGCGCGGGCGCCACCGCGCCACCACGAGCGCGCCGATCATCGCACCGCCGCCGACGAGCGCTTCGAACACGCCTACCGCTCCCGCACCCCAACCCCGCGCAGTCGCCTGCAGGGGAAGACCGATGGAGATCGCCGGGCCCACCGCGAGATTCAGTCCGGACAGCGCGATGACCAGCGTGCGGGTGGCGCGCTCCCGGCCGAGGTGCCGAAATCCGTCCGCGACGCCGCGCAGCACGCTCTGCTGCACCGACGAGCGCGGAAGCGCGAACCGCGGACGCAACCACAGCACTATGAAGACGATGACGACCACGTACGTGAGCGTGTTCATCCCCGCGCTGCCGGCGATGCCGTACGCGGCGACCAGGAAGCCGCCCGCAGCCGACCCCGCCATCGTGCCCAGGCGCGACAGCGTCTGACTGAGAGCCGAGTACGCGGGCAGGTCCGCCGGGGCGACCAGCTGGCGCGGCATCGTGCCCGCCGCCGGCTCGAAGAACGCGTCGCACAGGCCGAAGGCAATGCTCGCGGTGAGCAGCAGCGCCACCGTGGGCGGGGCGGCGAGACACCACACCGCGACCGCGACCAGCACCACGACGCGCAGGGCATTGAAGAGGATCATCAGCCGGCGCGCATCGGACCGGTCGGCATAGGCACCGCCCACGAGCAGCACGATCGCACGCGGCACGGTTCCGGCAGCGACGACGAGGCCGGCGACCGCCGGCGAGGCGATCTGCACGGCGGTCCATGCGAAGGCGATCGTGAAGATCCCGTCGCCCGCATCGGACAGCGCCTTGATGACGAGCCACGCCTGCACGAGAAGGTCGCGACGGAACGCCGGTGGGGTGCGCAGCAGCTGAGGTTCCGCGCTCACCTCACACCTCCGCCGGGAAGCCATGCGCGAAGAAGAACACCGGCATCCGCTCCCGTCCGTCTTCGCGATCGATCCCACGCCGCCACTCGTCGAGCAGCGCGTTGAGACGCGCGTGAAGGTCGGAGAGCTCCTCCTGGGTGGCCCAGGCGAGCGAGTCCGTGCTGAAACCCTCCCGATCGCTGTGCACCGAGGCACGATGCCATCGTTGCAGCAGATCCAGCTGATGGCGCACGTTCGCCCGCTGAGCCTCACGGGCGAGCAGCGCATCGGCGGGGGAGTCGTAGTCGGAGGTCGACCACGTGAACGATCGGCGCGCGAGCTGCCACCAGCTGGCTCGGCGGTCGCCGTCCGGCGCGTCGGTCTGCTCGACGATGCCCGCCCGCTGCAGCATCCGCAGATGGTGGCTGATACTGCCCACCTGTGCATCGAGCGCGCGAGCGAAGGTTCCGACCTGGGTCGCGCCGTGCAGCAGCAGATGGCCGAGCATTCGCCGCCGCAGCGGGTGCGAGATCGTCGCGATGACAGAGATGTGTTCCACGTCCGTCACGCTAAGCGGGGAACCCCCATCTCACAAGACTTCTTGTATACCCTGCGGATTCAACGGATCACCCCGAGGCGTCGCTGCCTTTCGCGCTGCGCCGGCCGGCGACGGCACGGCGCTTCGCTCGGCGGATCAGCCAGATCACCGCCAGGGCCGCCCCCGCGATCACCAGCCAGGGAAGCAGGAAGCCCACGGCCACGACCAGGGCGTTGAGGGCGACGACCAGGCCGTTCCACCCTGCCAGCAGGCCGTCGCCGAAACCGGCAGGATCCGCCGTCGTCGGGCTCGTGCGCTCGGTCAGCTCCATCCGCACCGTCGACATCGCGACCTGGTCATCGAGGGCAGCGAGCTGCTGCTCGTAGCTCTCCAGCTGGGCCTGGCGCTCGTTGAGCGCGGTCTCCGCGGTGATCAGGTCGCCGACGGAGCCCGACTTCGTCATCAGCTCGGTGAGTCGCTCGACGGATGCGCGCGTGGCATCCACCCGCGCGCGCAGGTCGATCGCGGTCGATGTGACGTCCTGGCGCGAGATCGACGAGCCCAGCACCTGTCCCTCCCGGCCCACCGCCGCGATCACCTCGCCGAGATCCGCCGCGGGGATCCGGATGCTGATCCACCCGCTTCCGGCCGACCGGGCGCCCTCCGCCGCCCCGTCGGCCGGGTGCCCGGGGTCGAGCCCGATGTCCTCGGACTCGACATAACCGCCGTGCTCCCGCGCCAGCTCCGCCAGCGCGCGGGCGGCCTTGTCGACGTCGGTCACCCGCAGTGTCAGCTGCGCCGTCGTGATGATGTCGCGGCCGGTCGCGGCCTCGTCCGCTTCGGCGAGCACCTCGCCGTCCGCGGCCGCATTGCCGCCGCCGGCCATCGACTCCGCGCTCCCGACGGCCGGCGCCTGTGCGGTGTCGAACGCGAACGAGCCTGCACCGGCCTCGTCGGACGCGGATCCGGCTCCCGTGACCGCCGTCAGCAGGGGAGGGGCGACGAGGATGCCCGCGGCGAAGGCCGCAGCCACGCCGAGGGCGGTGACCCATCTCCGGCGACGGTGGCCCGCGGGCGTGGCGCGGGGCACGGCGCCGATCCGGTCGTCGTCGATCTCATCGAGCACGGCGCGCTCGATGCGCGCGATGCTCTCATCGCTCAGTGGCGGCAATGCCGCCTCCTCGTGCTCGTTCATGCGTCCCTCACCTCCTGCACCGCGCCGCGCAGGCGCGTGCGAACCCGGGAGAGACGGTTGCGGACCACGGCGTGGCTCACTCCGAGCTCCGCCGCCGCCACCTGATACGCGTACCCCTCGACGGCGCAGAGCCGGAAGATCTCCCGGTCGATCTCGTCGAGCAGGCCCACCTCGGCGGCGATGCGCTCAGCCAGTGCCAGCGAGATGACCTGGTCTTCGACGCTCACCGTGTCGGGCAGGGCGTCGTCCAGGGCGTTGGCGGTGTTGTCCCGATCACGGCGCAGCACCCGCAGGCGGTTCGCCGCCTGGAAACGGCAGATCGTGGCGAGCCACGGCAGCAGCGACTCCCCGGCGAGCTGCAGGCCGGGAAGCTTGCGCCACGCGACCGTGAACGTCTCCTGAGCCACATCTTCGGCGTCGGGCGCCGATCCCAGGATGCCGTGCGCGATCCAGTACACCGGCCGCACATGGGCGCGGTAGATCGCGCGGAAGGCATCCCGGTCTCCCGCTGCGGCCCGCGCGGCCCACGCCTGGTCCTGGCTGTGCGTCGACATCCTGTTCCGTTCTGTCTCTCATGGATGGAGTGTCAGGCGACGCCTCATCGTCTCAGACCCGGTGCGCGCGTGCATGCCCGGTCCGATCCGGTAGCATTGGTCACGCGAGAGGGAGTATCCCATTCCGCGCGGATCGTCATCACGAGCATCGCCATCGCTGCTCCGGACGCGCGACGCACGCAGTGCGGGGGAGAGACTTTCGGTTCCCGCCGACCCTTTCGAAAGAGGCCGCGCCCCGTGACCATCCCCATCTGGTTCGAGATCACCTCGATGATCGTGCTCACGGTCATCCTCATCGCCGACCTGCTGCTCATCCGGCTGCGTCCGCACATCCCGTCGACGAAGGAATCCACGCTGTGGGTGGTCTTCTACGTTTCGCTGGCGCTGCTGTTCGCCGTGCTGCTGGGAGTCTTCGCGGGCTGGCGCAACTCGGGTGACTTCATCACCGGCTGGGCGCTGGAGTACAGCCTGTCGATCGACAACCTGTTCGTGTTCGTGCTGATCATGACCCAGTTCTCGGTGCCGCGCCGCCTGCAGCAGCAGGTGCTGATGGTCGGCATCATCATCGCGCTGGTGCTGCGCGGAGCGTTCATCCTGATCGGCGTCGCGATCATCGAGCACTTCTCACCGATCTTCTACCTCTTCGGCGCCTTCCTCATCTACACCGCGATCAAGCAGGCGATGCCGGAGGATCACGAGGACGAGGTGCGCACCGAGGCCTTCATCGTGCGCCTGCTGCGTCGCCGCATCGACATCAGCGACGGCTACGACGGCTCCCGGCTGCGCACCGTCGTCGACGGCAAGCGCATGTGGACACCCATGATCATCGTGTTCATCACGATCGGGATCACCGACCTCATGTTCGCGATCGACTCGATCCCGGCGATCTTCGAGATCACCACCAACGGCTTCATCGTGTTCGCGGCGAACATCTTCGCCCTGATGGGGCTCCGTCAGCTCTACTTCCTGCTCGGCGACCTCCTCGATCGTCTGCGGTACCTGCACTACGGCATCGCCGTGATCCTGGGATTCATCGGCATCAAGCTCATCCTGCACGCCCTGCACGTCAACGAGCTGCCATTCATCAACGGCGGCAAGCACGTCGAATGGGTGCCCGACATCTCCAACCTCGTGTCGCTCGGAGTGATCCTCGCCTCCATGGCGGTCGCGACCATCGCGAGCCTGATCGCATCCGCTCGCGAGAAGCGCGCCGCGGCCCTCAGCGAGTGACCCGAGAGGGGGGTGGCGCCCGTCATCTCGGCGCGACCCCCCGTTCCGCGGTGGTAGCCTGACGGGATGCGAGCGGCTCTTCTCCTTAGCAGCCGCGACGAGACCTCGATCTAGGCCTTCCTCGTCGCGGCATCCTGCATGGGCCGATTCGAAACCCAGGAGACAGCGCCACATGACCAGTGACATCACCCGCCCCCGCACGCTCGCAGAGAAGCTGTGGGACGACCATCTCGTCGTGAAGGGCGAGAACGGCGAGCCCGACCTCATCTACATCGACCTGCACCTCGTGCACGAGGTCACGAGCCCGCAGGCCTTCGACGGCCTGCGCACCGAGGATCGTCCGCTGCGCCGGCTCGACCTCACGATCGCCACCGAGGACCACAACACCCCGACCCTCGACATCGACAAGCCGATCGCCGATCTCACGAGCCGGACCCAGATCGAGACCCTGCGCCGCAACGCCGAGGAGTTCGGCGTGCGGCTGCATTCCCTGGGCGACGCCGAGCAGGGCATCGTCCACGTCGTCGGTCCGCAGCTGGGGCTGACCATGCCCGGCATCACGGTCGTCTGCGGCGATTCGCACACCTCCACGCACGGGGCCTTCGGTGCGATGGCGTTCGGCATCGGCACCAGCGAGGTCGAGCACGTCATGGCGACCCAGACGCTGCCGCTCAAGCCGTTCAAGACGATGGCGATCAATGTCGAGGGGGAGCTGCGTCCGGGCGTCACCGCCAAGGACATCATCCTCGCCGTGATCGCGAAGATCGGCACCGGCGGCGGGCAGGGCTACGTGCTCGAGTACCGCGGGAGCGCGATCCGCGGCCTCTCGATGGAGGGCCGCATGACGATCTGCAACATGTCGATCGAGGCCGGCGCGCGCGCCGGCATGGTCGCTCCCGACGAGACCACCTTCGCCTACGTGAAGGGCAAGCCGCACGCGCCGCAGGGTCAGGACTGGGACGACGCCGTCGCGTACTGGCGCACGCTGCCGTCCGACCCGGATGCGGTGTTCGATGCGGTGGTCGACATCGACGCGAGCGCTCTGGAGCCGTTCGTCACCTGGGGCACCAACCCCGGTCAGGGCAGCTCGCTGTCGTCGTCGGTCCCCGACCCGGCCGCGATCGCGGATGCCAACGAGCGCGCCGCCGCCGAGCGGGCTCTGGAGTACATGGACCTGGCACCGGGCACGCCGCTGAAGGACGTGCGGGTCGACGCCGTCTTCATGGGCTCGTGCACCAACAGTCGCATCGAGGACCTGCGGGCCTTCGCGTCGATCATCGAGGGCAAGCAGAAGGCCGACGGCGTGCGCGTCATGGTCGTGCCCGGCTCCGCCCGCGTGCGCCTGGAGGCCGAGGCCGAGGGGATCGACAAGATCGTCGAGGCGTTCGGCGCCGAATGGCGCTTCGCCGGATGCTCGATGTGCCTGGGCATGAATCCCGACCAGCTCGCCCCGGGCGAGCGCTGCGCGTCGACGTCCAACCGCAACTTCGAGGGCAGGCAGGGCAAGGGCGGACGCACCCACCTGGTCTCGCCGCTGGTCGCCGCGGCGACCGCGATCCGAGGCACCCTGTCCAGCCCGAGCGACCTGGAGACGAGCATCTGATGGAGAAGTTCACCACGCACACCGGCGTCGCCGCACCGCTGAAGCGCTCGAACGTCGACACCGACCAGATCATTCCGGCGGTGTTCCTCAAGCGCGTCACCAAGACCGGCTTCGACGACGCGCTGTTCCACGGGTGGCGGCAGGATCCGCAGTTCGTCCTCAACCAGGAGCCCTTCCGTGCGGCATCCGTGCTGGTGGCCGGGCCCGACTTCGGCACCGGCTCCAGCCGCGAGCACGCCGTCTGGGCGCTGCGCGACTACGGCTTCAAGGTCGTGCTGAGCTCGAGGTTCGCCGACATCTTCCGGGGCAACTCGGGCAAGCAGGGCCTGCTGGCCGCCACCGTGGACGACGCCGACATCGAGCGCATCTGGACGCTGATCGACGAGCAGCCGGGCCGTGAGATCACGGTGGATCTCGAGGCGCGCACGGCCACGATCGCCGGCTTCCAGGCCGCCCTCGGGATCGACGATTACACTAGGTGGCGGCTCCTCGAGGGGCTCGATGACATCGGGCTCACGCTGCGCAACGAAGACAGGATCGCGCAGTTCGAGGCCCGCCGCGAGTCGTGGCGGCCACGCACGCTCCCTGTTCGCTAAACGGGGCGCGCAGGTGGGCCCGGGGGTCACAAGCCCCCACGGCGACCGCCGTGATTGACTGAGAGGCTCGCGGCCACAGCCGCGCCTGTCCTGAAGAAGAAGAGGCCCGAATGACGACACCGCTCCGCGATGCTGCGACTGATGAGGCACCGGTCCCGACCGGATCCGTGCTCGCGATCCGCGGAGGCAGGCCGCTGCGCGGCCGTGTCGACGTGAAGGGCGCGAAGAACCTGGCCACCAAGGCGATGGTCGCCGCGCTCCTGGGTGAGACCACGAGCATCCTGCGCGACGTCCCCGACCTCAGCGACGTCGCCGTGGTGCGCTCGCTCCTCGAGGTGCACGGCGTCACCGTGACCGAGGGCGACGAGCCGGGCTCGCTCGTGCTGGATCCGAGCATGGTCGAGTCCGCGCACTACGAGGAGATCGACGCGCACGCGGGCGCGTCACGCATCCCGATCCTGTTCTGCGGACCACTGCTGCATCGGCTGGGCCAGGCGTTCATCCCCGACCTGGGCGGATGCCGCATCGGCGACCGTCCGATCGACTTCCACCTCGACGCGCTGCGCAAGTTCGGTGCGATCGTCGAGAAGCAGCCCAGCGGCATCCGGCTCTCGGCGCCGACGGGGCTCAAGGGCGCCAACATCCACCTGCCGTACCCCAGCGTGGGTGCTACCGAGCAGGTGCTGCTGACGGCGGTGCGCGCGAAGGGCACCACCGAGCTGCGCAACGCGGCCATCGAGCCCGAGATCATGGACCTGATCGCGGTGCTGCAGAAGATGGGCGCGATCATCTCCTACGAGCCCAACCGCGTCATCCTCATCGAGGGCGTCGAGCAGCTGCGCGGCTACGATCACCGCTGCATCTTCGATCGCAACGAGGCGGCCTCCTGGGCCTGCGCTGCGCTGGCCACCGACGGCGAGATCTTCGTCGCGGGGGCGAAGCAGCAGGAGATGCTCACCTTCCTCAACGTCTTCCGCAAGGCCGGCGGCTGGTTCGACGTGCAGGAGGACGGCATCCTCTTCCGGCGCGGCAGCGAGCTCAAGCCCGTGATCGTGGAGACCGATGTGCATCCGGGCTTCATGACGGACTGGCAGCAGCCGCTCATCGTGGCGCTCACGCAGGCCGAGGGCCGCTCCATCGTGCACGAGACGGTGTACGAGAACCGCTTCGGCTTCACTCAGGCGCTGGTCAAGATGGGAGCCGACATCGTCGTGCACCCGCACGGTCTGCAGAACGGACCCCGCCGGGTGCCGCGTCGCGAGCTCGAGCAGGCCGCCGTGATCACCGGACCGACGCCCCTGCGCGCCGCCGACATCCTCGTGCCCGACCTGCGCGGAGGGTACAGCCACGTGATCGCCGCGCTCACCGCCGAGGGCGAGTCGCAGGTCTCGGGAGTCGACATCCTCAGCCGCGGCTACGAGAAGTTCCTCGACAAGCTGCAGGCGCTCGGCGCGGACTTCGACGTCGTCCGGTGATCTGATGGCTGCCTCCGAGCGGAGCCGCCCCAGCCTCTTCTGGCCGCTGGCGGTGATCGTCATCCCTCTCGTCTCGCTGCTCGCGCGGATCCGCACCACGGGCGCCGAGAAGCTCCCGCGCACCGGCGCCTTCGTGCTCGCACCGAACCACCATTCCGAGCTCGATCCTCTGATCGTGGCCATGTCCGTGTACCGCACGGGCAGGCTTCCGCGATTCATGGCCAAGGAGAGCCTGTTCCGCATCCCCGTCGTGGGATGGGTGCTCAAGCGCACCGGCATGATCCCCGTCGCGCGCAGCTCGTCGGCGACCGCCGCGAAGCAGACCATGGCCCAGTCGCGCGAGCTCGTCGAGCACGGTCGCGGCGTGATCGTGTACCCCGAGGGGACGCTCACGCGTGACCCGGAACTGTGGCCGATGCGCGGAAAGTCCGGCGCCGTGCGCCTGGCGCTCTCCGGTGACATCCCCCTCATCCCGATGGCGCAGTGGGGCACCCAGGCGATCATGGGGCGCTACCAGAAGGGGCTCAGCCTGTGGCCGCTGCGCAAGCCGGTGCGGGTGCTCATCGGCGATCCCGTGGACCTGTCGGATCTGCGTGCCCGGGCCACGGAGCCGGCCGCACTGAACGAGGCGACCGACCGGCTGATGGCGGCGATCACGGCGCTGCTCGAGCAGCTGCGCGGCGAGAAGGCTCCGGCGAACAGATGGAACCCGGCCGATCACGGCCAGAACGAGACGGGGCGCCTTGACTCCTAAGCGCGCACAGGTCGTCGCAGGCACGCGCACCGCCGTCGTCGGAGCGGGCAGCTGGGGAACGACGTTCGGCAAGATCCTCGCCGACGGCGGCGCCCAGGTGACCATGTGGGCCAGGCGCCCCGAACTGGCGCAGGAGATCAACGAGGCCAAGCGCAACTCGAAGTACCTTCCCGGCATCAACCTGCCACGTGCGATGACCGCCACGCATGAGCTGGCGCGTGCGCTCGACGGCGCCGAGCAGATCTATCTCTCGGTGCCCAGTCAGACGCTGCGCGAGAACCTCGCGGCGCTTCGTCCGCTGCTCGGCGGCAGCGAGGCGCCTGTCATCAGCCTGATGAAGGGCGTGGAGCGCTCCACCGGGTTGCGGATGAGCCAGGTGATCGAGCAGGAGCTGCGCTGCGATCCGATGCGGATCGCCGTGGCATCCGGTCCCAACCTCGCTCTGGAGATCGCTCGGGAGCAGCCCACCGCGGCGGTGATCTCCTCGCGGAGCCAGGAGACCGCGGATGCCGTGGCGCGCACCGCGCGCAACGCGTACTTCCGCTCCTTCGTGAACACCGACGTGATCGGCACGGAGTTCGGCGGTGTGCTGAAGAACCTCATCGCGGTCGCGATCGGGATCGTCGACGGCGTCGGATACGGCGAGAACACCAAGGCGTCGATCATCACGCGCGGTCTCGTGGAGATGACCGACTTCGCCGTCGCCAACGGCGCGCAGCCCGAGACGCTGCAGGGACTGGCGGGCCTGGGCGACCTGATCGCGACCTGTCAGTCGCCCCTCAGCCGCAACAACACGGCCGGGCGCCTGCTGGGCCAGGGGTACAGCTTCCAGGACGTCGTCAAGCAGATGCAGCAGACCGCCGAGGGGCTCGCGTCCGTCGCGCCGATCCTTCAGCTCGCCCGCGAGTCCGAGGTGGACATGCCCATCGTGGAGCAGGTGAAGATGGTGCTCGACGGGCGAATGGATCCCCGCGACATCGCCCCGCACCTGACCACCGACGACGACACGCCCCAGGAGGAGAGGACCAACTATGGACAGGCAGACGGTGGTGGTGCTCTTCGGCGGGCGTTCCAGCGAGCATTCGATCAGTTCCGCAACGGCGGGCGGGGTGCTGGCGGCGATCGATCGTGACCGCTACGCGGTGATCCCGGTCGGGATCACCCGCGAGGGAGCGTTCGTCCTCGAGCAGGACGACCCCGCGCGGTTCGCGCTGGACGCCGCCCGCATGCCCGAGGTGGTCGACAACGGCACCCGGGTGCGCTGGCCGGAGCCGGACGGCGACCGGATGCTGCGCGCCGTCGCGCCGGACGGCTCCACGGTCGATCTCGGCGAGGTCGACATCGTGCTGCCGCTGCTGCACGGTCTGCACGGCGAGGACGGCGCGATCCAGGGCTTCTTCGACGTGCTCGAGGTCCCGTACGCGGGCGGCGGCATCCTCGACTCCGCGGTGTGCCTCGACAAGCACTTCACCAAACTCGCGCTGTCGGCGGCCGGCATCGCCGTCGCTCCGGGTATCACCGTCCGCCGCACCGACTGGGAGGGCGATCCCGAGCGCATCCGCGGTGCGGTCGCCGAACTGGGCGAAGTGGTCTTCGTCAAGCCGGCCACAGCCGGTTCGAGTGTCGGGGTGTCGCGCGTCGACGACGGCGTCGGGCTCGACGAGGCGTTCCGGATCGCGTTCGCCGAAGACGACAAGGTGCTCGTCGAGACGAGGATCACCGGACGCGAGATCGAGGTCGGTGTACTCGCGGGGCGCGACGGCGAGCGGGCACGAGCCTCGCTGCCCGGCGAGGTCGTGCTCACCTCGCGCAGCTTCTACGACTTCGAGGGCAAGTACCTCGGAGGCGACGGCGTCGAGATCGTGTGCCCGGCGAACGTCGACGACGATCTCATCGCGCGGCTGCAGGACACGGCGGTCCGGGCCTTCGAGTCGGTGGACGGGAAGGGGCTCGCGCGGGTCGACTTCTTCGTCACGCCCGACGGCGACCTGATGGTGAACGAGCTCAACACGATGCCCGGCTTCACGCGATTCTCGATGTTCCCGAAGTGCTGGATCGCGTCGGGGCTGAGCTACACCGAGCTCATCACCGAGCTGATCGAGGCGGGCCTGCGCAGCAGTCGACGGTGACCGCCGGTCACTCGGGCAGCTCGTCCGGCGAGGTGCAGGCCCGCTGCGCGGGCGTGGTGCGCACCGCGCTGACCAGCGCGCTGTCGGTCAGCACCTCGTTGGCCCCGATCACCTCGGTGTCGACGAAGACCTGCACGGCCGGGTCGCGCCCGTAGGTCGTCATCCGCATCTTCGGGGCCTGGGACTCGTCGACCAGCCAGTCGATGCCCTCCAGGGTGACGCACTGCAGGGTCGCGGTCGGGCCGGGCACCTCGGTGCCGCAGGCGATGATCACGCTCGTCGGGTCGCCGTACGCACCCGTCGCCTGGGCGTCCGTCCAGCGGCGGTCCTGATCTCCGATCGCGTCGGGCAGTCGCACGGTCACATCGGCGCAGGCCGGATCGTTCGCGTACGGCTCGGGAGTGAGGGCGACGGTGCTCGAGCACCCCACCAGAGCGAGAAGCATCAGCGTCCCGGGGAGCAGAGCGGAACGGCGGAGCATGGTTCCAGGCTACCGTTGTCGGCATGGCATCCGATCCCGACGACCCCCGCATCGGCGACATCTCGGAGGGCGAGGTGCTCCGTGCCATCCTCGCGCGCACGCCTGCCGGGGCGAGCACGATGATCGGCCCCGGCGACGACGCCGCTCTGATCGCGGCGCCCTCGGGATCCGTCGTCGCCACGACGGACACGCTCGTGCACGGCCCCGACTTCCGCACGGAGTGGTCGAGCGGATACGACCTCGGCTGGAAGTCGGCGGCCGTCAACCTGGCCGACGTCGCGGCGATGGGCGCGACCCCCACCGCGCTCCTCGTCGCCCTCGCCGTGCCGCGCGAGACGCGACTGTCGTTCGTCGCCGAGATGGCCGACGGCTTCCGGGATGCCTGCGAGGCGCTCGCGCCCGGCTGCGCCGTGGTCGGGGGCGATCTGACGGTCTCGGAGCTGCTGATGATCGCAGTCACCGCGCTCGGAGATCTCGGAGGCCGGCGCGCCGTCACCCGAGGCGGGGCGCGGGCCGGCGATGTCGTCGCCCTCGCCGGGGAACTGGGCGTCGCGGCCGCCGGTCTGCAGACGCTGTTCCGGCTGTTCCGCGACGGCTCGACTCCCGTGCCGGTCGATCGGGGCGTCCTGGATGCCGGGCAGCGGCGGGGGCTGGATCGTCAGCTGCGTCCGGCACCGCCCGTGGGACTCGGCGCGACGGCGTCGGTCGGCGGCGCGACGGCGATGATGGACGTCTCGGACGGACTCGCGATCGATGCCGGACGGATGGCGGATGCCTCCGGCGCGACGATCGATCTCGTCGGCGCCGCGCTCGACGAGCTGGCGTTCGGAGGGGATCGTCAGCGAGCGATCGGCGGGGGAGAGGACCACGGGCTGCTGGCCGCGTTCCCACCGGACGGTGCCGTTCCCGAGGGCTTCCGGATCATCGGCGTCGTCGTGCCGCGTCGGAGCGATGCCGTGCTCGTGGACGGTGAGCCGATTCCCAGGGCCGGTTGGGACCCGTACCGGGACTGGGACGGCGTCGTCAGCGGCTGAGCGGCTCTGCCCACCAGACGGCGGTGTCGCCGTACACCTTCTCGCGCAGCGGCGACAGGCCCGCCGCTGCGAGATCGGGCGGCGTGGAGCGCCGGGCGCGCTCGACGACGACCACCGCCTCGGGCGAGAGCAGCGGAGCCAGGGCGATGAGATCGGCGGTCATGGTCGAATCGTCGAGGTCGTAGGGCGGGTCGGTGAACACCAGGTCGTAGGGTCCGGATGCGCGGCCGAGGAACGCGTGCACGGTGCTCTGGTGCACCGTGGCGGCGTTCGCGCCGCCGAGCGCCCGGGACACGGCCGCGGTGTTGCGGCCGACCGTCATCGCCGCGGAGCGGGAGCGCTCCACGAGGTCGATCGCCGTCGCGCCGCGGCTCCAGGCCTCCAGGCCCAGGGCGCCGCTTCCCGCGTACAGGTCGAGCACCCGGGCGCCGTCGATGGCATCCATCGACTCCAGGGCGCCGAACAACGACTCGCGAACCCGATCACTGGTGGGCCGGGTGCCGGCGCCCGGCACGTCGAGCCGGATGCCGCGCGCGGCGCCGGCGATGATCCTCGTCACCCGTTCACGATACGACACGCGCCGCTGCCGAGGCGTTGCCGGGAACGCGCGAGGTCGGCACCCGTCTCTAGACTCGGAGCATGCCCTTCGAGCTCGACACGTCGCTGACCGACGCGCTGGGCGCCACCTCGGCGCGCACGCTCGAGCGCGCCTTCGGGATGAAGACCGTCGGCCAGCTGCTCGGCCACTACCCGCGACGCTACGCCGACCCCGGCGAGTTGACGCCGATCCGGGAGCTGCCGATCGGCGAGACGGTGACGATCGTCGCCGAGGTGCTCTCCTCGAGCGTGCGGCGCATGCGCAACCGGCCGGGTGCGATGCTCGAGGTCGTCATCGGCGACGGCGTCGGCCGCATGACGCTGACCTTCTTCGCCAAGGGACCGGGCCAGGCCGAATGGCGGCAGAAGGAGCTCTCGGTCGGCCGACGCGGGATCTTCTCCGGCAAGGTGGGCATGTTCAAGGACACCGTGCAGTTCGCCCATCCCGAGTACGAGCTCTTCGACGACATCGATGCGGCGCAGCGGCAGGCGGATGCCCGCAGGAACGTGCCCATCCCGATCTACCCGGCCACGTCGGCGATTCAGAGCTGGCAGATCGCGAAGCTGATCGCCGCCGTGCTCGATGCTCTCGGCGAGGTGCCCGAACCGCTGCCGGAGCCGCTGCGCATCGCGGAGGGTCTGCTGACCGCCCGCGATGCGCTCGAGCGCATCCATCGTCCGCGCGAGCGCAACGACATCGATCCGGCGGTTCGCACTCTGCGGATGCACGAGGCGCTCACCCTCCAGGCGGCGCTTCTGCAGCAGCGCGAGCAGGTCCGCGCCCTCACCGCGACGCCGCGGACGGCCGAGAGGGGAGGGCTGCTGGAGCGCTTCGACGCGAGCCTGCCGTTCCGGCTCACCGAGGATCAGCGGCAGGTGGGCGCCGAGATCGCCGCCGACCTCGCCGCCGACCGTCCCATGAACCGGCTGGTGCAGGGCGAGGTGGGATCGGGCAAGACGCTCGTCGCGCTGCGCGCCATGCTCCAGGTCGCGCAGAGCGGCGGCCAGGCAGCGCTCATCGCCCCGACGGAGGTGCTCGCCGGTCAGCACCTGCGCTCGATCACGAAGATGCTGGGACCCGATCTCGCACCGCAGCTGATGCCGACGCTGCTCACCGGTCAGATGACGGCTCCCGAGCGGCGCAAGGCGGCACTGCGCGTCGCGTCGGGACAGGCGCTGATCGTCATCGGCACGCATGCGCTGCTGTCCGAGAAGACGACCTTCGCCGACCTGGCCCTCGTCGTCGTCGACGAACAGCACCGGTTCGGTGTGGAGCAGCGCGAGGCGCTGCGCGCCAAGGGCACCGCTCCGCACGCCCTCGTGCTCACGGCCACGCCGATCCCGCGCACCGTCGCGATGACCGTCTTCGGCGACCTCGACACCTCGGTGATCCGCACCATGCCGTCCGGGCGCGCCGGCATCCAGTCGTTCACGGCGCCGCTGGCCGAGCACCCCTGGTGGTTCCAGAGAGTGTGGGCACGCGCGGCGGAGGAGATCGAGGGCGGGCGTCAGGTGTTCGCCGTCTGCGCGGCCATCGACACCTCGAAGGAGTCCGTCGATGCCGATGGCGCGGCACCGCCCCCGGACGCCGAGGGCAAGGGTCCGCGCTGGGGCGTCGTGCAGCTCGACGAGATCCTCGCCACGCACCCGGTGCTCTCCACCATGCGTCGGGCGGTGCTGCACGGCAAGATGCCCGCGGATCAGAAGGACGCCGTCATGCGCGCCTTCGCACGGGGCGAGATCGACCTGCTCATCGCCACCACGGTGATCGAGGTCGGCGTGGACGTCCCCAACGCGTCGACCATGGTGATCATGGAGGCCGACCGCTTCGGCGTCTCGCAACTTCACCAGCTGCGCGGTCGTGTCGGAAGAGGCGAGCATCCGGGCCTGTGCCTGCTCGTCACCGAGGCGGAAGCCGGCTCGCTCGCGCGTGAGCGCGTGGATGCGGTGGCGGCGACGCTCGACGGGTTCGCGCTGGCCGAGGTCGACCTCGAGCTGCGCGGTGAGGGCGACGTGCTGGGGGCGGCGCAGTCGGGAGCGCGGTCGTCGCTGCGGCTGCTGCGCGTGGTGAAGGACGCGGGGCTGATCGTGCGCGCGCGAGAGATCGCAGCGGGCATCCTCGCCGACGACCCTTCGCTGGAGCGTCATCCCGCGTTGCGCGCGACGATCGACCGCCGCGTGACCGATGCCGATCGTGCGGCTCTCGGCAAGAACTGAGTGCACCAGGCCGTAGGCTGGACGCATGCGTGTACCGACCGAGCGGAGCGAGCAGTGAACAATCGGATCGCCGTCGTCCCGGGCTCCTTCGATCCGCCCACGCTCGGGCATCTCGATGTGATCCGCCGCGCGGCGCGTCTGTACGACGAGCTGCACGTGCTGGTGGTGCACAACCCGGGCAAAGAGGCGATGCTGCCGATCGCCCAGCGGATGAACCTGCTCGAGCAGTCGATCGCCGAGGCCGGTGTCGAGGGGCACATCATCGTCGGGTCGTGGAGCATGGGTCTGCTCGTCGACTACGCGCGCGACGTCGACGCGGGGGTGCTCGTCAAGGGCATCCGCTCGCAGGTCGACGTGGCGTACGAGTCGCCGATGGCGATCGTGAACCGTCACCTCGCCGACATCGAGACGGTCTTCCTGCTGCCCGACCCGGCGCATGCGCTGGTGTCGAGCTCCCTCGTGCGCCAGGTGGCGGCGCTCGGCGGCGACGTGTCGCCCTTCGTGCCGCCGGTGGTGGCGTCGTTCCTCGACACCGGTGCCCGCGGCCTCTGAGCGTTCACGGCCTTTCCGGGCGCCCGGGCCGGTAGCATGGCGGGGTGAGAACCCGAGTCAACGGACCCTTCGTCCTGTCCGTCCACGACATCGTCCGCAAGCCGGGCGAGATGCGCGAGCACCGTTTCTCGGTGACCCTGCCGGAGAGGTGGGGTGAGGGGATCGTGTCGGTCGAGCCCGGCGAGACCGTCGATCTCGACGTGCGGCTCGAATCGGTGCACGAGGGCATCCTGGTCTCCGGAACGGCCGATTCCGACTACTCCGGGGAGTGCGGCAGATGCCTCACCGAGATCAGCGCGCCTGTCGAAGTCGAGTTCCAGGAGCTTTTCGCGTATCCTGGTGAGGAAGAAACTGACTTCGAAGTTCAAGACGACCACGTGGATCTTGAAACTCTGGTCAGGGATGCGGTCGTACTGTCGCTTCCATTTCAGCCGGTGTGTCAGCCGGATTGCCCGGGTCTCGACCCGAGCACGGGCGAGAAGCTGACCATGAGCACCGACGCCGAGAGCACCGCTCCCATCGATCCTCGATGGAGTGCGCTCCTCCAGATCACAGACCAGGACGCCGAGGCAGAGAGCCGCGGCGCCGAGAAAGAAGAGAGCTAGTCATGGCCGGTAACCCCCCGAAGCGCAAGGTCTCCCGTTCCAACACCCGCAGCCGTCGCGCGCAGTGGAAGGCGACGCCCACCGCTCTGGTGAAGACCGTCGAGAACGGCAAGGTCGTCTACAGCCGTCCCCACCAGGCCAAGGTCGTCACCGACTCGCAGGGCACCGAGCTGTTCCTGGAGTACAAGGGCCGCAAGGTCGCCGACGTCTGATCTGACGATCGTGGCGCAGGTCCCTCCGGGGGCGGAGCCGCTCACCGAGAAGCTCGGCGTCG
This sequence comes from Microbacterium sp. NPDC058342, assembly GCF_042723935.1. Lineage (NCBI taxonomy): Bacteria > Bacillati > Actinomycetota > Actinomycetes > Micrococcales > Microbacteriaceae > Microbacterium > Microbacterium sp. NPDC058342. The sequence goes on from NZ_JBHXID010000001.1 coordinate 1,476,702, forward strand.
AGATCGACGCCGAGCTTCTCGAGCGTGCGCTGACGCATCGTTCGTACGCGTACGAGCACGGCGGCATTCCGCACAATGAACGTCTGGAGTTCCTCGGGGACTCCGTGCTCGGCATCGCCGTGACGGTGATGCTGTTCACCACGCATCCCGACCTCGACGAGGGAGCGCTGGCGAAGCGCCGTGCGAGTGTGGTGTCGACCGTGGCCCTGGCCGAGGTCGCGCGCGCCATCGGGCTGGGAGCGCACCTGCGCCTGGGGCGCGGCGAGGAGCAGACCGGCGGACGCGACAAGGACTCCATCCTCGCCGACACCATGGAGGCGGTCTTCGGTGCGGCCTATCTGTCGGCCGGACCCGCCGCCGCCGAGGCGCTGGTGCTGCGGCTGACCGAACCGCTGCTGGCCGATCCCGAGAGGTACGGGGCCGCGATGGACCCCAAGACCAGCCTGCAGGAGCTCGCCGCGCGTCTGGGAGCGACTCCGCCGCGTTACTCGGTCGAGTCCGACGGGCCCGACCATGATCGGGTGTTCACCGCCACGGTCGTCGTGGGTGATCTGGCCAGCACGGGAAGCGGTACAAGCAAGAAGACCGCCGAGATGGCGGCGGCGCTGACGGCCTGGCGCGAGCTGAGCATGCGCTCCGGGCTCGACGTTGCCTGAGCTGCCCGAGGTCGAGGTCGTCCGCGCGGGTCTGGCGCCCGCCGTCGTCGGGGCGCGCGTGAGCGCGATCGACGTGCTCGATGAGCGTGCGCTCACCCGGCATCCGCGGGGATCCGCCGACTTCGTCGCCCGGCTGGAGGGGCGCGCCATCACCGCGGCCGCCCGGCGGGGCAAGTTCCTGTGGCTGCCGCTGGATGGCGACGCGGACGCCCTGGTCGCACATCTCGGCATGAGCGGGCAGCTGCTCCTGCGCAGTCCGGATGCCCCGGCGGAGCGCCACGAGCGCATCCGGCTGCACATCGAGCATCCGCAGCACGGGCGACTCGCCGTGGTCTTCGCCGATCAGCGCACGTTCGGCTCGCTCGCCGTCGACGTTCTCCTCAGCGCGCCCGACGGCGCGGCGGGCGGCCGCGGCACGGCGAAGGCCCTCGTGCCGTCTCAGGTCGCGCACATCGCGCGGGATGCGCTCGATCCGGCCTTCGACGAGGCCGGCTTCGTCGTAGCGGTGCGACGGCGCGCCAGCGGGATCAAGCGCATCCTGCTGGATCAGACCCTGGTCAGCGGAATCGGCAACATCTACGCCGACGAGTCGCTGTGGGCGGCGCGGATCCATCCCGAGACCGAGGGGCGTTCGCTGTCGACGAGGGCGCTGCGCCGGCTGCTGCACGAGGTGCGCCTGGTGCTCGAGAAGGCGCTGGCGGAGGGCGGCACGAGCTTCGACGCCCAGTACGTGAACGTGAACGGGCAGACCGGCTATTTCGCGCACAGCCTGAACGCGTACGGGCGCACCGGTCAGCCCTGCCCGCGGTGCGGAGAACCCATCGCTCGGGTCGCCTTCATGAATCGGTCCTCACATCTCTGCCCGGTCTGCCAGAGAAGGCGCTGACCGGCCGAGTGGGCGGCGTCGGCGTGTCGCCGCCCACTCGGCCGGTGGCGAGCACTCACTCGTGCGGACTCCCGCTTCGAGGATGTGCACGGGTCAGCGTTCAGCAAGCACGGCGACCAGTGCGCGATGATCGGTGCCGCCCGCGGTCTCCTCGATGACAGAGGACCCGCGCACGGCCCAATCCCTCCCGACCAGCACATGATCGATCGGTGAAGCCAGCCACGACGCCACCGTCGACGGCCAGGTGCCTCTCGCCCCCGCACCCGTCGTCGCAGCGGCGTCCGTGCAGCCCTCCATCCCGCTCAGATTCGAGAGATGATCCACCGTCGCATTCAGATCACCGGCGACGATGACACGCGGTTCATCGCACCACGACGCGACCCAGCGCAGGCCCTCGCGCCAGTGAGCCATGCCGGACGGCAAGGGCGGATAGGGGTGTGCCACGACGATGAGCGGTCCGTCGTGGTCCACCGGCTCCCACACGCCGCTGGGGAGCCCCGGAGTCGACCCAGCAGTCTCACGCCACGCGTAGTCGCCCAAAGACTCCGCAATGAGCACCGAGGTCGGAATGGTCGAGTCCCCGTAAACGGTGTCGTGGAACATCACGGGGCCGCCCAGTTCTTCGACCAGCCGCGCGACCTCGCCGGCCGCCTTCTCATCCATCTCCGGCAGGCTCACGATCGACGCTCCGCTGGAGTGCACGAGTTCTGCGATGTCGCCGGTCCCGGTGGCACCGCCTTGGGTGTTCCACGTCAGGACGACGAGATCACCCTTCAGCGACGGGGCACCGACGCTGCGCGACCACAGGATTCCCGCGTTGCCTGCACCAGCGACCAGGGCCGCGATGGCGATTCCGGCCGCCAGCGACCAGCGCCTCCTGAGTGCTGCGATCAGACCGGCCAGGACGGCGATCACGAAAAAGCCCAGCGCAAGCGGGCCCCGCAGCGCGACGACCTGCGCGAAGCCCGGCACCAGCTCCAGGCGGAATGCCTGAGGCAAGGTGACCGGAACCGCGACGACCAGACATGCGATCAGCGTCGCGAAGAAGACTCCAGTTCGTCTCGCGGGAACGTTCGGCGCGGTCTCGTCTCGCGACGCTCCGGGGGCCATCATGATCGCACCGCCTCAGCCGGGCATGGGCGCATCGAGCTGCGCGGCCCAATCGCGGATGGCCTGGCGCTCCGCCGAGTTGCACACGTACCCGTAGCCCATGGTGAAGTTCCCGTGCTCGAGGGAGTCCTCCCCGAAGTACGTCAGTGCGTAGCAGTCGGCCATCTTCTCGTCGCTGCCCTGGAAGAGCCCCTTCTCCAGCAGCCGGTCCGTCGCGCTCACGTCGCTGCCGGACCTCGCCGCATCCGCGAACTGGTACACGTGGGCGAGCTCATGCGTGACGACCATCCGTTGCTCCCATTCACCGCGGAGGTAGCCCTTGGGCTTGTGGTGCACGACCAGAGGATCCTTGCCCGTCACGCACGCCGTGGAAGTCGCACAGGCAGTGGCACTGTCCCAGCGCAGATCGATGAAGCCGTCACCGGCCTGGTCGACGATCTTCTCGGTGAGGGTTCCCGAGGAGTTCGCACGCCGTGCGTCCGCCGCCTTCACCTTCGCCTCCAGATCCTCGCGGAATCCCTGCATCCGCTCGGCCACGGAGCGCGCGAGGCTGACGGGCACCTGCCCGGCTGCCGCTTCGCGGTCGAGCTGATCGACGAAGGCATCGTCGATCAGCACCAGGGGAGCCGCCGGGTTGCCGTCCAGACGCGCGGCGAGCTCTGCATATCTCGCGCGCTCGGATGCGAACGCAGCGAGGTGCTTCTGCGTCTCGGGGTCCTGAGCATCGGGCTGAGTCTGCACCGGCGGGCGACGCGGGCTGTCAGGGGGCGTCATCGCACCGAGCCCTCCGACGACGGCTGCGACGACGACGATCCCGGCGATGAGGGTCAGGCAGCCGCACCCGGCGAACCACCAACCGATGCCGCGGCGTCGCGGCGGAGCCGCCACCATCGGCGCAGCGGCGACCCCGATGGGCGGGCCCTGCACGCTCGCAGGGTTGACGGTGGCCATCCAGTGGCGAAGTTCCGGGTAGCTGCGAGGATTCGACGCGATGAGAGCGTGGAGATCCCAGCGGCGGGAGGCGATGTCGGCCAGCTGGTGAGGCGGGGTGGCGGGATGCCCTGCAGCGATGAGATCGAAGTCGTCGGGCGCACTGGGCATGGAATCGATGCTACCGACCGCCGCGAAGCACCGACTTCTGACAGGCTGGCAGCATGCGACCGAACGCCCTCATCACCGGAGCCTCCGGCGGGATCGGACGAGCCATTGCGACGGCCATGGCCGAGACCCACCATCTGCACCTGACCGGGCGCGACAGGTCCGCGCTCGAGGCCCTCGCCGACACGGTCCCCTCAGCCTCCGTGCACGTCGCCGATCTCACCGCTGAGACGCAGATCGCCGAGCTCGCGCGGACCATCGCCGAGCTCGACGTGCTCGTGCACAGTGCGGGCGTTCTCCATATGGGATCCACGGAGGAGGTGGGAGCGCGGCGCTGGCGGGAGTCGATGGAGGTCAACGTGCTGGCGCCTGTCGAACTGACCCGCGCGCTGCTGCCGGCGCTGCGACGCAGCGCCGGACACGTGGTGATGATCAACTCGGGCCTCGGTCATCGCAGCATCGCGGGCTCCGGCGCCTACAGCGCGAGCAAGTTCGCGCTGCGCGCCTTCGCCGACGCGCTGCGCCTGGAGGAGGCCGCCCACGGCGTCCGCGTCACCTCGATCCATCCCGGTCGCGTCGCCACGACCATGCAGGAGCGGCTGCGCGCCTGGGAGGGTCTGCCGTACGACGGCGACGCGTGGATCCGTCCCGAGCAGGTCGCGGATGCCGTGATCACCGCCGTCACACTTGACCGCGGCGCGATGATCACCTCTCTCGACGTCGCTCCGGAGGCGCGGCGCTGACGCCGTGCTCTCGACCGGTCGGGGGCGCGTCGATCGCGAACGCCAGATGGGGCATGTCCACGCCGCGATAGTTCTTGACGAACCGCCCGCGCACCGTCATGCCCAGGCGGATCGCCACATTCATCGACGCGACGTTCATGTCACGGACCTGCGCGAACAGCCGGTCGGCGCCGAGCGCACGGAACACGTGGTCGCGCACGGCCGCGGCGGCCTCCGTCGCATACCCCCGATGCCAGTGCGCGCGGTTGAAGAGGTAGCCGACCTCCAGGACGTCCTCATCGAGGATGTGCTGGACGGTGGGCCCGCACTGTCCGATCATCTCGCCGCTCTCTCGCAGGACCACCGCCCACATGCCGAAGCCGTCGTCGCGATAGCGGTCCCGCATCCGGTGCAGCCAGGCCTGCACCATCTCCTCGTCGAACGCCCCTTCATAGGCGGTCATGGTCTCGGCATCCTGCAGGATGGCGCGCAGCGCGGGCAGGTCGTCCTCGGTCATCTCACGAAGGTCCAGACGGGAGGTGCGGAGGATCACCCGTCCATCCTGCCAGTCACGCGGGTGCGAACGCCGCGCGCAGCATCGGGCGCGTGACGAGGGTGCTCAGCCACACGATGAGGATGCCGACCGCCAGCACCGCGGCGATCGTGAGCAGCGATGCGGGGGCGACGATCATCGCGATGCCCAGCAGCGGGAACACCACGATGCCCGCGCAGAGCGCTGAGCCCAGCGCAGTGAACAGCAGCGGCGACATGATCGCGCTCCGGCGGGCGGCATCCACCGTCTCGACGGGGACCCCGAGCTGATGCAGGCTCCGGTGCAGCGGGCGCTGATCGAGGATGTCGGATGCCTGGGTCACGCCCACGGAGGCGGCGACCATGAGGAACGACGCGACGAGCGTGATGATGAGACCGGTGCGCATGTCGGTGACGAGAGCGAGATCCTCCGGGCCCGCATCCGAGGCGCTCATGACGTTCATCAGCGATACGCCGGTGCCCGCGAACACCGCCATGAAGCTCGCCATCGCGATGCCGCCGACCTGCCTCCACGCCGCCTTCGGGTCATCGAGCACGGTGCGCGCGGCGAGCAGCCGCTCAGGGCTCTGCGCGCGCCGCAACCGGCGCCTCGAGAAGACCGCGAGCGCCCACGGGCCGACGAGGTTCAGCACCGCCAGAGCTCCGGCGAAGACCGCGGCGAGAACGACCGTCACCGCGACGACGCCGGCGATGGCGGGGATCGACTGCGCGGTCAGGAACGCGGCCGCGAGCACCGCTGCGGCGAGCACGCCGCGGATCCAGTGCGTGCGCGCCGGTTGCGCGCGCATCCGCACGCCGAGCGGCGAGACGATCACCCGGCGAAGGCCCAGCGCGGCGCTCGCACCGGCCAGCAGCACCGCACCGGCGCAGACCGCTGCGATCATGCCGGGGGAGAGAAGCACCGAAGCCGCCCCGAGCTGCTCACCGCGGAAGGGAATGAGGCCGATCAGCGGTACCAGCGCCAGATGCCCCAGGATTCCGGCGATCACCCCGCCCGCGGCGATGGCCGTCGACTCGACGACGGTGAGCGCGCCGACACCTGCCGGGGTCACGCCCAGCAGGCGCAGTGCGGACAGCCGCTCGTCCCGTCGCCGGGCGGAGAGCCGTGCCGCCGCACCGCCCAGCGCGGCCAGCGGCACCACGAGCAGAGCGAGTGCGACCGCGGCGAGAACCTGATAGGTCAGCGCGTCGTCGTCGTCCCACGTCCAGAACGCCTGCGCGCCGCCCACCACGGTCAGCACCAGCGTCGTGACCAGCGCGAACGCCGACGACGGGATGATGACGGTGGCGGCGTTTCCCGGTGCGGGTCGCAGCAGCATCCGCATCGCCGCCGCGTTCACGCCGCCACCTGCGCGTCCACGATCAGCCCGTCGCGCATGTGCAGGGTGCGAGAGCAGCGGGCCGCCACCTGCGGGTCGTGCGTGACCACCACGAGAGTGCGCCCCTGGCTCGTGGTCGACCAGAGCAGGGCGTCCATGACTTCGGCAGAGGTGCGCGAATCCAGGGCGCCGGTGGGCTCGTCGGCGAAGATCAGTTCCGCGCCCGTCACCTGTGCGCGGGCGATCGCGACACGCTGCGCCTGGCCGCCCGAGAGCTCGCCGATGCGGCGGTCCTCCATGCCCGCCAGCCCCAGCGACTGCAGCCACGCAGCGGCGTGGCCGGTCGCGTCATGCCGCTTGAGACCGTTGATCATCAGCGCGAGGGCCACGTTCTCGATGGCTGTCAGTTCCGGGATCAGCAGGCCCTGCTGGAAGACGAAGCCGAATCGCTCGCGTCGCAGCCGCGACCGGACGGTCTCGGACTGCGCGGTCACGTCGATCCGTCCGCCGGATGCCGGAGCGAACACGACCGAGCCGGCATCGGGCGTGATGATGCCCGCCAGTGCATGCAGCAGAGTCGTCTTGCCCGACCCCGACGCGCCCATGATGGCGAGGGATTCGCCCCGCCGGACGTCGGCGTTTACCCCGGCCAGGGCGCGAGCGGGACCGTAGGTCTTCAGGAGTGCGTTCGCTTGCAGCACGGAATCATTCATGATTCCCAGCTTCCGCGCCACGACAGCGTCGATCGTCGCCCCCGAGGATGACTCCGGCATCCGGTGGTCATCCTCGGGGATGATTCAGTTCAGGAGCTTCTGCCACGCCCCGGAGGAGGAGACGGGTACGAAGCCCATCGCCTCGTTGATCGCGAGCATGGGCCGGTTCTCCTCGGCGTTGAACGTGCTGATCCGCGGCGACGACGGGGCGATCGCGCGCCACCGCAGGATGTTCGCGCACTTCACGAGCAGGCCCAGGCGGTGACCCCGGTGCTCCTTGAGCACGAGCGTGCAGTACTGGTGCGTCACATCCGCCGGAGCGGTGCCGATGACCAGTTCGTTGAACGCCGCCAGCGTGCCGGTCGGAACGTGTTCGACCGCGGCGACCGACACGGTCTGCCCGCCGTCGAGGAACCGGGCGTCGCGACGGGCGACGCGCTGCGCGTCCCAGATCTCCTCATCGACGGCGAGCTCGCCGCTCGGCGCGTCGGTCGACATGCGCGACAGTGCCCATGCGTATCCGTCCCGACGCTCGGGCGGTGTCGGCAGAGTCCATTCGACGAGGCGATAGTCCGCGCCCGCTTCCCGCAGTGCCTCCTGCAGCATGCGTCGCACCCGGGCCGGGTCGGACTGCAGATCGTAGGCGCTGTTGCGCTCCACCTGTTCCAGGGTGAAGCCGTCGTCCTGGAGCAGCCGCGCGTGCGGCGTCGCCGAGACGACGCCCCAGCCGGTCTTCGGCACCAGGGGCGACGCACCGGCGTCCGGGCGGTGCAGCGTCCAGGCCTGGATGACAGTGCGTCCCAGGAGCCGCACCTCCTCCTCCGCACGCTTCAGCAGCGCCTGCTCGACGCCCCGCCCCCAGTGCTCGGGAAGCACCATCAGGTCGAGCTCGACGCTGGTCGTCTCTGCGACGGCGTAGCAGAGCAGCACGGCACCGACGATCACGTCGCCCTCGCGTGCGATGAATCCACGGTTGACGTCGTCCGCGCGGTCCTGCCAGTGCGGCAGGAGCTCCTCGGCCGTCCGGGCGAAGTCGTGCAGGCCCGAATCGCTCAGGCAGACGGCGTTGTTCAGCGCCACGACCGCGTGGAAGTCGGCGGCGTCGGCGCCCTCGAGATGCGCGGGCACGGACATCTCCGTGATGGTCAGGGGCGGTGATGCGATCGTCATGTCAGGTCCTTCCTCCACACGCCCTCGTAGGCGATGGGGGCGAAGCCGATGGCCTCGTTGATCGAGAGCATCGGCCGGTTCTCCTCGGCGTTGTACGTGATCACCTTCGGCGATTCCGGATGCTCGTCGCGCCAGGCGAGCAGCCCGGCGGTCTTCACCAGCATCCCCAGACGATGCCCGCGGTGCGCGGCGAGGACGAGAGTGTCGTACTGATGAGTGCTTCCGGAGGCGTCCGGGCCGATGGCGAGTTCGTTGAACGCGCACAGCTCGCCGGTGCCGACGTGCTGGGCGGCGGTCACGCGCATCGACCAACCCCGGCGGGTGATCCGCTCCTCCTGCCGGCGCACGCGCTCCTCGTCCCATTCCTCCTCAGGCGTTCCGACGTCGCCATCCGGCACGTCGGTGGACATGCGGGACTTCATCCAGGCGTACCCGGCGACATACGCCTCCGGCGTCGGGATGCTCCAGCGCAGCACACGGTAACCCGCGGCGTGCGCCGCGGCATCGGCCTGCAGCACCTCCAGGTGCGCGCGGGTCGCGGTCGACCAGGTCAGGGCGCTCGCGCGCTCCACCTGCTCGAGCCGGAATCCGTTGCGGGTCAGGAAACGCGCGGGGCGGTCGGCGGGCACCGAACCGAATCCGGTGGGCGACGCCAGCGGGGGAAACGCCGCGCCGTGCTCGTCATGGTGCTCGCACCAGTGCAGCAGCTTGCGCACGCCGGCCTCCCGAGCGACGCTCTCGACGTACGCGTAGGCGGCGGAGCCGATGCGCTGCCCGGCCGCACGGTGCAGCACCGCGACGGTGACCACCGCCGTCTCGCCCGCGTCATCGTGCGAGATGTCGAGCGCGCAGCATCCGACGAGGTCACCGTCGAGATCGATGCCCCACTGGCGGCGTTCCCTGTCGGCGTTGCTGTAGAGGCTGGGCAGCAGCGATTCCGCGCTCAGCGCGTCGTCGTCGCGGCCCGTGCTCTCGAGGATCGAGGCGTTGCGCACCGCCGCATAGGCGCGGATGGCGGGGGAGGGCCCCGCGTCCGCCCGAGCCGGGAGCTCGAGCGGACGCAGAAGCGCTCCGGCCGACCTCATCGCAGACCCCGCTGCAGGTCGAACGTCAGCAGGGTGATCGCCTCGTGCTCGGCGCGCGCTGCGTCGCGGATCGGACGCGGTGCGGGAGCGGCGGGGGCGGTCGGGTGCAGGCTGCGCTCGAGCAGCCACAGTCCGAGGCGCAGGCGGAGTCGGTCCGTCAGCGCCAGGCGCCGCTGAGCCGATCTGTCGGGGATGGTGAGGATCTGACGATCCCCGGTATCCGGTGGATGGATGGTCGTGTGCTGCCGGTCATCGGACAGCAGAGTGGTGCTCACGATGTGTGCGCTTTCTGTCGAGTGTTTTCCTGGGGTGCGCGACGGATGCGGATGCGGCGCGCAGAGGGGCGCCGGACGCATCCGGGCGGCACGTCCCGAGATCGGAGCGTGCCGGGGGAAGCCCCTGAAGCGGGGCGAGAGCCGCCGCCTGAGGCGGGGCGACGATCATCGACCGGACGCTGAGGCGTCAGACGAGTCGTGAGAGGAGCGGGGCGGCCCTACGAGGCCGTGCGCGCGAAGGCCACCGAGAAGCGGGGCATGTTCGCCGGCACGGACGCAACGGTGCAGAACCGGGCGTCGAGCTTCGTGATCATCATCGGTGACCTCCTCTCCTGTGATCGGTGAGTCACGCTAGCGAACGCGCGCCGCGTGCGTCAAGCATCCGGGCGTGTCGTCGGCGTGTCGCGCTCTCGCGGCACATCCCTCGCCGCGTGGGTTCCCCGCCGTTCCGCGGGTTTCGGGTAGCGTATGGGCGTGCTGCTCCCGATCCCCGCCGGCCCGCCGATCACAAGGTCGTCGGCATGCATCTGAAGAGCCTGACGCTCAAGGGGTTCAAGTCCTTCGCGCAGCCCACCTCGTTCGTCTTCGAGCCCGGCGTCACCTGCATCGTCGGTCCGAACGGCTCGGGCAAGTCCAACGTCGTCGACGCCCTCGCCTGGGTCATGGGCGAGCAGGGTGCCAAGACGCTGCGGGGCGGGAAGATGGAGGACGTCATCTTCGCGGGCACGTCGACACGGGGACCGCTCGGACGCGCCGAGGTGCAGCTCACCATCGACAACAGCGACGGCGCTCTGCCGATCGACTACGCCGAGGTGACGATCAGCCGCACCCTGTTCCGCAGCGGCTCGAGCGAGTACGCGATCAACGGGTCGAGTTGCCGGCTGCTCGACGTGCAGGAACTGCTCAGCGACTCGGGTCTCGGCCGCGAGATGCATGTGATCGTCGGCCAGGGCCGCCTCGACACCGTGCTGCAGGCGTCGCCCGAGGACCGACGCGGGTTCATCGAGGAGGCCGCGGGCATCCTCAAGCACCGCCGCCGCAAAGAGAAGACCATCCGCAAGCTCGACGCGATGGAGACCAACCTCACTCGGCTGAGCGACCTCGCCGGCGAGATCCGGCGCCAGCTCAAGCCGCTCGGCAAGCAGGCCGAGATCGCCCGCGAGGCACAGGGCATCGCCGCGGTGGTCCGCGACGCGAAGGCCCGTCTGTTCGCCGACGACGTCGTCGCGCTGCGTGCAGCGCTCGCAGATCACACCCGCACCGAGCACGAGCGCCACACCGAGCGGCTCGTGCTCTCGGAGCAGGCCGACACCGTGCGTGCCGGCATCCGACGGCTGGAGGAGCAGCAGAACTCGGCGGCGGTCGATGAAGCGCGCCGGGTCGCGTTCGCGCTGGAGCAGACGCAGGAGCGGATGCGCAGCCTGTTCACGCTCGCGAACCAGCGACTCGCGCTGCTGGGCGGTGACGACGACGACGCGATCACCGCGATCACCGTCACCCAGGACACGATCGACGAGGCCCGGGACGAGATCACCCGGATATCCGAGGGACTGGGGGACGCGCAGGATGCGGCGGCCGCCGCGAGTCGCGAGGTGATGGGCGCGCGTGCCGAGCTGGACACGCTCGATGTCGACATCGCCGAGCAGAGCGCCCTGGTGTCGCAGTACGACATGCGTTTGACAGCGTTGCGCGGCACCGCGGATGCCGCCGCATCGGCTCTGGCCGCCGTGCGCGGTGCCGTGCTGCGCCAGGAGACCGCTCTCGAGGGGGCGCACCAGCGCCGTCGGGAGGCGTCCGAGGCTCTCGAGCAGATCGCGGACGCCGACGCCCCCGAGGGAAGCGCCGTCGAGCACTCCGCCGCCTACGATCAGGCGCAGAGGGCCGTGGCCGCCGCCGAGGCCGAGCGCGACGCGCTGCGCGAGCAGCTGCATGAAGCCGAGCGCGAGGCCGACTCGCTCACCGCGAAGGCTGCCGCGCTCGGCAGCGCTCTCGCCCTGTCGGGCGGCGCCGCCGAGGTCGTCGCCTCTGGTGCCGCCGGCGTTCGAGGGCTCGTGGGCGACTCCGTGCAGGTGCGCCCCGGCTACGAGGCCGCGGTCGCCGCCGTGCTCGGTCCGCTCACGGAGGGCGTGCTGGTCGACGGCGTCGACGACGCGTTCGAGCTGCTCGCCTCCGGTGAGGCGCGGGGCACGGTCGACGTCGTCATCGCGGACACCGCGCTGTCGGTGGCGTCCGAGCCGCTGGATGTGCCGGGCACGGTGTCGGCGGCCGGTGTGGTCGACGCGCCCGCGGGCGTGCGAGGGATCCTGTCCGCGGTCCTGATCGCCGACGACCTGGATGCCGCGCGCACGGCGCGCAGAGCACTGGACGCCCTCGGCGACGACCGGACGACGATCGTGACGCGGACCGGTGAGGTCGTCACCGCGCACACCATGCGCGCCGGCACCGGCGAGACTTCCCGCATCGAGCTGGCCGCCGAACGCGACGCGGCGACCGAGCGTCTCGCCGAGGTGCGGGTCGTCGTGGCGGATCTTCGCCAAGCCCGGGAAAGGTCCACGGAGGCGGTCGAGGAGGCCCGGCGCCGCGCGAAGGACGCGCTGCGCGCTCTGCGCGAGCGCGATGCCGCCCTTGCCGCGCACGCCGAGCAGACCAATCGCCTGACCGTGCAGCACGAGGCAGCCGTCGCCGAGTGCGATCGCCTGGAATCGGGCCTCGCGCAGGCGCAGGCCGCCGTCTCGGATGCCGAACAGGCTGCGGTCCACGCGAAGGCGGAGCTGGAAGCATCCGAATCGGAGCCGCGACCCGTGCTCGACGCGTCCGCGCGCGACGGGCTGCTGGAGGCACTCGAGTCGGCTCGCGAGGGCGAGGTGCGCGCGCGCCTCGAGATCGAGACTCTTCGCGAGCGCGTGCGTGCCGCCCAGTCGCGAGTGGTCGCCCTGGAGCGTCAGCGCGAGCACGAGCGCGAGGCGGCGGCCGAGGCCGCGCGACGCGCCGTCATCCGCCGAGGGCAGCGCGAGGCGGCGTCCGCCGTCGCGGACGAGGTCCCACGGGTGCTGGACTCGATCGACCGCTCTGTCACCGAGGCGCGGATGGCTCTGGCGGAGGCGGAGGCCGAGCGCTCGGCCCACAACGAGGAGCTTTCCGCCCTGCGCCGGCAGGAGGTCTCGCTCCGCGAGCGCCTCGCCGGCCTCACCGAGAGCGTGCACGGACTGGAGCTCCAGATCCACGAGAAGAAGCTGCACCTGAGCAGCCTGCTCGAGCGGGTGGCGTCAGAACTCGCTCTCGATGAAGATATTCTCGTCGCGGAATATGGCCCGGATCAGCCCGTTCCGCGCGATCCCGGCGCCGACGAGCACGACGAGGACGCCGACATCCCCTTCGACCGCCGGATCCAGCAGCGGCGCCTGAAAGACGCGGAGCGCAAGCTCACGCAGCTCGGCCGCGTCAACCCGCTGGCACTGGAGGAGTTCGCCGCGCTCGAGCAGCGGCACGCCTTCCTCACCGAGCAGCTGTCGGATCTGACGCGGACACGGCAGGACCTGCTGGCGATCATCGCTGAACTCGACGAGCGGATGCAGGTGATCTTCGCCGCAGCGTTCGAGGACACGAAGCAGGCGTTCGGGGAGGTGTTCCCGCTGCTGTTCCCGGGCGGTTCGGGCAGCATCTCGCTGACGAACCCGGACGACATGCTCACCACCGGTATCGAGGTGGCCGTGCGGCCGGTCGGCAAGAAGATCGAACGGCTCTCCCTGCTCTCCGGAGGTGAGCGCTCCCTCGCCGCCGTCGCGCTGCTCGTCGCGATCTTCAAGGCGCGGCCGAGCCCGTTCTACATCCTCGACGAGGTCGAGGCGGCGCTCGACGACGCCAACCTCGGTCGCCTGCTGTCGGTCTTCGAACAGCTTCGCGAGAACTCGCAGCTTCTCGTGATCACACACCAGAAGCGCACCATGGAGATCGCAGACGCGCTCTACGGAGTGTCCATGCGCCAGGACGGCGTCTCCGCGGTGGTCGGTCAGCGCGTGGGCGACCGCGTCTCCGCGGCCGCCGTCTGAGTCGACAGAGACGCTTCGAACGCCCGCGCGGTGTCGGCGAACGCCGGAAGGTCCATGGGCCGGTGCCGGGCGCCGCGGAGCACCACGTGCTGCGCACCATCGGCGGCGAGCAGTCCGGCCATCCGTTCGTACTCGTCGTTCCAGCCGCCGGTCACGACGAGCATCGGGATGCCGCGGAGCATCCGCTCACGGACGCCATGGCCCCACGGCAGGTTCGTGCGCGCCCAGCGCTCGGCGACGGGGCGCTCGCGGTCCCAGGTGGCGGCGTCGAACGGTCCGCCGAACATCAGCGGGCGCAGGATGGCCCAGAACGACCGCAGGTCACCGGCATCGGCCTGAGCCCGCGCCTCGCTCACGATCGCGATGTGCCGTTCGATCGGCTCCGCACCGCGAGCGATGTCGTACAGGGCGGGTTCGACCAGCACCAGGCCCCTCACCGGCACCTGGTCGACGGCCAGTGCGACCGGTACCGCGCCGATCGAGTGCGCGTAGACGACTGGGCGCGCATCCCTGATGTCGCGCACCAGCTGCTGCGCCTGCTGCCCGACGGACGCCTCGGGCGCGAAGGCGGTGAAGACGCCGGATGCCGGATCGACCCGCGGCCAGGCATCCGGGCCCTGCCGGCCGGCGCCGTGGACGTACACGCGACGGATGCTCATGTCGATCATCGTAGGCTGGAGACATGCCGGAGAAGTCTTGGTCCCTCGGTCGCGCACTGCGCGGCATGTTCGTCAAGCCCACGATCGACGAGACGACCTGGGAGGACCTGGAGACGGCGCTGATCACGGCCGACTTCGGCCCGGACATCACCGAGCAGCTGCTCGACGAGCTGCGCGAGAAGGTGGAGCGCTACCGCACCACCGACCCGCGCGACCTGCAGCGGATGCTGCGAGAGACCCTCGAGGAGCGCTTCGCCAAGTTCGACACCACGCTCAAGCTCACCGAGCGCCCCGCCGTCGTGCTCGTGGTAGGGGTCAACGGCGTCGGCAAGACGACCACGATCGGCAAGTTCACGAAGTTCCTGCGCGGCTTCGAGCGCAGCGTGGTCGTCGGCGGGGCCGACACCTTCCGCGCCGCCGCGGTCGATCAGCTCGCGACGTGGGCGCAGCGCGGCGGCGCAGCCATCGTGCGACCGCAGCACGAGGGCCAGGACCCGGCTTCGGTGGCGTACCAGACGGTCGACTACGCCAAGCAGCAGGGGATCGAGATCGCGATCATCGACACCGCCGGCCGCCTGCACACCAAGGGCGGGCTGATGGACGAGCTCTCGAAGGTGCGCCGCGTGGTCGAGAAGCTCGCCCCCATCAGCGAGGTGCTGCTCGTGCTCGACGCCACCACCGGCCAGAACGGGGTGCTCCAGGCCGAGGCGTTCCTGCAGCACGCCGGCGTCACGGGCCTGGTCATCACCAAGCTCGACGGATCGGCCAAGGGCGGCTTCATCCTGGCCGTGCAGGAGCGCACGGGCATCCCCGTCAAGCTGCTCGGGCAGGGCGAGGGCATCGACGATCTGACCGGCTTCACCCCGCACGTCTTCGTGCAGTCGCTCGTCGGCGCGTAGGACTACCGGACGGGCACGAGGGCTGGTTTCATAGCGATATGGCGATCGAACACGACTACTTCGGGCTTCTGTCCACCGGGCCGGACGGCGCCATCTTCTGGACCGAGCGGGTCGACTTCGGCGATCAGTCGGTCACGGTCGATCTGACCGCGCCGGATCAGGATGATGTCTCGCAGGCCGCGCTCGATGCGGCGGCGGCCCTCATCTCCGGTCTCGAGACGCTGGACGACGTCGTGCGCCGTGCGATGCTCGCAGAGGTCGATGACCGCACGAGCGAGGTGACCGAGTTCATCCTCCAGCAGCAGGAGGCTCACGGTGATCAGCTCGAGGACGTGCTGGTCGACGTCAGCGGAGACGCCGCCGTCGACATCATCCGATCCCTGACGCTGATGAGCATGACGATCCTCGCCGATGAGCACGGCGGCTCGGATCCGTTCGTCGTCATGGAATACGCCCTCGATGCGGATGCCACCGACGACGTGCTGCTCGTGAACCTCGACTCGGACGGCTCCGTGCTCTCGGTGATGAGCGCCGACTAGGTCAGACCGCCTGCGCGAAACCCTTCTCGGCGCTCTCGGCGATGTGGGCCAGATGGGCGGGGATCTCGCGGCCCTTCGAGAGCATCGACTGGGCCCACAGCCGTCCCGCGCGGTAGGAGGAGCGCACCAGGGGACCGGCCAGCACCCCGAGGAAGCCGATCCGCTCGGCCTCGGCCTTGAACTCCACGAACTCGTCGGGCTTGACCCACCGTGCCACCGGCAGATGCCTGGGCGACGGACGCAGGTACTGCGTGATCGTGATGATGTCGCATCCGGCGTCGTGCAGGTCGTGCAGCGCCTGCACCACCTCTTCCGGCTCTTCGCCCATGCCGAGGATGAGGTTCGACTTGGTGATCAGGCCGGCCTCGCGAGCCTGGGTGAGCACACCGAGCGAGCGCTCGTAGCGGAACGCGGGACGGATGCGCTTGAAGATGCGCGGGACGGTCTCGACGTTGTGCGCGAACACCTCGGGCCGTGCATCGAAGATCTGACCCAGGAAGTCCGGGTGGCCGCCGTGGTCGTTGGCGAGCAGCTCGACGCCCGTGTTCGGATTCTGAGAATGGATCTGCCGCACCGTCTCGGCGTTGAGCCACGCGCCGGTGTCGGGCAGGTCGTCGCGCGCGACGCTCGTCACCGTCGCGTAGCGCAGCCCCATGCGAGTGACGCTCTCGGCCACGCGGCGCGGCTCGTCGGTGTCGTAGTCGGCGGGCTTTCCCGTGTCGATCTGGCAGAAGTCGCAGCGGCGCGTGCACTGCGAGCCCCCGATGAGGAAGGTCGCCTCCCTGTCCTCCCAGCACTCGAAGATGTTCGGGCAGCCGGCCTCTTGGCACACGGTGTGCAGGTCCTCGGTCTTCACGAGCGAGTGCAGCGCCTGGTACTCGGGGCCCATCTTCGCCTTCGTGCGGATCCATTCCGGTTTGCGCTCGATCGGCGTCTCGGAGTTGCGGATCTCCAGCCGCAGGAGCTTGCGGCCCTCCGGTGCGGCGGCGCTCATGCGGCGACCTCCGTCGCGTACTCGGCGGCGAAGGCATCGGCGACCGACTCGACGATGTCGGCGGGGGAGACCTCGGCCCCGACGACCTCGCTGACGGTCGTGACGCCGGCATCCGTGATCCCGCACGGGATGATGCCCCGGAACCCGGTCAGCGTGTTGTCGCAGTTGACGGCGAAGCCGTGCATCGTGACGCCCTGCTGCACCCGCACCCCGATGGCCGCGACCTTGTCCTCGCCGAGTGGTCGACGCACCCACACCCCGCTGCGCCCATCGACCTGATAGCCGTCCACCCCGAACGGCTTCAGGATGTCGATGAGCAGCCGCTCCATGCGCCGTACGTGTGCGACGACGTCCATCGGCTCGTGCAGGCGCACGATCGGATAGCCCACGAGCTGTCCCGGCCCGTGCCAGGTGATCTTGCCGCCGCGGTCGACGTCCACCACGGGGGTGCCGTCCTGCGGCCGCTCGTGCGGCTCGGTCCGCTTGCCGGCCGTGTACACGGCCTCGTGCTCGAGCAGCAGCAGCGTGTCGGGACGGTCTCCGGCGACGACGTCGCGGTGAACGCGGCGCTGCAGCTCCCAGCCGTCCGGGTAGGGCACGAAGTCCGGTGCGAGACCGGCGATGCGGATGTCGAGCATGGACGCTCCCGTCGTTGTTGGATACAGTGCAAGAATGGGTGCGAGTACAGCCTACGCCCCTTCGCGGATCGTGCGCGTCCACCGCGCGGCTACGCTGACGTTCATGACATCGGAGCAGCGAGCAGGCAGGCCCAGGGCGTCGTCGCGCGAGACCCTTGCCGAAGCGGCCTGCGAGCTGTTCCTCGAGCAGGGATATGAGGCGACCTCCATCGTGGACATCGCCCGGCGGGCGGGTGTCAGCCGGTCGAGCTTCTTCAACTACTTCGCGTCGAAGAGCGACGTGCTCTGGTCGGGGCTGGATGCCCGCATCGCCGCGGCCTCCGTCGCGCTGGCGGCACTCGGGCGGGGCGCCGACGGACCGTCGGTGCGCGCGGCCGTCGAGCCGATCGTGCAGGACTTCGCGCCGGATCCGCTCGCCCTGGCGCTTCGCAACGCGGCGCCGATGGGGCTCGAGCAGGAGTTGCTGCGCGACACCGGGCTGCGCCACGCGCGTCTCGCCTCTGCGGTCTCGGGGGCCGCGCGCAGCGCGGGGATCGATGAGATCCGCGCCGACATCCTCGGTGCGGCCCTGGCCACGGCCGTGCTCTCCTCGCTGCGCGTCTGGGCCGATCACGGGGCGGGCCAGGCGTCGCTCGAGGCGCAGTTCGACGCCGCGCTGCGCAGCATCCACGACCTTCCCTGGGGCTGAGTGGCCCTCACCGCTGAGCGCGAGGGCGCGACGGCTATCCCGCGGCGGCAGTCGCGAGCCCGCTCGCGTAGAATCAGAGGCACCATGGCTACCTTTGGCACGCTCTCCGATCGGCTCACCGAGACCTTCCGCAATCTGCGCACGAAGGGAAAGCTGAGCCCCGCCGACGTCGACGGCACCGTCCGCGAGATCCGTCGCGCTCTCCTCGACGCCGATGTGGCGCTCTCCGTCGTGAAGGACTTCACGGGCAGAGTGCGCGAGCGGGCCCTCGGCGACGAGGTCAACCGGGCGCTGAACCCCGCGCAGCAGGTCGTGCAGATCGTCAATGAGGAGCTCGTCGCGATCCTCGGCGGCGAGCAGCGCCGGCTGGAGTTCGCCAAGAACCCGCCGACGGTGATCATGCTCGCAGGGCTCCAGGGGTCCGGTAAGACGACCTTCGCGGGAAAGCTCGCCAGGCAGCTCGAGGCCGACGGCCACACGCCCCTGCTCGTCGCCGCCGACCTGCAGCGACCGAACGCCGTGAACCAGCTGCAGGTCGTCGCCGAACGCGCGGGCGCCGCGATCTTCGCCCCCGAGCCCGGCAACGGCGTCGGCGACCCCGTTCAGGTGTCGAAGGCGGGCGTCGAGCACGCGCGCCGGCAGCAGCACGACGTCGTCATCATCGACACCGCCGGACGCCTCGGCGTCGACGCCGAGCTCATGAAGCAGGCATCCGACATCCGCCGGGCCACCGAGCCCGACGAGGTCCTCTTCGTCATCGACGCGATGATCGGTCAGGACGCCGTCAACACCGCCAAGGCCTTCCAGGAGGGCGTCGACTTCACCGGCGTCGTGCTCTCCAAGCTCGACGGCGACGCCCGAGGCGGCGCGGCGCTGTCGGTCGCATCGGTGACCGGTCGACCGATCATCTTCGCCTCGACGGGGGAGAACCTCGAGGACCTCGAGCCGTTCCACCCCGACCGCATGGCGAGCCGCATCCTCGACCTCGGCGACATCCTCACGCTGATCGAGCAGGCGCAGCAGGCCTTCGACGAGGCCGAGGCGATGAAGGTCGCCGAGAAGCTCGCCAACGAGACCTTCACGCTGGAGGACTTCCTCGAGCAGATGCAGCAGATGCGCAAGATGGGCTCCATGAAGAAGATGCTCGGGATGCTCCCGGGCATGGGCCAGATGAAGCAGCAGCTCGACGACTTCGACGAGCGCGAGGTCGATCGCACCGAGGCGATCATCCGATCGATGACTCCCGCCGAGCGGCGCAACACGAAGCTGCTGAACGGGTCCCGTCGCCTGCGGATCGCCAAGGGGTCGGGCATGACCGTCACCGACGTGAACCAGCTCGTGCAGCGCTTCGAGCAGGCGGCCAAGATGATGAAGACGGTCGCTCGCGGCGGCACCCCGCAGATCCCCGGCATGGGGCCGATGGGCAAGCCGGGAGCCTCCGCCAAGCGCGGCAAGAAGGGCTCGAAGAGCAAGGGCGGGTCCCGCTCGGGCAATCCGGCCAAGCGCGCGGCCGAGAACGCCGGCCTCGCGAGCTCCAACGCCGATCCGACCGGATCGGGCTTCGGTCTGGGCGCTCAGGCGGCGCCGAGCGAGGCGGAGCTCGCCGAGATCCAGAAGCTGTTCGGCAAGGGCTGACCTGGCGCCGTGGCGTGACGACGCCCGTCGTCACCGCGGCACGAGAAGGCCGATGGCCCGGGTGCATATGCGCATCCGGGCCATCGGCTGTCATCGGGTCTCAGCGGACGTCCTCATCGACCCATTCCATGGACTTCGTGACGGCCTTGCGCCACAGCCGGAGCTGACGATCGCGCTCCTCCTCGTCCATCGTCGGCTCCCAGCGGCGGTCCTCCTGCCAGTTGGCGGACAGATCGTCGAGGCCGTTCCAGAACCCGACCGCGAGCCCCGCCGCGTACGCCGCGCCGAGGGCGGTCGTCTCGGCGACCTTCGGCCGCACGACCGCGACGCCGAGCACATCGGCCTGGAACTGCATGAGAGCGTCGTTGGCCACCATGCCGCCATCGACCTTGAGCTCGCTGAGATCCACGCCGGCGTCGGCGTTCACCGCGTCGAGCACGTCGCGCGTCTGGAACGCGACCGCCTCCAGGGCCGCACGCGCGATGTGATTCCGGTTCGCGTAACGGGTCAGGCCCACGATGGCGCCGCGTGCGTCCGGGCGCCAGTAGGGTGCGAACAGGCCCGAGAAGGCGGGCACGATGTACACCCCGCCGTTGTCCTCCACCTGCTCGGCGAGCTTCTCCACCTCGGGTGCCGACGAGATGATCCCCAACTGGTCCCGCAGCCACTGGATCAGCGATCCGGTGACGGCGATGGAACCCTCGAGCGCGTAGTGGGTGGGCTGGTCGCCCAGCTTGTACCCGACGGTGGTGAGCAGCCCGTTCTTGGAGTGCACGACCTCTTCGCCCGTGTTGAAGATGAGGAAGCAGCCGGTGCCGTAGGTGTTCTTGCTCTCGCCCTTCTCGAACGCGGCCTGACCGAAGGTCGCGGCCTGCTGGTCGCCGAGGATGCCGGCGATCGGGGTCTCACGGAGCAGCGACGAGTCCTCGGCGCGACCGTACACCTCGGAGGACGAGCGGATCTCGGGCATCATCGAGCGCGGCACCCCGAACGCCTCGAGAATGTCGTCGCGCCACTCGAGCGTCTCCAGGTCCATGAACATGGTCCGCGACGCGTTGGTCACGTCGGTCGCGTGCACGCCTCCGTCGACGCCCCCGGTGAGGTTCCAGAGCACCCAGCAGTCGGTGGTGCCGAAGAGGAGGTCGCCCGCCTCCGCCTTCTCGCGCGCCCCGTCGACGTTCTCCAGGATCCAGGTGATCTTCGTGCCGGAGAAGTAGGTCGCCAGCGGAAGCCCGACGACGTCCTTGAACCGGTCCGTGCCGCCCTCGGATGCCAGCCGGTCCACGATCTCCTGCGTGCGCGTGTCCTGCCAGACGATGGCGTTGTACACGGGCTGCCCCGTGTTGCGGTCCCAGACGACCGCCGTCTCGCGTTGATTCGTGATGCCCACCGCGGAGATGTCGTGCCGCGTGAGGTCGGCCCGGCTCAGTGCCAGTCCGATGACCTCCTGCACGTTGCGCCAGATCTCCAGCGCGTCGTGCTCGACCCAGCCCGCCTTCGGGAGGATCTGCTCGTGCTCCTTCTGACCGGTGGAGACGATGTTGCCCTTGCGGTCGAAGATGATCGCGCGACTCGACGTCGTCCCCTGGTCGATAGCGATGATGTACTCGGTCATGCTCTTCTCCTTTGAATGCCCGTCACGGGTCGTTCTGAATGATCGTCAGGGTTGGCTCAGGCCAGGTTGAGCAGCAGCGGCGACGCCGCCGCTGCGAGCGCACCGCCGACCAGCGGCCCGACGATCGGCACCCAGGAGTACGCCCAGTCGCTCGACCCCTTGCCCTTGATCGGAAGGATCGCGTGCGCGATGCGCGGTCCGAGGTCACGGGCCGGGTTGATGGCGTACCCGGTGGGGCCACCGAGCGAGGCGCCGATCGATACCACGATCAGTGCGACGGGCAGGGCGGTCAGCGGCCCCAGGCCCCCGGGCGTGCCCACTTCGATGTCGCCGTAGTCGGCGAAGGCGAAGATGGCGAACACCAGCACGAAGGTGCCGACGATCTCGGTGATGAGGTTGTGGCCGTAGGAGCGGATCTGCGGGCCGGTCGAGAAGACCGCCAGCTTTCCCGCCGCGTCCTCCTCGGCGTCGAAGTGCTGCCGGTACGAGGCCCACACCAGGATCGCGCCGAGGATGGCGCCGATCAGCTCAGCCGCGGAGGCGACCGCGAACATCGCCAGATCGATCTTGCCCGCGAGGAGCAGTCCGATGCCGACGGCGGGGTTGAGGATGGCGCCGGAGTAGGCCGACACGAGCACACCGGCGAACACGGCCAGGCCCCAGCCCCAGTTGATCATCAGGAAGCCGCCGCTGAAGCCCTTCGTCCTGGTGAGGACCACGTTCGCCACCACACCACAACCGAGGAGGACCAGCATGCCCGTCCCGACGAGCTCCGACAGGAAGTACAGCCACAGGTTGATGTCCGTCATGTCTTCTTTGACCTTTCTTCGCGTGCGCGGACGCGCACGCATGGTGTTGCCGCCGGGTGGCGGACGTCTTTGCTATCGGATCGCGGTTCGGGCGATGTCGAGTCCGTGCGCGTCGTCGAGCAGCTGCGTCGTGGCCTCGACCTCGGCGTCCCGGCGATCCCGGTCCCAGCCCATCAGCGGGGCGAGCGCGTCCGCGAGCTCCACCAGCAGTTCGCCGGAGACGTCCCCGACGAACGCGATGCTGGTGCGGCGCAACACGATGTCGGCGAGCCGCACGACGAGCTCGTTCTCGACCATCCACTCCAGTTCGCGCACCGAGAGCGCACCGCCGGCGAGCGGGCGGTCCTCCTCCTTCTCGATGTGCTCCCAGACCTGAGCGGCGCGCGTGCCGTAGCGGGTGAGGAGCTGGTCGCCGCGAGCGGCGTCCGCGCCGGGCAGATTGGCCTGCTTCCAGGCCGCGCGGGCGCGTGTCGTGCGCGGGAAGCCGTGTCCGCCGCCGATCGGAAGATCGGCGGTCGACACCGACCGGGTGCGGCCCAGCAGTCCCAGCACGCGGTCGGCGAGCGTCTCGCCCAGAGCGCGGAAGGTCGTCCACTTGCCGCCCACCAGGCTCAGCAGGGGCGCCGGACCGCTCTCATCGAGCTCCACCCGGTAGTCGCGGGACACGAACCCGGGGGCGGTGTCCTCGTGGCGGGGCAGCGGCCGGATGCCCGCGAAGCGGTACACGATCTGGTCGCGGTCGACCTGGATGGCGGGGAAGACGTGATGGATGAGATCGAAGAAGTAGTCGATCTCATCGTCGGTGCACCGGGCCGGCTCACGCGGATCGGCGTCGATGTCGGTGGTCCCCACCAGCACCCGGCCCTTGAGGGGGTAGATCAGCACGATGCGGCCGTCGGAGTGCTCGAAGAAGATCTCGCGTCCCTGCGTGGCCGCCAGCAGCTCGGGGTGATCGAGCACGATGTGCGACCCCTTCGTCCCGCCCATGAAGCGTGTGCGCTCTCCGAGCGCGTCGTTCGTGAGATCGGTCCAGGGCCCGGAGGCGTTCACCACGACGTCGGCGCGGAGGGTGAACTCCTCGGCGGTCTCCCGGTCGCGCAGCACCACGCCGTCGCCGTCACGGCCGACGGCCTCGACGTAGTTGAGAGCGTAGGAGCCGGTGTTCGCGGAGCGCCCGTCCTGGAGCACGTCCAGCGCGAGGCGCTCAGGATCGTGCATCGATGCGTCGTAGTAGGTGGCTGTGTACTTGATCTTCGGGTCCAGCTGCGGCAACTCCGCCAGTGACGAGGTGCGTCCGAGGAATCGGTGCCGGGGGACCGTGCCGCCGGCGCGCGAGAAGGTGTCGTAGATGGTCAGGCCGAGCTTGATCAGCACGGCGCCGCGCTCCTGCGGCTTGCCGCTGCGGTGCGTGAGGAAGCGCAGCGGGGCGGCCAGGATGCCGGAGAACGTCGAATAGATCGGGATCGTCGTCTCCAGCGGCTTGACGTAGTGCGGGGCGATGCGCAGCAGTCCGTTGCGCTCCTGCACGGATTCGCGCACGAGCCGGAACTCGCCGTTCTCCAGGTAGCGGATGCCGCCGTGGATCATATGGCTGGATGCCGCGGAGGCGCCGCTCGCGAAATCGCCGCGGTCGACGATCACGGCGTCGACGCCCTGGAGTGCCAGATCTCGGAAGAGGGAGATGCCGTTGATGCCTGCGCCGATGATGAGGACCGTCGTCCGTCCGCTCTCGCGCACGGTTGCCAGCTCGCCGTCTCGTCGTGCCCTGCGGGTGATGTCGACCATGATGTCTCCTTCGTCCTGCCTCCAGCATCCGGCTCCTGGCAGGATCACGCAATCATCCTGCACGAATGTGCAAGGCTGGGTCACGGAGGTGATGACCATGACCCGCGATTCCGGCCGGCAGGATGCGAAGACCACGACGGCGCTCACGGCCGCCAAGCTCTACTACCTGCAGGACATGACGATGGACGCCATCGCGACCGAGCTGGGCACCTCCCGCTCCTCGGTGTCGAGACTGCTGTCGTTCGCGAGGGAGACCGGACTGGTCGACATCCGCGTCAACTCGCCCTTCGAGCGGGTGGGTCAGCTCGAGGAGCAGCTGCGCGCCCGGTTCCGGATCGCCGCGCACATCGTGCCCATCCCGGGGGTCGTGAACGAGGTCGAGCGCCTGGAGCGGGTGGCTCTGACGGCGGGGCGCCTGCTCTCGCAATTCGTCGAGTCGAACATGGTCATCGGAATCGCCTGGGGATCGACCATCGGCATGGTGAGCCGGTCGCTCGTGCAGAAGGAGACGCACGGGACGACGTTCGTGCAGCTGAACGGCGCCGGAAACACACAGACCAGCGGGCTGGACTACTCGAGCGACATCCTGCAGCGGTTCGGGCACGCGTTCGGCGCCCAGGTGGAGCAGTTCCCCGTGCCGGCCTTCTTCGACGACCCCGACACGCGTGCCGCGATGTGGCGCGAGCGCAGCACCCGCCGTGTGCTCTCGGTCCAGTCGAAGATGGACATCGCGGTGTTCGGGCTCGGCTCGCCGCAGTCGGAGGTGCCCAGCCGCGTCTACGTCGGCGGGTACCTCAACCGCGAGGACTACCGGAGCCTGCGCGAGGACGGCGCGATCGGAGACGTGGCGACCGTGTTCTTCCGCGCTGACGGCACCTGGCAGGACATCGGGCTCAACGCCCGCTCGACGGGGATGGGGCTGGACATGCTCCGCAGGGTGCCCCGGCGGGTGTGCATCGTGTCGGGCGCGGCGAAGGCCGGCACCCTTCAGGCCGCCATCACAGCGGGGTTGGTCACCGACGTCGTGCTGGATGAGACGCTCGCCCGTCTGCTCATCGAGGACGACTGAACCTCACTCCGCGGTCGAGCTCTCGGGCCCGGCGCGGAACTCGCGGATCAGGTGCTGGACGACTTCGCGCAGGTCGCCGCCGGCGGCGTCGGCGGTCTTCAGCTGACGGGCATAGCTGGCGCCGTCGCGCACGATGGTGCGCACGCCCTCGAGCTCGGCGATGCAGGACAGGTCGCGGGCGATCGGCTGCAGGTCGTCGAGCACGGCGGACAGGTGCTCACGAACCGGCACCTGCGATCCTGCCGGGTCGACGATCACCCGGGCGTCCAGGCCGTAGCGGGCCGCACGCCACTTGTTCTCCCGGTGGAACCAGGGGGCGAGTGTCGGCAGGGGTCTGCCCTCATCCAGCTCGCGGGAGAAGAACTCGACGAGGGTCTGCGTCAGGGCTGCCACGGATGCCAGTTCGGTGAGGGTCGACATCCCGTCGCAGGCACGCACCTCGATCGTGCCCCACCGGGGCGCCGGGCGGATGTCCCAGCGCACCTCTGACGCGTCTCGCATCACGCCGGTGCGCGTCATGTCCTCGAGGTAGCGCTCGAACTCCGCCCAGGTGCTGATCGGCCAGGGCAGGCCCGCCGTCGGCAACTGCTGGAACACCAGCGAGCGATTGGAGGCGTAGCCGGTGCGCTCTCCCGCCCAGTACGGGCTGGACGCCGACAGCGCCTGCAGGTGCGGCAGGAATCCGGACAGAGCGCCCACGATCGGCAGCACCTTCGCCCGATCCTCGACGCCGACGTGCACGTGGATTCCCCAGATCATCATGTTGCGCCCCCACCACTGCGTGCGCTCGATGAGTTTGTGGTAGCGGTTCTTGTCCGTCACGCGCTGGTTGAACCACTGGGCGAATGGATGGCTGCCGGCCGAGAGCAGCTCAATCCCGGCAGGGTCGGTCGAGCGTCGCACCGCAGCGATGGCCGCGGCGATGTCGCCGACGGCGTCCGCCACGGTGACCCCGACGCCGCTGGTGACCTCGATCGTGTTCGTCAGCAGCTCGCCGGTGACCGTGTGCCGCTCGGAGGCGCTCTGCGACTCCAGATCGCTGAGCAGCTCAGGCGCCCGCCCGACCAGATCGCCGGTGGCAGGGTCGGCCAGCATGACCTCCCATTCCACGCCGACGGTCGATCGGGCGGAAGAGGCGAATTCGATCGGCACGCGCACAGTCTCGCACGCGGTGTCCGGCGACGGCGTGCACCGTGTCGCACCGTTTCGCGCAGCGCCGCGGTATCTGGCAGAATAGAGGGTCGGGCGGCTGCTCGACCCTCTATCCAGCATCCGCTCCACCCCCAGAGCTCCCGCCGGGTGTGCACCCCACGCTCCAGGCGACGTTCGTCTTCCTTTCCACACCATTCAGGAGAATCGTGGCTGTCAAGATCCGTCTCAAGCGCTTCGGCAAGATCCGTGCGCCCTACTACCGCATCGTCGTCGCCGACTCGCGCACCAAGCGCGATGGTCGTGTGATCGAGGAGATCGGCAAGTACCACCCGACCGAGCAGCCCTCGTTCATCGAGGTCGACTCGGAGCGCGCGCAGTACTGGCTCTCCGTCGGCGCCCAGCCGACCGAGCAGGTCACCGCGTTGCTGAAGCTCACCGGCGACTGGGGCAAGTTCAAGGGCGACAAGGACGCGAAGTCCACCGTCCAGGTCGCCGAGGCCAAGGCGCCGTTCGAGGTCGACGCGGCCAAGAAGTCGGTCGTCAAGCCCAAGGCCGAGAAGAAGGCCGAGCCGGCCGAGGCACCCGCCGCCGAGGCACCCGCCGCCGACGCGGAGGCCGCTGAGGCTCCCGCCGCCGACGCAGAGTAATCCGCCGTGCTCGCCGCCGCGCTCGAACACGTCGTCAAGGGGATCGTCGATCACCCGGACGATGTCCGCATCACCGCATCCGCGTCGCCCCGTGGCGATCTGCTCGAGGTGCACGTGCACCCGGATGACCGTGGTCGCGTGATCGGGCGCGGCGGCCGCACCGCCAAGGCGCTGCGCACCCTCATCTCCGCACTCGCCGACGGGCGTCGCGTCCGCGTCGACGTCGCGGACGACTGACGTGGCGGGCGACAGGAACCAGCTCCGTGTCGGCCGTCTGCTCAAGGCGCACGGCCTCAAGGGCGCGTTGAAGCTCGAGCTGTACACCGACAATCCGGAACGCCGCTTCATCCCGGGCGCGGAGTTCACGCTCCAGGTGCCCGAGGCATCCGCCTGGCACGGCAAGACCGTCACGATCCGCGAGTACCGGGTCATGAACGGGAACTCGGTGGTCTTCCTCGAGGGCGTCGAGGACCGCACCGCCGCGGAATCCCTCGTGCGCGCGATCCTCTGGATGGACGAGGACGACGAGGTCGAGGACGACGCGTGGTACGCGCACCAGCTCGTCGGGCTGGACGTCGTGCGCGATGACGTCGTCGTCGGTCGTGTGGTCCGGGTCGAGCACCTTCCCGCGCAGGACCTGCTGATCGTCAAGACGGCCTCCGCAGAGGTCATGGTCCCGTTCGTCTCGGCGATCGTGCCGACGGTGGACATCCCCGGCGGGCGCGTCGTCGTGACCCCGCCCGCGGGACTCTTCGAAGAGACCACGACGACGCAGGTCGATCCAGACGGTGCGGGCACCGCGGACGACGCTCCCGCCGAGTGACCTCTCGCTAGCATCGACGCATGCCCACCTCGGCTCTCTCCGGTCGCTCGGCGCACCGCATCGACGTCGTCTCGATCTTTCCGTCGTACTTCGACGGTCTGACGCTCTCCCTGCTCGGCAGGGCGCAGGACTCCGGCATCCTCGACCTGAACGTGCACGACCTGCGCGACTGGACCCACGACCGCCATCGCACCGTCGACGACACGCCGTACGGCGGCGGGGCCGGCATGGTCATGAAGCCCGAGCCCTGGGGCCTCGCACTCGATCGACTCGCCGCCGATCGTGGTGCGGCTCGCCCGACGATCATCTTTCCGTCGCCGGCGGGGGAGGTTTTCAGCCAGGCCACCGCGCGGGAGCTCGCCGGGCGCGAGCACCTGATCTTCGGCTGCGGGCGCTACGAGGGCATCGACGAGCGCGTGTTCGAGTACGCCGCCGATCTCGGCGAGGTGCGCCTCATCAGCCTCGGTGACTATGTGCTCAACGGCGGAGAGGTCGCCGTGATGGCCATGGTCGAGGCGATCGGGCGGCTCATCCCCGGCGTCATCGGCAATCCCGAGAGCCTGGTCGAGGAGTCGCACGAGGACGGTCTGCTCGAGTACCCCTCGTACACGAAGCCGTCGGTGTGGCGCGACCGCGAGGTGCCGCCGATCCTGCTCAGCGGGAACCACGGTGCGATCGCCGCGTGGCGTCGCGAGCAGCAGGTCGAGCGCACCCGCGCCCGGCGACCCGACCTGCTCGGAGAGTGAGCATCTGACCGGTAGCGTTGAGGCATGGCAGACCAGGCGCTGGCCCAATCGTTCCTGAACGTCGGGGAGGACTACGAGCGCTTCCGCCCGGGCTTCCCGGAGGCGGCCGCGGATGCCATAGTCCCCGTTCACGCGGAGGCAGCGCTCGACCTCGGCGCCGGCACGGGCAAGTTCACCGAGCTGCTGGTCCCACGGTCATCCCGCGTCATCGCGGTGGAGCCGTCGGAGCAGATGCTCACCGTCCTGCGCGGCAAACTGCCCGGAGTCGAGGCGCACATCGGCACGGCCGAGTCGATCCCGGCATCCGACGCCTCGGTCGACCTGGTGGTGGTCGCGCAGGCCTTCCACTGGTTCGACAGGGAGCCGGCGTGTGCGGAGATCCGCAGGGTGCTGGTCCCCGGAGGCACACTCGGGCTGGTGTGGAATCACTCCGATCCCTCCTGTGCGTGGGACCGGGCCTGCACGCGCGTGGCGCACCCGCAGCTCGAGAACGGACTGACGGCCTCGCCCGAGAGCACAGAGCGCCTGAAGGGATTCAAGTCGCCGCGCTTCCTGCAATTCCCCTGGACCGAGCGCATCCGTCGCGCCGACTACGTCGCGCGGTGGCTCACGGTCAGCTCGTTCCTGGCGGCATCCGACGATCAGCGCTCGCGCATGCTCGACGATCTGAACCGCATCCTCGACACCGACCCGGACACCGCGGGCCGCGACGCGTTCGACCTGCCGCAGATCACCGACGTGTACGTGTACCGGTCTCTCGCCTGACGCAGGACAGGCGAATCGTCGGCTTTCAGTCGACGCCGAGGAAGCTCCGGTCGGTGAGGATGACGGGGCCGTCCTTCGTGACGGCGACCGTGTGCTCCGAGTGAGATCCGCGCGAGCCGTCGACGCTGCGCAGCGTCCAGCCGTCCGCATCGGTGATGAGTTCGTCGGTCGTCGCGAGGAACCAGGGCTCCAGGGCGAAGACCAGGCCCTCCCGCAGCGGGAATCCACGGCCCGCCCGCCCGTCGTTCGGCACGTGCGGGTCACCGTGCATGATCCGGCCCACGCCGTGGCCGCCGAAATCCGTGTTGATCGAGTAGCCCTCGCCGTGAGCGACGGCGGCGATGGATGCCGAGATGTCGCCGATCCGGTTGCCGACCACCGCAGCGGCGATCGCCGCGTCCAGCGCGCGCTCCGTGGTGTCGATCAGACGCAGGTCCTCATCGCGCGCTGTGCCGACCACGAAGGACACCGCGGAGTCGGCCACCCAGCCGTCGACCGACACCGCGAAGTCCAGCGACACGAGGTCACCGTCGCGCAGGGTGTAGTCGTGGGGGAGACCATGCAGCACGGCGTCGTTCACCGAGGTGCAGATGACCTTGCCGAACGGCCCGTTGCCGAACGAGGGCGCGTAGTCGATGTAGCACGACTCGGCGCCCGCCTTGCGGATCAGCTCGTGAGCGTGACGGTCGATCGAGAGAAGATTCGTGCCCACCTTCGTCTCGTCGCGCAGCGTCGCCAGCGTCTCGGCGACGAAGCGGCCGGCGGCTCGCATCTCGTCGATCTCGGCGGGTGTGCGCAGTTCGATCATGGGGGAGGTCCTCTCGTCAGCATCCATTCTCCCCGATCCGCGGACGCGAAAGCTCACAGCGAACAGATGGCCGCCCCGCGGCCCGCGCACGTACGATCGAGACATGTGGTTGCGTGAGGCGTTCTTCCGCTGGCTTCTGCCGGCGGCCTTCGTGCTGCCGCTGTGGATCTTCATCGGCTGGGCCGTCTTCGGCCAGAGCGTCTGGGGTCTGTTGTGGGTGCTGTTCATGGCGATGCCCGCGGTGTTCGTGGGACAGCTGGGGCTGACGCTGCTGACCCGCTCACGGCCGTCGGTGCGCGCCGAGCGCGCGCTCTCCTGGTGGGACGTCGCCGGCTTCGGCATCTGGCACGCTCTGACGATCGCCGTCGGCCTGTTCCTGGACGGCGCGTTCGGATGGCTGCTGGCGGGGGCGATCATCGCGGCGGTCGGCCTGTTCTGGATGCAGCTGCGACAGCTGTGGAACGAGGCACGGGGCGCGGGAGTGCGCATCCGGGAGACGGTGAGCTGGCGGGCGATGCCTCGCGACGGCGACCCGCAGGCCACGCCTGTGGAGGACGTCATCGTCATCGAGGAGCGCCGCGCGCAGGAGTGACGCGCGCCGGATTGGAGCGGCGCGCGAGTTCATGGCAGAATGAACTCTTGTGCCGTGATCCGGTTCTGCCTCAGGGGAACCCGCGGACGCCTCGCGCGCCGCTCGGCACACACCCGTTCTTGTTCCTTTGAATCATGCATCCGACCTGTGGCGAGTGCAGAGAGAGACGATCATGCAGATCCTCGACGCCGTCGACGCGGCTTCGCTCCGTTCCGACATCCCTGTCTTCAACCCCGGCGACACCGTCAAGGTGCACGTGAACATCACCGAGGGTTCGCGTTCGCGCATCCAGGTCTTCCAGGGCGTCGTCATCGGCCGCCAGGGCGATGGTGTGCGCGAGACCTTCACCGTCCGCAAGATCAGCTTCCAGGTGGGCGTGGAGCGCACGTTCCCGGTCCACTCGCCGGTCATCGACCACATCGAGGTCGTCACCCGCGGTGACGTCCGTCGCGCGAAGCTGTACTACCTGCGCAACCTCCGCGGCAAGAAGGCGAAGATCAAGGAGAAGCGCGACAACTGATCGCGACCTCCGTACACGAACCCCGGGACACGACGGTCCCGGGGTTCTGTCGTCTGCACCGGGATGTGCGACCCTTGTAGATGCCGCCATCGTGCGGGTCGGAAGAAGAAGTGAGAGCCCATGACAGCGCACGCCGCCGAATCCGCTGAGCGGTCCCCACGGCGACGGGGTGCACTCGCCTTCCTGCGCGACGTGCTGGTGATCATCGTCATCGCTGCGCTCGTCTCGTTCGTGGTGAAGAGCTTCGTCGTGCGC
This sequence comes from Microbacterium sp. NPDC058342, assembly GCF_042723935.1. Classification (NCBI taxonomy): domain Bacteria; kingdom Bacillati; phylum Actinomycetota; class Actinomycetes; order Micrococcales; family Microbacteriaceae; genus Microbacterium; species Microbacterium sp. NPDC058342. The sequence goes on from NZ_JBHXID010000001.1 coordinate 1,507,975, forward strand.
TCGTTCTACATCCCGTCCGGGTCGATGGAGCGCACCCTGCTGATCAACGACCGGATCCTCGTCGACGAGCTGTCTCCGCGCTGGGCGGGCTACGACCGCGGAGACGTGGTCGTGTTCAAGGACCCGGGAGGCTGGCTGCCGCCCGCGCCGCAGACACCCGCCCGGCCGCCTCTGGTCGAGGCCGCGGACTGGGTGCTCACGTTCGTGGGGCTGTCGACGTCGGACGCGCAGGATCATCTGGTCAAGAGGCTGATCGGGCTTCCCGGTGACCACATCGTGTGCTGCAACGCGCTCGGCCAGGTCACGGTGAACGGCTCGCCCATCGACGAGCTGTCGTATCTGAACCTTCCCGAAGGCGATACGGCGGCCTCCAACGCCGAGTTCGACGTGACCGTCCCCGACGACGCGATCTGGGTGATGGGCGACAACCGCGACCGCTCGCAGGACTCGCGGGCGCATCAGGAGCTTCCCGGTGGCGGCTTCGTGCCTCTGGATGCCGTCGTCGGGCGTGCCTTCCTCACGACCTGGCCCTTCGACCGCTTCGGGCTCATCGACACCCACGACGAGGTGTTCCGCTCGGTTCCGGAGACGGAATGACCGTCGTCGCGCCCACCCTGCGCACCGAGCGCCGTCTGCTCCGGGACGAGTTCGATCTGATCATCGCGCTGGACGAGGTCGGACGCGGGGCACTGGCGGGTCCGGTCGCGGTGGGCGCCGCGGTGATGGACGCCGCCGGATCCCGTCGGCGGGTGCCTGAAGGTCTGCGGGACTCGAAACTCATCACGGAGCGCCGCCGGCCCGAGATGGCCGAGCGCGCGCGGGACTGGGTGCTGGCGTCGGCCGTCGGGTGGGCGAGCGCCGCCGAGATCGACGAGGTGGGCATCATGCGCGCCCTGGGCCTGGCCGCTTCGCGAGCCGTGCAGGGCGTCGTCGAGCTCGGTGCGTCTTCGGAGAGGACGCTGGTGATCCTCGACGGCAATCATGACTACGTGTCGCGGGTGCACCCGGTGCCGATCACGGTGCGGCCCGTGATCAAGGCCGACCGGGACTGCGCCTCGGTCTCGGCCGCTTCGGTCATCGCGAAGGTCGCGCGGGACGCGCTGATGGGGGAGGTGCACGAGGAGCACCCCGCCTATCAATGGGACCGGAACAAGGGCTACGCCAGCCTGGAGCACCGGGCGGCCATCCGGGAGCGGGGACTCTCGCCGCTGCACAGAGCGTCCTGGGCGATCGCCGACGCTCCCACGCTCTTCTAGGATGGAGTCATCATGGATGAGGATGCCTTCGACGACTACGACCGCGAACTCGAGCTCGCACTGTTCCGTGAGTACCGCGACGTCGTCGCGCAGTTCCAGTACGTGGTCGAGACCGAGCGGCGGTTCTACCTCGCCAACGAGGTGAACGTGGTGCGCCGCGACACCGAGACGGATTTCTACTTCGAGCTCTCGATGAAGGACGTCTGGGTATGGGACATCTACCGTGCCGACCGCTTCGTGAAGGCGGTGCGGGTGCTCACGTTCAAGGACGTCAACGTCGAGGAGCTCCAGCGCCGCGAGTTCGAGCTGCCCGACGAGCTCTCGCTCGACGGCAAGTGATCCCACTCCAGTCCCCAGCGCGCTGATCTCAGCGGGTTCTCCACAGCGGCCGTGATTCCGGCGCTCCGGCGTCGGCGCACCCCGCCAGGCTGTCGGCATGGCAGCGAAAGACGACTTCGGGCGTGAGGGCGAGGAGCGTGCCGCAGAGTACCTGCGGCTGCGCGGGTACGCGATCCTCGCACGCAACTGGCGATGCGGGCAGGGGGAGATCGACATCGTCGCCACGTGCGGCGACGTGCTCAGCATCGTCGAGGTGAAGACGCGCCGATCGGAGAGCTTCGGCCATCCCTTCGAGGCCATCGACGAGCGCAAGCGCAGGCGGCTGTGGCAGCTCGCCTTCGCGTGGGCCGAGGCGCATCCGGAGACGGCGCGGCGACGCCGCATCCGGGTCGAGGCGGTCGGACTGACGGGCGCGGATGCCGCGAGTGCCCGACTCGAGCATCTCGAGGACGTGCTGTGAGCACCGCGCGCACGTGGGCGGTGGCTCTCACCGGGGTCGACGGGCACATGGTGGAGGTCGAGGCGGACATCAGCAATCAGACGCCGATGTTCCAGATCATCGGCCTTCCCGACAAGGCGCTGGGCGAGGCGGCTCAGCGAGTGCGCAACGCGTGCGTGAACGCTGGTCTCGACTTCCCGCGTCGTCGGCTCACCGTCAACCTGTCACCGGCGAACCTCCCCAAGACCGGCAGCGGTTTCGACCTGAGCGTCGCGGTCGCCACCCTGGCTGCGACCGGGACCCTGCACCGTGAGGCGGTGCGCACGACCGTGCACATCGGCGAACTCGGCCTGGACGGCCGGCTTCGACCGGTTCCGGGTGTGCTGCCTGCGGTGTACGCGTCCGCGCGAGCGGGTTTCGGTCGTGTCATCGTCCCGCACGCGAACGCCGCCGAGGCCCGTCTCGTTCCCGGCGTGGAGGTGCATGCCGCCGCGTCGCTCGCCGAGGTCGCGGCCCTGCACGGAGCAGACGTCGAACTCGGCGAGATCGAGCCGGTCGAGGCGGCGGGAACCGAGCAGCCGCTCGCGGAGCCGCTCGACCTCTCGGATGTCATCGGGCAGGACGACGCGGTAGACGCGCTCATCGCCGCCGCGGCCGGAGGGCACCACATGATGCTCAGCGGGCCGCCGGGAGCGGGGAAGACGATGCTCGCCCGCCGGCTGCCCGGCATCCTTCCCGAGCTCTCGCAGGAAGAGGCGCTGGAGGTCGCCGCGATCCGCTCGCTCGCCGGGGATCCGGTGAGCCGCCTTGACACGTTGGCGCCGTTCGAAGCCCCGCATCACAGCGCGTCGGCCGCGGCTCTCGTCGGGGGCGGATCCCGCGCAGCACGTCCCGGAGCGATCGTCCGAGCGCACCGGGGCGTGCTGTTCCTGGACGAGACGCCCGAGTTCCAGCGCGTCGCACTGGATGCCCTCCGACAGCCTCTCGAATCCGGCCGCATCGAGATCCACCGATCGGGCTTCTCCGCGAGCTTCCCGGCGCGATTCCAACTCGTGCTCGCGATGAACCCCTGTCCGTGCGGGAGCTACGGCGTCCGGGGAGCGGAGTGCACCTGTCCGCCGATGGCGATCCGACGCTACGCCGGGCGACTGTCCGGTCCGCTGCGGGACCGGATCGACATCGATCTGCAGGTCGCCCGCGTCGCGGCATCGCGGGCGACGTCAGGGGAGCGCTCGGCCGTCACGACAGCGCTCGCGCGAGAGCGCGTGCTGGCGGCCCGCGCCGCCGCTCAGGACCGCTGGCGCGGCAGCCCATGGCGGGTGAACGGTCACGTGCCCGGGGAGCGACTGCGTCAGGGTGCGCTGCGTCTGCCCGCCGCGGTGCGGGCGCCCCTGGATCGTGCACTGGAGAGAGGCGCCGTGACCTTACGGGCCTATGACCGGGTGCTCCGCATCGCGTGGACGCTCAGCGATCTCGCCGGGCGCACGGCGCCGGGGAGCGACGAGTTGGGCCGGGCGCTGTTCCTGAAGAGAGGACTGCTGGGATGACCGCAATGGGCCTTCGAGTGTTCGATGACCCCGAGGTGCGTGCGGCGGCCGCACGGCTGCGACCGGACGCGAACCTCGATGAGGTGATCGCGCGCGCCGCCTGGTCGGTGCTCATCGAGCCTGGCGACGGGGTCGCCGGGACGCTGATCACGACGATGGGAGCCCGACCCGCTCTCGAAGCGGCGATGGGGGAGGCATCGCTGCTCGCACCGGGCTCGGTCACGGCGCGGGAGCTCAGCGAGGCTCGGGCGCGGTGGCGTCCGCGCGCGCGGGTGAGCGCGGTGCTCGACGCGCTCACCTCCTGCCTCGAAGTGGAGGGGCGGATGCTGCTGCCGGGGGATCAGGCGTGGTTCGCGGGGCTGGACGACCTCGGCGTGCACGCGCCCGTGCTGCTGTGGGCACGCGGCGATGTGCCGGCGCTGATCGGCCGCCCCACCGTCTCGATTGTGGGAGCGCGCGCCGCCAGCGCGTACGGGGAGTCAGCGGCAGCGGACCTGGCGGGGGATCTGGCTGCGGGCGGCACGGTCGTCGTGTCCGGGGGCGCCTACGGCATCGACGGGGCGGCTCATCGCGCGGCGCTCGGCGCCGGGGGTGCCACCGTGGCGTTCCTCGCCGGTGGCATCGATCGTGCCTACCCGATGGGGCATCAGCAGCTCTTCGACCGCATCCGCCGTCACGGAGCCGTGCTCAGCGAGGTCCCGTGCGGCGGGGCCCCGACGAAATGGAGGTTCCTGGCACGGAACCGGATGATTGCGGCGGCGGGCGCCGCCACTGTGGTGGTCGAGGCCGGTTGGCGCAGCGGATCGCTCAACACCGCGGGCCACGCCGCCGCGCTCGGGCGCCCGCTCGGAGCCGTTCCCGGGCCGATCACCTCGGCAGCGTCCGCGGGTTGTCACCGCCTGCTCCGGGAGTACGACGCCGTGTGCGTGACCAGCGCCCAGGAGGTTCGCGAGCTCTGCGGAGAGGAGCTGACGCCGACCGCGCCCGCGGCCGGTGCGGTCGATCACGAGCGCACCCGCCTGCTGGATGCGCTCAGCGGCCGCACGCCCCGCCCCGTCGAGGACCTCGCTCGGCGCAGCGGGCTCTCACCCGAGCGGGTGCGGAGCCTCCTCGGACTGCTCACGCTGGACGATGCCGTGGTCTCGGATGCCACCGGATGGCGGCGCCGCGGATGATCGGGGAATCGGACCGCCGAGGTGTGCGGAGCGGCACGGCGCGGTGACGACACCGTGAGGGCATGCTGGTGACATGAGGTATTCGGACTCGGTGGATGCGTTCATCACGCACCTCGCCCAGGTGCGCAGGCTCTCGCCCGCCACCGTCCGCGCCTACCGCGCCGATCTCACCGACCTCGGCCGCACCGTCGATGATCCGCCTCTGGACGACATCGACCTGGAGACGCTGCGCGAATGGCTCTGGCGGGCCACGCAGCGCGGTGACGCACGCTCGACGATGGCGCGCAGGGCCGCCGCCGTGCGCGCGTTCTTCGGCTGGGCCCGCGACGCCGGGATCGTCGCCGTGGATCCGAGCCTGCGCCTGGTCACGCCTCGCCGGGCGAAGACCCTCCCCGTCGTGGCATCCGCGGACGGGATGCGCGAGCTGCTCGATGCGCAGCGCGCCGCGGCCGCGGGAGGCGACCCGATCGCGCTGCGCGACCACGCGATCCTCGAGATGCTCTACGCCGCGGGCATCCGGGTGTCCGAACTGTGCGGCGTCGACGTGGACGAGCTCGATCTCGACCGCCGCACGGTCCGGGTGTTGGGCAAGGGCGCGAAGGAGCGAGTCGTTCCGTTCGGCGCTCCTGCGGCCGAGGCCCTGGGCGCACACCTCACCCGCGCCAGGCCGGTCCTGCAGGCCCGCACCGAGCGCACGACCCCCGCGCTGTTCCTCGGCGCCCGCGGAGCGCGCATCGGACCGCGCACGGTCTACGCTCTCGTGGCGCGCGCCCTGGGTCCGATCGTGGGCGCCGAGCACGTCGGACCGCACGCCCTGCGTCACTCGGCAGCCACCCATCTGCTCGACGGAGGAGCCGATCTGCGTGCGGTGCAGGAGATTCTCGGGCACGCGAGCCTGGGCACCACCCAGATCTACACTCACGTGTCCGCGGAGCGTCTGACAGCCAGCTACCGGCTCGCGCATCCACGTGCCTGAGCGACGTGTTCAGGGGCGGCAGCACGGGAGCAGGACGGCCCGGGGGACCAGGCCGAACAGTCCCAGCGGGTTCACGTACCGGCCGTCGATGCGCACCCCGACGTGGAGGCTGCCCATCGCGTGCCCGCCGGAGGCGACGATGCCGACGCGCTCGCCCGCCGCGACCGCATCCCCGGGGGTCAGCTCCGACGCCACGGGTTCCAGCGTCGTGACGTAGCCGCCGCCATGGTCGATGGTGATCAGCGGGCGATCCACGACGACGCCGCGGAAGGCGACGATGCCCGCGGCAGGCGCCAGGACCGGCACGCCCGAGCCCGCATCGACGTCCATGCCCCGGTGGCCGGGACCGTACTCGTGCGCAGGGGCTCGGAACGGGACCAGCACCTCACGCGGTCCATCCGCCGGCCAGCGCCACGGGCTATCGACCGGGGCTTCCCCGGCCCTCCCGTCCACTGCCGCCGCGGACAGCGCGCCCGTCCCCGCGATCAGTACCGCGCCCAGCATGAGCGCCGCAACGATGCGTCGCAGACGCGTGCGCGGCCCCATCATTCCGGCATCCATCCCGCCACTCTGCCCGTGTCGTGCGGCGCCCGGCGCCCGGTTCACGGCGCCGGTGGAGAAGACCGCCGGCACGGCCCCCTGTGGAGAGGGATCGCCGCGATCCGGGGCGCGCGCATCCTGTACACTGGACGAGCACCTCGAAATCGGGGTGACTACGCGTGCCCAGAGCGACTCCGGTCGTGGCATCCACTCCCACAGGTCCCGTTCCGAGAACGGGCGGGTGTGCGCCGGGCACCAGGACTGCCGATCGTCTGATCGGCGACACCAACCTCAACGACGCGAGAGCGTCAGAACAAGGAGACGACCATGGCTGTGGTCACCATCCGCCAGCTGCTCGACAGCGGCGTGCACTTCGGACACCAGACCCGCCGGTGGAACCCGAAGGTGAAGCGCTTCATCCTCACCGAGCGCAGCGGCATCCACATCATCGACCTGCAGCAGTCGCTGTCGTACATCGACAAGGCCTACGACTTCGTCAAGGAGACCGTCGCCCGGGGCGGCACCGTCCTCTTCGTCGGCACCAAGAAGCAGGCGCAGGAGATCCTCGCCGAGCAGGCCGCCCGCGTGGGCCAGCCGTACGTCAACCAGCGCTGGCTCGGTGGCCTCCTCACCAACTTCTCCACCATCGCGAAGCGTCTCGCCCGCATGAAGGAGCTCGAGGAGCTCGACTACGACAACCCCGCCGCCTCCGGATTCACCAAGAAGGAGCTGCTGCTCAAGAAGCGCGAGCTCGACAAGCTGCACAAGTCGCTCGGTGGCATCCGCAACCTTTCGAAGACCCCGTCGGCCCTGTGGGTCGTCGACGCCAAGCGCGAGCACCTCGCCATCGACGAGGCCAAGAAGCTCGGCATCCCGGTGATCGGCATCCTCGACACGAACGCCGACCCGGATGACTTCCAGTACCCGATCCCCGGCAACGACGACGCGATCCGCTCGGTCTCGCTGCTGACGCGCATCATCGCCGACGCTGCGGCCGAGGGCCTGCAGCAGAAGCACAACCCGGACGCCGGCGACGCCGAGCCGCTCGCCGAGTGGGAGCAGGAGCTGCTCCAGGGCGACGCCGAGGCTCCCGCCGCCGAGGAGGCTCCGGCCGCCGACGCGACCGAGGCTCCCGCCGCCGAGGAGGCTTCCGCTGCCGAGGAGGCTCCGGCCGCCGACGCGACCGAGGCTCCCGCCGCTGACGAGGCTCCGGCCGAGGTCGCGGCTGACGCAGACGCCAAGTAAGCACCGCACACACGCACAGACACGAAGCAAGGAGCCACCACACATGGCCAACTTCACCATCGCCGACATCAAGGCGCTGCGCGAGCAGCTCGGAACGGGAATGGTCGACACCAAGAAGGCGCTCGAGGAGGCTGACGGCGACGTCGAGAAGGCCACCGAGATCCTGCGCCTGAAGGGTGCCAAGGGCAACGCGAAGCGCGCCGACCGCTCCACCAGCGAGGGCCTGGTCGCCGCGCGGGAGACCGCCGGCGCCGTCACGCTGATCGAGCTCGCCTGCGAGACCGACTTCGTCGCGAAGAACGAGCGTTTCATCACGCTCGCCGACAAGGTCGCCGACGCGGTCGCCGCCGTCGGAGCGGACTCGCTGGAGGCCGCCCTGGCAGCCCCGGCGGGAGACCAGACCGTCGAGCAGCTCATCTCCGATGAGGCCGCCATCATCGGCGAGAAGGTCGAGCTGCGTCGCGTGCGCACCGTCAAGGGTGAGGGCCTCTCGGTCTACCTGCACCGCACCAGCAAGGACCTTCCCCCGCAGATCGGCGTCGTCGTCGCGTACACCGGTTCGGATGCCGACACCGCTCGCAGCATCGCGCAGCACATCTCGTTCGCGAACCCGTCCTACCTCACCCGCGAGGACGTCCCCGCGGCCGAGGTCGAGAAGGAGCGCGACATCGTCACCGAGATCTCGCGCAACGAGGGCAAGCCCGAGGCCGCGCTGCCGAAGATCGTCGAGGGTCGCGTGACCGCGTTCTTCAAGCAGGTCGCACTGCTCGAGCAGGACTACGCCAAGGACAACAAGCTGTCCGTGAGCCAGGTCGCGAAGGATGCCGGCATCGCCGTCACCGACTTCGCCCGGTTCAAGGTCGGCGCGTAACACCTGAGAAGGGGTTCGGATCCACGTGATCCGAACCCCTTCTGCATGCCCGGATCGACCTGAGGCATTATCGTGAAACAGACGAGAGGATCACACCCCATGACCGAACGCACCGGACGCCGTCGCGTCCTCTTGAAGCTCTCCGGCGAAGCCTTCGGCGGAGGACAGCTGGGTGTGAACCCCGACGTCGTCAGCCAGATCGCGCGGGACATCGCCGCGGCTGTGGACCGCGTCGAGATCGCCATCGTCGTCGGTGGCGGCAATTTCTTCCGCGGCGCCGAACTGAGCCAGCGCGGCATGGACCGAGGCAGGGCCGACTACATGGGCATGCTCGGAACGGTGATGAACGCCCTCGCTCTGCAGGACTTCCTCGAGCAGGCGGGCGCTCCCACCCGGGTGCAGTCCGCCATCTCCATGACGCAGGTCGCGGAGCCGTACATCCCGCTGCGCGCGGAGCGCCACATGGAGAAGGGACGCGTCGTGATCTTCGGCGCGGGCGCCGGCCTTCCCTACTTCTCCACCGACACCGTCGCGGCGCAGCGTGCGCTGGAGATCGGAGCGCAGGAGGTCCTCGTCGCGAAGAACGGCGTCGACGCGATCTACACCGCCGACCCGAACAAGGACGCGACCGCCGAGCGCATCGAGCGGGTCACGTACCGCGAGGCGCTGCAGGGCGGGCTCAAGGTCGTGGACTCCACGGCCTTCAGCCTGTGCATGGACAACGCGATGGACATGCGCGTCTTCGGCATGGAGCCCGCGGGCAACGTCACCCGTGCGCTCCTGGGCGAGGAGATCGGAACGCTCGTCACCGCCTGAGCGCCCTGTCGCTCTCGGTCCGGCAGGACCTGCCGGATAGAATCGTCTGAAACCCCTGATGTAAGGAGCCCCCGTGATCGCGGATGTCCTCGCCGAAACCACCTCACGCATGACGCGCGCGGTCGAAGCCGCCAAGGAGGACTTCGCCACGGTCCGCACGGGGCGCGCGAACCCCCAGATGTTCCAGAAGGTGATGGTCGACTACTACGGCTCGCCGACACCGCTGGCGCAACTCGCCTCGCTCGCGAACCCGGAGGCGCGCTCGCTGATCATCACGCCTTATGACAAGTCCGCACTCAAGGCGATCGAACAGGCGATCCGCGACATGCCGAACCTCGGAGCGAATCCGACGAACGACGGCAACATCGTGCGCGTGACGATGCCGGAGCTGACCCAGGAGCGCCGCAAGGAGTACGTGAAGCTCGTCAAGTCCAAGGGCGAGGACGCCAAGGTGCACGTGCGCGGCATCCGCCGCAAGTCGAAGGACGAGCTCGACGCCCTCAAGAGCGAGCTGGGGGAGGACGAGATCGCCCGCGGCGAGAAGGAGCTCGACGCCATCACGCGCCAGCACGTCGACCTCATCGACGACGCACTCAAGCGCAAAGAGGCCGAGCTCCTCGAGGTCTGAGCGGGATGCCCGGCGACAACCACTCCGAGGAACGGCCACCTGAGGGTCACGGACCTGCTGGGGCGGCCGATCCGGCGCGCGGGCGGCCGGCAGCGCCGCTCGCGGGGAACGAGGACTCGGCGACTCCCGTCCGGGGCGTGCCGCGCGTCGGCGGAAGCACACCCCGCACCGGCATTCCGCTGAACGACAGCGCCTTCCCGGCGTTCGATGCGGCGACCGTGCCGCCTCGGCCGCCTCTTCCCGGCGAGGGCGGTCCAGCGTCGACCGCGGGCGCGGACGTCCCCGCGGTGACGGGCGAGCACAACGCGATCCGGGAGCAGTGGCGCGCCAAGCGGGATGAGATCGAGTCCCACGTCTCGCAGGCCCGTGACCACTTCGATCAGGCCAACGAGCGCATCAAGCAGCGCACCGGCCGCAACCTGATCCTGGCCATCGTGATCGGCGTCGCCTTCGGTGCGGCGCTGGTGGCGTCGCTGCTGTTCGTGAAGTGGCTGTTCATCCCGATCGCCCTCGCCGCGGGGCTTCTCGCCACCTACGAGCTCTCCCGGGCGTTGCGAGCCGGCGGCCGGCGCGTGGACGTCGTGCCGCAACTCATCGCCGGCGCGGGCGTGCTGCTGGCGGGCGCGTCGCGCGAGCTCTGGCTGAGCTGGGTCGTGCTGATCGTCGCCGTGGCGTTCATCGCCGTCTGGCGGATGGTCGCCCAGATGGTCGTCAAGGACGGGCGGACCTACGGCGACGTGCTCGCCGACATCATCGTGGGCGCGTTCGTCCAGATCTACGTGCCCTTCCTCACCTCCGTCGCCCTCATCCTGCTCGGCCGGGAACACGGCGAATGGTGGGTGCTGTCGTTCGTCGCCATCGCGGTCGCCGCCGACACGTTCGCCTACGCGGCCGGCCTCGCCTTCGGCAGGCACCCGATGGCGCCGCGCATCAGCCCGAAGAAGACCTGGGAAGGCTTCGCGGGTGCCGTGCTCGGCTCGCTGCTCGTCGGGGTGCTCCTGGCGATGTTCCTGTTGGAGCTCGAATGGTGGTGCGGGCTCATCCTCGGAGCGGTGATCCTCATCTCGGCGACCCTGGGCGACCTGGGTGAGTCGATGCTCAAGCGGGATCTCGGCATCAAGGACATGAGCTCCTGGCTGCCCGGTCACGGCGGACTGCTGGACCGGCTCGACAGCATCCTGCCCTCGACCGTGCCCGCTCTCGCCCTCTCGTTCCTGCTCTCCCCATGGATGGTTTCCTGATGACCGATGCTGATCTCGACATGCTCGACGGGCGGGAGGAGACCCCGCCGGCGTTCGCCCTCACCACCGGGCGGACCCGCGGATACCACCGCGCCGCCGTCGACACCTTCCTCGAGGCGGCCAAGGGAGCCTTCGAGGACGAGCGACCCGGCTTCGGTGCGGACGACGTGCGCGGCGCGTCGTTCCCCCTGGTGCGGCACGGCTACGTGATCGCCGACGTCGACGCTGCCCTGGGACGCGTGGAGGATGCGTTCGCGGCACGGGCGCGAGAGCGTGCGCTGCGTTCGATCGGCGTCGACGCGTGGGTCGCGCAGGCGCGCGAGGACGCGCAGCAGATCCTGGACCATCTCGCCCGACCGGAGCGCCAGCGCTTCGCGCGCTGCAGTGTGCTGACCTTCGGCTACCGCCTTGACGAGGTGGATCACGTCGCGGACCGCATCTCGGCGTTCCTGCGCGACGGCGAGGCGCTCACCGTGGAGCAGGTGCGCGGCGCCGCGTTCCGGATGCAGCGGGGCGGGTACCGTGAGGAGCAGGTGGATGCCCTGCTCGATGCCACCGTCGAGGTCATGCTGGCCGTCCGGTGAGCTCTCATGGACGTCTCAGGGTGTTCTGCGTAGACTGTTGCCCATCGTGACTCCCGATAACGAACTGGTATCGACTGCGCCGCGCCCGAACGCGGGCCGTCGAACGTCGAAGAACTCGCGTCGGCGCGGCGTGAGCGCCGTGGTGGCAGGTCTCGCGGTTCTCGGTATCTCCGCGGCGATGCTCGCGCCCACGGGAATGGCCGTCGCCGATCCCACCGCGACCGACGCGCCGACCACGGCGTTCTCCTTGGCCTCGGGAGAGACGCAGAACATCTCCGTCACCGTCGAGGGCGCGAAGATCGAGCCGGCGGACCGCGGAGTCTTCGAGGTCTACGTCAAGCCCAAGCCGAAGCCGAAGCCGAAACCGCAGGCGGCATCGACGGGCGGCGCGGCTCCGTCCCGTCCGATGTACAGCGGTGGGGGCTCCAAGGAGCAGTGGATGACGGCGGCCGGGATCGCGAAGAGCGACTGGCCCTACGTCGACTACATCGTCTCGCGCGAGAGCGGCTGGAACCCGAACGCGACCAACCGCTCCTCCGGTGCCTGCGGACTCGTCCAGGCGCTGCCATGCAGCAAGGTCCCGGGCAACGGCTACGACCCGGTGGACAACCTGCGCTGGGCCACCGGTTACGCCACGGGACGCTACGGCAGCTGGGGCGGTGCCTACAACTTCTGGATCACTCACCACTGGTGGTGAGCCGGCGGTATGGCACGATCACGCCGGCGACGTCCCGAGCCCTCCCGCTCTGACGAATCGTTCGATCGCCTTCTGGCGGGCTGGAAGCGGACGGAGACCCGCCGCGGCAGGGAGTGGACCGTGCAGCCTGTCTCGGCCGTGCAGGCGGTGAAGGAGTATCGCTGCCCGGGATGCGGCGGCGCCATCGCGCCGTCGACCGCGCACGTGGTCGCCTGGCGAGCCGACGGTGTGATGGGCGAGTCGGCGGACCTCGCAGCCCGCAGGCACTGGCACACGCACTGCTGGAGCATCGCGTGAGCCGGGAGATCCGCGGTCCTGTGGTTCTTCCGGCGCAGCGCACCGAGATCACGCTCGAGACGGCGGACGGCATGACCCTCGTCGGCGAGCTCGCCGTCCCTCTGGACGCCGACCCGGTCGCGACACTCGTCACGCTGCACCCCCTGCCCACGGCCGGGGGCAACATGGACACGCACATCATCCGGAAGGCGGCGGCGCGGCTGCCCGCTCAGGCGGGGCTCGCGGTGCTCCGGTTCAACATGCGTGGCACGGTCTCCCCGCGCGGTCGCAGCGAAGGCTCCTTCGATGGTGGCGCTGCCGAGCAGTTCGACCTCGCCGCGGCGATGGGTTTCGTGCGCGAGCGCGGCCTGCCTCGCCCGTGGCTGCTCGGCTGGTCCTTCGGAACCGAACTCGCCCTGACGTACGGGCGAGACCATCCGGTCGAGGGTGCGATCCTGCTCTCGCCGCCGCTGCACCGTGCGACGACGGCCGACGTGTCCGCCTGGCGCGGCGACCGCCGCGAACTCGTCGTGCTCGTCCCCGAGCATGACGACTACCTGCGTCCGGCACAGGCGCGGGAGCGATTCGCATCCGTGCCGCACGCCCGCCTGATCGCCGTCGACGGCGGCAGGCATCTGTGGGTGGGGGAGAGCCAGACCCGCCGGGTGCTCACGGAGATCGTCGCCGCGGTCAATCCGGTCGCGCTGCCGCTGTCGACCGTGTGGGCGGATTGAGGGTCATCGCTCGTTCATCCGGGGGATGAGCACCTGGCGGTAGATGATCAGGATGCTCGCAGCGACCGGGATCGCGATCAGCGCGCCGAGCAGACCGAGCAGCGCACCGCCGGAGAGGGCGGCGATCACGACGACGGCTCCCGGCACGGCGACCGCGCGACTCATGATGCGCGGCGCGATGAAGTACGCCTCGATCTGCATGTAGATGAGGTAGTAGATGGCGGCGGCCAGTGCGGTTCCGGGAGAACCCACCCCCGGAAGCAGGCAGGCCAGCACGATGAGCGTCGAACCGGTCAGTGTGCCCACGAGCGGGATGAGGGAGAAGAAGAACGCGACGACGGCGAGCACCGCGGTGAACGGCGCGCCGATGATGGACAGGTAGATGGCGCTGAGGATGCCGTTGATCACGCCCAGCGTGACCTGTCCCATGACGTAGTGACCCACCGAGTCGGTGATCTGATCGGCGATGTCGATGAATCGCTCCCGCTTCGATGCCGGTACCAACTGGTACACCGCACCCTTGAGCGAGGGGGTGGACGCGGTGAGGTAGATCGTGAGGATCAGGACGACGAACGCACCGAAGAGTCCGGTGAGCACGGCGCCGCCGACCACCAGCACGCCCTGCCCGATCGAGCCGCTCCAGTCGGTGAGGTTCTTCGCCCAGTCCTCGGTCTGCATCCAGTTCTCGACGTAGGTGAAGACGTCGTCGACGCGCAGATTGGGGAACGTGTCGGTCATCCAGTCCTTGATGTTCTGGATCGTCGTCTCCCAGTCGACGATGAGAGCGGTGATCTGCGACACCAGCTGAGAGATCTGCTCGACCACGACCGGGAGCACGATCAGCACGATCACCGTGAAGATGCCGAGCACGGCGAGGATGGTGAGGAGCACGGCAGCCCAGCGGGGCAGGCCTCGGCGCTCGAGGAAGCTCACGAGTGGGTCCAGACCGAGGCTGAGGAACAGCGCCGTGCCGATGTAGAGGATGACGGTCGACAACGTCTGCATGCTCGTGAGCAGCACGATGCCCAGGCCGACGCCCAGCGTCGCCACCAGCGCGGTGCGGAAGGGGCTGTGGATCTTCATCGTCCTCCGTTCGGATGCGAGCAAGCCTAATCGTCCGCGCACGCCGCTCGCGTGCGCGACGTGCCGTGCCCTCGTGGGCAATGCACAGGTGGTTTGGATAGTCTGGAACGTCGAGCGGAGACCTGCGGCGGACGCCGCGGTCACGTAAGGAGTTGATTCGTGCGATTCGTATGGGCCGTCGTGGCCTTCGTGCTGGCCACGGTTCTCATCGGAGCGGGAATCGCCCAGCGGACGATCTTCATGGGCCCGTCCGAGCAGCGGATGGAGGTCACGGTGGACCAGCCGACCCCGTACGTCCTCGTCGACGCCGACGTGCTGCGTGCGCACACCGGGCTGCAGACGCTCATGGTCCGCGGCGAAGGCGACATCGTCGTGGCGTACGGTCGCACCGACGACATGACAGCCTGGCTGTCCGACACGTCGTACGACCTCGTCACGCTGGACAGGACCGGTGACCCCGAGACCTCGCGCGTGGAAGCGGCGCAGCCGCCGGCCGAGGGAGGCGAGACCTCGGGTCGCTCGCCGGTCGGGTCCGATCTCTGGCTCGACGAGTTCGCGGACCAGGACGCGCTGGTCGCGGAGATGCAGCTCACCGCGGGCAACAGCGTCCTCATCGCCCGGGACGGCACGCAGCCCGCACCCGACGACATCCTGGTCTCCTGGGCACTCGACACGCGCACTCCGTGGGCCGGTCCTCTCATGGCGGCCGGGGCACTGCTGCTGGCTGCGGGGCTCGTGCTGTACGTGCTCGCGATCCGATATCAGCGCCGCGGCCGCGGCCCGCGGCGCAAGGGCCCGGGCCCGCTGCCCGAGACGCAGCCGATCAGCCTGCCGGAGCGCGCTCGGATCGAGGCGGGCGCCGAGCCGGGCCCCGAGAACGACTCGGAGCCCACCGACAGCCCCGCCACGCCCGACAGGCCCGGCGACGCGGGTGCGCAGCAGCGCACCGCGTCCCACCCTCGCCGGCTCGCGCTCGCCCTCCCGGCACTGGCGCTGACGGCCGTGATCGCGACCGGCTGCTCGGCTGATTCGTGGCCGCAGTTCGGGGCGGCGACACCGACCCCCACACCGACGCCCTCCGTCGTGGCTCCCGAGAATCAGAAGCCACCGGTCGTCACCGAGAAGCAGGGTGCGCGCATCGTCGCCGACATCGCCGGCACTCTCGAGAAGGCCGACGCCGACCTCGACGCGGATCTGGCCTCGACCCGGTTGAGCGGCGACGCGCTGGCCGGACGCAAGACCGAGTACATCCTGCGGGACAAGATCGCCGAGCGCGACACGGTGCTGGCGCTGCCGCTGGGCAAGGTGCGCATCCTGCTGCCCGAGGCCACGGGCGGCTGGCCGCGCACCGTGCTCGCGCTCACGGCATCCGAAGACGACGACACGAAGCCGCCCGTGGTGCTGACCATGACGCAGACCGACCCGTGGTCGAACTACCGGGTCTCCTCGATCGCCGAGATGCCGGCGTCGAGCACGTTCCCCGACGTCGCGCCCGCCTGGCTCGGCACCACCCGGGTGCCCGAGGAGTCGGCGTTCCTGTCGCTGGCGCCCGCCGAGCTCGCCGATGCGTTCTCGGACTTCGTCGACGCCGGTGACAAGAGCGAGTTCTCCGGTCGTTTCGATGAGGTGTCGCAGAAGCTGGCCGAGGCGATCCGCGACAGTCGCGCCGCCGTCGTGAAGAAGGCCGCCGATGCCGGAGCGAGCAAGACCTCCAAGGCGACGTTCGCCATGACGCCGGCCGACGACGAACCGCTCTCCATGGCCACGCTCGACAGCGGCGCGGTCGTGACTGTCAACGTGATCGACACACAGACGGTGAAACCCACCAACTCCGACGCCGTCATCCGATTCGGCGGAGACGAGCAGGCGAAGGCTCTCACGGGCGTGAAGGAGTCCGCGAAGGGCTACGTCACCGCTTACGGGATGCAGCTGTTCTTCGCGGTTCCCGCCCAGGGCTCCAACGAGCAGATCCGTCTGCTGGCCTACCATCAGGACCTCCTCAGCGTGAAGGTGATCAAGTGACCGAGATTTCCGCAGCCGCCCTGCGCGGCGCCGTCGACCTGTCCTCGCTGCGCGGCAGAGCTGCGCAGCCTTCGGCGCCGCAGGACGCCGCGGCCGCCCAGGACGGCGCTTCGCAGGCATCCGGGGGCGTCGTCGTCGATGTGACCGACGCGACCTTCGGCGAGATCCTCGAGCTGTCCCGCTCGGTGCCGGTGGTGGTCGACCTCTGGGCGGAGTGGTGCGGGCCGTGCAAGCAGCTGAGCCCGATCATCGAGAAGGTCGCTCGCGACCTCGCCGGCCGGGTGGTGCTCGCGAAGGTGGATGTGGATGCGAATCCGCAGATCGCGCAGGCGTTCCGTGCCCAGTCCATTCCCATGGTCGTGGCGCTGATCGGCGGGCAGCCGGTGCCGATGTTCACCGGTGCGGTGCCCGAGGAGCAGGTGCGCGAGGTGTTCGGACGCCTGCTCGAGGTCGCCGCGCAGAACGGCGTGACCGGCACCGTTCCCGCCGGGGGCGGCGAGGAAGCTCCGGCCGAGGAGGCCGAGGAGGCCCCGCTTCCACCGCTGCACGCCGAGGCGTTCGCCGCGATCGAGGCGGGCGACTACGCGCGGGCGATCACGGCGTACCAGCGCGCCCTGGCCGAGAATCCGCGCGACGAGGACGCCAAGGCCGGACTGGGCCAGGTGCGCCTGCTCGACCGCGTTCAGGGACTCGACCTTCAGGAGGTGCGAGCGGCCGCCGCGGCTGCTCCTCTTGATGTCGAGGCCCAGTTCCGGGTCGCGGACCTCGACCTCGCGGGCGGACATGTCGACGACGCGTTCTCACGGCTCCTCGAGCTGTTCTCCGCCGTCGCGCCGGAGCAGCGGGCGACGGTGCGTGAGCGGCTGGTCGAGCTGTTCGACCTCATCGGCTCCGCGGATCCGCGCGTCGCCTCGGCTCGCACGCGCCTGGCCTCCCTGCTCTTCTGACCGGGCGAGGCGCACGCGCGCCCGGTCGGGTCAGTACCGGCTGGGCGTCGGGACATGCGGTTCCGGCTGGTGCCGGAACCAGATCGTCGACAGCGCCGGCAGCGTGATCGAGGCGATGGCGGGAGCGTCATCGGTGTCCCTGCGCGCTTCGACGAGCCCGAGGTTTCCCGCATCGCCGCCGCCGTACTCCGCGGCATCCGTGTTCAGGACCTCCTGCCACTCGCCCTCCTCCGAGAGCGCGAGCCGGTAGCCGGTGCGCGTGACGCCGGCGAAGTTCGTCACGACGGCGAGGCGGCCGCCATGGGCATCCCTGCGCTCGAACGCCACCACGCTGGGATCCCAGCTCGGCGCCCCGAGGCGCGTGAAGGACGTGCTGTCGTTGTCCCTCTCCCACAGCGGCGCCTGCCTGCGGTACACGCCGTTCATCGCGCTCACGAATCGCTGCAGCTGCGCGTGCGACGGCTGATCGAGCAGCCACCAGTCGAGCTCCCGATCGGCGGACCACTCGCCGATCTGGCCGAACTCCTGCCCCATGAACAGCAGCTTCTTGCCCGGGTGGCCCCACATGTACCCCAGGTAGGCGCGCACGTTCGCGAGCTTGTGGTGATGATCGCCGGGCATTCGGGCGATCAGGCTGCCCTTGCCGTGCACGACCTCGTCATGGCTGATGGGCAGCATGTAGTTCTCGCCGAAGCCGTAGACGAACGAGAAGGTGATCTCGCCCTCATGGTGCGAGCGGTGCAGTGGGTCCCTCTTCATGTACACGAGGGAGTCGTTCATCCAGCCCATGTTCCATTTGAAGCCGAAGCCGAGACCCGCGTGATCGGTGGGAGCCGTCACACCGGGGAACGCGGTGGACTCCTCGGCGATCATGACGATGCCCTTGTGCAACCGGTAGGCGGTGGCATTGACCTCCTGCAGGAAGCGGATCGCCTCGAGGTTCTCCCGCCCCCCGTGGACGTTCGGCTCCCACTCCCCGTCCTTGCGGGAGTAGTCGAGGTACAGCATCGAGGCGACGGCGTCGACGCGCAGCCCGTCCACGTGGAACTCGCTGAGCCAGTACAGCGCGTTCGCCACGAGGAAGTTGCGCACCTCGTTGCGTCCGTAGTCGAAGATCAGCGTTCCCCAGTCCTGATGCTCGCCGCGGCGCGGGTCGGCGTGCTCGTACAGCGCCCGGCCGTCGAAACGGGCGAGGGCGAAGTCGTCCTTCGGGAAATGGCCGGGGACCCAGTCCATGATCACGCCGATGCCGGCCTGGTGCAGCCGGTCGATCAGGTACCGAAGATCGTCGGGGGAGCCGAAGCGGCTGGTCGCGGCGTAGTACCCCGAGACCTGGTACCCCCAGGACCCTCCGAACGGATGCTCCGCCAGCGGCATGAACTCGACATGGGTGAAGCCCGTCGCCTGCACGTGCTCGATGAGCGGATCGGCGGCATCGCGGTAGCCCAGGCCGCCCCGCCACGATCCGAGATGCACCTCATAGACCGACATGGGGTGTGCGACCGCGTGCGTCGCGGCGCGTCGTGTCAGCCATGCGGCATCGTTCCAGCGGTAGGCGCTCAGGGTGACGACGGATGCCGTCGCCGGCGGCACCTCCGCCTCCTGCGCCATCGGATCGGCCTTCGCCAGCCAGCGGCCGGTCTGGGAGAGGATCTCGTACTTGTACCTGCTTCCCACCACCACGCCGGGGACGAACAGCTCCCAGACTCCGCTGCCGCCCATCGACCGCATGGCGTGTCCTTCGCCGTTCCAGTCGTTGAAGTCGCCGATCACGCGCACGGCCGAAGCGTTCGGGGCCCAGACGGCGAAGTCCACCCCTGTGTCGCCGTCGAGCGCGCGCGGATGAGCGCCGAGCACCTGCCAGAGTCGCTCGTGGCGACCCTCGGCGATGAGGTGCAGGTCCAGTTCGCCGAGCGCGGCGAGATGGCGGTAGGGGTCGCCGGCGAGGTGCTCATCGCCGTCGTCGTACGAAGTGGCGATCCGGTAGGCCAGGGGAGGGCCGTCGTGACGGGCCTCCCAGATGCCGTGTGCGACGTGCACGAGCTCGAGCCGGGTGCCGTCCTCGAAGACGAGCTCGGCGCGGCGCGCCAGGGGCCTTCGCACGCGCACGGTCGTGGTGGTGCGGCCGACGGCATCCGTCTCGGGATGCGGCCCCAGCACGGAATGCGGGTCGTGATGCGCGCCCTGGGCGATGCCGATCCAGTCGGCGGATGCCGAGACGTCCTCGAGATGGCTCATGATCGCTCCTTCACCTTCAGGATGTGCACCGGCTCGGCGAAGGCGTCGAGTCGCACGTAGTCGTGGTCGGTCCAGGTCCAGACCGCGCCCGTCAGCAGGTCCTCCACCTCGAAGGTCTCGCCCGGCTCGACGCCCCAGATGCGGGTGTCGAGGTGCACGGTCGTCTCGCGCACCGAGTGCGGATCGAGGTTCGCGACCACGATGATCGTGTCGGCGGCTCCGGTGCCGGTGAAGGCGGCGTCCAGGTGCTTCGAGTAGACGAGCACCGAATCGTCGTCGCTCCAGTGGAAGGAGATGTTGCGAAGCTGCTGCAGTGCGGGATGGGCGCGCCGGATCTCGTTGAGCCGGCGCAGCAGGGGAGCGAGAGACTCGCCGCGCTCCTCGGCGCCGTCCCAGTCACGGAATTTGAACTCGTACTTCTCGTTGTCGATGTTCTCCTCGGAACCGGGGCGGGCGACGTTCTCGATCAGCTCGTACCCGGCGTAGACGCCCCACACGGGGGCCGCGGTCGCGGCGATGCACGCGCGGATGCGGTAGGCCGCGCGGCCGCCGAACTGCAGGTACTCGGTGAGGATGTCGTGGGTGTTCACGAACAGATTCGGCCGCATGTAGTCGCTCGTCTCGTGCGAGACGCTGCCGAGGAACTCCTCCAGCTCGGCCTTGGTGTTGCGCCAGGTGAAGTACGAGTAGCTCTGCTGGAACCCGACGGCGGCGAGCGCCCGCATGACGGCGGGGCGGGTGAACGCCTCGGCCAGGAAGATCACGTCGGGGTCGGCGGCGTTGACCTCGGCGATGAGCCACTCCCAGAAGCGCAGCGGCTTGGTGTGCGGGTTGTCGACGCGGAAGATCTTCACGCCCAGACCGACCCAGTGCATCACGACCCGCAGCATCTCGGCGGAGATGCCCGCGGGATCGTTGTCGAAGTTCAGCGGGTAGATGTCCTGGTACTTCTTCGGCGGGTTCTCGGCGTACGCGATGGTGCCGTCGGGAAGAGTGGTGAACCACTCCGGATGTTCTGTCACCCACGGGTGGTCGGGCGAAGCCTGCAGGGCGAGGTCGAGGGCGACCTCCAGGCCCTGCTTCTGCGCCGCACGCACGAAGGCACGGAAGTCCTTCTCGGTGCCGAGCTCAGGGTGGATGGCGTCATGCCCTCCATCGGCGGATCCGATGGCATAGGGCGAGCCGGGGTCCCCGGGCTCGGTGACCAGGGTGTTGTTGCGTCCCTTGCGGTTCGTGGTGCCGATCGGGTGGATGGGCACGAGGTAGAGCACGTCGAAGCCCATGCCCGCCACGCCCGGCAGGCGCTTGGCCGCCGTGGTGAAGGTGCCGCTCTTGATCGTGCCGTCCTTGCGGCGGACTGCTCCTTCCGATCGGGGGAAGAACTCGTACCAGGCACCCACACCCGCGAGGCGTCGATCCACGGCCAGTGTCAGCCACGGTGTGCTCGAGCCGAGCGAGGCGATTGGGCGGGCCGTGAAGGCGTCGGCGACGGCATCGTCGGTCGCCACAGCCGTCAGAGCGGCGGCGCCGGCGGGGCGCAGCCGTTTCGCCGCCGCCCGCAGCAGGGTGCGCTCGGTGGCCGGGCGGTCCTTCTCCGCCGCAGCGGACGTGAGCAGTGTCTCGCCGAGCGCGCACATGACCTCGATGTCCACGTTCGCCTCCGCCTTGACCGCGGCTGCATGCGCCCAGGTCGCGAAGTCGTCGGCGAAGCCCTCGAAGCGGTACTGCCACTCGCCGGTGCGGTCGATCGCGATCTCGGTGCGCCAGCGGTCGGATCCGTCCTCGAGCGCGCTGAGCCGGTGCAGCGTTTCGGCGCCGGCGGGGTCCTTCAACCGCAGATGCACACCGATGCGATCGTGGCCCTCGCGGAAGCAGACGATGCTGAAGGGCACCACCTCTCCGGTGAAGGCCTTGGCGGGATGGCCGTGCGGCACGCGGGGCGACGGGTCGAAGAGCGGGATGCGTCCGGTCCGCGCTCCCTGACCCGCGTCGGTCTCCGCGGCGGACCGCAGGGGAATCCGGGCGGGGCTTCTCAGCGCCGCGGGTTCGAGAGCGGTTCGTGCTGCCACACCTTGAATGTACCGCTCGGCGTGGGGCGCGTCACGCCCCCGCTGAGCGCGTCGCGCATCCGCCGAGGCGGGCTGCTCACTCCACCCGGAACAGGCGCATCGACGTCCCGGGGATGGGGATGACGTCGCCCGGCGAGCAGCGTCGTCCCTCTGTGGACGGGGCCTCGTCCGCGCTCGACCAGAGCTGCACGAACGAGCTCGCGCCGTCGATGGAGTCGGGCAGGCGCACGTCGATGGGCGCCTCCGTGCCGTGGACGATCAGCAGGATGCGATTGGAGGATCCGTCTTCGGGCACACTCGCCGCCACGTACTGCAGCGTGCGATTGCGGGGGTCGTTCCACTGCTCGACCTCCATGGTCTCGCCGTTCTGGTCGAACCAGTCCATCACGCTGGATTCGGGGATGTGCTCGCCGAGGCGCGCGTACCGGCCGGGTCGCAGTGCCGGGTTCTCTGCGCGCAGGCGGGTGAGCAGCGAGATGTGCGCGAGCAGGTCCTTCTGCCAGGGCTCGTGCTCCCAGTTCAGCCAGCTGATCGGCGAGTCCTGGCAGTACGCGTTGTTGTTGCCGCGCTGGGTGCGCCCGAACTCGTCGCCGGCGGTGATCATGGGGATGCCGGCGGAGAGCAGCAGAGTGCCCATGAGGTTGCGCATGGCCTTGCGTCGCAGGGCGAGGATCGTGGGATCGTCGGTCGGCCCCTCGACGCCGTGGTTGAACGAACGGTTCATGTCGGCGCCGTCGCGGTTGTCCTCACCGTTGGCCTCATTGTGCTTGACGTCGTAGGCGACGAGGTCGTGCAGCGTGAAGCCGTCGTGCGCGGTGACGAAGTTGATGCTCGCCAGCGGCCCGCGCTCCTCGCTGTAGGTGTTCGCCGAACCGGCGAGGCGATTCGCGAAACCGCCGATGCCGACCGGAGCGGAAGCTCGGCGGGCGTAGTCGATGTCGCTGAGCCAGAAGTTGCGGACCCGGTCCCGGTAGCGGTCGTTCCATTCGCTCCAGCCGTCCGGGAAGTTGCCGGTCTGCCACCCGCCCAGGCCCACGTCCCAGGGTTCGGCGATGATCTTCACATCCTGCAGCAGCGGATCCTCGCGGATCGCCGCGAGCAGCGGATGCTCTCGGTCGTACTCGTGGTTCGCGTCTCGTCCGAGTGCCGAGGCGAGATCGAACCGGAATCCGTCGATCTGCATCTCGCCGGCCCAGTACCGCAGGGAGTCGAGGACGAGGCGTGCGGCGGCGTCCGTCGACGTGTCGAGCGTGTTGCCGACGCCTGTCGTGTCGATATAGGTGCCGTCGGCCTGCTGGCGGTAATAGGAGGCGTTGTCGATGCCGCGGAAGCTCGAACGCGGACCGCCGATACCCTCCTCGCTCGTGTGGTTGTACACGACGTCGAGGATCACCTCGATCCCGGCTTCGTGCAGCAGCTTGACCATGCCCTTGAACTCCGCGAGCACCGCCTCCGGGCCGCCCTTGCGGGCGGTCTCGCTGGCGTAAGCGGTGTGGGGGGAGAAGAAGCTGAGGGTGTTGTAGCCCCAGTAGTTGGTCAGCCCGCGCTCCAGCAGCCGGGGCTCCGGCACGAACGCGTGCACCGGCAGCAGTTCGATCGCGGTGACGCCCAATGAGAGGAGGTACTCGATCATGGCCGGGTGCGCGAGGCCGGCGTATGTGCCGTGCAGGGCGGGAGTCACGTCGGGGTGCCGCTTGGTCAGGCCCTTGATGTGGCCCTCGTAGATGACGGTGCGGTCCATCGGAACGCCGGGCTTTCGCACGTCGCCCCAGTCGAAACCGTCTTCGATCACGACCGAGCGCCACTCCTCGTAGCCGTCGCCCTGGGCGAGTCCTCGGCCGTAGGGGTCCAGCAGCAGCGTCTCGGAGTTGAACACGTGACCGGGCCCGTGCGGTCCGTCCACGCGCAGCGCGTACCGCGTACCCGGCTGCAGCAGCTCTGTGGTTGCCTCCCAGACACCGCCGGGTCGCCGTTCCAGGGGCACCTGCGCGGTCTCCCAGTCCAGGTCGTCGGCATCGAAGATCACGAGTTCGACCGATGCCGCGTGCTGTGACCAGACGCGGATCGTGCCGACGCCGTCGTGCAGACGGACGCCGAGATCGTCGAGGACGGATCCTCCCAGGGGAGGCGTGGACGTCGCGGGCATGGAGAACAGCCTAAACGGGTGCCGACCCGTGTCGTGAACCCGGATGCCGTGATGGCTGATCCCCGGTCCCGTCGGGCCCGCGGTAGGTGCGAGCGGGGGACAATGGTGTCATGCGCTTCTACCTCGATCACGCGGCGACGTCGCCCCTCCGCCCGGAGGCCAGGGATGCGTGGCTGGCCGCTGCGGAGGTGCCGGGGAACGCGTCCTCGACGCACGGCGCAGGACAGCACGCCCGGCGCGTGCTCGAGGAGTCTAGGGAGCGGGCGGCGGCGGTGCTCGGGTGCGATGCGATCGAGGTGATCTTCACCTCCGGCGGCACGGAGTCGGTCAACACCGCCCTGCAGGGGCTGTGGCGCTCGCGCACGGCGGGGACGGATGCCGTGGTCCTTCCGGATGCCGAGCACCACGCCACGACGGACACGGTCGCCTCGCTGGCGGAGGACGGCGCGCAGGTCCGGGCGGTTCGGGTCGACGGGCGTGCGCACATCGACCTCGCGGCGTTCACCGCGGCGCTGGGCGGCGCTGCGGTTGCCACCGCGCTGATCGCCAACAACGAGTCGGGCACGATCAACGACGCCGCCGGCCTCTCCGCCGTGGCCGCGGCTGCCGGCGTGCCGCTGCACCTGGATGCGATCGCCGCGTGGGGGCACCTCCCGCTGTCCTTCCGCCGCCTCCGCGGCGCAGCTCCGGCCGCTTCCGGCTTGGTCGCCATGAGCGTCGCCGGGCACAAGATCGGGGCGCCGGTCGGGACGGGGGCGCTGGTCGTGGCCCGCTCGGCGCGTCTGGCCCCGCTCCTGCACGGCGGTGCGCAGCAGCGCGGCCTGCGGGCGGGCACCCAGGACGTCGCCGGTGCGGCGGCGTTCGCGGCGGCCCTGGAGGCGGTCGAGGAGGAACGCGAGGCCGAGACCGCGCGGCTGAGAGCCCTGCGCGACCGGCTGATCACAGGCATCCGCTCGGCCGTGCCTTCTGCGGTGCTGCTGGGGGATCCGACCGACCGCCTGCCGGGCAACGCGCACCTGCTGTTCCCGGATGCGGTGGGGGAGAGCCTGCTGTTCCTGCTGGACGCGGCCGGCATCGCGGCATCCACCGGCTCGGCCTGTCAGGCGGGGGTCGCGGAGCCCTCGCACGTCGTGCTGGCGATGGGGCGCAGCGAGCAGGAGGCGCGCAGCGCCCTGCGGTTCACGCTGGGGCGCACCTCGGGCGACGAAGACGTCGATGCGGTGCTCGCTGTGATCGCCGACGTCTACGAGCGGGCATCCGGCGCCCGGTCAGCCGCACGCTCGTAGACTGGACGCCATGCGTGTTCTGGCGGCGATGAGCGGTGGCGTGGACTCGGCGGTGGCGGCGGCGCGCGCCGTCGAAGCCGGGCACGACGTCGTCGGTGTGCACCTCGCGCTCTCGCGCGCCGGCGGCACGCTGCGCACCGGCAGCCGGGGATGCTGCACCGTCGAGGACGCACTGGATGCGCGACGTGTCGCGGACCTGCTCGGGATCCCGTTCTACGTCTGGGACTTCTCCGAGCGCTTCCGTGACGACGTGATCGATGACTTCATCTCGGAGTACCAGGCCGGACGCACACCGAACCCGTGCCTGCGCTGCAACGAGAAGATCAAGTTCGCCGCGCTCCTCGAGCGCGCGATCGAGCTCGGGTTCGATGCCGTCTGCACCGGGCACTACGCGACGCTCGTCGACGGCGCCGACGGGCTGGAGCTGCACCGGGCATCCGACGCCGCCAAGGACCAGTCGTACGTGCTCGGCGTCCTCAACGCGCAGCAGCTCGCGCACACCTACTTCCCGCTCGGCTCCACGCCTTCCAAGGCGATCGTGCGGGCAGAGGCGGCCGAGCGCGGCATCAGCGTGGCGCAGAAGCCGGACAGCCACGACATCTGCTTCATCCCCGACGGCGACACGCGCGGCTGGCTCGCCGAGAAGGTGGGTGCGCAGACGGGCGACGTCGTCGACCGCTCCGGATCCGTGATCGGCACGCACGAGGGCGCCCACGCCTTCACGGTCGGGCAGCGGCGCGGGCTGCGCCTCGGCGTGCCCGCGGCCGACGGGAAGCCCCGGTTCGTGCTGGAGGTGCGGCCGGTCACGAACACCGTCGTGGTCGGCCCGAAGGAGGCGCTGGCGATCGCCGAGATCTCAGGCGAGCGGCACTCCTGGGCAGGAGCAGCGCCCCCCGCATCCGAGTTCGCCTGCGAGGTGCAGATCCGGGCGCACGCCGAGCCGGTGCCGGCCAGCGCCTTCGTGACGGCGACGGGCGTCCGGGTCGTGCCGGACGAGCCCCTGGACGGCGTGGCTCCCGGACAGAGCGCCGTGCTGTACATCGGCACCCGGGTGCTCGGTCAGTTCACCATCGACACCACCGTCTCCGCCGTTCCGGTCGAGGCCTGACGCGTCCCGCACACGCTGCGGTCGTCGAGATCGACGTGCCGCACGGGCTCGGTCTCGTGGACGTCGGCGGCCGCTCGTAGACTTGCGGGGTGCCGGAGAACATCTCGCTGGAAGCCGCTCGCGCGGAGGCGGAGGAGCTGACCACTCGCATCCTCGAAGCCAAGGACGCCTACTACGGGCGAGACACCTCGCTCGTCGACGACGCGACCTACGACGGATGGATGCGCCGGCTCGAAGAGATCGAACGTCTGCATCCCGAGCTGCAGGGGCAGGATTCGCCGACGCAGATGGTCGGCGCGGCCGAGGCGACCGGGCTCGACACGATCGAGCATGCCGAGCGGATGCTGAGTCTCGACAACGTCTTCTCCCTCGACGAGCTGCGCGAATGGGCGGCCAAGACGCAGGCGGCCGCCGGGCGCGAGGTCGCGTGGCTCACCGAGCTGAAGATCGACGGGCTCGCCATCAACCTGCGCTACGAGCACGGTGTCCTGACCTCCGCTGCGACCCGCGGAGACGGGCGGGTGGGCGAGATCGTCACCGACAATGCGCTGCGCCTCGCCGACATCCCCGCGCGGTTGAGCGGTGAGGGACACCCCGCGATCGTCGAGGTGCGCGGCGAGGTCTTCATTCCGGTCGCCGCGTTCGAACGACTGAACGCCGCCCAGGCCGAGTTCCGCGAACGCGCCTTCGCCGACGCCCTGGCCCGGTGGGAGGCGCGCACCGGGGCGAAGCGTCCGTTCGACGAGGAGAAGGCGCGAACGGCGGCGGCCCGCCGATTCCCGTCGTTCGCGAATCCGCGCAACGCCGCCAGCGGCGGACTGCGGCAGCAGCTGGACAAGAAGGCGGGCCTGGAGCACGAGGCGGGCCTGCTGCGGGTCGACTCCCTCTCGCTGTACGTGCATGGCATCGGCGCATGGCCGAACCCTCCGGTCGCCGCGCAGAGCCAGGTGTATGAGCTGATCTCCTCGTGGGGACTGCCCACCAGCCCGCACCTGAAGGTCTGCCACGGCATCGACGAGGTCGTCGCGTTCGTCGAGCACTTCGGCGAGCACCGGCACGACATCGAGCACGAGCTGGACGGCATCGTCGTGAAGGTGGACGAGCTGGCGCTGCACGACGAGCTGGGCATGACCAGCCGGGCCCCGCGGTGGGCGATCGCATTCAAGTACCCGCCCGAGGAGGTGCAGACCACGCTGCTCGACATCGTCGTCTCGGTGGGCCGGACCGGCCGTGCGACCCCGTTCGCCGTGATGGCTCCGGCGCAGGTCGCGGGTTCCGTGGTGCGGCAGGCGACCCTTCACAACAAGGACGTCGTCAAGGCCAAGGGAGTGCTCATCGGCGACACCGTCGTGCTCCGCAAAGCGGGCGACGTCATCCCCGAGGTGTTGGGGCCCGTTGTGGAGAAGCGTCAGGGCACCGAGCGCGAGTTCGTGATGCCCGCCGAGTGCCCCGAGTGCGGCACCCCGCTGCGCCCCATGAAAGAGGGCGACATCGACCTGCGATGCCCGAACGCGCGATCGTGTCCCGCGCAGGTGCGCGGACGCGTCGAGCACATCGGCTCGCGCGGCGCGCTCGATGTCGAGGCTCTGGGCGAGGTCACCGCCGCGGCCCTCACCCAGCCCAGTCGGCCGGCCGTCCCGCCCCTGGTCACCGAGGCGGGGCTGTTCGATCTCACCCTCGAGCAGATCGTGCCGATCGAGGTGATCGTGCGCGACTCCGAGACCGGCCTGCCGAAGGAGGACGAGGACGGTGTCGTCAAGACCCGCGCCCCGTTCCGCCGCAACCCCACCGCTGCCGAGAAGAAGCAGGGTGTCGAGGGGCCGCAACCGTCGTCGCAGGCGGTCACGCTGCTCGCCGAGCTCGAGAAGGCGAAGACCAAGGATCTCTGGCGTCTTCTCGTCTCGCTCAACATCCGCCACGTCGGTCCGGTCGCGGCGCGCGCGCTGGCCCAGTGGTTCGGGTCGCTCGACGCGATCCGCTCCGCCTCACGTGACGAGCTCGCCGGCGTCGAGGGCGTGGGCGGCATCATCGCCGATTCGCTCCTGGACTGGTTCGAGGTCGACTGGCACCAGGAGATCATCTCGCGATGGGCTGACGCCGGGGTGCAGTGGTCCACCCCCGGGCATCCCGGTCCCGGCGCGGCGGCCGTCGGGGGCGGGGTGCTGGACGGGCTCACCGTGGTCGCGACGGGGAGCTTGGAGGGCTACACGCGTGAGGGCGCGCAGGAGGCGATCATCAAGGCGGGCGGCAAGGCGGCATCCTCCGTCTCGAAGAAGACCGACTTCGTCGCAGCGGGTCCGGGAGCCGGCTCGAAGCTCGGGAAGGCGGAGGAGCTGGGCATCCGGATTCTGGATGCCGCTCAGTTCCACATCCTCGTGACCGAGGGGCCGGACGCGCTCGCATGAAACGCGGCCCGCTGATCGCGGACCCCGGGATCGACCCGGACGATGCCACTGTGGACATCCGCGTGGATGGCGCGTCGCTTGGCCGCGACCCTCGCCAGACAGAAGGCGTCCCCTGCCTGACCGCGTCACCCGAGCAGATTGATCAGGTACGTGACCGCGAGGAAGAGCAGGAACGCGACACCGAAGAGCGACAGCGCCAGCTGCGGTGCGCTGATTCGAAGCGATCCTCGATCGCTGTGGCGGCCCAGAAGCACCATCACCACGCCGATCAGGGGCACGGCGAGGATCGTCACCGACTGTGCGACGACGATGAGCTGGATGGGGATTCCGCCGAAGACCGCGGCGACCACCCCGCCGAGCACGATGACGAGCGAGATGCAGATCTTCACGGGCACGGAGGAGATGCCGCCCCTGTCGATCCGGAACACGCCCGCGAGCATCGTCCCCCCGATGGTCGAGTTGCCGACCAGGGATGAGAACGCCGCGCACCACAGCCCGATCGCGAAGAGGACCACGGCCCATGAGCCGATCGGCTCGAGGATCTGTGCGAGTGCCGCGGGGGACGACACCGAGATCCCCTGGGGGTTCAGCGTGGCAGCGGCGGCGACCATGATCACCGCCGAGAGGACGCCGAGGATGAGCGAGCCGACCACGGCGTCGCGGCGGGCGTCGCGGAAGTCCGCGGCGGTCCAGCCCTTCTCGCGCACGAGCTGGATCTGGTACATGGCTCCGACCACCGAGAACGTGGTGGCGGCGAGCCCCACGATCAGGGTGGTGGATCCTTCGGGCATGCGGGGCACCAGACCTGCGAGCATCGCCGCCGGATCCGGGCTGGTCACGACCGCGGTCGTGACCATCGCGACGAGTAGGACGATGATGATCACGATCATCAGCTTCTCGAGCACCGGATAGAACCGGGGCGTCCACACGAACACCAGCGCGATCACGGTGAAGACGATCGCGAAGATGCGAGGGTCACCGCCGAACAGCAGCTGGCCCGCGGCGCCTGTGCCCGCGGAGTTGCCGGCCTGGAACGAGGTCACGACGAGGAACGATCCGATTCCCACGACGACGGCGACGAGTCCGCTGAGCCGATGCGCGACTGTGCCGAGGATGCTCTTGTCGGTGGTCAGGCCGATGCGCACTCCGATGTTCACGAAGCAGAGCATCAGGACGGTGGCGATCACGGGAACCCAGAGCAGCTCGTAGCCGAAGGACGCTCCCATGGAACTCGCCGTGGCGATCGAACCGGGGCCGAAGACCAGCGCCGCCGTGATGAAGGCCGGACCGATCGATGAGAGGAATCTCCTCTTCGACGGTGCTGCTGCGCTGTGATCCAGAGTGGGCCGAGAGGTCATCGTCGCTCCTCGTTGGGGTGGGTTGGCCTAATTCAACACCGTGATGTGAAAATTCGCAATGTCGACCGGGTGCTTGTCTCCCTGGCAGGGACCCGCGGATGTGAATATCGTTACGGCTGGGGCAACGCGGAGGAGGGAAGAGCATTGAGCAGACCGCATCCTTCATCCATCGCCGCGCTGACGGTCGCGCAACTGCGGGACGCGGGGCCGGCGACCGTCAACGTCCTGGCTCGGACGCTCCATGTGTCTCGCACCTCGGTGGAGAACGTGCTCGGGACCCTGATCGATGCCGGAACCGTCACGCGCGCGCTGACCGGGCGCGCCGGCGTCGGCAGGCCGTCATGGTCGTACTCCTTCGATGCCGGATCCGGGTGCGTCGCCGGCGTCGACGTGGGCACCGCGAGCATCCGAGTGGTCGTCTCCGATCTGAGTGGCGAGGTGATCGCAGATCACTCCGGTCCCGGGGTGAGCGCGCAGCGCGGCGGGGAGTCGAAGCTCGCCGCGGTCGTGGACGAGGTGAGGGAGGCGCTGCGCGCCGCCGGCATCCCGATGGAGAAGCTGCGCGCTGCGGGACTTGCGCTGCCCGGCATCGTCAGCGAGAGCGGGATCGTGCTCAACTCGGTCGTCATCCCCGAGTGGTCGGGAGCCGATATCGGCGATCATCTGGCGCGCGGACTGGGTGCGGCCGTCGCGGTCGACAACGGCGTGCGCCTCGCCGCGGTCGCCGAGCACCATCTCGGTGCGGCTCAGCTCGTCGACGACGTGCTGTACGTGTCCGTGGGCAATCGGATCGCCATAGGGCTCATCCTCGCCGGGGAGGCGCGACGGGGCGTCCACGATGTGGCGGGAGACATCGGGCGCCTCGTACTTCCGGAGCTGCGCACCGATTCCGGCCAGATCTCCTGGACGAACGGACGCACGGCTGCCGAGGTCTTCTCGCGCGCCCGCGACGGCGACGCGGCGGCGCAGGACGAGCTCGGGACGTTCGTGAACCGGCTCGGGCGCGCGCTCGCGATCCTCGTCATGGCCGTCGACCCGGCGAGAGTGGTCGTCGGCGGCGGCCTGTCGCGGGCGCGCGAGGAATTCCTGTCTCCGTTGCGACATGCTGTCGCGCGGCACCTTCAGGTGGCCGCGGAGATTCTCGTCGTGCAGGCCCGACTCGGGGATGAGGCCGCCGTGCACGGTGCGCTCGTCTTCGCTTTCCGGCAGCGAGCGGCGCAGATCTACGGGATGGCGCCGATGAGTGTCCCACCGATCACCCCGCTGGGGGATGGGGCGCGCAACTGATCCGAGATGGACCCGCGGCAGCGCGCACCGCGCCGCGCGAGCCGTTCAGTACTTGTGGCGGGGCTTGCGGGACGGCCGCTCGTCCCGACCTCGCGTGTCGCCGTCGCGAGGAGCACGCCGGCTCGGCACTCCCCGATCCGGCTTGATCTCGATGAGCCGGCCAGAGATCCGGGTGTCGCGGAGCTTGTCGAGCACCGCCGGGTCGAGGTTCACCGGCAGCTCGACGATGGAGAAGTCCGGCTTGATCGCGATGGCCCCGAAGTCGTCCCGGCCGAGTCCTCCCTCGTTCGCGAGCGCGCCGACGATCTGGCGGGGCTCCACACGATGCCGTCGGCCCACCTCGATGCGGTAGGCGGCGTAGTCGCCGCGCCCGCGCCGATCGCGCGGGCTGCGGTCCGGCCGCTCCTGGCGCTCCCGCGGCGGCCGGTTGTCGCGCTCCACTGCCCTGGACAGCTCGTCGCGCTCCGGGTCCAGCAGCAGCGGGGTCTCGCCCTGGGCGACCACGGCGAGCGCCGCCGCGACGTCCGCTTCGGGCACGTCGTGGTTGCGGACGTAGTGGGCGATGATGTCGCGGAACGCCTCGATGCGCGAGCTCTCCTCGAGAGCGGCCGTGATGGCGTCGTCGAAACGCGCCAGGCGGGTGGAGTTCACGTCCTCGGTGGTCGGCAGCTGCATCTGCGCGGGCTGCTGCCTGGTCGCCTTCTCGATGTGTCGCAGCAGATAGCGCTCGCGAGGCGTGATGAAGCTGATCGCGTCTCCGCTGCGACCGGCACGGCCGGTGCGGCCGATGCGGTGCACGTACGACTCCGTGTCGGTGGGGATGTCGAAGTTCACGACGTGGCTGATGCGCTCGACGTCGAGACCGCGGGCGGCGACGTCCGTGGCGACGAGGATGTCGAGCTTGCCGTCCTTGAGCTGGTTCACGCTGCGCTCACGCTGCACCTGCGGCACGTCACCGTTGATGGCGGCGGCCGAGTAGCCGCGGGCGCGCAGCTTCTCGGCGAGCGTTTCGGTCTCGTTCTTCGTGCGGACGAACACGATCATGCCGTCGAAGTTCTCCACCTCGAGGATGCGGGTGAGGGCATCCACCTTCTGCGCGTAAGACACCACGAGATAGCGCTGGGTGATGTTCTGGTTCGTCGTGGTCTTCGCCGTGATGGCGATCTCCTCCGGCGCGTTCAGGTACTGCTGCGCGAGGCGTCGGATCGTCGAGGGCATCGTCGCGGAGAACAGCGCGACCTGCTTGTCGGCGGGTGTCTGGGCGAGGATCTGCTCGACGTCCTCGGCGAAGCCCATCTTGAGCATCTCGTCGGCCTCGTCGAGCACGAGGTACTTCAGTTCGGACAGATCCAGGGTGCCCTTGGCCTGGTGGTCCATGATGCGTCCGGGCGTGCCGACGACGATGTGCACGCCACGGCGCAGGGCCGACAGCTGTACGCCATAACCCTGCCCGCCGTACACGGGCAGCACGCGAACGTCCTTCATACGGGACGCGTACGACTCGAAAGCCTCGCAGACCTGCAGCGCCAGCTCGCGCGTGGGGGCCAGCACGAGCGCCTGCGGCGTCTTCTGCGAGAGATCGAGGTTCTCGAGCACGGGGAGCGCGAACGCCGCGGTCTTGCCCGTGCCGGTCTGCGCCGTGCCGAGCACGTCGCGGCCCTCGAGTAGCAGCGGGATGGTGGCGGCCTGGATGGGCGAAGGGGTCTCGTAGCCGAGATCCCGGATGGCCTTCAGGACGGGACCGGTGATGCCGAGGTCGGCGAAGCCCGGCTTCGCGGACTCCTCGGAGGGCGACACGGTGGTCTCGGAGGAGTCGGCGGGCACGGCAGCGGCGTTATCGTCAGCAGTCACCAGCCCACGATAGTACCTGCACCTGAGCAGGTGCAGTGCGCGCTCAGGCGCCCGAGGTGAGCGCGACGAGTCGCTCCTTGACCTGACGTCGCAGAACCTTGCCGATCAGGGACCGGGGGAGGTCGTCGACGACGAAGATCCGCCGCGGCACCTTGTACGGCGTGAGGATGCTGCGCGCGTAGTCGCGAATCGCCTCCACGTCCACCTCGGTGCCTCCGTCGACCACGATCGCGGCGACGACCTCTTCGCCGGAGTGGTCGCTGGGAAGACCGACGACGGCGGCGTCCAGTACGTCCGGATGCTGGCGCAGGGCGCCCTCGACCTCGGTCGGAGCCACGTTGAACCCGCCCGTGATGATGAGCTCTTTGATGCGGTCCACGATGCGCACGAAGCCCGCCTCGTCGATCGTGACGATGTCGCCGGTGCGGAACCATCCGTCGACGAACACCGCCTCGGTCTCCTCGGGTTTGCCGTAGTACCCGGAGAACACCTGCGGTCCGCGCACGATGAGCTCGCCGGCGGAGCCGGCGGGCACGTCGACGGCCGGATCCTCCGGATCGACGACGCGGCACTCCGTCCCCGGCAGCGGCAGCCCGACGGTGCCGGCGACGCGGTTGTCCGCCACCGGATTGGCCATCAGCACCGGCGAGCACTCGCTGAGTCCGTAGCCCTCGACGAGGAAGCCGCCCGAGGCCTCTTCGAACGGCACGACCAGTTCGTGCGCCAATGCCATCGCTCCGGAGATCGCGACGTCGGTTCCGCGAAGGGAGACGCCTTTCTCTTTCGCGGTCCGCAGCAGCCGCTCGGCGATCGGCGGGACCAGGGGCAGGAACGTCGCAGGATGCTTCTCGGTCGCTTCGAGCACCAGGTCGGGATCGAACTTGGGGAACAGCACGAGACGTGCGCCCATGGACATGGCGAAGGTGAGGCAGAGCGTGAGGCCGTAGGCGTGGAACATCGGCAGCACCGCATACACGACGCAGCCGTCTCCGCGTGTGATCGACGGCACCCATGCCTGAGCCTGCGCGGCGTTGGCGAGCAGGTTCCGGTGCGTGAGCGCGGCACCCTTCGGGGTGCCCGTCGTGCCGGAGGTGTACTGGATGATCGCGAGATCGTCGGTCTCCGGTCGAGGATGGGCCTCGGACAGGGGCGGGGATGCCACCAGTGCGTCCCAGCTGATCGCACCGCGCACGCGGGCCGTGAGCGCTTCCCGCGACTCCCGCGCCTTCGCGACGGGCAGCTTCAGCAGCATCCGCGTGACCAGTGGCATGGCCTTCGTGACGTCCACCGAGATCAGGCTGGACACGGCGAGATCCTCGGGGAACTCCTGCACGGTCTCGACGACCTTGCTCCACACGATGGCGTGCGTGGCGCCGTGGTCCTCGAACTGCTTGCGCAGCTCCCGCGGTGTGTAGAGCGGATTGTGCTCGACCACGACGGCGCCGAGGCGCAGCACGGCGTAGAACGCGATGATGTGCTGAGGGCAGTTGGGCAGCACGATCGCGACGGGGTCGCCGGCGCGCACTCCCAGCTCCCGCAGCCCTGCCGCCGCGCGCACGATGGCGTCCTGCATCTCCCGGTACGTCGTCTCCCGGCCGAAGAACTGCAGGGCGGGCGAGTCGGGGTAGTCCCGCACGGACGCCTCGACGATGTCGATCAGCGATCCGGTCACCGGAGCCAGGTCCTCGGGCACCCCCTCCGCGTAGCTGGCGGTCCAGGGGCGGGGAGGCACGAACGTCGTCACGGCCCCAGCATACGTGTCGTCGTGCGCGGCTCTCGTAGACTGGTGCGGTGTCTGAAATCACCCCTGATCTCGTGCGCCATCTCGGCGTGCTCGCGCGCATCCAGCTCTCCGACGAAGAGGTGACCCAGCTGACCGGTCAGCTCGACGCCATCGTCGACAACATCGCGAAGGTGTCGGAGGTGGCGACGCCGGACGTCCCCGCCACCAGCCACCCGATCGCGATGAGCAACGTCTTCCGGCCCGACGAGGTCGGAGAGACCCTCTCGGTCGAGCAGACCCTGCAGAACGCGCCCGACACCGCCGACGGCCGTTTCCGTGTGACGGCGATCCTGGGAGAAGAGCAGTGAGCGACATCATCCGCCTGACCGCCGCGGAACTGGGCGAGAAGCTCGCCGCCGGTGAGATCTCGAGCGTCGAGGCGACGCAGGCCCATCTCGATCGGATCGCCGCCGTGGACGGCGATGTGCACGCCTTCCTGCACGTCAGCGAGCATGCGCTCACCGCGGCCGGCGCCATCGACTCCCGCCGCGCCGCCGGCGAGCGGCTGGGCCCCATCGCCGGCGTGCCGCTGGCGGTCAAGGACGTGCTCGTCACCACCGATCAGCCCTCCACGAGCGGCTCGAAGATCCTCGAGGGCTACATGTCGCCGTTCGACGCGACCGTCGTCGCCCGTTCTCGCGCGGCCGGGCTGATCCCGCTCGGCAAGACGAACATGGACGAGTTCGCGATGGGGTCCTCCACCGAGCACTCCGCATACGGGCCCACCCGCAACCCCTGGGACCTCGACCGGATTCCCGGCGGCTCGGGAGGCGGCTCGGCGGCCGCGGTGGCCGCGTTCGAGGCACCGCTCGCGCTCGGTTCGGACACCGGCGGATCGATCCGTCAGCCCGCGCACGTCACTGGCACCGTCGGCATCAAGCCCACCTACGGCGGCGTCAGCCGCTACGGCGCGATCGCACTGGCCTCCAGCCTCGACCAGGTCGGCCCGGTGACCCGCACCGTCCTCGACGCCGGTCTGCTGCACGATGTGATCGGCGGGCACGACCCGAAGGACTCCACGTCGCTCGAGCAGGACTGGCCGTCGTTCGCGGCCGCCGCCCGCGAGGGTGCGTCTGGCCAGGTCCTCAAGGGCCTCAGGGTCGGCGTCATCAGGGAGCTTCCCGACTCCGGTTTCCAGGCCGGGGTCGCCGCGTCGTTCCGCGAATCCCTCGCCCTCATGCAGGCGCAGGGCGCCGAGATCGTCGAGATCTCCGCACCGCACTTCGAGTACGGCGTCGCGGCGTACTACCTCATCCTCCCGGCCGAGGCATCCAGCAACCTCGCCAAGTTCGACTCCGTGCGCTTCGGCATGCGCGTCACGCCCGACGGCGGCGCGACGGTCGAGGACGTCATGGCGGCGACGCGCGAGGCCGGCTTCGGACCTGAGGTGAAGCGCCGCATCATCCTCGGCACCTACGCCCTGTCGGCGGGCTACTACGACGCGTACTACGGCAGCGCCCAGAAGGTGCGCACCCTCATCCAGCGCGACTTCGACGCCGCGTTCGCGCAGGTCGACGTGATCGCGACGCCGTCCGCGCCCACCACGGCGTTCCGCATCGGCGAGAAGATCGACGACCCGCTGCAGATGTACCTCAACGATCTGACGACGATTCCGGCGAACCTCGCGGGCGTGCCCGGCATCTCCGTCCCGTCCGGCCTCGCCGTCGAGGACGGCCTGCCCGTCGGCATCCAGTTCCTCGCTCCCGCGCGCGAGGACGCGCGGCTGTACCGCGTCGGCGCCGCCCTCGAGGCCGCGCTGGTGGATGCCTGGGGCGGCCCGATCCTCGACAAGGCACAGATTCTCGGAGGAACCCGCTGATGGCCACCGCCAAGCTCATGGACTACGACAAGGCGCTCGAGCTGTTCGAGCCGGTGCTCGGCTTCGAGGTGCACGTCGAGCTCAACACCCGCACCAAGATGTTCTCCGACGCCCCGAACCCGGCCAACGACGAGTTCCACGGCGCCGACCCGAACACGCTCATCGCGCCGGTGGATCTGGGGCTTCCCGGCTCGCTGCCGGTGGTCAACGCCACGGCCGTGCGCTCCTCGATCAGCCTCGGTCTGGCGCTCGGATGCTCGATCGCCGAATCGAGCCGCTTCGCGCGGAAGAACTACTTCTACCCGGACCTGGGCAAGAACTACCAGATCTCGCAGTACGACGAGCCGATCGCCTTCGAAGGCTCGGTCGAGGTCGAGCTGGAGGACGGCACCCTGGTGACCATCCCCGTCGAGCGCGCGCACATGGAGGAGGACGCCGGCAAGCTCACCCATATGGGCGGCGCGACCGGACGAATCCAGGGCGCGGAGTACTCGCTCGTCGACTACAACCGCGCCGGCGTGCCGCTGGTGGAGATCGTGACCAAGCCGATCTTCGGCGCCGAGCACCGCGCTCCCGAGTACGCGAAGGCCTATATCGCCGCGATCCGCGACATCGTGCGCGGCCTCGGCATCTCCGAGGCCCGTCTCGAGCGGGGGAACCTGCGCTGCGACGCGAACGTGTCCCTGCGCCCTCGCGGCCAGGAGAAGCTCGGCACGCGCACCGAGACGAAGAACGTCAACTCGATGCGCTCGGTCGAGCGCGCCGTGCGGTACGAGATCCAGCGTCAGGCGCAGATCCTCGCCGACGGCGGCACGATCATCCAGGAGACCCGTCACTGGCATGAGGACACCGGCACCACCTCGCCGGGACGCCCGAAGTCGGACGCCGACGACTACCGCTACTTCCCGGAGCCTGACCTGCTGCCCGTGGAGCCGTCGCGCGAACTCGTGGAGGAGCTGCGTGCGGCCCTGCCGGAGCAGCCCGTCGCGCGTCGTCGCCGACTCAAGGCCGACTGGGGCTTCACCGACCTGGAGTTCCAGGACGTGCGAAACGGCGGTCTGATCGACGAGGTCGAGGCGACCATCGCCGCCGGCGCGTCGCCCGCCGCCGCGCGCAAGTGGTGGACGGGCGAGATCACCCGCGTCGCCAACGCGCAGGAGCGTGAGGCGTCGTCGCTCGTGTCGCCGGCGGATGTCGCGGCCCTGCAGGG
Organism: Microbacterium sp. NPDC058342; assembly: GCF_042723935.1. Lineage (NCBI taxonomy): Bacteria > Bacillati > Actinomycetota > Actinomycetes > Micrococcales > Microbacteriaceae > Microbacterium > Microbacterium sp. NPDC058342. The sequence continues at coordinate 1,545,951 of NZ_JBHXID010000001.1, forward strand.
TCTGATCGACGCCGGGACCCTCACCGACAAGCTCGCCCGGCAGGTCCTCGAGGGCGTCATCGCCGACGAGGGCACCCCGCAGGAGGTCGTGGACGCTCGCGGGCTTGCCGTGGTCTCGGACGACGGCGCACTGATCGCCGCGATCGACGAGGCGCTGGCCGCGCAGCCGGACGTGCTGGCCAAGATCAAGGACGGAAAGGTGCAGGCCGCTGGTGCGGTCATCGGCGCCGTGATGAAGGCGATGAGGGGCCAGGCGGATGCCGCCCGCGTCCGCGAGCTCATCCTGGAGCGCGCCGCGCAGTGACCCGTGCGGTGCCACCGACACGATGTCGGTGGCACCGACGAGGATGGACCCATGGGACGCGGTGACGGATCGGGACGCATCGTCTCGCCCGAAGGAGCCGATGACAGCGGCACCGGGATCCTGCACGTCGACATGGACGCCTTCTACGCCTCCGTGGAAGTGCTCCACGATCCGTCGCTGCGTGGTCTTCCGCTGATCATCGGGGCGCCGGACGGGCGTTCTGTGGTCTCCAGCGCCTCGTACGAGGCGCGCCGCTTCGGCGTCCGCAGCGCCATGCCGGTGTCCCAGGCTCTGCGCCTGTGCCCGCAGGCCCGCGTCGTCCCACCGGACTTCACCCGCTACCGGGCGGTGTCCTCCTCGGTGATGGAGATCTTCCACAGCATCACCCCCCTGGTCGAGCCGCTCTCGATCGACGAGGCGTTCCTCGATGTGCGCGGGGTGCGCCGACTGTGGGGCGCGCCCGGCGAGATCGCGGCGCTGCTGCGCCGGAGGGTGGAAGCGGAAGTGGGAATCACCTGCAGTGTGGGCGTCGCGGCCACCAAGCACGTCGCGAAGATGGCATCGACCATCTCCAAGCCCGACGGCATGCTCATCATCCCCGCGTCGCGCACGCAGGAGTTCCTCGACCCACGGCCGGTCGGCGCCATGTGGGGCGTCGGCCCCAAGGCCGTCGAGGCACTCGAACGGCGCGGCATCCGCCTGATCAGGGACGTGCGCGATTCCCCGATCGACGCGCTCGCGCGGGCGGTCGGCCCCGCGCTGGCCCAGCGCATGCAGCAGCTGGCCAGGGGAGAGGATGCGCGGTCCGTGGAGACCGAGCGGGCCGAGAAGAGCATCGGTCACGAAGAGACCTTCGAGCGCGACATCATCGATGCCGATCTGCTGCGCTCAGAGTTGCTGCGCCTGGCGGATCGCGTGGGCGGTCGGCTGCGCAGCTCGGGCTGGCAGGCCGGCGCGGTCGCGATCAAGATCCGCTTCGCGGACTTCACCACTCTCAGCCGCAGCACATCGCTTTCCGAGCCGACCGAGGTGGGGCAGCGTCTCGGCGACACCGCCGTGGCGCTGTTCGACCAGATCGGGCGGCGCGATCCGGTGCGGCTGGTGGGCGTTCGTGCCGAGCGGCTGAGAGAGGCCGGCACCGGAGCCATGGCCCTGTGGGACGACGACGAGGAGCAGCGCCGGCTCGAGGACGCGCTTGACGATGCGCGAGCGAGGTTCGGGGTGGGAACGATCACCCGTGCCCGTCATGTCGGGCGGACGGGGGAGCGCGGCGGCAGCGACGGCCCGCGTCCGTTCGGCAGGGAATGAGCCCTCCGATAGCGTGGGAGGATGCCCGTTCCCGACCCGCTCGACGCGCAACTCACCACGGCCACCGAGCGGATCCGCCGGGCGGTGCTGGAGGTCTCCGCGTCGAACCCCGTGGTCGTCATCGACGGTCGCAGCGGCGCGGGCAAGAGCAGTCTGGCGGCGCGCCTGGTGCGCGCCTGGCCACTGCGCACTCCCGTGCAGCTGCTTGCCCTCGACTCCGTCTATCCCGGGTGGAACGGACTGACCCAGGGTGCGCGGATCGCGCGCGAGGACGTTCTCGTGCCGCACGGGCGCGGCCGCATCGGCACGTGGCGCCGATGGGACTGGGAGCGCTCCGCCGAGGCGGAGTCGCACGCCGTCGACCCGGCGCGAGGACTCATCGTCGAGGGGTGCGGGGCGCTCACGCCGGCGTCGGCGCGCTTGGCGGACGTGACGGTCTGGGTCGACGGACCCCTCGAGTCGCGTCGTCGACGAGCCATCGCGCGCGACGGCGACGGGTTCCGCGATCACTGGGACATGTGGGCCCTGCAGGAGGAGGACCACATGGCGCGGCACCGGCCGGCAGAGCTTGCGAGCCTGACCGTGCTCACCCCCTGAGCAGGGTCGGCGCTCAGCCGCGCTCGTGCTCGTCGGCGAGCTGGACGAGCACTTCCAGCCGGTAGCCGAGCCAGTCGTACGCGCCGAATCGCACATCCTCGGGATCGTGCGCGTCCTGCTGCTCGATGCCCAGGCGCGCCGCGAGCACCAGCCGGATGGCGGACAGCGTGCGCATCCAGGCGTCGACTCGCTCGTCGGCGAGCTTCACCGCATACTCGTCGAGTGAGCCGCGTCCGTTCGCCGGCGCCGTCTGCAGGAACGCCTCCAGGTCCGTACGCACCTCCAGTGCGGCGGCGACGCGTCTCTCGGTCAGCTCGTCGCGGGTCGAGCGCAGGAACTGCTCGGCATCGTCCGGGGAGTCCGGATACGGGTTCGGATTCAGGCGCTGCACGCCGGCATCCTGCGCATCGCGGGGACTGTCGAGCAGGGCGACGAACTCGTCGATGAGCGCCACGAGGTGCTGCGCCTCGATGATCGCCAAGCGCATGGTCATCGGCTCGGAGGTCACGGTGTCGCCGCCCGTACGGTCGCCCACAGGCCGTAGTCGTGCATCGCCTGCGCGTGCACTTCCATGGTCTCGCGAGGACCTGTGGCCACGATGGCATGGCCGTCGTTGTGCACCGCCAGCATGAGACGCGTCGCCTGATGATCGGAGTAGCCGAAGTAGGTGCGGAAGACGCGCGTCACGTAGCTCATCAGGTTGACGGGGTCGTCCCAGACGACCAGTTCCCAGGGCCGCAGGGGTGCGGCCACGAGCACGTCCTCGATGAGGGGAAGGGATGCCGGCGTGCTCATGCCCACCCCAGCTCGTGCAGCTGCTCGTCGTCGATGCCGTAGAAGTGCGCGATCTCGTGCACCAGCGTCGTGTGCACTTCCCTGCGGAGTGCGGCCTCGTCGCTGCAGGCGCTCAGGTGGGATCGGCGGTAGACGATGATCCGGTCGGGGAGCTCGCCCATCCCATACTGCCCCCGCTCGGTGAGCGAGAACCCCTCGTACAGACCGAACAGGTCGCTGCCGTCCTCGGGTTCGTCCTCGACCACGAAGACGACGTTGTCCAGGCCGTCGACCATCTCATCAGCCAGCTTGTCGAGCTCTTCTATGACGAGCGCCTCGAACGCCTCGGCGTCCATCTCCATCCCGGTGAGGAGGAGGACCTGCATGTACACCCGCCGGCCGTGCGCCTCCAGTCCGAGACGGTGTTCGGCGGCCAGCAGGTCACGATGCAGCTCATCGTCGGGGGAGGGGCGCTCCACGAAGCCGAGGGATGCGTAGAAGGGTGCGTTCCAGGGCACGTCGGCGAACGTGCGCAGCCCCATGGTCTCCGCGTCGCGCTCGGCGGCCTCGTCGAGCGCGGCCTCGACGAGTATCGTGCCGTGCCCGCGACGTCCGTGCGCGGGGAGCACCGAGAGCTGCTCGAGGTGCGCGTGCGTCCCGCGCAGCAGGACGTGCACGAAGCCGACGGCCGCGCCGTCGGGGGTCTCCGCGGCGACCAGCACGAACCCCGACTCGGCGGCGCGAGCCCGCCCGGACGGCGCTTCCGCCCAGCTTCGCGCGCCGAACACCGGCTCGAAGAGGGTGTCCGCTTCCGTCTCGATCGCCGCGAGGGCATCGAGATCGGTGTCAGAGGCGGGGCGGACGAACGTGGCCATGGTTCGATGCTATCCGCGCGCGGGGAGGCGGAGGACGACCGAAGGCCCCGGCATCTTGCGAAGCCGGGGCCTTCTCCAGGGTGAGTAACGGGGCTTGAACCCGCGACCCCCGCGACCACAACGCGGTGCTCTACCAGCTGAGCTATACCCACCATGCGCCCGCCGCAGCAGGCAACTCTACGAGTGTATTACATGTTCGAGGTGAACTCCGACACGGTGCGGGCGGAGATCTCGCGCGCCTCGTCCGACGTGGGGCCGGGCTGGGCGATGAACACCGCATCCCGGTAGTACTGCAGCTCACGGATCGACTCGAGGATGTCGGCCAGCGCCCGGTGCCCGCCGTGCTTCTCGGGAGCCTGGAAGAAGACCCGCGGGTACCAGCGGCGCGAGAGCTCCTTGACGCTGGAGACGTCGACGTTGCGGTAGTGCAGGTACTGGTCGATGCGCGGCATGTACTTCGCCAGGAAGGAGCGATCGGTGCCGATGGTGTTGCCCGCAAGAGGCGCCTTGCGCTCGAGCGGGACGAATCGCCGGATGTACTCCAGTGTGCGCTCCTCGGCTTCTGCCAGGGTGACGCCCCCGGGGATCTCGTCGATCAGTCCCGAGGTGCGGTGCATGTCGGTGACGAAGTCGTTCATGTTGGCGAGTGCGGACTCGCTCGGCATGATGACGATCTGGAACCCCGGGTCGAGAGGACGCAGTTCGAAGTCGGTGACCACGACCGCGATCTCGACGAGTTCGTCGACGGCGAGGTCGAGACCGGTCATCTCGCAGTCGATCCAGACGAGCCGATCGTTCTCAGACGCAGAAACCATGCTTCGATCCTATCGACGGCCGCCGACACGGTAATCTGGAGCCATTCCGCCTCCTTAGCTCAGAGGAAGAGCATCGGCTTTCTAATCCGTTGGTCGCAGGTTCGAATCCTGCAGGGGGCACATTCCGTCAGCGCCTGGCGCCGTGTTCAGTGACGAAGCGCCGCTACCGCGTCGTCGGCGTCCCAGAACTCGCCCACGAGGCGGAACGCCCCCGAGGTCAGGTGCAGACGCTCAGCCCGGTAGCGGATGCCGAGAGGGTCGGCCACGACGCGGAGGTGACCACGGATGCCGCCACCCATGTCGAGCACACGCCAGAGGTGATCGCCCGCCCGCTCGAGGCGCTCGGCGTGGCTGTGCAGTCGGGGCGTCTCCCAGAGGATCGAGGGGAGGGTGTCGGAGTACACGTTCATGGACTGGCTCCTTTCCTCATTCGAACATAAAGACGGCCACCGACATCGGGTCCCGTAGAATCGTGGGCATGCCCGTGCCCTCGCCGTACGCCGCCCGACTCGGCGCGATTCCCGTCGAACGCCGCGAGGCCGAGGTGCTGGGTTCGACCGCCGCGTACTGGGTGTACGGCCCCGACCGCTCCGATGCGCCGACGATCATCGCGGTGCACGGCTTCCGCGGCGAGCATCACGGTCTCGAGCCCGTCGTGGCCTACCTTCCGGGCATCCGCGTCATCTCCCCCGACCTTCCCGGTTTCGGGGACACCGCCCCGGTTCCGGGGCGGTCGCACGATCTCTCGCTCTACGCGGGATGGTTGGGCGAGTTCGCGCGCACGGTGGCGCCGGGCGCGGTGGTGCTGGGCCACTCGTTCGGATCGATCGTCGCCTCGGCCGCCGTCGCCGGCGGCCTGAGCACCCCTCGGCTGATCCTGGTCAACCCCATCGGTGCGCCTGCCCTCGAGGGGCCGAAGGGAATCCTCACGCGGCTCGCCGTGCTCTACTACTCGCTCGGCGCCCGGCTGCCCGAGCGTCTCGGCACCGCTCTGCTGCGGCATCCCGTGATCGTGCGTGTCATGAGCATGGCCATGGCCAAGACGAAGGACCGAGCGCTGCGCCGGTTCATCCACGATCAGCACGACGCGTACTTCTCGCGCTTCGCCGATCGCGACGTGCTTCACGACGCGTTCGTGACGAGCGTCTCGCACGACGTTCGCGCGTTCGCGGGCGTCATCGACGTGCCGACGCTGCTCATCGCCGCCCAGCGCGATGACATCACGCCCATCGAGGCCGAGCGCCGGCTGGCGACGATGTTCCCCGATGCGGAGCTCGTGGAGATCGCCGAGGTCGGGCACCTCATCCACTACGAGACGCCCGCCGAGGCGGCCGCGGCGATAAGGCGCTTCCTCAGGACTCCCGTCGAGCGAGGCCGATGAGACCGGCGACCCGGAACGGGATGACCTCGCCCATCGCGAGGGACGTCTCGGTACGCTCCACGCCGTCGATCGACAGGATGCGTGCGTCGGTGTCGAAGAGATGACGCGCGTCCCGGCACGCGACGCGGGCGAGGATGTCGATCGATCCGCTCAGCCCGTGCGCCTGCACCACCTCCGGGACGCGTGCGAGCTCGGCGATGATGCGCGGAAGCTCGGTCTGGCGCACACCGATGTTGACGAAGGCCTGCAGGGGAAAGCCGAGGACCTCGGTCGAGAACGACCGCTCATAGGACTCGAACACCCCGGTCTGCTCCAGCCGCGCCATGCGCGCCTGGATGGTGTTGCGCGACAGACGCAGTCGCTCGGCCAGGGCGACGACGGTCATCCGCGGATCCTCGGAGAGGGCGGTGAGCAGTTCGAGATCGACGCGGTCAAGTGCGGGCATAGTGCCACACGATAGCAGGGCGCGTGGTCCGCAGACTTCGCAACATGCTCAGCCAGCCAGGAGATGCTTGAGCGAGGTGTCAGGTCGACGTACGCTCGGACGTACCGACGGAGCCGTCGGGTAAAGCCGTGCACGCTCCACGAGGGCCGCCACGTCAGGAGGACGCCGATGTCACCGCAGAACACGCCGATCGTCGATACCGAGCACGATCTCGAGCTCACCGAGCGCATCATCTCGCCCGACGGCAGCCGCGTGCCGAATCCTCAGCTCGACCGCTACATCGAGGATGTCGACTTCCAGACGCTGCGCGACCTGCATCGCGACATGGTCGTGCTGCGCCGCATCGACGCCGAGGGCGTCGCGCTCCAGCGGCAGGGCCAGCTGGGCCTGTGGGCGCCGTGCAACGGACAGGAGGCCGCGCAGATCGGTACCGGCCGCGCGCTGGGAGCGGACGATTTCGTCTTCCCGAGCTACCGCGAGACGGGCGTGATGTACGCGCGCGGAGCGCACCCGGGGGACTACGTCCGCATGTGGCGCGGTGAGGAGGGCGCCGCTTACGATCCCGCCGTGCTGAACATCGCGCCCCTGCAGATCATCATCGGTGCGCAGTCCCTGCACGCGGTCGGCTACGCCATGGGCATCCAGCGCGACGGCACCGACGAGGTCGCCGTGACCTACTTCGGCGACGGAGCCACCAGCCAGGGTGATGTGAACGAGGCGATGATCTTCGCCGCCTCGTACCGCGCCCCGGTGGTCTTCGTCTGCCAGAACAACCACTGGGCGATCTCGGAGCCGGTGGGCCTGCAGTCGCAGTACCCGCTCGCCGGGCGCGCGCCCGGCTTCGGCATCCCGAGTCTGCGTGTCGACGGCAATGACGTGCTGGCCTGCGTCGCCGCGATGCGCTGGGCGCTCGACCACGCTCGCTCAGGAAAGGGCCCGGCCTACCTCGAGGCGGTGACCTACCGCATGGGCCCGCACACGACCGCGGACGACCCGAAGCGCTACCGCGACGAGGCCGAGCTCGAGCAGTGGCGCCGCCGCGACCCGATCGCTCGTCTGGAGGCGCACCTGCGCGCGGCCGGAGAGCTCTCGCAGGATCACCTCGATGCGGTTCAGGCGCAGGCGGACGACATGGCCCGTGAGATGCGCGCCGCGTGCCTGAACATGGTCACACGTCCGGCGATGGCCGTCTTCGACGGCGTGTACGCCGAGCCGCACGCGGGGATCGAGCGTCAGCGCGACGATTACGCGGCGTACCTCGCGACCTTCGAGGAGGCGTGACGTGGTGCGGATGACTCTGGGCAAGGCGCTCAACGCCGGGCTCCGCCAGGCGCTCCGCGACGATGACAAGGTGGTGCTGCTCGGCGAGGACATCGGGTCGCTCGGCGGCGTCTTCCGCATCACCGACGGACTGCTCGACGAGTTCGGCGCGAAGCGCGTGATCGACACACCGCTGGCCGAGTCCGGCATCGTCGGAACGGCCGTGGGTCTCGCCTTCCGCGGTTACCGTCCGGTGATCGAGATCCAGTTCGACGGGTTCATCTATCCTGCGTTCGATCAGATCGTGTCGCAGGTCGCGAAGCTGCACTACCGCACCCAGGGTCGTGTGAAGATGCCGATCACGATCCGCGTCCCGTGGGCCGGTGGCATCGGCGCCGCCGAGCACCACTCCGAGTCACCCGAGGCGTACTTCGTGCACACGGCGGGTCTGCGCGTGATCGCGGTGTCCGACCCGCAGGACGCCTACCGGTGCCTGCGGCAGGCGATCGCGAGCGACGACCCCGTGCTGTTTTTCGAGCCGAAGCGGCTCTATCACCACAAGGGCGAGGTCGATCTGGAGGCCCCCCTCGCGGACGCCCCGCCGATGGGGCTCGCCCGGGTCGTGCGCCAGGGCACGGATGCCACGCTGATCGCCTACGGCGCCATGGTGGGCACGGCACTGGATGCCGCCGCGGCAGCGGAGGACGAGGGCATCTCGCTGGAGGTCATCGACCTGCGGTCCCTCTCTCCGGTCGACTACGAGACCGTCGCGGCATCCGTGCGTCGCACAGGACGTGTGGTGGTCGCCCACGAGGCGTCCCGCGAGGCCGGCGTCGGCGCCGAGATCATCGCGAGCATCACGGAGTTCTGCTTCGAGTACCTGGAGTCCGCCCCCCTGCGGGTGACCGGGCACGACATCCCCTACCCGCCCGCGAAGATGGAGAAGTTCCACCTGCCCGACCTCGATCGGATCCTGGACGCCGTCGATCGGGTGATGGATCGGCCGAACAGCCTCACGAAGGGGGCCCAGCAGTGAACGCCGAATTCCGGCTGCCCGATCTCGGTGAGGGTCTGACGGAGGCCGAGGTCGTGCAGTGGCTCGTGAAGCCGGGCGACACCGTCGCGCTCAACCAGACGCTCGCAGAGGTCGAGACGGCCAAGGCCGTGGTCGAACTTCCCTCGCCCTACGAGGGGACGGTGTCGAGTCTGCACGCGGATGCGGGCGATACCGTCGCGGTCGGCGCCCCGCTGATCGCATTCGATGTCGCCGGTGCCGAGCCCGACGCGGCCGCGGCGGAGGAGTCGGCCGAGAAGGCGCAGCCCAATCTCGTCGGTTACGGCGCCGCCCCGGCCGCGGCGGGTCGTCCTGCCCGCCGCACCCGACGCGGTGCCGTGTCGGCGACTCCTGTCGCTGATGACGACGTGCTCGCCGCGGCCCCGCACGACGCGCTGCCGGCCGCGACGGCGGAGCCGACGGTCGGCGAGCGCCCCCGATCGACGCCGCCCGTCCGCGCCCACGCGAAGCGGCTCGGGGTGGATCTGGTGCTGGTCGCCGCGGAGGTCGGCGACCGCGTGATCACCCGATCCGACGTCGACGCCTACGCTGAGCGCGTCGGCGCGGTGGCATCCGGTGCCCCGGCCGGGGTCGAAGCTCCCGCGCCCACGATCCCCACCCCACCGATCGGCGATCGAGCACAGACCCGTATCCCGATCAGGGGCGTGCGCAAGCACACCGCCCAGGCGATGGTGCGCAGCGCCTTCACCGCGCCGCACGTGACCACCTTCCACACGGTCGACGTGACGGCGACGATGGAGCTGATCGAGCAGCTGCGCTCCGATCGCTCGCTGGCCGATCATCGCATCGGTCCTCTCGTGCTGGTCGCGAAAGCCGTCTGCCTGGCGCTCGGGCGCAACCCGTCGCTCAATGCGACCTGGGACGAGGCGGCGGGCGAGATCGTGGAGAACCACTACGTCGACCTGGGCATCGCCGCGGCGACCGAGCGCGGACTGATCGTGCCTATCATCCGCGATGCGGAGCGGCTGTCGCTGACCGGCATGGCGGATGCCCTGCAGCAGTTGACCGCGACGGCCAGGACGGGAAAGACCAGCCCCGCAGAGCTCGCGGGAGGCACGTTCTCGATCACGAACATCGGCGTCTTCGGGATCGACGCGGGCACCCCCATCCTGCCGCCTGGCCAGTCCGGGATCCTCGCCGTCGGCGCCGTGCGCCGCCAGCCATGGGAGCACCGGGGCGAGATCGCACTGCGTCAGATGATGACGCTGAGCGTGTCGTTCGACCACCGCCTGGTCGACGGCGCGGAGGGGGCTCGCTTCCTCAAGGACGTGGCGGACCTCCTCGAGCAGCCCGGGCGCGCGATGCTGTTCTGACCACGACGACCACGGCCTCGGGGCGGCGGCGGGAGCCGCTGCTCAGCCGTCGGCCTGCAGGGCGGCCAGGGCCATCGCGTTGAGGAGTCGTGAGGTGTCGATGTGACGTCGCAGCGCGGTGCTCGTGCTGTGCGGGGTCGAGTTGATGAGCCCGAAGCAGGCCTGCACGCGCATTCGGAGTGCATCGCGGTCGTCGGGGACGAGAGCGGCGAGGCTGTCGATCCACAGCTCGATGTAGGCGCGCTGCAGCCGGCGCACGTCCGCGCGGCTCTCCTCGGTGAGGTGCGCGAGGTCGCGGTCCTGCACGCGGATGACCTCGGCGTTGCCGAGGGCGAACTCGACGTGAAAGGACACCAGGCCGCGCATCCGGGCGAGGGATGACCCCGCGACGGACGCCACGGCGCTGCCGCCGTCTATCAGCCGCTCGCTGACACCGACGAGCAGAGCCCCCAACAGCGCCTGCTTGCCCGCGAAATGGCGGTAGACGGCGGGCCCTGAGACGCCGACCGCCGCCCCGATGTCCTCGAGGCTGACGCCTGAGTACCCGCGGGCGGCGAAGAGTTCGGCGGCAGCGACGAGGATGGCGTCGGTGCGTTCCGCCTTGGCGCGATCTCGCGCTGTGACAGCTGTTGTCATTTCGGTTAATCCTCGCTAACCTGAATTGCCGGGTTAGTGAACACTAACCAATCCGCCCGGAAAAATCAGCATCCCAGTGAGTCGAGGAGGACCCACGATGGCCCCCACCCAGCAGGAACTGGCCGACGAGCTGCGCGACCGCCTCGCCGAGACCGCGCTGGGGGGCCCGCAGCGCTCGCGCGAGCGCCACGTCGCCCGAGGGAAGATGCTTCCGCGCGATCGCGTCGCGCGTCTGCTCGACGAGGGGAGTCCGTTCATCGAGATCGCGCCCCTGGCGGCGCACGGTCTGTACGGGGGAGAGGCGCCGGCCGCCGGCGTCATCGCAGGCATCGGGCTCGTGCACGGCCGTCACGTGATGGTCGTCTGCAACGACCCCACGGTCAAGGGCGGCACCTACTTCCCGCTCACGGTGAAGAAGCACCTGCGCGCGCAGGAGATCGCGTTGGAGAACCGCCTGCCCTGCCTCTACCTCGTCGATTCGGGCGGTGCGTTCCTCCCGAAGCAGGACGAGGTGTTCCCGGATCGCGATCACTTCGGTCGCATCTTCTTCAATCAGGCGCGCATGTCGGCCGAGGGCATCCCGCAACTGGCCGCCGTGCTGGGATCCTGCACGGCCGGCGGCGCGTACGTGCCCGCCATGAGCGATGAGACCGTGATCGTGCGCGGTCAGGGGACCATCTTCCTGGGCGGTCCACCCCTGGTGAAGGCCGCCATCGGCGAGGTCGTCACCGCCGAGGAGCTCGGCGGCGGAGAGCTGCACGCGCGCCGGTCGGGCGTCGTGGATCATCTCGCCGAGGACGATGAGCACGCGCTCGAGATCCTGCGCGACATCGTCGCGACGCTGCCACGCCCGGCGGCGCCGGCATGGGACGTGGCAGCATCCCGTGCGCCGGCCACCACGGAAAGCCTCTACGACGTGGTGCCGGTGGATGTGAACGCGGCGTACGACGTGCACGAGGTCATCGATCGCCTCGTGGACGCCGAGAGCTTCACCGAGTTCAAGCCCGAGTACGGCACGACCCTCGTCACCGGCTTCGCGGTGCTGCACGGCCATCCGATCGGCATCGTCGCCAACAACGGCGTGCTCTTCAGCGAGTCGGCGCTCAAGGGCGCGCACTTCATCGAGCTGTGCGACCAGCGCGGAATCCCCCTGCTGTTCCTCCAGAACATCACCGGCTTCATGGTCGGCAGCGATGCGGAGGCCGGCGGCATCGCCAAGGACGGCGCGAAGATGGTCACAGCTGTGGCCAGCACGCGGGTGCCCAAGCTCACCATCATCATCGGCGGCTCGTTCGGTGCGGGGAACTACTCCATGTGCGGGCGGGCGTACTCGCCGAGGTTCCTGTGGAGCTGGCCGGCCAGCCGCATCTCGGTGATGGGCGGACCGCAGGCGGCTTCCGTGCTCGCCACCGTGAAGGAGGACCAGCTCACCGCGCAGGGCGAGGCCTGGTCGCGCGAGGAGCGCGAGGCGTTCGAGGCGCCCGTGCGCGCTCAGTACGAGCAGCAGGGCGAGCCCTACTACGCCACGGCTCGCCTCTGGGATGACGGCATCGTCGACCCGGAGCAGACGCGCGAGCTGCTCGGACTGGCGCTCGATGTCGTATCCCGCACCCCGCTGCCCGAGCCGCGCTTCGGCCTTTTCCGGATGTGAGCCCCATGACCACTGTCATCGACACCGTGCTCGTCGCCAACCGCGGCGAGATCGCCCGCCGCGTGATCCGCACGCTGCGCGAGCTCGGCATCCGCAGCGTCGCGGTCTACAGCGACGCGGATGCCGGGGCTCCGCACGTGCACGAGGCGGATGACGCCGTGCACATCGGGGGAGCGGCCGCCGCCGACTCCTACCTGCGGGTGGACGCCGTCATCACGGCAGCCCTGCGCAGCGGGGCGCAGGCGATCCACCCCGGCTACGGGTTCCTGTCCGAGAGCGTGGCCCTCGCACAGGCCTGTGCGGACGCCGGCGTGGTCTTCATCGGCCCGCACGTGCGAGCGCTCGAGATCATGGGGGACAAGGCCCGGGCGCGTGACCATGTCTCCCAGCACGGGGTTCCGGTCGTCCCCGGCTTCAATGCATCGGGCATGGACGACGAGCAGATCCGCGCCCGCGCGGATGAGGTCGGCTATCCGCTGCTCCTGAAGCCGAGTGCCGGCGGAGGCGGCAAGGGCATGGAGGTCGTCCGCTCCGGTGACGAGCTGGCGACCGCTCTGGCCACCGCCCGTCGTGTCGCGAGAGCCGCCTTCGGCGACGATGCGATGGTGCTGGAGCGCCTGGTGCAGCGTCCGAGGCACATCGAGGTGCAGGTGTTCGGCGACGCGCACGGCGGGGTCATCGCCCTCGGCGAGCGCGAGTGCACGCTGCAGCGTCGTCACCAGAAGGTCATCGAGGAGGCACCGGCCGCGCAACTGCCGGATGCCGTCCGGCAGCGACTGCTGGATGCCGCCGTCGCCGCCGCGCAGAGCGTGGACTACGTGGGGGCCGGCACCGTGGAGTTCCTCGTCGAGGCGGACTCGGTCGATGACATCTTCTTCATCGAGATGAACACCCGCCTGCAGGTGGAGCATCCGGTGACCGAGGAGGTCACCCGCCTCGATCTCGTCGCCCTGCAGCTGCACGTCGCCGCGGGCGGTGCTCTTCCCGAGCTTCCGGAGGTGCGCGGTCACGCGGTGGAGGCCCGAGTGTACGCGGAGTCGCCCGAACGCGGCTTCCTGCCCTCGACGGGTCGAGTGCTGCTCTTCGACCCGCCCCGCGGCACCCGGGTGGATGCGGCGGTGGAGACCGGGTCGGAGGTCACCGGCTTCTACGATCCGATGATCGCCAAGGTGATCGCCTTCGGGCCCGACCGCGAGACCGCCCTGCGGCGGCTGGACGCCGCGCTCGCCCGCACCGTCGTGCTCGGCGTCGAGACGAACATCGCGTTCCTCCGTGCGCTCTGCCGGCAGGAGCGCGTGATCTCGGGCGATCTGGACACCGGTCTTATCGAGACGATGCTGCCGTTCCCGGCCGCACCGCCGTCGCCGGCCATGCTCGCCGCGGCCGCGCACGCGGTGGCGCGGCCCCGGCGCCGTGGGCCGGCGGATCTCTGGTACGACGTGCCGGGCTGGCGCCTCGGCGCCTCGCACCCGCTTCCGCGGGCCTTCTTCCTCACCGACGACGACGCGGTCGTCGAGGCGCCGGCCGCGTATGTCCACGGCATACCCGCGCTGACGGACGATGACGGCGCGGTCTGGGTGTCCGACGGCGGTGGGGGCGTGCGGCTGCGGCCGCTCACCCGACGCGCCCGCATGCAGCGCCGGCTCGCCGAACGCGCCACCGCATCCGGCCCCCGTGAGCCCGAAGGCCGCGCACCCATGCCCGGTGCCGTGGTGGCGCTGCACGTCGCCGACGGCGACACGGTGCGCGAAGGAGACCCGATCGTCTCGATCGAGGCGATGAAGATGGAGCACCCGGTGCTCGCGCCGCACGACGGCACCGTGCACCTGCTCGTCGCCCTCGGCGACCAGGTGCGACGCGACCAGCCCGTGGCGCGTGTCAGTGAACAGGAGACAGCATGACCGACGACCTCAGCAGCATCGGCCTCGACGAGGAGCAGCGCGAACTGGCCGGTATGGTCCGCGACTTCGCCGAGCAGGTGGTCGCGCCCCAGGCGTACGAGGCCGACCGTACGCACACGCTGAACCTGGACGTGGTGCGTCAGATGGGCGAGCTGGGTCTGTTCGGGCTGCCGTTCCCGGAGGAGCACGGCGGCCAGGGCGGCGACTATCTGGCTCTCGGCCTGGCCATCGAAGCGCTCGCGCGGGTGGACCAGTCCCTGGCGATCACGCTCGAAGCCGGGGTGAGCCTGGGTGCGATGCCGATCCACCGCTTCGGCACGCAGGAGCAGAAGGCCGAGTACCTGCCCTCCCTGCTCTCGGGCGAGAACCTCGCGGGCTTCGGACTGACCGAGCCCGAGGCCGGCAGCGACGCAGGCGCGACCCGCACGACCGCACGCCTGGACGACGGGGAATGGGTCGTCAACGGCAGCAAGCAGTTCATCACGAACTCCGGCACGCCCATCACCCGGTTCGTCACTGTGACCGCCGTGACGGGGTCGCAGGGTCAAGGAGCGGGGGACGGGAAGGAGATCTCGACGATCATCGTGCCCAACGGCACGCCGGGCTTCACGGTCGAGCCGGCCTACGACAAGGTCGGCTGGAACGCCTCCGACACCCACCCGCTGACGCTGCAGGACGTGCGCGTGCCCGAGGAGAACCTGCTGGGCGTGCGCGGCCGCGGCTTCAAGAACTTCCTCAGCATCCTCGACGAGGGGCGCATCGCGATCGCGGCTCTCGCCACGGGAGCTGCCGAGGGATGCCTGGAGGCGGCCGTCGACTACGCGAAGAAGCGCACCGTGTTCGGCTCGGCGCTCAGCACACGGCAGAACGCGCAGTTCACGCTGGCGCGCATGCGCGCACGCGTGCACACCGCGCGGCTCGCCTGGCACCATGCCGCACGCCTGCGCGATGCGGGACGACCGTTCGCCGAACAGGCAGCGATCGCCAAGCTCGTCTCGGGCGAGGCGGCGATGGACAACGCCCGTGACGCGACGCAGATCTTCGGCGGCAACGGCTTCATGAACGAGTACCCGGTGGCGCGCCACTATCGCGACTCGAAGATCCTCGAGATCGGCGAGGGCACCACCGAGGTGCAGCTGCTGGTGATCGCCCGCGGTCTGGGGCTGGCGGGCTAGGGTGCGAGCATGACCGACATCGTCCAGCGCGGCTTGTTCTTCGAGGAGTTCGAGCTCGGCGCCCGCTACCTGCATCGCCCCGGCCGCACGGCGACCGAGACCGACAACGTGCTATTCACCACGCTGACGATGAACGCCCAGGCGCTGCACCTGGACGCGGCGTTCTCCGCTTCCCAGGAGCCGTTCGGCCAGCGGCTGATGAACTCGATGTGGACACTGTCCACGATGGTCGGCGCATCCGTCGCGCAGCTCACACAGGGAACGCTGGTCGCGCAGCTCGGGCTGAGCGACATCACCTTCCCGCACCCCGTGTTCCACGGCGACACGCTGTACACCGAGAGCGTGATCGCCGACAAGCGGCTTTCGTCGTCGAGGCCGGGGCAGGGCATCTGCACGATCGCCCACACCGGACGCAACCAGGACGGCGTGATCGTCGCCACCGCCACACGTGTGGCGCTCATGCGCTGCCTGCCGGAAGGGGAATGATGGCGTTCGATCTGGGACCTGCCCTGCTGTTCTGCCCCGGTGATCGGGCCGACCGGTTCGCGGGTGCGCTGGCGAAGGCCGACGCGGTCATCCTCGATCTCGAGGATGCCGTGCTGCCGGATGCCAAGGCGCACGCTCGCGAGAACCTGCTGACCGCCGATCTGGATCCCGACCAGGTGATCGTGCGGGTCAACGACCCGGCATCCGCGCACTTCGGCGCCGACCTCGCCGCGGTCTCGCGTACGCCCTTCCGCACCGTCATGGTCGCGAAGTCCGAGGACCCGTTGGCGTTCGACGCGTTCGACGCGTCCTTCTCGCTGATCGCGCTGTGCGAGACGGCCCGGGGAGTGCTGAGGGCGGACGAGATCGCCGCGCACCCGCGGACCGCGGCGCTGATGTGGGGCGCAGAGGACCTCGTGGCGTCGATCGGCGGCACGGCCAGCCGGTTCGACGACGGACGCTACCGCGACGTCGCCCGTCACGCCCGCTCCCGGGTCCTCATCGCCGCCGCAGCCCATGACAGGGCCGCGATCGACGCGGTGCATCTCGACATCGACGACGAGGCGGGACTCGCCGCGGAGGCGTCGGATGCCGTGGCATCCGGCTTCCGCGCCACCGCATGCATCCATCCGCGCCAGGTCGCCGTGATCCGCGACGCCTACCGACCGGACGCGGTCACCATCGAGTGGGCGCGCGCCGTGCTTGCGGCCGCCGAGGGAGAACGCGGCGTGTTCCGGTTCCAGGGGCGGATGGTCGACGAGCCGGTGCTGCGCCATGCGCGCGCCGTGCTCGGCCGCATCTGAGGCGCGCGGGTCACGCGGGGATCGAGGCGAGAAGGCGCAGGTTGCCGCGCTCCACGACGAAGCGGTGCACCGAGCCGTTGTGCAGCACGTCTCCGGCCCGCGGCAGTGTGCCGCCCGAGACATGCATGAGCAGAGCGCGCAGCACGCCGCCGTGGCTGACCACGATGATCGACTCGGCTGCCGGAGCCGCCCGACGCCGCGACTCCCGCACGATGCGATGCAGCGAGTCCAGTGCCCTGTCACGCACCTGCTCGAGTGACTCCGCTCCCGGGACCGCGGCGTGCCAGTCGCCGTATGTCGCGAGGTAGTCCGCGACGCTGGAGCCCTCGGCGTCGCCGAACTCCCTCTCCCGCAGGCCGCGGGTGATCAGGGGCTCGGTCAGCCCCAGACGTCCGGAGATGATCCTGGCGGTCTCCTGAGCGCGAACCAGCGGGCTCGCGTAGATCGCATGGTGCTCGCCGTCCAGGAGCGCTTCGGCGGCCGCCAGTGCATCCGCCCGGCCCGTCTCGTTGAGCGGGATGTCGGTCGAGCCCTGGATGCGGTGCGCGAGGTTCCAGTCGGTCTGGCCGTGGCGGACGAGGGTGAGAAAGGTCACTCCTCGAGCCTAGGCGAGCTGCGCTGCGAGGGCGCCGAGCACTTCGCTGGTGCCGCCGGGGATCACGGCATCCGCCCAGCCGTCGGCGCGCGTCGGCTCACGGTTGACGATCACCAGGGGTATGCCGCGTCGGCGCGCGCGCTCGATGATCCTGATGCCGGAGTTCACGGTGAGCGACGTGCCGGCCACCAGGAGCGCGTCGGAGGCGCGCAGCAGCGACTCCGCGCCACGGAAGCGCGCTGCGGGGACGAACTCCCCGAAGAACACGACCTCGGGCTTGAGCATTCCTCCGCACACCGTGCACGGAGGGATGACGAAGCCTTCCGTGCTCTCCGGGGTGACGTCGCCGTCGGGGTTGAGTTCGATGGTCTCCGGCTGCCGCACCCATGGGTTCAGTCGTTCGAGTCGTTCGGCGACGGCGCGCCGATCGAATACCTGTCCGCAGTCGAGGCACAGCACGCGGTGCATCGTGCCGTGCAGCTCCACCACGCGCGTGCTTCCCGCGCGCAGATGCAGCCCGTCCACGTTCTGCGTGACGATGCCGCTGACCGCCCCAGCCCGCTCGAGTCGTGACAGCGCGAGATGACCGTCGTTGGGGTCGGGCGCGGTGAACGCGGTCCAACCCAGGTGCCCGCCGAGCCAGTACCGTCTGCGGGCGGACTCATCGGCGAGGTAGGTCTGGATCGTCATGGGTCGCGCTCGGGGGCGCGCGCCGACCCCGCGGTAGGACGGTATGCCCGAGTCCGTGGAGATCCCGGCGCCGGTGAGCACGGCCACCCGACGTCCCGCGAGCAGATCCGCGACACCGCGCACCTCGTCTCGCAGCCCATCCGGCGCGCGTCGGGGCGTGCCGGATCGGCCTGCGTGATCGCTCGACTGCACGATCGGCAGTCTACGGTCCGCGACGGGACCGAGGGCCGGTGCGCACCTGTCAGAGTGGAGGCATGCACATCGTCCCCGTCGTCGACGACGCAGATTCCCGTCTGGACGACTACCGCTCCCTGACCGACGTCGCCCTGCGCCGCAGGCACGAGCCGTCCGGCGGCCTGTACATGGCCGAGTCGGCGAAGGTCATCGCGCGCGCCGTGCGCGCCGGGCACCGGCCGAGGTCGGTGCTGACGCAGCGGAAGTGGATGCCGGCTGCGGCGGACGCGCTCGCCGGCACAGACGTCCCGGTGTATGTCGCCTCCGCCGAGGTCACCGAGCGGGTGACCGGTTTCGCGATTCACCGCGGGCCGCTGGCGGCGATGCACCGACCCGACGAGCCCGAGCTCGCCGAGGTGCTGCGGGATGCTGCCCATGGTGGCCGTTCCCGCGTGGCCGTGCTGGAGGGATTGACGGATCACACGAATGTCGGGGCACTGTTCAGGTCGGCTGCGGCGCTCGGCGTCGACGCCGTGCTCGTCACACCGGACTGCGCTGACCCGCTGTACCGCCGTTCGGTGCGCGTCTCGATGGGTACGGTGTTCAGCGTGCCGTGGACGAGGGTTCCCGTGTGGCCGGCGGGCATCGACGAGCTGCGTGCCGCGGGTTACCTCGTGGCGGGCATGACGCTCGGCGAGGGCACGATGACTCTCGACCAGCTGGTCGGCGAGGAGCACGAGAGACTCGCGCTCGTGTTCGGCACGGAAGGAGACGGCATCACGCCCGACACGGACCGTCAGCTGGATCGCCGCGTGATGATCCCGATGAGTGGAGGCGTCGATTCGCTGAATGTCGCGGCTGCTTCGGCGGTGGCCTTCTACGCGACCCGCTAGAGACGAGCGGGGACACCATGGTCGGTTCCAGGCTCATGTTCGCGGTCGCGAGACGGCCGGGCCGCGAGTCGCACCGCCGAAAGTCTCAACCTCGACTTTAAGCTCAAGATCATGAAGACCGCCACCAGAACGATCCTTCCCGCCCTCACCGCGTTCGTCGGGATCGCCCTGGTCGGCTGCAGCGGTGCTGCCGAAGCAGCTCCCGCCGAACCGGCTGCGCAGATCGTCTCGCAGCCGCAGGCCGCAGCCGTCGACGACACTCTCGACACCGTCGCGGAGCCGAGTGACCCGTGCGACGCGACCCCTGGCAACCGCATCGTCTTCGCCACACAGGGCGGCGGAAGCGTCTTCGCCCAGCTGAAGCACGAGCTGATCGACCTGGGAGCGCGGGACTACGCCGCCGGTGACGTGACTCTGGGTGCGGAAGGCAAGATCCTCAGCTACACCGTCGCGCCCGGCGACAGCCCCATCGCCATCGGCGATCGCTTCTGCGTCGACTACGTCACGGTGCTGCAGTACAACCGCACCTGGCCCGAGATCGACCCGGGCGAGGTGCTGGTGCTCAGCCCCGACCCCACCGTCCAGTGGGGCGACAACACACCGGTCGAGCAAGACGCCGCGTGACACGACAGCCGCGCTGTCACCAGACGCCCATCTCAGCCAATCGCGCCCACCGCGGGATCAGCGCCGCAAGAGAGATGACGAGCGCTGAGCTCGCGATGGCGACCGACACCGCGCGCACCCGCCGCGTGACAGGCTCGAAGTCGTTCCTGAGGAGGATGACGCCGCTGACGAAGGGCAGGGCGAAGGGGACGATGCTCATCACGACCAGGGCGAGAACGGCGGACTCCCGCCATGTCTCCTCCGAGTACAACAACCCGATCATCATCCACCAGCCCTTGGTCAGGGCCATGAGCGTTCCGGTGCCTCCGATGACGCTGGACACCACGATCATCGTCCGCGGCCGGAGCGCGTCCTCTCCGAGCGAGGCGTGCACGAGGACCAGCGCGGACAGGAGCGCCATCAGCGCCAGGTAGCTGAGGTCCGCGAAGCCCCACCCGCCGGTGCGGCTCGGTACGAGCCCCGTGATCGTCAAGAACAGGTGCACGATCGAGAGTGCCATCGCGACGCCGATCAAGCTGACCGTGGAGATCGCGATGAGTTTCTCCGGGCGCGTCGCCGGCTCCGGCTCGACCCACAGCGTATCCGGCTTCGTTGAAGTCATGGTGATGACTCTCCTTCGTGAACCTGAACACTTCCCTGCTGTCGACCGCGCTCCCGATGGCATGATGAGAGGCGAACAGGCAGACGGGTCAAGACGACGATGAGGAAGCGAACGGTCGTCATCGATCAGGACGACGAGGCGCCGTTCTGGCTCGAGCACATCGGCGCACTCATAGTCATCGGCGTCGTCGTGCTGGTCGCCGGCTTCGTGTTCCTCCCCATGACCGACTGGGGTCGCGCCACGCTGGTCGGGCTGGGCGCAGGACTCGCAGTGCTCCTGACGGCATGGCTCGCCGTCGACCCGTGGCGCAGTGTCAGGTCGGGCGAGCCGGTGTCGGTCTGGGGCGGCGAGGCGGTGTCCGCTCTCGGCTGGGGCGGCATGACGTTCTCCTTGGCAGCTGGTCTCCCGTACATCTTCTGGCTCGGACCGCCCGATGCGCCGGAGTGGTTGTTCTTCCTGCCCGGAGCCGGTGCGGTGCTGTTCACGGCGGTCGCCGCACTGGGCATCCGGATGCAGACGCGACGACCGCTTTCCGCCCTCGACCTCCGGCCCCGGCCCGCGCACGTGATCCTGAACACCCAAGACGCCGACGGCGGTCAGATCATCAGCGTGCGGTATCGCGGCGCCGACGGCGATGAGCACGAGGCGGACCTCGCGGACCTGATCGACGATTCCTCGCTGGCGCGACGGGTACAAGCTCGACGGCGTGCGTCTCGGCGGTGAGAGCGGGCCGCTCACGCCGGGGCCGGGCTCTCCCTTCCTGCGCGAGGGAGGCAGATGGAAGTTCGAGTCGTGACCCACCGGTCGTGGGACGCGGACGTCGTGGACCCCCTGCGGCTCAAGCCGTCGCGTCTGGAAGGCGCACGGGTCCGGCCTCCGGTCGCTTCGCTTCGATGTGATCGCCGGAGGACTGGTGGCGCAGTCGCCGGAGCACCCAGGGGACAAGGTGCTCACGAGCCCAGCCGATGTCCTCCGCGCGTGCCTCGCGCCACGTCCGCACCGGCACGGGATCGGGCTGCATCGCCTGGAGGTCGTTGGGCACGTTGAGCGCCCGCAGCACCATGCGCGCCACCTCGTGGTGCCCGAGCGCGTTGTAGTGCAGACGGTCGTCGTCGAAGAAGCGCGGGTCCTGCACGACCTTCAGTGACCACTGGTCTGCGACGATGCAGTCGTGTCGGTCGGCGATCGCGCGCACATTCTCGTTGTAGATCGCGACCTTGCCACGGAACGGGCGGAACACCGGTGTGAATCCGGTGTCGATTCCGGTGAACAGCACGACCGCCGCGCCGGTCGACGACAGCCGGGCGACGGCGTCGTCCAGCTGCGACGCGATGTCGTCCGGATCGGATCCGGGTCGGATGACGTCGTTCCCGCCGGCGCAGATGGAGACCAGATCCGGCTTGAGCGCGACGGCGGGCTCGATCTGATCGGCGACGATCTGAGCGATCAGCTTTCCTCGCACCGCGAGGTTCGCATAGGCGAAGTCCTCGACATCCTGTGCAAGCACCTCGGCGACGCGGTCCGCCCATCCACGGTGTCCGTCGGGAACGGCGGGATCGGGATCGCCGATGCCCTCGGTGAACGAGTCGCCCACGGCGACGAAGCGACGCCACGGATGCGGGCCCTGGTTCGCGACGAACGGCGTGCGAGACGATTCCTGATCCACCATCGGGTTCTCCTTCGGCAATCTGCGCGCCGCGGTTCGAGCGCACCGCTGAGAGCCTACTCGCGCTCGCGGCGCACGGGCGGTTGTCGGCCGTCTGGATTATCGTGGTCCGGTGCTCTCTCCCTCCTTCCCTCAGCGCGCCCCGTGGGGCACAGCCGACAAGCTGAGGGCCTGGCAGCGCGAAGCGCTCGATGCCTATTTCCAGGCGGATCAGCGTGATTTCCTCGTCGCCGCGACACCGGGCGCAGGCAAGACCACTTTCGCCCTGACCCTCGCGGTGGAACTGCTGCGCATGGGCGAGATCGATCGAGTGATCGTCGTGGCTCCGACCGAGCACCTGAAGACGCAGTGGGCGGACGCCGCCGCACGCGTGCACATCCGGCTGGATCCGCGCTTCCGCAACAGCCACTGGGCCCCCGCCCGGCACTACCACGGAGCAGTCGTCACCTATGCGCAGGTGGCCGCGAAGTCCAGTGTGCACCGTCACCTGACCGAGGACGCCAAGACGCTCGTGATCCTCGACGAGGTTCATCACGGTGGCGACGCCCTGAGCTGGGGGGATGCCATCCGCGACGCCTACGGTCCGGCGCGGCGGCGTCTGCTGCTCTCCGGCACGCCGTTTCGCAGCGACACCGCACCGATCCCGTTCGTGCAGTACCTGCCCGACGAGTCGGGCGGACGCGTGTCCAGCACCGACTACCGCTACGGCTACGGCCGTGCTCTCGCCGACGGTGTGGTGCGTCCGGTCCTGTTCCACATGTACGCCGGCAAGATGCGCTGGCGCACCAGCGCGGGTGACGAGCTCGAGGCGCACCTCGGCCAGGACAACACCAAGGACGTCACCTCGCAGGCCTGGCGCACGGCGCTCGACCCGGAGGGGGAGTGGATGCCCGCGGTCCTGTCGGCCGCCGATCGTCGGCTCTCCGAGATCCGTCACCACGTCCCGGATGCGGGCGGCCTGGTGCTCGCGACCGACCAGACCGTCGCCCGGGCGTACGCGAAGATTCTGCACAGCCTGACCGGTGAGCAGCCCACGGTGGTCCTCTCGGACGACGCATCGGCATCCGAGCGCATCGAGAAATTCAGCGCGAGCGACCGCCGGTGGATGGTCGCGGTGCGCATGGTGTCGGAAGGTGTGGACGTTCCCCGGCTCGCGGTGGGCGTGTACGCGACCTCGTCCTCGACGCCGCTCTTCTTCGCGCAGGCGATCGGGCGCTTCGTGCGTGCACGGCGCCGCGGCGAGGCGGCGAGCGTCTTCCTGCCGAACGTTCCGGTGCTGATGACCCTCGCGAACGAGATGGAGCGCCAGCGGGATCACGCGCTGGATCGGCAGAGCAAGGACGACGACGGCCTCGAGGATTCGCTGCTGGAGAGCGCGAACCGCGAGGAGGAGGCTTCGGATGCGCTGACTCAGGAGTTCAGCTATCAGGCGATCTCTTCGCTCGCGCACTTCGACCGTGTGGTGTTCGAGGGCAAGGACTTCGGACAGCTCGCCGAGCCCGGCACACCGGAGGAGGAGGAGTTCATCGGACTGCCGGGTCTGCTCGAACCCGAGCACGTCCACGACCTGCTCATGCAGCGACAGGCCAGACAGAGCCGTCTGCGCGAGGCGAGAGAGGCGGCGACGCCGCCCGATGCGACGACCACCCTGCCTGCCCCCCTGCACCGCACGCTTCGCGAGCAACGGCAGCTGCTCAACAGCCTCGTCGGCCTGTACGCCCGGCAGAGCGGAGAGCCCCACGGGGCGGTGCACGCCGAGCTGCGACGGGTGTGCGGGGGCCCCGCCGTCGCGCAGGCCACCGTCACCCAGCTGCAGTCGCGCATCGACGTGCTCCGCAAGCGCGTGCGCTCCTGAAACGGGGAGCGCGCGTTCGGGCATCCGAAAAACTGGCAATCCTTCAACGGATGCCAGGGGGCCGCACCGATCTCGATAGCGTGGGTGTCGCCTGATCGAGCCCGGAGGTTCCATGACCGCGCCCGCCGCCCCCACTTCTGCCGAGCGACGGCAATGGGCACGCTACCTCGTCGAAGAGCGCGCCGAGGGAGCCGTGTACTCCCGGTTGGCGGCGCGCAAGCAGGGTGAGGAGCGTGAGATCCTGCTGTCGCTCGCCGAGGCGGAGCATCGGCACGAGCAGCACTGGCTGGAGATGCTCGGCGGTGAGCCGGAACGGCTTCCCAGAGCCGGTGTCCGCTCCCGGATGCTCGGCTGGATGGCGGGCCGTTTCGGCTCTATCTTCGTGCTCGCACTGGCGCAGAGCGCCGAGGCGCGCTCACCCTACGACTCCGAGCAGCATGCGACTCCGGCGATGCGCGCCGATGAGAAGGTGCACTACGAGGTGGTGCGCGGTCTCGCCGCGCGCGGCAGACGGCGACTGTCCGGGTCCTTCCGCGCGGCGGTGTTCGGCGCGAACGACGGGCTCGTCTCGAATCTCGCCCTGGTGCTCGGCATCGGCGCCACGGGCGTGAGCGGCGGGTTCGTGCTCTTCAGCGGCATCGCCGGCCTTCTCGCGGGCGCCCTGTCGATGGGCGCGGGGGAGTTCGTCTCGGTGCGCTCCCAGCGGGAGCTGCTGGCGGCCACCGAGGCCAACAACGACGCGGATGCCGCGGCGGGCGACCTCGACATCGACGCGAACGAGCTCGCGCTCGTCTACCGTGCCCGGGGTATGAGCGAGGACGAGTCGCTCGCTCGCGCCGAACGCGTGCTCACGGCCGCGCGTGCCGGTGCGCGCCGCGAGGTGACGGGGCCAATCGGCACGCATGGGGCGCACGACGACCACGACATCGTCGGCAGCGACTGGACCGCCGCGCTTTCGAGCTTCCTGCTGTTCGCCTCGGGCGCGATCGTGCCCGTGCTGCCGTGGATCTTCGGGCTCTCCGGCATCGCGGCCGTGCTGCTGGCACTGCTGCTCGTGGGCATGGGCCTGCTCGCGACGGGTGCCATGGTCGGGGTGCTCTCCGGCGGACCGCCGCTGCGCCGGGCTCTGCGCCAGCTCGCCATCGGCTTCGGCGCGGCCGCGATCACCTACGCGCTGGGCCTCGCTTTCGGCGTCGGCGCGGTCTGACGGCGGCGCCGGGGCCCGGCGGAGCCGCTTTGCGGGAGTCAGTCGTCGGTCGTGAACCCGGCCGCCTTGTGCGTCCCGTCGCAGAACGGCTTGATCGAGGACAGTCCGCACCGGCACAGCGCCACCGTGCGGCGGTGGCGCTCGATCGGCTCGCCCGCGGCGTTGCGCAGCTCCACGTCGCCGCGCACCATGAGCGGACCGTCGGGGTAGGGGGTGATGCTGGCTGGGATCCTGCCGCTCATGACACGGATTCCGGTCGCAGTGCGCTTCTGCCCGCGGACCAGGCGTCCAGCGCGTGCGCTGCCGCCTGTCCGTCTACGACGAGACAGGCCGCGGCGCCGAACATGATGTCCGCCAGCAGCTCGGGCCTGTCCTCGGCCAGCGCCCCCGCGAGATCCCGAGCCGCGATCTGCTCGTGCACCGCATCCGCTTCGACGTGCTCGTCGAAGTAGTCGGCGACGTCCTCCCCGTGTCCGAGCCGGCGGATGCCCTCGGCATACTGCCTGCTCGGGATCGATGAGGTCATCTCGAAGGCCGCCAGGTGCCCGACGATCGCGCCGAGAAGGCGCCTGTTCATTCCGAACATCGACATGAGGTTGTGCGAGGCGAGGGTTATGGCGGGGACGCGGTCGACGTAGGCGCCGTAGGTGTCGTCCAGACCCATCGCTCGCACGGCCTTCGCGAAGACCTCGGCGTGCACGCGGTCGGGGCGGCCTCCACCGTACTCGTCGGACTGGATCTCAACGATCGCGGCCTTCGCTCGACCGGTGAGCCGCGGTATCGCCCAGGAGTGCGGATCGGCCTCCCGCAGGGTGTAAACGGAGCGCAGGCGGAAGAGCTCGTCCAGCTGTGCGGCCGTGGCCCGTCGCGCCACGTAGCGGGACAGGCTGGGACTGTCATCGGCTGCGACGAGCGCGAAGAGGGCCTTCGCGACGTCGTCGACGGTGGGCTTCGGCAGCGACGGCGGTGCGATGCGGGCGCGCAGCTGCGCCTCGAAGGCCGCTTCGAGCTTCCGGCGCACTCGGATGAGCTCCGGATCCCATTCGAGATCCGGGTCCATGCCGGTCACCGAACCGTACGAAGAGGCGTAGAGCGCGAAGAGCGTCAACTGGATGTCGTCGTCCAGGAGCACGTCGTCGCTGAGCAGCACGGCCTCGTCGACGAGGTCGGCCGGCGCAGCTGCGCGTGACGCGAACAGCACGGAGAGGACGCCCTCGCTGAGAGGGCCACGAGGCGTGAACGCGGTGGATACGGGGCGTGTGAGCTGATGCATGGGGCCTCTCCGGCGTCGGTCGGTCGCCCCAGTCTCCGACGCCGCGCACGCATCCCACGAGGGTCTTGACCTCGTGCCTGGCCAGACGCTAGCGAACGCGGGAACGCCTGAGGGCCCGGATCACGTGGATCCGGGCCCTCAGGACATTCTGTGCGCGAGGGGGGACTTGAACTGACCTCGACCCCCGAACGCCGCGAATCTCAACCGAGCGTTCTGCCGCATAAAATCAACGAACTACGGCATGCTTCCTGAGGATAACTCCACCGCGATACACCGAGCTACAGGTTGCTTAGCACTTTCGCTAGCACTTTTGCAGGCGATTGCGGGGTGCGCATACCCCTCAGTGCAAAGGCAGGAGAAATCAAGATGCGTGAGGCAGTTCGTGCGCGACCTCGCTCCTATACTCTTGCCCGCCTACAGGGTGATCTCTCCCTCCAGCATCATGACGAACCCGGGGAATCAGTGGTCAGTGCGGATCATGCACCATGCTTGGTCGAAGCGGAGCTCGGTGAGGTCGCTAGCGCGCATCCATACCTCGAAGTTCCCGGCATCGCCGAACCAACCCTCGAAATGTGTCCAGCTCTCCACCGACAGCACGAGCACATACACGTCGGAGTCATCGCGTAGCGGTCGAACTTCACGGAGGATGTCGTGGGCGTACTCGGTGCCGGAGTCACTGTGCCCGTACATGTGCGAGACGGGGAACACCGGCTCGGTCACCTTCTCAACGCCCTGACGCCAGGCCGTCCATGCCGCGTTGGTCTCTTCCTCGACCCGCTCTACCGCGTCGAACACCGTCTCCTCTGCGTCGACGAAATCGACAGCCCGGGGCACGCTGAACCCGGCCGCGAGCAGCACCGGCTGACATACCTCCTGGGGCACGTCGAGGTCATCCGGGGCGTCGACCAGGGGCGGGACGGTCTGCTCGTCGAACGGGACGTGGCGGACGAGCCAGCCGCCAGTGTTGTCATCTTCGGGGTTACCGTAGGTGCCCAGGTGGTGAAAAACCTCCAGGTACCCGGTCTCGGGTAGACGGGCTGCGGACTCAGGCCAGTCCGGCTCAGTGAAGTCGGGCGACTCGATCAGCGCTTGCGCTTCGCTCAGCAGGATCGTGGCGATGTGAGCGAGTGGTTCCCCGTCGCGGTTGCGGGGCCATTCGATCGGTCCGAGGGCCGGGCCGCCGAGCCAGGAGAGCTCGCCAAGTTCGGCCCGTTCGGCGCGGATGCGGTCCTTGCCCGCCTCGTACTGGTCGAGCAGCAGCAGCGAGAACTTCACATCGTCGGCGAGGAACCCGGCCCCGATCTGGGGTGAGTTCAGCCAGGCGACGATCCGCTCACGCGACGCGGCAGTGACGGGGGTGCGGGGCAGTTGGGTCATGGTCATATCCTTCCGAACGGGCCGACTCCGTGGTCGAGGCTAGAACGTCACGCCGCAGTGCTTGAGCAGGGCGATGCCGATCTCGTGCTGCTTGGAGAAGCTGAGCTTGTGGACAGTCTGACGCATCGTGTTACTTCCGGACTTGATGCCGAACTTGCTGACGTTCTTCTTCGCCATCCAGCTGTTGACGCACTTCTGGTGGACTTCTTTGGGGATGCTCACGAGGTTGTTGCGGTTGTGTACCCAGCGTGCGTCCCAGCCGCGCTTGCTGATGTTGGACTGCTCGACGATGTGGTGCCACTGGTTGCCCTTGGGGGTAGACCCAGCGATGTCCTTCTTGAAGGCCGCAAAGGTCTTGTATCCGCCCTTCGTCGTGGCTTTCACTCCCGCCTTGATCGTCTGAGTCGCAAGCGCCTTAGCCCCTTGACGCAGGAGCGCCGGCAGGAGCGCGCGAGCGATCGCAGCCAGGCCGACGACGACGAGCGGGATGGGGTCGGAGACGACCGGGAACTGCGCACCTGTCGTATCGACAACCTGCGTCAGAGTGTTCCCATCGACCTCGTAGTGAGTCGGCAAGGATGCGCCGGTAGCGTCTGCCGACCATGCTGACTGGAACGCGCCGACAACCTCCCAACCAGTAGGCACGTCGTAATCTCCGGCCAGTTCCTCCTCAGTCGCGATCTCATCGCTGGCGGGGAGGGGCTCCGGGTCCGAACTTTCAGCGTCCTCGGTCGGGAGCACGTCTGCGAGATCGACACCGGCGTCCTCGGTGCTCTCGGACGCGGGTGCGAGAACGAAGACGGTTCCGGTGTCGCTCTGTTCCAGCACCGTGCCCTGGGGGAGATCGACTTCGTAGGAGTAGCGGTGCTCGGTGTTATCGCTGTAGTCCTCGTCGGCGACAGTCAGCACACGGGCGACGCCATCCCCGGCCGCTTCCACGACAACGTCCAGCCCTTGCCCCGCATCCGCGAAGACGACGGTTCCATCCGCGGTCGTCTCGCCTGCGACGCTGTCAACGGTGGGAAGGACGATGTTCGGGTAACCCTCACCAAGCAGCAGGACGTCCCCGTCGATCGCGACGCCCGAATCGGTGGCGAAGACACCGTCCTCCTCGGAGAACGGGGCACTCCCGAACAGCGTTGCGTTCTGCTGATCCGCGATGCTGAGAGCGATCGCGGACGCCTCATCCACGGGCGCGGTGTCCTCGGCGTGGGCTGGAGATGTTGTAAGGAGGGCGCTCACAACGGCTGCTGCTGTCGTGAGCGCAATGGGTCGGAGCTTGTGCAAAGCTGTCACAATGGGCACCTTTCAGGTGTCGGTGTTGAGCGGGCAGGGCCCGGCTTCCGGGAACCAGTGATGACCTCGGATGTGCCGCCAAAGGCGACCGCGGTCATTCTTGACGTTGTACCGGGAAGCAGATGTGTGACACAGAGGACACCGAAACTTGCTGTTGGCGGTATCCGGCGCTCGATAACGGTTGAGGGGTCAGGAGCAGGTCACCTTCGTGACGCCGCTGATGTTCGATGTTCCCGTACGCGCGTTCAGCGTGGCCTTCACGGTGGTCCCGTTATACGCCCTTACCTTGCCGGAAGCGCGGTCGTTCATGATCGAGCGCGGGGCACCGCCGAGCTTGCTGAACGACGTGTGCGTTGCCGGGCAGGCGGAGAACGTGAGCTTGTTGCCGTCGTAGAACGCTCGGCTGTAGAGGCAGTACTTCCCGCTGGCGCAGTCCTCCTTCGACGCCGTCGCCGTCACGCCGACCGACTTCGTCGTCTTGCCGGTCGTGCTGAGGTTGAGGTCAGGGTCGAGTGTGAGGACGATGTCACCGTCGTCCCAGCTCACCTCGTTCCAATCGATCTGCTCGCCGCCGAACTCGTCGATCACTTCGTCGACACGTTCCTGCATGGGTGAGGTCTCCTGCTCGGCCGCGGACGCGACGGTCGGGGTGAGGAGCGCGATCAGGGCGAGGGCAATGGCCGCGATCGCAGCACGGGCGTGACGCATGTATCAGGTATCCGTTCGATAGATGGTGATCAGGGGAGGAACAGTGGAAGACGGTGGTCAGCGTTCCCAGGCGGTGTAGTCGACGACTGCTGGGGCTTGGAGGTCCGTCCTGGTGGTGCCGCTGTAGAGCGTTTCGGCAGCGAGGATCTGCCCGGTACGTGGCGAGATGATCAGCCGGTCCTCGTACTCGCCGGGAGCGCGGTCGGTCGCGCTGAACATGATCCCCGTCCGGCCCAGCCGGTCGGTTGTGGACCCGGAGACCTGGATGTTGCTCACGCCGCTCAGGTATCCGATGAGCGCCGCTTCCTGTTCGGGCGTGAGCAGGTAGTTGGAGACGATTGTGCTGATCTCCCGCAGAGTCTGCCCCGCGCTCAACGCCTCATCTCCCGCGAAGGCGGACAGGTACGCGCCGACCTCGTCGGCCCGGGTGGGCGGGCCGTCCTCGACCGGAGCGTCCCAGTCGCCTGGCGGGAAGGTCTCGTCGACGAGGACCGTGCCGGGAGCGGGCAGGGTGTCGTCGTCCTGGCCAGGGAACGGCTCCGCGGCGACGAGCCGATACTGCACGCTCCCGTCGGCCTGGAACGTGGTCTCGCTCCACTGCGGTTCGACGACGGTGAACTCGGTCGTCCCATCCTCTGCGAACGTCGTGTTCAGCGCCCAGGTTTGCGCGCGGATCGTGTTGCCGGACTCCTGGCCGGTACGACGCATGGTCTCCATCTCCTTCAACAGCTCCGAGGCCGCCGCGGAGACCGGCGTCACCTCCAGCAACGGTGGGGTTGCGGCAATAGCTGGCGCCGGGCGCAGGATGCTCGCCAACGCGAACACGACGACAAACAACATGACGAAGAACGCACCACCGGTCGCGAGCGCGGCGGGCCGCCAGGTGCGCCATTCTGCAGGCGTGTGCACGTCGCGGCGTCGGGAACGCTCGAAAGCGGTCTCCTTGGCTTCGTACTCGGCGAGCTCGCGCAGACCGCGCTCAGAGAGCGGGTCACCGCGCTTCACGGTTCCCGGGTCCGCTGCGCGCAGCAGCTTGCTCAACAGGTCATTCACGAGTGGGCACCTCCTCCTCGTCCATCGAGTCCTGCAACTCACTCAGCGCCGCACGCAGCATGCGCCTGGCACGCATCAGCCGGGCGCGGACAGCAGCACTGTTCAAGTCGAGGACGGCGGCGATCTCCCTCGCTGTCAGACGCTCCCAGTAGGTCATCTTCAGCACCTCACGATGCGCCTGCGGCAGCCGCTCAACCGCATCACGGACATCGGTGTACAGATCGTCGGACACGGGGATGCGCAGCGCGAAGTCCTCGTTGAGCTGGCGTTGCAGTTCCGCGCGGCGCCCGCGGCTCCGGTACTCGTTGCCGACCAGGTTCCGCACCACCCCTACAACCAGGGCACGCTCAACGGCTCCCCGGCCTGGTAACGCTGCCACGCGATGTGGAACGCCTCAGTCGCGATCTCTTCTGCATCCTGTTTAGAGTCCAAGCGGCGCTCGGCGACACCGACGACCAGCGAGTAGTTCGCCCGGAAGAACGTCGAGAACTTCTTCACGCCGCCTCCATCTCTGCACTCCTCACGGTCAACGCACCGCCTTCTATCACCAGTGTTGTTCGAACGTGACGAATCGTGACAACAGATCTGCAGACCTGCACACTCATGACCAATTTTCTGAGCAGGCGTCACATGCCCCGCTCTCCTTGCACATGGGGGGTGTGGAGCGTACCGTCGTACGCCCCGCACCCCGGGTCGACTACTTCCAGCCATGAGCCTCGACATGCCGGAGTCGGTGACACGACGAAACTGCACCGATTCCTTCGTAGTTCAGTCGACTTGTCCCCACAGCGTGGGGGTGCCACGGGGCTGTCTAGCCCCGTTCCTGGTCCTTGAGGATCAGCTTCCCTTCCGCGTAGGCCATCTGAAGGTAACGGGCGAAGTCTTCGTCTTCGATGTCGCCGACCGCGACGCCGTCAGGGTGGGACTCTGTGCGACGGTACTTCTCCCATCCGATGTGGCCGATCAGGACTTCGGTGAGCTTGTCTGACGGGCCATACACTTTGAACCCGTCTACTACGTTCCCGTCTCGCGACTCTAGGAGGGCCCCGAGGGCGGCTCCTAGAGAGATCAACCGGGTCAGCAGCCGGAACCCTACCTCCTGGGAAGGAAGCAGGTCGCCATGCAGGTTGCCGAGCACCTCCGGCAGATCGTCCGCGGAGAACGTCTCATCACTCCCGGGGGGCGGCGGCCAGCTGTCCAATTCGAATGCGTCAGGGGAGATCAGCCCGTCGAGCACGGCTTTGTCAGTAATGACGTAGAGCTTCCAGACATCCTCCTCGACGACGTCGTCATCCATCTCATAGTCGGACCGGGGCACGAGGTCGACGGGCACTTCATACGCCCGGAACCGTCGCTCGAGCATCTCCGTCAGTTCCTGTGCGGACGCAGGTGCGGGCGGATCAGCCGCCCACGCATCCCGAAGCTGGGTAAGTGTAGGGGCAGTCATCAATACGCCCCGTAGAAGCAGTGGGCGCCGTTGCGAGGGCTTGTGTGATAGTGCGTGACTTTGTAGTTCCCGCTCTTGTCCTTCTCAGGTCCGATCGGCGTCTTTCCGCCACTAGCGGACTTGCACACCGTCATCGCCCCGTTCTTCGAGGTGGACCAAACGTCCTTCTTGCCCGACACTCGCTTTACCGCATTGCTGAACGAGAGTCCGTTACCGATCATCAACGGCTTGCCATTGACACGTTCCGCCATGAAGTGATTGTAATTCGATCCCTTCTTCCTGATCGCTTCAATGGCCTTATCGAGCGCGATGTAGGTGACACCGGCGATAACCACGGCAGTCATCGCGAGGATGAGCGCCTCCAGCGCTGAGAGTGCGAGAGGGATACCGAGGATCAGAGGGATTGCGGCACCCTCGCCGATCGCTGACGACACTCTTTCAGTCTCCCCGGTGGCCGGGTCGGTCACCGTGATGTCCACGAGGTCTTCCGTCAGTTCATGGACTTCGATGAGCAGGGTTGTCTCCGCGAGTTCGGGAGAATCGGGCGTGAGCGTCAGCGTCCCTACTCCGTCTGCGAGGTCGAGGGTCAGCGACGTGTCCACCGCAACCCCATCGCCCAGCGTCGAGCTCAGTTCCGCCGAAACCTCCGTGCCCGATTCCAGTACCTCGTCGACCGCGAAGCCCGCGTCATGCAACTCGACGACTGCCTGCCCCTCATCGAGGAAATCGACCGTGGGGTCACTCAGAAGCTCCTCGACCGTCAGCGTCGATGAGGTGCTGACCTCTGTTGTCACAGAGTCGGAGCTATCTGGCGCAGACAGACCGCCCGCGAGCAGCGATGCCGCTGCAATGATTGCCAAGGTGCGCATGATCCTCCAATGTCAGTGTGTTGTTGCGCGTTGAGGTTGAAGTCTGTTTGTCACCGCGCAGAAAGCGCGAGTTCTCTTACATGAGCTGCCGACGCATAGGATGTCCCACTTTCGATGTGACGCGTCCCGTCCTCGTCAAGGACGTCGACGCCAGCTCCAAGCGCGTAGATGTCCACTCCTTCGCGTGCGCTCGACCACAAAGGTGATCCATCGGTGTCGGCCGCTCCCACCGACACAACCGAGCCGTACGCGGCCGGGTACCCTGCGGGCATCCCCATGCGGTTCCCCGCGGCAGCGACGACGACGATTCCGCTCTCAGCGGCGCGCTGTAGGACATCCGCAAGACGGTCCGACCCGGCTCTCAGATCGATGCTGATGTTCACAAAGTCCGCACCCCACTCGATCGCGAGCAGGAGCGCATCCGCCACCTCGTCGGCCGTAGCGCCCGCCCCTGTGGAGTCGAGGACGGGGAAACTGCCCAGGTGGATCTTCTCCGCGTCAGCGCAGGGAGAGCCTACGGCACCCAAGATCACGGATGCGACGGCGGTCCCATGCCGAGTGCCGTTCCCGGTGCCCACCTGATCAACCTTGAAGCATGCGAGCTGCTCAAGACTGACAGCACCATCGATCATGGCAACGCGCACCGCATCTCGCTCCGGGGAGGATGAAGACAAGGGAGCGCTGCAGGCCGTCGCCGTAGCAAGAGAGAACAGCAGGAGCGCGCCTAAGACAGCTCGGACCGCACAGCGGCCGCGCAAGAGCGGATGCGCGGAGCGACATCGCAGACGCCGAGAACACGTCCACCCCAAGCGTGTAAGCGCGTCGTCGCGTCTACGTAGCCGTCGATCCACAGCACTCACCCCCACCTGTTCCTGCGAAGCACCTTCAGGGATCACCCCATATCAACTCATTTGTTTCCTCGCAGCATCGATGTGTGACACCCAGCCGATAAAAATCCTGAGCGGCAAACGCGTCCACGCGAGCAAGGACTCCTCTTCTCCCGTGAATGAACGTATGCTACCGTGGTAGATACCTGATTATCTAGATTAGATATTCAGGTGAGACGGGGTGGTCATCATGCGTGGCGGTCTGGTTCCGTTCCGGGGTACCGGAGCCGATGCCATGCGCTACGTCGAGTCCGACCGCTCCCGAGCCGACGACTACTACCTCAGCGACGCGACAGGCATCAGCTACACCGTCCTGGACGCAAACGGCACTGCCGTGAACGCCCGCGCGTTGACGTCATCGGAGTATGCGGGCTGGGTCGACTGGATCAACCCCGACACGGGCGAGTCAATGGGCAAGCCTCGTCTGGCCGGACCCGACCGAGACGGTTCGCCGCGCTTCATGGAACTGGTCATCAACGCGCCGAAGTCGCTCTCGATCGCGGCCGCGCTCCATCCCGAGGTCTCGAAGGCGTTGGATGCGGCGCAGCAGGATGCGCTGGCGGAGCTGCAGAACTGGCTCGGGCTCCACTCCGCCACACGGGTCGGGCCGCGCCGAGGCCAGGAGGTCGTACCGATCGAGCGGATGCAGGTCGTCGGGATCACGCACCGCACCTCCCGCGCCGGTGACCCCCATCGGCATATCCACATGCAGATCGGCACGCGCGTGTGGGCGGCGGGCAAATGGCGCGCTCTGGATACGGCGGCACTGTTCAAGCAGCAGTTCGCGATCCGCGCGCTCGGCACCGCCATCATCGCCGCCAGCCCAGCACTCGCTGACATGCTCGACCGGCACGGCCTCACTCTCGCCCCCGTCACCGGCGAGGTGGCCGAGCTAAAGCAGTTCAACGAGCTGATGAGCAAGCGCGGAGCGCAGGTCGGGAAGAACCTCGACCGACTCATCGCGGAGTGGGAGGCGGCGCATCCGGGCGAGACGATCGGGCCGGTCGTGTCGGCACGATTGCGGGCGAAGGCATGGGCGTTCGAGCGGCCCGCGAAGAAGCCCACCACGTTGCGCGAGGAATCTGCCTGGCTCGCCGAACTCCGAGAAGCTGGATACGACCCCGACGCGCTCCCCCGACACGCAGCTCCCGCACCGCTCCGGTCAGACGAGATCTCGATCGAGGAGATCGCGTCGCGTGCGTTGGATCGGTGCGCCACGAAGGCCTCGTCGTGGAACCGGCACGACGTGCAAGAACAGGCGACCACGATCATCACCGAGTACGGCGTCCGAGCGACACCGGCGGAGGTGCGCGAGCTGGTGGAGCTGTCGACGCGGCTCGCAGTCGAGGATTGCTTCTCGATTCTCCCCGAGGGCAAACCGCGCCCGGATCACGTCGCGCACCTCACGAGCGTGCGCGTCGTCCAGGCCGAGACCGAACTGCGCGACGCACTTACCGCCCTCACGCCTGTGACAGAGCAAGAACACCCTGATGTGTCGGCCGTGGCGGAACGGCTGGGGCAGGATCTCGATCCTGGGCAGCTCGATGCGGCAGCAGCGGTCGCCTCGACCGACCCGCTCGTGGTTGTTGAAGGAGCAGCTGGCGCGGGAAAGACAACGATGCTCGCCACCGCGATCGGCGCATCGGGAGAGGCGGGGCGGCGCGTGCGGGTGGTTGCGCCGACGAAGCGTGCCGCCGAGGTTGCACACCAGGAACTCGGCGTACCTGCCGCATCGGTTGCCGCACTCGTCCACGCCCACGGCTACCGATGGAACGACGACGGCGTCTGGACGCGCCTGCATCCCGGCGACACCGACGCCACCACCGGGGCAACCTTCGACGGGCCACCGCGCAACCAGAAGTTGCAGGCCGGAGAGCGGATCGTGGTCGACGAGGCCGGAATGCTCGACCAGGACACCGCCCTCGCACTGTTCGCCGTCGCCCGCGAGGCTGGCGCGACGATCGCGCTCGTCGGAGACCGTGCCCAGCTACCCGCCGTCGGCAGAGGCGGTGTGCTCGATATAGCCGCACAGATTCGCGGCCGCACATTCGATATGGCCGAGGTGCACCGTTTCACCGATCCTGAGTACGCCGACCTCACCGTACAGATGCGCGACCAGCACGACCCCGGTGACGTGTTCGACCAGTTGCAACGACTCGGCCTCATCCACCTCCATGCCGACGAAGACACACTCCGCAAGCACATCGCAACACACGCGCGCAACACCGACACGATCACCGTCGCGTCGAACGAAGAAGCAACCGCCCTGAATGAGCGCGTCCGCACTGAGCGGATCGCGCGCGGTCTCGTGGACGACACCGTGACGACGCTCGGAAGTGACGGTCTCGACATCGGCGCAGGCGATCTGATCCAAACCCGGCGCAACGATACCGGTCTCGGCGTTGCGAACCGGCAGCAGTGGATCGTGCAGCAGGTGGAGCCGGACGGCTCCGCATGGGTCGTCGATGCGCACGACGATCGCAAACGCGAGCACACGCGGCACCTGCCCGCCGACTACCTCCGCGAGCACGCGCACCTGTCATACGCGGCGACCGCCTACGGCGTTCAGGGCGTTACCGCACCCGCCTCTCATACTGTGCTCACCGACGGCATGAGCGGCGCGGCCGTCTATGTCGGCATGACCCGAGGACGAGGCAATAACGCATTGCATGCCGTCGCCGACAGCGTTGCGGAAGCACGCACGATGTTCGTGGATGCACTGGAACGCGATTCCGCAGACCGCGGACTCGCCGCCGCAACCGAGAGCGCGATCGACTCGGTGACCGGCCTCGTGGACGACGGGCCGGTGAAGCTCGTGAATGCCGAGATCGCCCGGCTCATGGAGACGGCGGCACGTGCGGACACGATGGCGGCGCGATGGCAAAAGATCGGTGCGCAACTCGATGAGCAGGCGGAGCGATTCCATGCCGAAGTTGAGGAGCAACGCGCTGTTCTCGCGAATATGCAACGGCTTGCCGATCAGACGCGTACGGCCGT
The DNA here is from genome assembly GCF_042723935.1 of Microbacterium sp. NPDC058342. NCBI lineage: Bacteria > Bacillati > Actinomycetota > Actinomycetes > Micrococcales > Microbacteriaceae > Microbacterium > Microbacterium sp. NPDC058342. Next base: position 1,582,962 of record NZ_JBHXID010000001.1, read on the forward strand.
CGAAATGTCGCTGGCAGATGCCGCGCTGCAAGCCGGATCGGAATACCTCAGCGATGTCGACGCGGAGGTCGAGGCGCGAACCCGGTTCGCGAGTGCCGGGCTCTTCGGACGCCGTGCCGCACGTTCCGCACACAGCGCCATGCTGAGCCAGGTCGAAGCCGCAGAGCGCCATCTCCGGGAGCGCTGGGGCGAAGTCCCACGAACACGCGACGCCCTTGCAGAGTGGGCTTCCACGGTTGCACGCACCGACGCGCAACAGGTTCCCGAAGTCACTGCGACATCACGCGACGTCACCACCGCTCAGAACGAAGTGGCTGCGCTCGATGCCCAGCATGCGCGCGATCGCGTGCGCCTGCTCACAGACGTCTTCGGTGCCGAACGTGTGCGGCGCAGCCTCGCTCGATTCCGCGTGATTCGCCCCGCCCAGGAAGTCGCGAAAGCGCAACGTTCCGCCGTCGACGCGCGCAACGAGGCCGAGGTGCTTCGAGGCCTCCCGCCGGCTCAGGCAGTCGCGCGACTAAACGCACGACGAGACACCGGGAGCCAAGCCCGGCAGGCCGCAGAGACGCGGGAGCGCCTGCTTCGTCCAGCACAGGGTCTCGATGCCGGACGCAGCGCACCTCACCGCGAGACCCCGCGCAGGGGCTTGTGAGTGCTGGAGATGTGTCTAGTCGATCCGCGCGGTTCAAGCTTCATGCAGCATGGCGAGATGCTCACGCATCTCGTCCGCGCGGATCGCCTGCGACGGGTCCGCTCGAAGCTCATCAAATGCCGCGACGACCTCGGTACGCAGCCACGTTTCAAGACCGCCGACGTCGGTGCAGTCGTTCATGACCATCAGGCCTTCGCGTAGCGCTGGCGGGCGGCCTCACCGCTGGTGCCGATCGCGTCGCCGACCTCGCGCCACGACAGACGCTGCTCACGCGCTGCACGCACAGCCTCGGCGAGTTCGCGCTCGGCGGTGTCGCGCCGCCAGGCGGCGAGTTTGACAGCCATGACCGGAGGTAGCGGAGCGTCCTGGTCGCCGGGAGCCGGGTCGTAGTTCTCGAAGGCGTCGGCGAACTCGTTCGCACGTGCCTTGATGTCTTCGATAGAGCGTGGGGCCATGATGTTCACCTCAGATACTTGGTTCGTGCCGGTCGCATCGCGTGGGCGATCGCGATGATGCCGTGCCATTCGATCACGCCGACTTCGACCAGAGTGCCGGTCTCGTCGGGGCCGATGAACATGGTCATCGAATCGTCCTGCACGAAGTGCCGAACGGGATAGCGCAGTGCATGAAGCATCGCCGCCTCCTGAACGCCGTGCCGGTAGGCACTGTCCAGGATGATCGGCTCCGACTCCATGTTCACAAGTTTACTTGCCACAAGTTACCTTGCCAACCCTAATGTGCGGAATGATCTGAGGCGTTCTCTGCAAACATCGCGAGGAACTTCTCGCGCGGGATCACAACGCGACGGCCGAGCTTGACCGAGGGGATCGTGCCGTCGTTAATACTCGCAGTGATCGTGCGTGGGTCGGCGCCGAGGGCTTCGGCCGCTTCCTTGCGTGTGATGATCAGGCTGCGGCGACCTCGCAGATCGAGAGTGCTCTGCCGCATCATCACACCATCCGTTCCCGCACGCGCGAATATGAGATGTTCACCATCTTCCACTCGGGGGATTGCATTGTCAAGTAGCGAGGTGTAGTTTTCCTATATGGAGAACGAACGGCAACGAGGCAATCCGCCCGGCCTCACGAACAACTACGTCGCGCAGAACGTCCGAAAGGTGCGCCAGTCCATCGGCATGGACCTGCGCTCGCTCTCGGAAAAACTGACCGAAGCGGGCAGAAAGCTCTCGGTCTCAGGCGTGAGCAAGATCGAACTCGGCGACCGCCGCGTCGACGTGGACGACCTCACCGCGATCGCCTACGCGCTCGGAACGACGCCCGCCGCACTCCTGGCACCACCCGAAGGTGACACGGCGTTCACTGGCGTTCCCACCGGGCACACGACCGAAGAAGTGCAGGCCTGGCTCGGCGGAGACGCGGCACTCACCCAAGCGGGTCTGGTCGCATACTGGCAGCAGCAGGCGCAGGACGCTCAGTTCGAGATCGAAGCAGCCAAGCTCAAGCTCGAATCGCTCTCCGGACAAGGTGCGGCCGCAGACCTCTTCCGTCCGCACTACGAGGAACGCATCGAGCGCTTCCGTGCCCGCCTCCAAGAATCCAACCTGCGCCTGTTGGAACTCGACCCCGCCGCTCGCCCGTTCAGCGAGAGCTAAGACGTACGAGAAGCGAGAGGAGCAGGTGAGATGACGACGAAACGCACGGACGCCACGAGTGAGACGAAGCCGCGTCGCTCGCGCTCCCGCCAGCCCGGTTCGATCCAGGATTACGACACCAAAGACGGCAAGCGGTGGCGGTTCCAGATCTATGTACCCAAAGACCCCGAGTACCCGGAACTCGGCATGCGCCGCCTCACCCGCTCCGGATTCACGAGCACCGAGGACGCGAACGACGCCCTGCAAGAAGCCCTGAAGCAGCGCAAACAGAACGAGAAGTTCGGCACCAAGGTGCCCACGCTCGGCACCTACGCCGACGAATGGGTTGCCGGACTGAAGCTCGCAGCCTCGACCATCACGGGCTACAAGAAGATCATCCGCAACCACATCACCCCGCAGCTTGGCGCGATCCATCTCGACAAGCTCACCGCGACCCGCATCGCCCGGCACTATCGCGATCTCGAAGACCACGGTCGCAACGACCAGTACGGCAAGGGCAGGCCACTCTCAGCGAACAGCGTCCACAAGGTGCATGTCGTACTCGGCGCGATCCTCGACGCCGCGATCGACGACGGCCACATCACCGTGAACCCGTCGAAGAAGAAGCGCACCGTCAAAGCCCCGACCACCAGCGAGGTCCGCGCGCAGAAGCCCGAAATCGTCACGTGGACCGGCGAGCAGCTGAACCTGTTCCTCATCTGGGATCGCGACGAGATCGACGATGAGCTGTTCGCTCTCTGGCGACTGTTCGCCTACACCGGCATGCGCCGAAGCGAAGCTCTCGCCCTGCGATGGAGCGACATCAACACGAAGACGATGCGCATCAGCATCCGCCGCGCCGTCGACACCAACGACTGGACGAAGACCAAACCGACCAAGACCGGCACGGCCCGCGTCATCGACGTCGACGCCGAGACCCTGAAAGTGCTCGCCTCCTACAAGGTCGCCCGCGCCGAACTCTCGTTCAGTCTCGGCAAGGCCGACGCCTACGTGTTCGGCGACGACGACGGCAAGCTCCGCTCACCCGACGCAATGACGAGCCGCTGGGACCGCCGCATCAAGTGGATCACCGCGAAGTACAGCACGATGCACCGCGTCACGATCAAGGGCCTGCGCCACACGCACGCGACCCTGCTGCTGGAGATGGGCGTCCACCCGAAGGTCGTGCAGGAGCGCCTTGGGCACTCGACCATCACAACGACGATGAACATCTACAGCCACGTCACCCCGACGATGCAACGGTCTGCGATCGACCGCTTCGCCGCCAGCCTCGGACAGGCTTAGCACTTTTCTAGCACTTCGAACGAAATCAGCCCCTGATCTGGAGTCTGAAACACCTGATCAGGGGCTGATTTTCGTTCGTGCGCGAGGGGGGACTTGAACCCCCACGCCCTATTCGGGCACTAGCACCTCAAGCTAGCGCGTCTACCTATTCCGCCACCCGCGCAGGTGATGGGTGGTCGTTGCCGACCGAAGAATGACTCTAGCACGCCCGGGAGGGCGTCACGAACCGTACCGACGCCCGGGCGTGGCAGGAGCGTTCGGTAGCCTGGGGACATGCCCGAGTCGCCCCTTCCCGAAGTCGTCCAGATCGCCCAGGACCTCATTCGCTTCGACACGTCGAACTACGGCGGCGGTCGTGCCAACGGCGAGCGGGAGGCCGCAGAGTACGTCGGCGCATACCTCGCCTCTCTGGGCCTGGAGCCCGAGTACTACGAGCCGATCCCGCGTCGCACCAACGTGATGGCGCGCGTTCGCGGGCGCGACCCCGAGCGTCCTGCGCTCGTCGTCCACGGGCACCTCGATGTGGTCCCGGCGGTCGCCGAGGACTGGAGCGTCGATCCGTTCGCGGCCGAGGTGCGCGATGGGCTGCTGTGGGGACGCGGTGCCGTCGACATGAAGAACATGGACGCGATGATTCTCACGGCGGTCGCCGACATGCTCCGAGCCGGTGAGCGCCCGGAGCGCGATCTGATCCTCGCCTTCTTCGCCGACGAGGAGAACGGCGGCGTCGAGGGGTCGGCGCTGGTCGTCCGGGACCGGCCCGAGTGGTTCGCCGGGGCCACCGAGGCGATCAGCGAGGTCGGCGGGTACTCCATCACGGTGGACGATCACCGCGCCTACCTGCTGCAGGTGGGGGAGAAGGCGCTCATGTGGCTCCGCCTGGTCGCCAAGGGTCGCGCCGGGCACGGCAGCCGCTTCCACGAGGACAACGCCGTCACGCGGATCTCCGAGGCGGTGGCCGCGATCGGACGCACCCGGTGGCCGATCCGGCTCACGCCGACCACGCGTGCCCTGCTCGAGGGGCTCAGCACGCTCACCGGACGCTCCTCCGACGACCCCGACGCGCTGGCGGCTGCGGCGGGACCCGCCGAGGCGTTCCTGCGCTCCACCTTCCGCACGACCGCGAACCCGACCGTCCTGGACGCCGGGTACAAGCACAACGTCATTCCGGAGACCGCGTCCGCCCTCATCGACGTGCGTGTCATCCCCGGCACCGAGGAGGACGTGCTCGCCGAGCTGCAGCGGATCGTCGGCGACGACGTCGAGATACACACGGTGGTGCGCGACATCGGCATGGAGACGCCTTTCGCGGGCGACCTCGTCGAGGCCATGGTCGCCGCGCTCGGCCGGCACGATCCGGGGGTCCCTGTGATCCCGTACCTCCTGGGAGCGGGCACCGACAACAAAGCGCTGGCGTCCATCGGCATCACGGGGTACGGGTTCGCGCCCCTGAAGCTCCCCGCAGACCTCGACTTCACCGGGATGTTTCACGGGGTCGACGAGCGCGTGCCCGTAGAATCGCTTGTCTTCGGCCAGCGCGTGCTGGCCGACCTGCTGCGCACCTGCTGACCGGCCTTCGTCGCGCAGCACGACGCTTCACCCTCAGAAAGCACCGCATGAACCTGCTCGAAGCACTCTTCCTCGGCGTCATCCAGGGACTCACGGAGTTCCTTCCGATCTCGTCGAGCGCACATCTGCGCATCGCCGGCGCGCTGCTTCCCTCGGGCGAGGACCCCGGCGCCGCATTCACCGCGATCACGCAGATCGGCACGGAGGCGGCCGTGGTGGTCTTCTTCTGGCGTGACATCGTGCGCATCATCGGGCAGTGGTTCCGCTCGCTCGTCGGCAGGGCACCCCGCAACGACCCCGATGCCCGGATGGGCTGGTTGATCATCCTCGGCAGCATCCCGATCGTCGTGCTCGGGCTCGTCTTCCAGGACAGGATCGAGACCGTCCTGCGGTCGCTGTGGGTGGTGGCGATCATGCTGATCGCCTTCGGCCTCCTGCTCGGCATCGCCGACCACTTCGGCGCGAAGCGACGCCGCCTCGGCGACCTCACCTACCCGCACGGCATCGCCTACGGGTTCGCCCAGGCGCTCGCACTCGTGCCGGGCGTCTCGCGCTCGGGCGGCACGATCACGATGGGACTGTTCCTCGGCTACGAGCGCGCCGCAGCCGCGCGATACGCGTTTCTGCTCGCGATCCCGGCGGTCTTCGGCAGCGGCTTCTACCAACTCGTCAAGCACTGGGATGACCCGGACCAGTACTTCGGGCTGGGCGAGACCTTCGCGGCGACCGGCATCGCCTTCGTCGTCGCGCTCGGTGTCATCGCGTTCTTCATGAACTGGATCTCCAAGCGCAGCTTCCTGCCGTTCGTGGTCTATCGCGTCCTGCTGGGCGTGGCGATCATCGTGCTGCTCTCGACGGGAGTGATCGACGCGCGCTGACCGCGTCAGCGCTTGTCGCGTCCGTCGCCACGACGACGCAGGTACCGCTCGAAGGCCTGGGCGATCGCGTCGCCGGACGCGTCGGGGGAATCCCACGTGTCGCGGGTCTGCTCGAGCTGGCGGATGTACTCCGACATGTCCTCGTCCTCGGCCGCGGCGGCGTCGATCGACGCTTCCCAGGCGGCGGCCTCGGTTCGCAGATGCTCCCGCGCAGGGCCGACGCCGGTGAGCTCTTCCAGTCGGTCGAGCAGGGCGAGTGTGGCCTTCGGCGAGGGGGCGGCGGATGCGACGTAGTGCGGAACGCTCGCCCACAGGCTCGCCGTCGGGATCTCGGCGCGCTCGGCGAAGTGCTCCAGCACGCTGAGGATGCCCACCGGGCCCTCGTACGTGGACTTGTCGACTCCGTGCGCGGAGCGGACGCGCTCGTTCGGGCTCGCCGCGAAGATCGAGATGGGCCGCGTGTGCGGAACGTCCGAGAGCATCGCTCCCAGCGTGATGAATCCGGTGACGTCGTCGCGCAGCGCGACGTCGATGAACTCCGTGGCGAACGCCTGCCAGGCCCGGGCGGGTTCCGAGCCGGTGAGCAGCCAGATCTCCGGGCCGGGCCCGCGCACGGCCGGTCGCCACAGCGCGGCCTCCGGCCAGTGCAGCTCGCGGCGTCCGGTCGCATCCATGCGGGTGGAAGGGCGGGTGTACTGGTAGTCGAAGTACAGCTCCGGGTCCACCGCATGCACCCGCTCGTAGGCACCGGAGTCCCGCAGGGCGGCGATCGCGCCACTGGCCGCTTCGCCGGCGTCGTTCCAGCCGTCGAAGGCCGTGACGACGATCCGTGAGCCGAGAACGTCCACCGTTCCCCTTCCTGTTGCCTGCTCGCGCGTGGTGTCCCTCCAGGCTAGTCTCACGCTGCCGATCCGGGGCGGCGGCCCGGCTAGACTGGGTCCAGTGAGCACCAAGCCCAGCGCGGTCCTGTGGGACATGGATGGAACACTCGTCGACACCGAGCCCTATTGGATGGACGCCGAGACCGCGCTTGTGGAGTCGTATGGCGGCTCCTGGACGCACGACGATGCGCTGCAGCTGGTCGGCAACGGTCTGATCGACAGCGCGGTGATCCTGCAGGGGTGCGGAGTCGACATGGACGCCGAGGCGATCGTGCAGCGGTTGACCGACGACGTCGCCGCGCGCCTGCGCGGCGAGGGAGTGCCGTTCCGCCCTGGCGCGCGCGAGCTGCTCGCCGACCTCAGAGCGAACGGGATCCCCACGGCTCTGGTCACGATGTCGATGAAGCGGATGGCGCTCGAGGTGGTCTCCCTCATCGACTTCAGCGCATTCGACCTCGTGATAGGCGGCGACGAGGTCACCCGACCCAAGCCGTTCCCCGATCCCTACCTCCGCGCCGCGGACGTGCTCGGAATCGAGATCTCCGACGCCGTCGTCATCGAGGATTCCGTCACCGGCGTCACAGCCGGCGCATCCTCCGGCGCGATCACGCTCGGGGTACCGCACCTCGTCTCGCTGGACGGCGCGGGTGCCCACGAACTGTGGCACAGCCTCGACGGTCGGACGAGCGCCGACATCCGCGCGCTGCACAGCCGCCATGCCAAGGAGACCGCACGATGAGCACGAGACGACCCAGCGGCCCTTTCCGGGAGGGCGACCGCGTGCAGCTGACCGGGCCCAAGGGCCGGATGCACACCATCACGCTCCGGGCGGACGGCGAGCTGCACACCCACCACGGCGTTCTGCGGCACCGCGATCTCATCGGCCTGCCCGACGGATCGGTCGCGACGAACAGCTCTGGACACGACTATCTCGCCCTGCGCCCGCTGCTGCGGGACTTCGCGATGTCGATGCCGCGGGGCGCGGCGATCATCTACCCGAAGGATTCCGCGCAGATCGTCATGCAGGCGGACATCTTCCCCGGTGCGGTCGTCGTCGAGGCGGGAGTCGGATCCGGTGCGCTCTCACTGGCCCTGCTGCGGGCGATCGGCGAGGACGGTCACCTGACATCCTTCGAACGACGCGAGGACTTCGCCGAGGTGGCGAAAGCGAATGTCGAGACCTTCTTCGGAGAGGCTCCGGCCAGCTGGGACGTCGTCGTCGGCGACCTCGCCGAGCAGCTGCCGGAGCAGTTCGAGGCGGGCACCGTCGACCGTGTGGTGCTCGACATGCTCGCACCGTGGGAGTGCATCGACGTCGTCGCCGACGCCCTGACTCCCGGTGGCGTCGTGCTCTGCTACATCGCCACCGCGACGCAGCTCTCGCGCGTCGCGGAGTACATCCGCGGGACGGGCCTGTTCACCGAGCCGGATGCATCGGAGACGATGGTGCGCGGCTGGCACGTCGAGGGACTCGCCGTGCGGCCGGATCACCGGATGGTCGCGCACACCGGCTTCCTGCTCACCGCGCGTCGTCTCGCGCCGGGAGCGATTCCTCCTGAGGTGCGTCGTCGCGCCTCCAAGTCCAGCTACGGGGACGAGGACGTGGAGCTGTGGACGCCGGGCGCGGTCGGCGACCGCGAGATCACCGACAAGAATCTGCGCAAGCGCGTGCGGGAGGCGCAGAAGGCGGCGAGCGGCGCGCGGGTCGCGGCCGCGTCGCGCGAGGGCGACACCGCTTCGGAATAGACTGGGGCGCGTGCGTAAAACGACCGCGGCCGTCGCCGCCATCGCCCTGTCCGCTCTCGCCCTGACGGGATGCTCCGTCGCGCCCGGCGCCGGGGCGGACTGCGTGCGCGACGAGTCGGCCGCACTCCAGATGTCCGTGACCTCGAGCGGTGACATCGGTGCGCCGTCCCTGAGCCTCACCGCACCCGTCGACACCGCTGAGACGATCTACGACGATCTCGTCGTGGGCGAGGGGCCGGTGGTCTCCTCGGAGAATCAGACGATGATCACGACGTTCGTCCTCGTCGACGGCGCCGATGGCCGGCAGTCGAACCCGAGCATCACGGTGTCGACCCCGAAGAGCGCCGATGAGAGCCTGCCGGGTGCCGGCGCGGCGCTGAAGTGCGCCCGTGAGGGCAGCCGCGTGGCGGTGGCCGTTCCGGTGAAGGATCTGCCGGAGGGCATGGCTGCTCAGCTGGGCGTCGACGAGGCGGGCAGCGTCGTCGGCGTCTACGACATCCAGTACGTCGGGCTGGATCGCGCGCGCGGTCGCGACGTCTTCAACGACGCACGCGGTCTGCCGACGGTGGTCCGCGCAGCGGACGGCCGCCCCGGCATCATCATCCCCGACGCCACCGCGCCCGAGAAGCTGGTGCACCAGACCCTCATCGAAGGAGAAGGCCCGGAGGTGGGCGACGGCCGCGCGATGCTGCAGTACACGGCCGTGAACTGGACCGACCGCACGGTGACCGGTACGTCCTGGGACAGCGGCGCGGTCTTCCAGGCCGACGCGCTTCCGGCATCCGTGATGGAGGAGGTCGCGAAGGCGACCGTCGGCTCTCAGCTGCTCGTCGTCGTTCCCGGCGACGACGGCGCGACCGCGTACGTCGTCGACGTGGTCGGGATCGTCCCGCCGGAGCTGATCCAGGGATGACGCCCTCGCAGATCCCCGCCGTCGAGCGCCTGACGAATCTCGTCGTGGCGCTCATGGCCACGGAGATCGGGCTGACCAAGCAGCAGATCATCGACAACGTCTCCGGTTACCGGCAGCGTGTCGACGCCGGCGCCAAGCCGGATGCGCTGGAGAAGATGTTCGAGCGCGACAAGGACGAGTTGCGTGCCCTGGGCATGCCCGTCGAGACCATCGGCGATCCGACCGACCCGCACGATCTGCGCGAAGCGCGCTATCGCATCCCGCAGGCCGAGTACGACCTTCCCGCCGACATCGAGTTCACCGCTGCCGAGCTTGCGGTGCTGCGGCTGGCGGGAAGCGTCTGGAGCAGTGAGTCGGTCTCGTCCGACGCGCAGGCCGGCGTGCGGAAGATCCGCGCCCTCGGGATCGACGGCGACGAGCCGATCATCGGCTTCGCACCGCGGATCAGCGTGCGCGACGCCGCCTTTCCCGCTCTTCAGGAAGGCATCGAGCGCGGCCGCGTGGTGGTGTTCGAATACCTCAAACCGGGGGAGGCTGCTCCCACCCGGCGCCGGATCCGGCCCCTGGCCCTCGTCGAATACGAGGCCCGCTGGCACGTGTTCGGATTCGACATCGACGCCGATGCCGAGCGGACGTTCCTGCTGAGCAGGATCGTGAGCGACGTGAAGGTGACGGGCCAGACCTTCGACCCCGCGCTGCGAGACGGTGCGACCGATCGGGCCCTGGCCGGGCTCGCCGCCGTCGCCGCTGCGCAGAGCGCCCTTCTCGAAGTGACCCCCGGCACGGAGGCGGCGCTGCGTCTGGGCCGCCGTGCGACCCCCGCCGTGCAGGGAGTGCGCGTCCCGTACGTCGACAGGCACATCTTCGCGGATGAGCTGGCGACGTACGGCCCGGAGGTGCGCGTGGTCGAGCCGGTCGACCTGCGCGACAGCGTGATCGAGCGTCTTCGTGCGATCGTCCAGGCACATCCCGATGAGGAGACTCTCGTATGAGCGCCGCGCCGCTGCTCGCCGCCGATCGCGTGCGTCTCTACCTCACGCTCGTGCCCTATCTGCTGGAGCGCGGGCAGGTGACCCTCGACGAGGCGGCGGCGGAGTTCGGCGTGACGGCGAGCGAGATGCGGACGATGGTCGAGAAGCTGACCGTGATCGGCCTGCCGGGCGATTCGGGCTACTGGCAGCTTCCGCAGGAGATGTTCGACATCGACTGGGATCTGCTCGACGAGCACGACGTCATCGAGATCACGAATGACGTGGCACTGCGCCGCGTGCCCCGCTTCACCGCGCGAGAGGCCGCCGCGCTGCTGGCCGGGCTGCAGACGGTCGCCGCCGTGCCGGCCGTGGCGGACTCGGGTCTGGTCGCCGGTCTCATGGCCAAGCTCTCCCGCGGTTCTGCGGGCGCGCCCCCGGACCTCGTGGTCGCTCCGGTCGAGGTCACCGAGGTGCAGAACGTGGTCTCGCGTGGGTTGCACGAGGGCGTCGCCGTGTCGTTCCAGTACCAGGCACCGGATGCCGAGGCCACCACCCGCACCGTGGACCCGATGCAGATCCTCATCACGAACGGCCAGTGGTACCTGCAGGGCTGGTGTCATCTCCGTCAGGCCATGCGCACCTTCCACCTCGACAGAGTGAGCGAACCGCGTCTCACCGACATCGCGATCACGCACGCGGACGCGGCGGTTCCCACCGAGTTCGGAGGCGACGAGGTCGTCGGCCGCGTGACGGTGCGGATACCCGAGCGCCTCGTCCCTCTGCTCGACGGCTTCTCGCTGGACGAGGCCTCACGCGACGACGAGTCCGTGCACGAAGACGGCACGGTGACGCTGGGGATCAGCATGGCGGACCCGCGCGGTATCAAGCGGATCGCCGCTCGCTTCGGCGGTGCGATGGAGGTGCTGGACCCGCCGATCGCGCGCAGGACGAGCCGGGAATGGGCGTCTGCCGCGCTCGAGCTGTACAACGTGCCCGATGCGCGCTCCGCCCGGGTAGACTGAACCAAATCCATCGATCCTAGGAGAGCTTGATGCTCGGTAATCTCAATGGCTGGCACCTGGTCATCCTCCTCGTCGTCATCCTTCTGCTCTTCGGCGCGGCGAAGCTGCCCGCTCTCGCGAAGAGCATGGGTCAGTCCGCCCGCGTGTTTAAGGGTGAGATGAAGGCGATGCGCGAAGAAGACAAGAGCGCTGCCCAGGACGCGGCCGACGTGAACGACGCGGACAGCACGCCGGATACGAAGACCGGCCCTGATCGCACCGCCTGAGTGACGTCGTGGCGGTAGACTCCAGCACCGCGAAAGGACGAGAACCTCGCACCGAGCGGCGCATGTCGCTGGGTGAGCACCTTCGCGAATTCCGTAACCGACTCCTGATCGCCGCGGCAGGGCTTCTCGCCGGGATGATTGTGGCGTTCATCGTCACCGATCCGCTCATCGCGTTCATCACGGAGCCCATCAACAAGGTCGCGGAGGAGAGCGATCAGCTGGTCGCTCTGACCTTCGACTCGGTGACCTCTCCGTTCGACCTGCGCATGCGCATGGCCTTCTCGATCGGGCTCTTCCTGTCGGCACCGATCTGGATGTGGCAGATCTGGGCGTTCATCATGCCAGGACTCACCCGCAAGGAGATCCGGTACACACTCGGATTCCTCGGTGCGGCTCTCCCGTTGTTCTTCGCGGGCTGCTACGTGGGGACGCTGGTCGTGCCGCACGTGATCGAGCTGATGGCGACCTTCACTCCCGAGGGAGGCCAGAACCTCTACACGGCTCGGCAGTACTACGACTTCGTGTTCAAGATGATGATGGTCATCGGCGTGGCCTTTGTCCTTCCTGTGTTCCTCGTGGCGCTGAACTTCGCGGGGATCATGTCGGGACGCGCCATCCTCAAGGGCTGGCGTATCGCGGTGCTCATCGCGTGCACCTTCGCAGCGCTGGCCACTCCCGCCGCCGATGTGGTGAGCATGCTGATGCTCGCAGGCATGCTCACGGTGCTGTATTTCGCGGCCGCCGGGCTCTCACTGCTCTTCGATCGTCGTAAGCGCAAGCGGCAGGTCGCGGCCGGGCTCGACCCTGACGCAGCGGTGGCATGAGTTCGCCGTCTGAGCGCTACGCGGCCGCCCGGTCAGCCGCGCAGCACCCTCAGACGCAGGCGTTCGCAGAGCGGCAGCGCTTCGAGCTGGACCCGTTCCAGGTGGATGCCTGCCAGTCGCTCGAGCGCGGACGCAGTGTGCTGGTCGCGGCGCCCACGGGCGCCGGCAAGACCATCGTGGGTGAGTTCGCGATCCATCTCGCGATGCAGACGGACACCGACAAGGCGTTCTACACGACGCCCATGAAGGCGTTGTCCAATCAGAAGTTCCGTGAGCTGGTGGACGTGTACGGCGCCGACCAGGTCGGGCTGCTCACCGGCGACACCAACATCAACGGCGGCGCGCGCATCGTGGTGATGACCACCGAGGTGCTGCGGAACATGCTGTACGCGGATTCCGACGCGCTGCGCGGGCTGCGCTACGTCGTCATGGATGAGGTGCACTACCTCGCGGACCGCTTCCGGGGTCCGGTCTGGGAGGAGGTCATCCTGCACCTCCCGATGGCCGTCCGACTCATCTCGCTGAGCGCGACCGTGTCCAACGCCGAGGAGTTCGGCGACTGGCTGGACACGGTGCGCGGCGACACCGACGTGATCGTCTCCGAGACACGTCCCGTGCCCCTCGAGCAGCATGTGCTGGTGCGGGACGACCTGCTGCCGCTCTTCGACGATCGGGCGGGAGTGGCCACGGCTCAGGTGAATCAGGAGCTGTTCCGCATCCGCTCCTTCACCGGATCGCGCTATGAGAGCAACCGCCGTGCACAGGAGTACAGCAGCAACAGGCACGCCGGCCGCCAGGCGCAGCGCCCGCCCCGGGGCGGCAAGAGACCCGTTCGGGCATCGAACATGCGCCGCATCGAGCGGATGGACCGGCCGGAGGTCGTGCGGCTGCTGGAGCGCTCCAACCTCCTCCCGGCGATCTTCTTCATCTTCAGCCGGGTCGGTTGCGACGCCGCCGTGCAGCAGGTGCGCCGTGCCGGCATCCGCCTGACCAGCCAGGAGGAGCGGGCCGAGATCCGCGAGATCGTCACCGAGCGCACCCGGTCCCTGCAGGACGAGGATCTGGACGTGCTCGGCTTCTGGGAATGGCGCGACGATCTCGAGCGCGGCATCGCGTCACACCACGCCGGACTCCTGCCCGCCTTCAAGGAGGTCGTGGAGGAACTGTTCCAGCGCAAGCTCGTCAAGGTCGTCTTCGCCACCGAGACCCTCGCGCTGGGCATCAACATGCCCGCGCGCACGGTGGTTCTTGAGAAGATGGAGAAGTTCAACGGCGAGGCCAGGGTCGCCATCACCTCGGGGGAGTACACCCAGCTCACCGGCCGCGCGGGGCGCCGTGGCATCGACGTCGAAGGCCATGCGGTCGTGCAGTGGACCGAGGGAATGGACCCGCAGGCGGTGGCCTCTCTCGCCTCACGGCGAACGTATCCGCTGAACTCGAGCTTCCGGCCCACCTACAACATGGCGGTCAACCTCATCGACCGGTTCGGTCGCACGCGAGCGCGCGAGATCCTGGAATCCTCCTTCGCTCAGTTCCAGGCCGATCGGGCAGTCGTCGGACTCGCCAGGAAGGTGAAGGACGCGGAGGAGTCGCTGCAGGGCTATCTGAAGGCGATGCAGTGCGATCACGGCGACTTCGCGGACTACGCCGCGATCCGTCGGGAGCTCAGCGACCTCGAGAAGAAGAACCGTCGTGACGCCGGTGGACCGCGCGTCGCCCGCGAGAAGCGGATGCGCAAGATCCAGTCGCTGCGCGGCAGAATGCAGCGGCACGGCTGTCACGGCTGTCACGGCTGTCCCGACCGTGAGGATCACGCCCGCTGGGCGGAGCGCTACTTCCGGCTCAAGCGCGACACGGACCGAATCCGCAAGCAGATCGAGACCCGCACGGGGACGGTGGCCCGTACGTTCGATCGCGTGATCGACGTGCTCCAGGTCGTCGACTACCTCTCGGGTGAGGGCGACGACCTGCTCCTGACCGAAGCGGGCCGCACCATGCGACGCATCTACGGCGAGCGGGATCTGCTGGTGGCCGAGGCGCTGCGGTCAGGGCTCTGGCGGAGTCTGGATGCCCCGTCGCTCGCGGCGATGGCCAGTTGCCTCGTGTACGAGCCGCGCCGGGACGAGCAGAACGCGGGGGAGCGGGGCCTGCCGCGCGGCGCGTTCCGGATCGCGTACGATGCGACGACCCGCCTCTGGGCGGAGCTTGATGACATCGAGCACACGTACGCCCTTCCGCGCACGGAGCCGCTCGCGCCCGGGTTGGCGGCGGCGATGCACGCCTGGGCGCGCGGCGGCTCGCTGGACCGCGTGCTGGTGGATGCGGACATGGCTGCGGGGGATTTCGTGCGCTGGGCGAAGCAGACGATCGATCTGCTCGATCAGCTTTCGATCGTCGCCGAGGACGACGAACTGGCCCGCACGGCACGACGAGCACTGGACGGCGTGCGTCGCGGCATCGTCGCCTACGCGGCGGTGTGAGCGTGACCGTCGAAGGACGAGGGCGTTCGGTGCGCCCGCCGGTGCCGCTCTGGCTCGCCCTCTGGCTGGCGGCGCTGGCAGGCGTGCTCATGGACCTGTCCGTCCCATCTGCGGCGATCTGGCCGCTTGCGCCCATAGCGGTCGGGATGATGCTCGTCGCCCTGGACGGCCGACGGTTGCGCAGCGCCCTGCTCGTCAGCGGTGTCTTCGGGCTGATCTTCTTCTCGCTCCTCGTCTCGTGGACGGCGCGCTATCTCGGCCCGGTTCCCTGGCTCGCGCTGACGGTCGTCGAAGGCGTGCTCATGGCGATCGCGCTGCTGCCGGTGGCGCTGGCCTACCGGTGGCTGCCGCGCGCCTGGCCGGGCAGCCGGACCATCGTGCTTCCCTTGACGGTCGCTGCGCTGTGGACGGTGCAGGAGCTGTTCCTCGGCAATTGGCCGTACGGGGGCTTTCCCTGGGCGCGGCTGGGGATGACGCAGGCCGAGGGCCCGTTCGCGCCCGTCGTCTCATGGCTGGGCGTCAGCGGGCTGTCGTTCCTGATGGTCTTCGTGGTCGCGTTGCTGGTGGAGGTGATCCGAGGACGCACCTGGCGGCGCATCCCCACACTGATCGCGCCCGCTGTCACCGTGCTGGTCCTGCTGTTCACCCCGCTGTTCCCTACGGTGCACTCCGGGTCGATGCGCATCGCGGCCGTGCAGGGCAACGGCACGACCGGCTACTTCGACGAGCGCGAGCAGTACGGCGTGATCGACGCGCAGACGGAGGCGACCCGGCCGCTCTACGGCGAGCAGGTCGACTTGGTCGTCTGGCCCGAGGGCGGCGTCGATTACGATCCGTTCCAGGATCCGGCGACGGCCCGTCGGCTGACGCGCGTCGTCACATCGGTCGACGCACCGCTCCTCGCCAACAGCGCCACTGAGCGCGGTCGCGACATCTTCAACACCTCGTTCCTCTGGACGGCCGAGGGAACCGCAGATCAGCTGCACGACAAACGGCATCCGGTGCCGTTCGGCGAGTACGTTCCGAACCGCGACTTCTTCAACGCGCTCGCGCCCGATCTGATCGGCCTGCTCCAGCGCGAGTACACGCCGGGTTCCAACCCGCCGGTGGTGAACGTGGACGGCATCGGAGTGGGACTCGCGATCTGCTTCGACGTGATCTACGACGAGGTCATCCGCGAAGGTGTGGCGGCGGGGGCGCAGGTTCTCGTTTTCCAGACGAACAACGCGGACTTCCGGGGGACGGACGAGAATCTCCAGCAGCTGGCCTTCGCCCGGATGCGGGCGATCGAGACCGGTCGCAGCGTCGTGAACGTTTCGACGGTGGGCACGAGCCAGATCATCCGCCCCGACGGCTCGACGGTCTCGTCCCTCGACGCGAATGAGGCCGGATCGCTGCTCGAGGATGTCGAGTTGCGATCCGGCCTCACGGCGGGGGTGCTGCTGGGACCGTGGCTGCAGTTGCTGCTGCTCGTCGGTGGCCCTGCGACGCTGATCGCCGCCGGCCTGTCCGCACGGCGGCGACGCTGAGTCAGGCGCCGATGCGCTCCCTGGTCGGGTCGTCGCCGGCGCCGCGGCGGGCGCGCACGTAGGCGAGCCGGTCGGCGAGGAGCTCCTCGAGCTCTTCGCGGGTGCGACGCTCCAGCAGCATGTCCCAGTGCGTGCGTGCCGCCTTCTCGTCGGTGTTCTCGAGCTGGACAGGTGCGCCGTCGACCTCCAGTCGCGCCTCGGCACCGCAGCTGCGGCACTCCCAGGTCTGCGGCGGTTCTGCATCGGCGGCGAACATCAGGGTCGTCTCGTGGCCGCACGTGTCGCACTTGTACGAAGTGGCGCGCCGTTCCATGAAGACGACGCCCTCCTCGCTCTGAAGGCTCTGGGCACCCAGTCGGATGCCGCGAAGGCTGCGATCTGCCATTGTGTGGTCCTCTCGTCGCTGTCAGGTATAACGTTCGCGCCTGTGCGCTTCATCCACAGCGGCGACTTCCGCGTCGAACTCACAGGGGAATCCCAGCGCCCACGGAAGGGATCAGAGCGTGCGCAGGGCCAGATCTGCGCGATCGGTCACGATCCCGTCGGCGCCGGCACGCACGAGTCGCTGCATCTGCTCCGGATCGTTGATCGTCCAGACATGCACTTCGACGGCGCAGCGGGCCGCGGCGCGCAGCAGCGCCGGTGTGACGATGCGGACGCCGCCATGGCGCTCGGGGATCTGCAGGGCGTCGATGTCCTTCAGCGCGTGCGCGGGGGAGAGGCGCAGCGTGGTCAGCGAGCGGACGGCGAGGATGGTGGCGCGGCCGCCCGAGGTGGCGGGCCGGTGCGCTGCGCCGGCGCGCATCGTGGCGTCGACGGCTGCCCGTCGAGTGCGGTCAGAGAAGCTGGTGACGAGTACACGGTCGGTGTGCGGCGCGAGCAGTGCGCCGATGGGCTCCGCCGCGGCCGGTGTCTTGACGTCGATGTTGAACCGGGTGTCGGGAAAGGCGTCGAGAGCGTCGGCGACCGTCAGCAGCCCGCCGTGATCGGCGAACAGCTCGGTCAGCTCGGCGGTGCGCACATCGCAGACCCGACGGGAGTCGGACGCCACCCGCTCCAGGGTGTCGTCGTGGAAGAGCACCACGTCGCCGTCCGCGGTCAGCTGACAATCGGTCTCGATGTACTCGACCCCGGCGGCATGCGCGGCCGCGAACGCGGCGGCGGTGTTCTCCCAGACGGCCGAGTCCCCGCCCGCTGTGCTTACGAGGCCGCGGTGGGCGAGGACTCGGGGATGCCGGGTTCCGACGAGATACGGATGGGTCACGCCGGGTGCTGCGAGCCGTCGGGCGTGGTTCCGGGGCGCGGCGTGAAGGCGGATCCGATGCCCTTCAGCGCCTCGGTCAGCTCGCTGGGGATGATCCAGAGCTTGCTGGACTCGCTCTCGCTGATCTTCGGCAGCATCTGCAGGTACTGGTAGGCGAGCAGCTTGTCGTCGGGCTGACCCTGGTGGATCGCGGTGAAGACGTTCTGGATCGCCTCCGCCTCACCCTGGGCGCGGAGCACAGCGGCCTGCTTGTCGCCCTCGGCCTTCAGGATCGCGGCCTGCCGCTGGCCCTCCGCCTCGAGGATCTGGGATTGCTTGGAGCCCTCGGCGGTCAGAATGGCGGCGCGCCGGTCGCGTTCCGCGCGCATCTGCTTCTCCATGGAGTCCTGGATCGAGACGGGCGGGTCGATCGCCTTCAGCTCGACGCGCGAGACACGGATGCCCCATTTGCCGGTCGCCTCGTCGAGCACCACGCGGAGCTGGCCGTTGATGTTGTCGCGGCTGGTGAGGGCCTCTTCGAGGTTCAGGCCACCGACGACGTTGCGCAGTGTGGTCGTCGTCAGCTGCTCGACGGCACCGAGGTAGTTGGCGATCTCGTAGGTCGCGGCCCTGGCATCCGTCACCTGGAAGTACACGACGGTGTCGATCGAGACGACCAGGTTGTCCTCGGTGATCACGGGCTGCGGCGGGAACGACACGACCTGCTCGCGCATGTCGATCAGCGGCCGGAGGCGGTCGATGAACGGCACCAGCAGGTTCAGGCCGGGGGCCAGGGTCTTGTGATATCGCCCCAGGCGCTCGACGATGCCCGCAGTCGCCTGCGGGATGATCCGGATGGATCGCGCGATCGTGACCAGCACGAAGATGATCACCGCGATCGCAAGGATCCAGGCGATGGCGGCGGGGAGGAACGAGGAGTCGTCCATCTGTGCTCCTATTCGGTGACGGGGCGGACGAGGGCGGTCGCGCCGCTGATCTCGGCGACGGTCACACGGTGGCCCTGAAGGATCGGGATGCCATCGGCGCTGCGCGCCGTCCAGGTGTCGCCGTTGCTGAGCTTGACCTGGCCCGACACCTGGGTGATGTCCTGAAGAGCGGTGCCGTGCAGGTCGAGAAGCGCTTCGACGTTGGATTTCGTGGGGTCCTCGCCGCGTCGCAGCCGGTGCAGCAGCGGCGGTCGCAGGAAGAAGATGAAGCCCGCGGCCGCGACCGCGGCGATGATGACCTGCGCCCACAGTGGCAGCCCCACGAGGTCGGTGACCAGCCCGACAGCGCCGCCGAACGACAGCATGAGGAACGTGAAGTCGAGGGTCATCATCTCGATGACCAGGAAGACGGCGATGAGCACGAGCCAGCCGATCCAGGCCCACTGCTCGATCCCCGCCATCAACGCCGCTGAACCGTCCATCGCCCCTCCTTGCGGTCAACCTATCACGCGCCGGCCCGTGGCCGGACTGGCGTGCGTTGTAGGGTTGGGAGGTCGCCATCCGTGCGATCCATCCGCGCACCACGAGGAGTCAGGAATGACCCAGGTTCTCCCCGCCGGATCCCTCGACGGCAAAGTGGCACTCGTCACCGGCTCGTCGCGAGGGATCGGCGCCGACACCGTCCGCTATTTCGCCGAGGCCGGTGCGGACGTCGTCATCAACTACCGCAACAAGGCGCCGCGCGCCGAGAAGCTTGCGACCGAACTGCGCGCTCTCGGACGCCGGGCGCTCGTCGTCGGTGCCGACCTGACCGACCCCGCGTCCGTCTCGGCGATGTTCGACCGCGTGCGCGAGGAGTTCGGGCGCCTCGACATCCTCGTGCTCAACGCATCCGGCGGCATGGAGGCCGGCATGGCGGAGGACTACGCGCTCAAGCTCAACCGTGACGCTCAGGTCGGCGCGCTGCAGGCGGCCGAGCCGCTGATGGGAGACGGCTCGCGTGTCGTCTTCGTGACGAGTCACCAGGCGCACTTCATCCGAACGACCCCCACGATGCCCGAGTACGAGCCGGTCGCGAAGTCGAAGCGCGCCGGCGAGGACGCGCTGCGCGAGCTCATCCCCGGGCTGGCAGAGAAGGGCATCGGGCTCACCGTCGTCTCGGGAGACATGATCGAGGGGACGATCACGGCCACCCTTCTCGAGCGTGCGAATCCCGGCGCGATCGCAGGACGTCGCGAGTCGGCGGGCAAGCTCTACAACGTTTCGGAGTTCGCGGCCGAGGTCGCTCAGGCCGCGCTCGACCCGATTCCAGCAGACAACACCCGACTGATCGGCGACACCTCGGACTTCGCCCGAGAGTGACCGGCTGAGCACGGAAGAGAGCTGCCCGCCCAGGAGCGGGCAGCTCTCTTACTGTCCGTGTCCTTCTCCGAGGCTCAGACCGCGCCGTCGGCGTTCAGGGCTGCGGCCAGCACGGCGGCGTCCCGCCGCAGCATGATCGCGCGGACGATCTGCACGATGCCGAGCACCACCAGGGCGATGCCCGTGAGCCACCAGAAGATGGCCACGTAGAACGGCGAGAAAAGCAGGACCACGCCGGCGACGATGCTCAGTGCCGCGTAGAGGATCGTCCACAGCCTGGACTTGCCGTGTCCCAGCAGCGAGAGCGAGACGACGCCGTCGACGATCCAGGTGATGCCGAGCAGGACGCCTATGAACAGCACGAGTGTGGCCGTGAACGCGAACAGGTTGACGAACGCCAGCACGCCGCCGACCACGTACACCAGGCCCAGCACGACGTGTCCGATCCGCGACCATCCTCCGTCCGTCCTGGAGAAGACACCGGTGCCGACGTAGACGAGTCCCTGGACGATCAGGTACACGGCGATGATCCCCGCGAAGAACATCGCAGTCTTGGCCGGCCAGACGAGGATGAACAGGCCGAGCAGCAGCATGATGACGCCTGAGACCGCGAGCGTCGTTCTGACAACGGAGAAGAAGCCCTTCGCATCGGTGGAGGTGACAGACATGAGGATGTCCTTTCTCGATGTCACCGGATGGTGAGGATGGCGCCAGCGTAGTGCGTGGACGGGCGAGACGACAGGCGTTTCGGCTCGAAGGGATGCACCATGTCGACGGGGCGTGCCATCATCGGGGGATGGCTGAGGAGACGACCCGCGCCGATGACCGCCTCCGTGAGCTGGCCACCCTGCGGCGGGTTCGCGACCGCATCGACCGCGAGTACGCCCGGCCCCTGGACGTGGAGGCTCTCGCGCAGGGCGCTCACATGTCGGCCGGACATCTCAGCCGGCGCTTCAAGCAGACGTTCGGCGAGTCCCCCTACTCGTACCTGATGACCCGTCGCATCGAGCGGGCGATGATGCTGCTGCGGCGCGACGAGCAGAGCGTCACCGACATCTGCTTCGCCGTCGGCTGCTCGTCACTCGGCACCTTCAGCACCCGCTTCACCGAGCTCGTCGGCGTTCCGCCGAGCGTGTACCGCGAGCGCGGCGCGATGCAGACCGCCGGGATGCCGGCGTGCATCGCGAAACAGGTGACCAAACCGATCAGGAATCGAGAAGCGTCCGCCGCCCCGCCTTTCTAGCGTTGAGTCCATGAACGCAATCGAGCACATCACCCTCGAGGTGAACGACCTGTCCGCAGCCGAGACCTTCTACGACTCCGCCTTCGGTGCGGAGGACCTCATCCGCCTTCGACGGAGCGAGGCCGCGACGACCGGATTCCGGGGATTCACCCTCTCGCTCCTCGCGGCGCAGCCCGCGGATGTCGACGCACTCGTGAACAGCGCCATCGACGCCGGCGCGACGACCATCAAGCCGGTCTCGAAGTCGCTGTGGGGCTACGGCGGAACCGTGCAGGCACCCGACGGCACGATCTGGAAGGTCGCGACCTCGTCCAAGAGGAACACCCGCGAGGCCGGGACCCGCTTCGAGTCCGTCGTGCTCCTGCTGGGCGCCACGAACGTCGCCGACTCCAAGCGCTTCTACGCCGGGCACGACTTCCGGCCGGGCAAGAGCTTCGGCAGCTACGCCGAGCTGGGAGGTGCGGATGACCGTATCAAGCTCGCGCTGTACAAGCGGACGGCTCTGGCCAAGGACGCGGGTGTCGCGCCCGAGGGCACCGGCTCTCATCGCCTCGAGATCCATCCGGCCGCCGGTTCCTTCGTCGATCCCGACGGCTTCACGTGGGCCTGATGGCGGTCGGCGCCCATGTGCCTGCAGGGCTGGCGGGAAGCGCTCACCCGCGCGTTCGCCGAATCCATCCCGCTCTCCACCGAATCGAACCATAAGGTAGTTGACATGTCGATGACGATCCACACGACGGCTCTTCCGCACCTCGATCCGGACGCGTCGGCGTCCTTCTACCGTGACGCTCTCGGATTCGAGGTGCGCAGCGACGTCGGCCAGGGAACGATGCGCTGGATCACGGTCGGTCACCCGGATCAGCCGGACACATCGATCCTGCTCGCGCCTCCCGTGACCGACCCGGGCGTGACGGACGACGAGCGGCGGACGATCCTCGAGATGATGGCCAAGGGCACGTACGGCTGGATCCTTCTCTCGACCGACGACCTCGATGCGGCATTCGAGAAGGCCGTCGGCGCCGGCGCCGAGGTGGTCCAGGAGCCGGTGGAGCAGCCGTACGGCTCGCGCGACTGCGCGTTCCGCGATCCCGCCGGGAACCTCGTGCGGATCCAGGAGCGGCGATGACGGCGCATGCGGCGGACAGCCATGACCGCATCCGCGTCGAGGGGGCGCGGGAGAACAACCTCAAGGACGTGAGCGTCGTCCTGCCGAAGCGCCGCCTCACGGTGTTCACCGGGGTCTCGGGATCGGGCAAGAGCTCGCTGGTGTTCGACACCATCGCAGCCGAGTCCCGGCGCATGATCGACGAGACGTACAGCGCCTTCGTCCAGGGGTTCATGCCGTCGGTCCCGCGGCCGGATGTCGATGTGCTGGAAGGGCTGACGACGGCGATCATCGTGGACCAGGAGCGGCTCGGCGCGAACCCCCGCTCGACCGTCGGCACGGTGACCGATGCGAACGCGATGCTGCGCATCCTCTTCTCCAAGCTCGGTCAGCCCTACATCGGCGGCCCCACCGCGTTCTCGTTCAACATTCCCACGCAGAAGGCGAGCGGGGTGATGACCGGGCCCGGTGGCGAGAAGAAGATCGTCAAGGACGCCATCTACCTGGGAGGCATGTGCCCGAGGTGCGAAGGCAGGGGAGCGGTGTCGGACATCGACCTCGCGCAGGTGGTGGACGAGTCGAAGTCTCTCGACGAGGGCGCCATCATGGTCCCCGGCTACACGGCGGACGGCTGGATGGTGAAGGGCTTCTCGCAGTCGGGCTTCTATCCGGCCGACAAGCCGATCGCGCAGTTCACCGAGAAGCAGCGACACCTTTTCCTGTACGGCGAGGTCACCAAGGTCAAGATCTCCGGGATCAACATGACCTACGAGGGGCTGATTCCCAAGATCACCAAGTCGATGCTGTCGAAGGATCTCGATGCGCTGCAGCCGCACATCCGTCGCTTCGTCGAGCAGGTGGCCACGTTCGCGACCTGTCCAGAGTGCGACGGCACCCGTCTGACGGAAGGCGCGCGCTCGTCGAAGATCGCCGGTGTCAGCATCGCGGATGCCTGCCGCATGCAGGTCACCGATCTGGCGGAGTGGGTGCGGAGCCTGGATCTCGCCGGTGCGGGCCCGCTGCTGAAGGCGCTGAGCGCGAACCTGGACTCCTTCGTGACGCTGGGACTCGGATATCTGAGCCTTGATCGTCCGTCCGGAACGCTGAGCGGGGGAGAGGCTCAGCGCATCAAGCTCCTCCGGCACCTCGGCTCCTCACTGACCGACGTGACGTATGTGTTCGACGAACCCACGATCGGATTGCACCCCCACGACATCCAGCGGATGAACGGGCTTCTGCGCCAGCTGCGCGACAAGGGCAACACCGTGCTGGTGGTCGAGCACAAGCCCGAGACGATCGAGATCGCCGACCATGTGGTCGATCTCGGTCCGGGCGCAGGCCGCGACGGCGGCGAGATCTGCTTCGAGGGCACCGTGGCGGATCTGCGCACGAGCGGCACGCTCACCGGAAGGCACCTCGACGACCGGGCGACTCTGAAGGACTCGGTGCGCGCCGGAGACGGCGCGATCGAGATCCGCGGCGCATCCGCGAACAATCTGCAGAAGGTGGACGTCGACGTGCCCAAGGGCGTGCTGACGGTCGTCACGGGCGTCGCCGGCTCGGGTAAGAGTTCTCTGATCCATGGTTCGGTCACGCCTCTGGAGGGTGTCGTGTCGATCGACCAGAGCGCCATCAAGGGATCGCGCCGCAGCAACCCGGCGACGTACACCGGCCTGCTGGAGCCGATCCGCAAGGCCTTCGCCAAGGCGAACGGCGTCAAGCCCGCCCTGTTCAGTGCGAACTCCGAGGGCGCCTGCCCGACCTGCAAGGGCGCGGGGGTCATCGTGACCGAGCTCGGCTTCATGGACACGATCGAGACACCCTGCGAGGACTGCGGCGGCAAGCGCTTCCAGGCTGCGGTGCTGGACTACAAGCTCGGCGGTCTGGACATCACGGAGGTCCTGGACCTGCCGGTCGCGCGTGCCCGAGAGTTCTTCTCCGAAGGGGAGTCGAAGATCCCGGCGGCCGCCGCCATCCTCGGCCGCCTCGAGGACGTGGGGCTCGGTTACCTGTCTCTCGGCCAGCCGCTGTCGACGCTGTCCGGCGGCGAACGGCAGCGCGTCAAGCTGGCCATCCAGATGGGCGAGAAGGGCGACGTCTACGTGCTCGACGAGCCGACGACAGGACTGCATCTCGCCGACGTCGAGCAGATCCTCGGTCTGCTCGACCGGCTGGTCGACTCGGGCAAGACGGTCATCGTGATCGAGCACCATCAGGCCGTGATGGCACACGCGGACTGGATCATCGACATCGGTCCGGGTGCAGGGCATGACGGGGGTCGGGTCGTGTTCGAGGGAACGCCCGCACAGCTGATCGCGGCGAAGTCGACGCTCACCGGACAGCATCTCGCCGAGTACGTCGGCGGTTGAGCGGGGGAGTGACGACCATCACCGACCAGGACGACATCGACGCGCGCATCCAGACGTACTACGGAGAGCTGTTCGATGAGCACATCCGTCTCACGACGCGTTCGGCGCAGGGTCCGCTCGAATTCCAGCGCACCCAGGAGATCATCCGCGCACATGCGCCCGAAGGTCGCGTTCTGGACATCGGCGGCGGGGCCGGCATCCACTCCCGCGCGCTGATGGACGCGGGGTATCGGGTCGAGATGATCGACCCCGTGCCGCGTCACGTCGATCGGGCCCGGGAGGCCGGGGTGGCGGCTTCGCTCGGGGACGCTCGTGAGCTGGGCTTCGACGACGACTCATTCGATACGGCGATTCTGCTCGGGCCGCTGTATCACCTGGCATCCCGTGCGGATCGCGTGACGGCGCTGCGCGAGGCCGCGCGCGTCGTGCGACCCGGAGGTGCTGTGCTCGCGGCCGGTCTGTCGCGATACGTCGCGTTCGGGGCGACGTCGCTCGGGCGCCCGGTGCCGTCGCCGATGCCAGGGGAGTGGGCCGCGCTGATCGCCGACGGCACGCCGGGCTCTGGCCTGCGGTTCCCCGCCGGTCACTTCCACACCGCCGAGGAACTGCAAGCCGAGGTCGAGGATGCTGGGCTGCTGGTCCACGGCGTCTTCGGGGTCGAGGGCCCGGCGGGGCTCTATCTGGAGCAGGCCGGTGCCGTGAGCGATGAGATCCGCCATGCGGCGCTGATGCTGGCGCGGGCGGCGTCGTCGATGGAGGGCATCCGGGATCAGAGCGCCCACCTTCTGGCGGTCGCGCACGTGCCGTCCTGAGTGACTCGGGATGGCGACGTGCAAGCGGGCGCCGCAATAGTTGCTATTGCGATCCAGTCAACTTCGGTAACGATCTGTCCCTCGCGGAACTGCGGGTGTTCGGCATCCTGCGCGATCGTGAAGCTCGATCGCATGAGTGACGACCAGCGTGAGCAGTCCCTGCTGTTCTCGACCTGACCCGGGGTGGCTGACGCTCCGGTTGTAGGATCAGCTCCCGGTTTCCCACTCATCGCGGATGAGCCGATAATGCACATTATGTCAGTTCACGCTGGAATCGGCCCTTCCCCGCGGGCGCGCTTCAGCGAGTCCGCCGCGATCCGGAAGCCGTTCGTCAGTGGCGCACGGCGATCAGCGACGAGTCTAGACACCGTGTCAGATCCTTCCGCGCACCGGCGTGCGCTTGATCGGGTCGCCGGTTTCCGGCATGGTCATCTCCGCACGCACGCCCAGAAGCCGCACCTCGCGATCCTGGTTGAGCGATCCGGCCAGTTCCAGTGCCGTGACGACGACCTCGTCGCCACGGGTGGTCGGCGCCGCAAGCCTGCGTGAGATCGTCCGGGTGTCGAAGGGCGCGTACCGCACTTTGAGGTGCACGCGGATCACGGGGCGCCCCTCTGCTGCGCATTCCGCGAAGGCCTGTTCGGCCAGCTCGCGCACTGACCGCTCGACCTGTGCCTGACTTGTGAGGTTCTGCTGGAACGTCGTCTCACGACTGTGGCTGCGCGCCACCCAGGGCGTGTCGTCGACGGCTGCAGGGCCCCTTCCTGAGCCGAGGCCGTGGTACCAGACGCCCATCTTCGGGCCGAACTCCGCGACCAACGCGCCTTCATCGGCTTCGGCCAGCTCTTGCACGGTGCTGATGCCGTGCGCCGCGAGGCGCTTCTCGACGCGCGGCCCCACACCCCAGAGAGCTCGAGTTCCCCGTTCGCCCATCACCTCGAACCAGTTCTGCTCGGTGAGTCGGAACACTCCCCCGGGCTTACCGAACTCGGTGGCGATCTTCGCCCGCACCTTGTTGTCTCCGATGCCGACCGAGCAGTGCAGCGACGTCGAGTCCAGCACCGCGCGCTGCGCTTCGTACGCGAGCGACTCGGGATCATCGGTGGAGGCGCCGAGGAAGCATTCATCCCAGCCGATGGCCTCCAGCACGACGCCCGGGATCGCCCTCAGCGTCTGCATCACCTGTGCCGACGCCGTCTCGTAGGCGGCGTGATCGACAGGCAGGAACACCGCATCGTCGGGTGCCTTCCGTGCGGCGATCTTCATGGGCATCCCCGATCCGATCCCGAATGCGCGCGCCTCGTAGGAAGCGGTGGCCACCACGGCTCGCTCACTCGGGTCGCCGCTGCCGCCCACGATGACCGCTCTGCCAGCCAGTTCGGGGCGGCGCCGCACCTCCATTGCGGCGATGAACTGGTCCATGTCGACGTGAAGCACCCAGGGCACCGGAGGACTCATCCCTCGAGTCTGCGCCACGACGCGACTGCTGTCACGGAAGGGCGTCGTGGGCGGGTTCATCCACGTCGTCGTTCTCGATGTGGATGGTCGCCGAGGGGCACAGCCGCGCCGCTTCGCGCGCCGCGGCCCATTCCGACTCCGGCGGGTGCTCGTCGAGGACACTGACGAAGCCGCCGTTCTCGTCGAGGTTCGCGAAGACCCGCGGTGCAGTGTGGCTGCAGTTGCCCGAAGCGATGCAGGTCGTCGGGTTCGTCGTCACGTTCATGCGCAGCTCCCCTCAGCCCCGGTACTGCCGTACCAGCGGGCAGGTGTACGGATCGCGGTTCTTCAGACCCACCTGATTGAGATAGGCGATGATCGTGCGGAACGCCTCGGGGAGCGAAGTCTCGGTGTACGGGATCCCGTTCTCCGCGCAGTGCCGCCGCACGACCTTCTGCAGCGCCGGCAGGTTCGGTCGAGCTGCGCGCGGGAACAGGTGGTGCTCGACCTGATACTCGAGGCCGCCCATGAAGAAGTGCACGAACGCTCCGCCGCGGACGTTGCGAGACATGTGGATCTGCCTTCGCAGGAAATCGATCTCCGCGTCACGCGGCACGGTCGGCATCCCGATGTGATTGGGTGAGAAGGCCCCGCCGAGGAGGAACCCGAAGACGGCGACCTGCACCACGAAGAACGCGACCGCCATCCCCGGTGGCAGCACGATGAACAGCAGCGTCAGGTACCCCACGAAGTGGACGCCGACGAAGAGGATCTCCGTCCATCGGTGTGCGAGTCTCTTCCTGGAGAGGATGCGCCTGATGGAGTCGACGTGCAACGATGCGCCTTCGAAGAGCAGCACCGGCAGAAAGTAATAGCCCTGGTACTCCCCCGCCTTCGCTGCGAGGCCGGAGCGTCGGTCAGTGCCCTCCGGCGTGAACGAGACGACTCCGGCGTCAGCATCGGGATCGACGCCGTCCTTATTGGGATTCGCATGATGACGGCCGTGCTTGTCGACCCACCAGCCGAAGCTGAGCCCGGTGAACAGTCCGGCGATGACCCGTGCCGTCCACTCGTTCCACCGTGCTGACGCGAAGACCTGCTGATGGGCGGCCTCATGGCCGAGGAAGCCGAGCTGGGCGAACGCCAGGCCCAGCAGGGCTGCCAGAACGAGCTGCCACCACGTCGGTCCCAACAGCACGACTGCGAGGAGGATGGCCGCGACAGCGAGCATCCAGAACAGGATCATCGTCCAGTAGTAGCCGTACCGGCGCTTCAGCAGTCCTGCCTCGTTCACCTCGGCGGACAGGGCGTGGAAGGCCTCGACGTACCGCTCCCCGATCATCTCCGCCTCCAGTTCGCCTCGACGTCCGTCCTCGTCAGCCTGATCTGTCCCATCTTCACCTCGGTCCTCCCTTCCGACGCGATGATCACGCCCAGGGGCGGATCCCCGCCACAACCTTGACACTCGCCTGACGATTCGGTAACCGAGGTAGCCGCCACTGCGCCCACTAGTCTGGTTCGGGTGACCGCCGCTCCCCTCCCCCGCACCACCCCCGGATGGCGCGCCTGGCTGATCTGGTCGGTGGCCGTCGCCGCCTACGTGCTCGCGATCACCAATCGCAGCTCGCTGAGCGCGGTGGGCGTCGACACGGCCGAGCGCTTCCACGCGGATGCGGCGACCCTCTCACTGTTCGCGGTCGTGCAGCTCGCCGTGTACGGCGGCATGCAGATCCCGATCGGGGTGCTGCTGGACCGGTACGGCTCCCGGCCGATCATGGTCGTGGGGATGCTGCTGATGGCGCTCGGTCAGTTCGTCATGGCGGTCTCGCCGAGCATCGGCGTCGCGATCGTCGCTCGCGTGCTGCTGGGCGCCGGGGACGCTGCGATCTTCCCCGCCGTACTGCGTCTGGTCGCCACGTGGTTTCCCGCCCAGCGGGGGCCGCTGATGGTGCAGATGACCGGTATCGCCGGACAATCCGGACAGCTGGTCGCTCTGCTGCCACTGGCGGCGATGCTGCACTCGACGTCGTGGACGATCACCTTCGGCAGCATTGCCGGACTCGGCATCCTCTTCGCGGTGCTCGTGTGGGCGATCGTGCGCAATCGACCCCCGGAGCGCGCGGTCGACGTCACCGTGAACACGGAGACGGGGGTGGTGCGGGTCGTGACCTCGTCGATCGACACCGGGGTGGGGATCCGCGCCGCCTGGGCGCACCCGGGCACCCGCCTGGCGTTCTGGTCGCACTTCAGCACGCCGTTCGCGGGCACTGCGTTCCTTCTCCTGTGGGGCATGCCCTACCTGACCGCGGGTGAGGGGCTGACCGCGGCCGGGGCCGCGGGACTGCTCTCGCTGAACGTCGTCGTCGCGATGGCCCTGGGGCCGATCCTCGGGGAGCTGTCCCGGCGCATCCCGACCCGTCGCTCCCTCGCCCTCGTCGTGCCCAGCGTGGGTGTGCAGGTGCTCGCCTGGGCAACCGTGCTCCTGTGGCCGGGACCGGCACCGGCATGGCTGCTGGTGGGCCTCATCGTCGCGCTGGGCGCCGGCGGTCCGGCATCGATGATCGCCTTCGATCACGCCCGCACGCACAACCCGGTCCACCGGCTCAGCACGGCCACCGGCGTCACGAACTCGGGCGGCTTCCTCGCCGCTCTCACAGCGATCTTCCTGATCGGGCTCACCCTCGATCTGCAGGGAGCCGGGACACCTGCGACGTACTCGCTGGAGGCCTTCCGGCTCGCCTTCCTCACGCAGGTGCCGCTGTGGGCCATCGGCACGACGATGATCGTCGTCGAGCGCAAACGCACCCGCATCCGGATGGGACTCGATCCGGAGCGCAGGCGCCACCGCTGACGCTCAGCGCTCTCGGCGGGGCCCTGCTCAGAGCCGGAGCGCCTGGAAGGAGCACCATCCCGCCGAGATATCCCGACCCCGTCGTCTGCGGTGTGTTGAAATCGCCATGGGCATCGATCCACAGCACGACAGCTTCGGGAAAGCGCTCGGCGACGGTGGGCAGCGTCCCGATGCTCGCGCCACAGGTGTTCGTCGCGAGCACCGGCAGCCGCCCGGCGTCCAGGGACAGGCGCAGTGCGTCGCGGAGCTGTGTGAGCGTCTCGGATGCTGCGGGCAGGCTCACCGACCAGTCGTCCGTGGTCGAGGCCGACGGAGTGCCGATGATGCGGGGCTCGACCGCGAGAAGCGCCGCCAGGCCCGTCCCCGCCTTCAGGGCGCCCGGGAGCGCGCCGTCGGTGCGGTCGCCGACGCGGCCCTGCGAGATGATGACGTCGATGTGCTGCGACATTCCGCTGCTCCCCTGCTTTCTGTCCGCGTATCTCATCGCCGCGGAGTCCATCCCAGCGGCCGCGGGCCTCCCCCGCGCCGCACCGATGCCCGAACGCTCCAGGCGTCGGCGTCGAAGCCGCCGCCCCGGAAGACCCGATCGTCGTCGTGCAGCGTCACGGCTCCTCCGGGCATCCGGCGCATCTCGGACATCTCCATGCGCGTCATCCCTCCGCGCGGTCCGCGGGGATCTCTGCACCGGTGGCGTGAACGCGGGCGGGCAGCGAGACGTCGAAGATCCTCATGAAGAACTGGCACATCGGCCCCACCAGGAGCGCGAAGGCCACCGTGCCCACGCCGACGTCTCCGCCCAGCAGCCAGCCGATCACCACGACCGTGACCTCGAGGGCCGTGCGCACCATCCATATCGGCCGTCCGAGCACACGGTGCAGCCCCGTCATCAACCCGTCGCGCGGGCCGGGCCCGAAGTGGGCGCCGATGTACAGGCCTGTCGCGGCGGCCAGCACCGTGAGACCGATGATGAAGAGCAGCACCCGGATCCACAGGACGTCGGTCTGAGGGATCACCAGGAAGCCGAAGTCGGCGGACGGGCCGACGAGCAGGGCGTTCAGGATCGTGCCGATTCCCGGCCGTTGACGCAACGGGATCCAGATGAGCAGCACGATGGCGCTCACGAGGATCGTGATAATGCCGAAGCTCAGCGGAAGATGCCGGGAGATGCCCTGCGTGAGCACATCCCAGGGTGCGGCGCCGATCATCCCGCGGATCATGAAGGCGATGCCGATCCCGTACAGGAACAGGCCGACGAGCAGCTGGACGACGCGACGAGGCAGTCGGCGTCCCGAACGCGATGTCAACGTGGATCCCGGTCGACCCAGGAAGCGTACTTCGCCCGGCGACCGTCGCCCGACGAGGTTCCCGTCAGACGGCGCTGCACCCAGGGCCCGACGAACTGCCGGTAGTAGGCGAGACCGCGGGGTCCCGCCGGCGGATGCGCTGTCGGCGACCACCATTCCCGCGGCGGCTCGTAGCCGAGGGCGTGCAGCACGCGCGCGGCGACACGATGGTGCCCGTGCGCGTTCATGTGCAGGCGGTCCTCGGACCAGTACTGCGGCCGCGAGAGCTCGGCATCCGGCCAGTTCAGTGCGCGCACGACGTCGGGCCGCTCCTGGATGCGCCGGATCACCGCTGCAGACAGCTCGTCGCCCCGACGTTGCACCATGCGCCCCATCGGCAGCCGCGCGCTGGGATTGGCGCCGGAGAGGACGATCAGCTGCACGCCCTCCTCGTCACAGCGGCGCAGCACACGCGAGAACGCGTCGGCGAGGTGCTCGATGTCGGCGTTCGGGCGCAGCATGTCGTTCCCGCCGCCGTTGAACGACAGGTGCGTGGGCCTCAGCGCCAGCGCCGGCTCCAGCTGCTGCTCGACGATCGGCCATGCGAGCTTGCCTCGGATCGCGAGGTTCGCGTACTGCACGCGCTGCCCTGCCGCATCCGCCCACCCCTGCGCGGCGATGTCGGCCCAGCCCCGCACGGTGCCGTCGGGCAGCTCGTCGCCGACGCCCTCCGTGAAGGAGTCTCCAATCGCCACGAAACGCACAGCAGCCATCCGTCCAGCCTAGGGGTGACCGGCGGCGCGACGAATCAGCGATCGTCGAGCGTCGCCCCGCGGCGGTCGACGAGGCCCCACGTCACGACGGCTGCCACGACGAAGAAGGCCGAGAACACGATGAAGACCAGCGGAGCGCCACCCTGCGCGAGCAGGACCGGCACCGCGACGGGCGCGATGATCGACGCGATCCTGCCCACGCCGGCCGCCCATCCGGCTCCCGTCGCGCGCAGCGAGGTCGGATAGATCTCCGGTGTGATGGCGTAGAGGGCACCCCAGGCGCCGAGATTGAAGAAGGACAGCGCCATGCCCGCAGCGATGATCGTGAACTCGGTGTCGGCGAGCCCGAAGAACACAGCGGAGACAGCGGATCCCGCGAGGAACACCGAGAGCGTCACCCGTCTTCCCCAGACCTCGATCAGCCATGCGGCCACCGCGTATCCGGGCAGCTGCGCGAGGGTGATCAACAGGGTGAATCCGAAGGACTTCACCAGGTCGTATCCCGCGGCGAAGAGGATGCTCGGAATCCAGATGAAGGCGCCGTAATAGGCGAAGTTCACGCAGAACCAGACCAGCCAGATGCTCACGGTGCGCAGCCGGAACTCCGAAGACCAGAGCATCCCGATCCGCCGGGACGCGGTGACCGCCAGCGTCTCGGGCACCGGCCGCGCGCCCGACGGCCGGCGCCGCAGATCCGCATCCGTCTCCATCGCCGACACGACCCGCTCGGCCTGCGCCATCCTGCCGCGGGATGCCAGCCACCGGGGCGACTCGGGCAGCGCCCAGCGCACGACCAGGGCGTAGACGGCGGGCACGGCACCGAGGGCGAAGGCCCAGCGCCAGCCGTTCTCGGAGGCCGGGATCACGAAGTAGCCGATCAGGGCGGATGCCGTCCACCCGACCGCCCAGAAGGCCTCGAGGATGACGATCAGCCGGCCCCGGATGGCGGCCGGGGCGAACTCGCTGACATAGGTGGATGCCACGGGCAGCTCGGCGCCGAGCCCGAGCCCGACGAAGAAGCGCAGCACCAGAAGCATCGAGACCCCGCCCACGAGGGCGCTCGCGCCGGTTGCGACGCCGTACACGAGCAGGGTGATCGCGAACACCTGCCGGCGTCCGAGGCGGTCGGCGAGCAGCCCGCCGACACTGGCACCGATCGCCATGCCGATGAAGCCCACCGAGGCGATCCACCCGGTCTCCGCCGGAGTCAGGGACCACTGCTGGGCCAGGACGGCGATGATGAAGGAGATGAGCCCGACGTCCATGGCGTCCAGAGCCCAACCGGCACCCGACCCGGTCAGGATGCGCAGATGCGATCGGGTGAAGGGCAGCGCATCGAGTCGAGCGGCGATCGTCGAGCGGCTCGTCAGCGAGGGTCCGGACATCCTCTCATCGTAGGGTGCGCACGGCCTTGCACGCGCGCTCAGTCGACGAGCACCGAGCGGAGCGTGTCGAGACCGACTCCTCCCAGGTCGAGCGCGCGCTTGTGGAACTCCTTGAACGAGAACGCCTCGCCCTCCCGCTCGCGCACCGTGTCGCGCACCTGCTCCCAGATCCGCTGACCGACCTTGTACGAGGGGGCCTGTCCGGGCCAGCCGAGGTAACGGTTCACCTCGAACTGACGGAACTCATCGGGCATGTTCACGTTGCGGCGCATCAGCTCGAGCGCGTAGTCGTGATCCCAGACGCCATCGCCGTCCAGGCGCGGTTTGCCCAGGTGCACGCCGATGTCGAGCACCACGCGCAGCGCGCGCATCCGCTGACCGTCGAGCATGCCGAGACGGTCCGCCGGGTCGTCGAGGTATCCGAGCTGCTCCATGAGGCGCTCCGCGTACAGCGCCCAGCCCTCGGCGTGCCCGGAGGTTCCGGCGAGGACGCGCCGCCAGGTGTTCAGCTCCGCCCGGTTGTACGTCGCCTGCGCGATCTGGAGATGGTGGCCGGGGACGCCCTCGTGATACACGGTCGTGAGCTCGCGCCAGGTGTCGAACTCGGTCACGCCCTCGGGCACGGACCACCACATGCGCCCCGGGCGGGAGAAGTCGTCGGTGGGGCCCGTGTAGTAGATCCCGCCCTCCTGCGTCGGCGCGATCATGCACTCCAGCTCACGGATCTGCTCCGGGATGTCGAAGTGGCTCGCGCCGAGGTCGGCGATCGCGCGGTCGCTGGTCTCCTGCATCCAGCGCTGCAGCGCCTCCGTGCCGTGCAGCTTGCGCGAAGGATCCGCCTCGAGATGCGCGACGGCCTCTTCGACCGTGGCACCCGGAAGGATCTCGTCGGCGATCGCGCTCTGCTCGGCGATCATGCGCTCGAGCTCGTCGCGACCCCATTCGTATGTCTCGTCGAGGTCGATCGTCGCACCGAGGAATCGTCGTGAGTTCAGCGCGTACAGCTCGCGCCCGACGGCGTCCTGCTCGGATGCGGTGGGTGCGAGCTCTCCGGTCAGGAAGTCGCGCAGCTCGTCGTAGGCGACGCGCGCCGCGCCCGTGTGGTCGGCGAGCTCACGGGCCAGCGAGGCGGGCAGCTGACCCTCCGCCGGTGCCGCATCCGCGACGAACGAGGCGAAGAATCCATCGTCGGCGCTGTAGCGTGCGATCTGCGCGGCGACCTCGGTCACCTGCCGGCGCGCGGGCACCACGCCGTGGCGGATGCCCTCGCGCAGCGTCTCGGTGTATCCCTTCAGCGCCGCAGGCAGTCCGGCGAGCCGTTCGGCGATGACCGCCCAGTCGTCGGCAGCGGCCGTCGGCATGAGATCGAATGCCTGCCGGAAGTCCTGCGGGGCCGACGCGATCACGTTCAGATCCCTCAGGTGCCACTGCGCATCGTGCAGTTCGACCTGCAGCCGCAGCTCGGCCGAGAGATCGGTCTTGGTCACCCGGTCGATCTCATCCACCGGCTCCAGGGAGTCCAGTTCGGCGAGGCTTGCACGAGCGGCCGCCACCGATCGCTCATGACCTTCGGGGCTGAGATCGTCCAGTCGGCCGTTCGCCTCGTTGCGCCCGATGTAGGTCGCGAGGATCGGCGAGAGGTCGACCAGGGTGTCCACCCATCGTTCGGCGACCTGATCGATCGCGGACGGGATGCGCGCTTCAGCAGTCATGGGGACGAGCCTAACCGGGCATCCGCACGGCGGGGAACGCTAGTGCGCGGCCTCGTTCCAGTCCCGGCCGCGGCCCACCTGCACGTCCAGCGGAACCGACAGCGCAGCAGCGCCCGCCATCCGCGCGCGCACAACCGCCTCGACGGCGTCCCACTCCCCCGACGCGACTTCCACCACGAGCTCGTCGTGGATCTGCAGCAGCACGCGCGACGACAGGCCCTGCACGGTGAGATCGTCGTGGATCCGGAACAGTGCGATCTTCATGATGTCGGCGGCGCTGCCCTGGATGGGGGCGTTGAGGGCGGCGCGTTCCGCGTTCTCGCGCAGCACCCGGTTGGGGCTCGCCAGGTCGGGGAACGGGCGCCGTCGACCGAAGATGGTCTCGGTGTAGCCGTCGTCCTTCGCCTTGAGCACCGAGGCGCGCAGGTAGTCGCGCACGGCGCCGAAGCGGGCGAAGTACTCCAGCATCAGCTGCTTCGCCTCGGACTGCTCGATGCGGAGCTGCTTGGACAGGCCGAAGGCGCTGAGTCCGTATACCAGGCCGTACGACATGGCCTTCACCTTCGTGCGCATCGCCGAGGTGACCTCCTCGGGCGTGACTCCGAACACCCGAGCACCCACGAAACGATGCAGGTCCTCGCCGGAGTTGAAGGCCTCGATCAGTCCCGCGTCGCCGGACAGATGAGCCATGATGCGCATCTCGATCTGCGAGTAGTCGGCCGTGAGCAGGGTCTCGTACCCGTCGCCGACCTCGAAGGCCGCACGAATGCGACGCGATTCCTCGGTGCGCACCGGGATGTTCTGCAGGTTCGGATCCGTGCTGGAGAGCCGTCCGGTCTGGCTGCCGGTCTGCACGTAGGTCGTGTGGACGCGCCGGTCGTCGCGGATCGCGGTGTCGAGCGATTCGATGATCTGGCGCAGCTTGGTCGCCTCGCGATGCTGCGAGAGCTGCTCGAGGAACGGATGCGGGTTCTTCTCCTGGATGTCGGCCAGCGAGGCGGCGTCCGTGGAGTACCCGGTCTTCGTCTTGCGCGTCTTCGGAAGCTGCAGCTCCTCGAACAGCACCTCCTGCAGCTGCTTGGGCGAACCGAGGTTCACTTCCCGCCCGATGGTCGCGTACGCATCCTGCGCGATCGCGTCGGCGCGAGCGCCCAGCTCGGCCGAGAATCCGGAGAGCGCCGTGTGCGAGACGGCGACGCCGGCGAGCTCCATGTCGGAGAGGGTCATCAGCGTCGGCAGTTCGATGTCGGTGAGCACGGCGACGACGCTGTCGGGCATCGCCGCGCGCAGTGCGACCGAGGTGCGCAGCGTGAACCACGCCTCCTGCGCGGGCGTCGCCCCCTCGTTCTCGGGAACCAGCTGGCTCGGATCCGCTTCCGGGAGCTTCTCGTCGAGGTAGCGTTCGACCAGATTGCCCAGGGTCTTGTCGGGAAAGCTCGGCCGCATCAGCCAGCCGGCCAGCAGGGTGTCGTCCGCCAGTCCTCTCAGCCGGATGCCCGCGCGCAGCAGCGCCTTCACCTGGGGCTTGGCGTCGTGCATCGCCTTCGGGGCGTCGGATTCCAGCCAGTGCCGCAGCGCCGCGGCGATCGGCTCGGACCAGCCGGCCTCGTGCAGCTCGGCCTCGCTCGCGAGTCCCACGCGCACAGGGATGCCGGCGGCCGAAACGACGTTCAATCCCACGGGTGCCGACTGCGCGGTGAGCCAGGCGGCGATGGTCGCGGCATCCGATTCCGCGGGCACCGGCATGTCCACCGCGGCTTCCGGCTGATGCGCCTCCTCTTCGGCCCCCGCGGCCTCGAACACCCGCGGCAGCAGGGTGCGGAACTCCAGCCGTGCGAAGATGTCCCGCACCGCCTGCGCGTCGATCGGTGCGACCGCGAGGTCGTCGGGTCCGACAGGAAGCTCGACGTCGTCGAGCAGCTTGTTCAGCTTGCGATTGCGGCGCACGTCCTCGATGTGCTCGCGCAGGTTTCCGCCGACGACGCCCTTGATCTCGCCCGCGCGTTCGAGGAGCTCGTCGAGGCTGCCGAACTGGGTCAGCCACTTGACGGCGGTCTTCTCCCCCACCTTCGGCACGCCGGGAAGGTTGTCGCTCGTCTCGCCGACCAGGGCGGCGATGTCCGGGTACTGCTCCGGCCGCACACCGTAACGCTCCTGCACCGCTGCCGGGTCGTAGCGCTTCAGCTGCGAGACGCCCTGCACCGACGGATACAGCAGGGTCACCTCGTCGTTCACGAGCTGGATCGAATCGCGGTCGCCCGAGACGACCAGGACGTCATAGCCCTTCTCGGATCCCTGGCGGGCAAGCGTGGCCAGGATGTCATCGGCCTCGATGCCCTCCTTGGTGAGCACGCGGATCGACATGGCCGCCAGACAGTCCTGAAGCAGCGGGATCTGTCCGCGGAACTCCTGCGGAGTCTCGGAGCGGGTCGCCTTGTACTCCGGATACTCGTCCGTCCGGAACGAATGCCGCGACGTGTCGAAGGCGATCGCCATGTGCGTCGGCTTCTCGGCCTTGATGAGGTTGACCAGCATCGAGAGGAAACCGTAGATGGCGTTCGTGTGCTGGTTGTCCCGGGTCGTGAAGTTGTCGACCGGGAGGGCGAAGAACGCCCGGTAGGCGAGCGAGTGGCCGTCGACGACCATGAGGGTAGGCTTTGCGGAGTCCGTCACCCTGCAAGCCTAACGAGGGCGGCGGACAGCCGTGGAGGAGGACAGGTGACGGATCAGGCTGAGACGACGGATCGCGCTCGCACAGCGGGCAT
This sequence comes from Microbacterium sp. NPDC058342, assembly GCF_042723935.1. Classification (NCBI taxonomy): domain Bacteria; kingdom Bacillati; phylum Actinomycetota; class Actinomycetes; order Micrococcales; family Microbacteriaceae; genus Microbacterium; species Microbacterium sp. NPDC058342. Next base: position 1,620,876 of record NZ_JBHXID010000001.1, read on the forward strand.
GGACTGGGCCGCGCGCCGCGGCATGGGGGCGCTCGCGGAGAAGATGGGCATCGAGTTCACCGAGTTCGCCATCGAGCGCAGCGTCGCGACGATGCCCGTCGACGGCAACACCCAGCCCGTCGGTCTGCTGCACGGCGGTGCCTACGTGGTGCTGGGCGAGTCTCTCGGATCGATGGCGGCCAACCTGCACGCGGGTCCGGGGCGGCTGGCCGTCGGGGTCGACATCAACGCCACCCACACCCGCTCCGCCACCTCCGGCCTCGTGACCGGCGTGTGCACGCCCGTGCACCTCGGACGCAGCATGACCGTGCACGAGATCGTCGTTTCCGACGATCAGGGGCGCCGCTGCTCCACCATCCGGATCACGAACATGATCCGCGATCTGCCACAGGGCTGAGCCGGATGCGCGCGACCGCGCGCACGGGCGGGACGACAGCGGCTCCGTCGCTCCTCTGGAGCGGCCGGAGCCGGATGTCGTGCGGAAAGCCGGTCAGGACTTCTTGGGCGCGAGCTGCTCGATGATCGCCTTCGCCACGTCCTGCATGGTCAGGCGGCGGTCCATCGACGCCTTCTGGATCCAGCGGAACGCCTCGGGCTCGCTCAGACCCATCTTCTCGTTGAGCAGGCCCTTCGCCCTGTCGACGAGCTTGCGGGTCTCGAAGCGCTCGACCATGTCGGCGACCTCGGCTTCGAGCGTGATGATCTGCTCGTGACGGGCCAGCGCGATCTCGATGGCGGGAAGCAGGTCGTCCGGGGTGAAGGGCTTGACGACATAGGCCAGCGCACCGGCCTCGCTCGCGCGCTCGACGAGCTCCTTCTGGCTGAACGCCGTCAGCAGCACGACCGGGGCGATATTCGCCTTGTGAAGCTTCTCGGCGGCGCTGATGCCGTCCAGCTGGGGCATCTTCACGTCCATCACGACCAGGTCGGGGCGCAGCTCGGTGGCCAGCTGAACAGCGGTCTCGCCGTCGCCCGCCTCGCCGACGACGTCGAAGCCGTTGTCACGGAGGATCTCGACGATGTCGAGGCGGATCAGCGATTCGTCCTCGGCGACGACGACGCGTCGCGGGGCGGAGGCCGTGGGCTGCTCAGGCTGTTCTTCAGTCACGGTTAGATCCTATCTGTTCACCTTGTGCCGGCGGTGGGACTCGAACCCACACGCCCTTGCGGACAGAGCATTTTGAGTGCTCCGCGTCTGCCATTCCGCCACGCCGGCCCGGATCGACTTTAGCGCACGTGCAAGGGCGGGCCCGCAGGCCCGCCCTTGCACGGTGAGAGCTCAGACGCCGGTCTTGTAGACGGGTGCTGCTCCGCCGACCGCATCCCCGACCTTGTGGACGCGGATGTCGTTGGTGGAGCCGATGATCCCGGGAGGGGAACCCGAGATCACCACGACCCTGTCGCCTTCCTGCGCGAGCCCCTGGCCGAGCAGGTACTCGTCGACCTGGTGGTACATCGCGTCGGTGTGCTGCACCATGTCGACCAGTGTCGAGCGGATGCCCCAGGTCAGCGACATGCGGCGGCGGATGCCCGGCTCGGGCGTGAAGGCGAGCATCGGGATGCGCGAGCGCAGCCGCGACAGGCGGCGCGCCGAGTCGCCCGACTGCGTGAAGACGCACAGGAACTTCGCCTCCACGAACTCGGCCACCTCGAGCGCTGCGAGCGTGATCGCACCGCCCTGGGTGCGCGGCTTGGTGGTGAGCGGCGAGATCCGCTCCAACCCGTGCTCCTCGGTGGACTCGATGATCCGCGCCATGGTCTCCACGACCACGACGGGATAGTCACCCACGCTCGTCTCCCCCGACAGCATCACGGCATCGGCCCCGTCGAGCACGGCGTTGGCGACGTCCGAGGTCTCCGCGCGGGTGGGCACCGGGCTGGAGATCATCGACTCCAGCATCTGGGTGGCGACGATCACGGGCTTGGCGTTGCGCCGTGCGAGCTCGACGGCGCGCTTCTGCACGATCGGGACCGCCTCGAGCGGAAGCTCGACACCCAGATCACCGCGGGCGACCATGATGCCGTCGAACGCGTCCACGATCTCCTCGAGGGCGTCGACGGCCTGCGGCTTCTCCACCTTGGCGATGACGGGGATGCGCACCCCCTCCTCCGCCATGATCTCGTGCACGCGCTCCACGTCCGCGGCGTTGCGCACGAACGACAGGGCGATGATGTCCGCGCCGGTGCGCAGACCCCAACGCAGGTCGTCCTCGTCCTTCTCGCTGAGGGCCGGCACGTTCACGGCGACACCGGGGAGGTTGATGCCCTTGTTGTTGGACACCGCGCCGGCCACCACAACGCGCGTGGTGACGACGGTGCCGTCGGTGTCGACGACCTCCACACGCACCTTGCCGTCGTCGATCAGCAGGAAGTCGCCCGGCTTGACGTCCTGTGGCAGCCCCTTGAAGGTGGTGCCGCAGATCTCACGATTTCCGAGGATGTCCTCGATCGTGATCTTGAAGATGTCGCCCACGGCGAGGTCGTACGGCCCGTCTTCGAACCGGCCGAGCCGGATCTTCGGCCCCTGCAGATCCACCAGCACCGCGACCGCACGACCGGAGTCCTCGGCGGCGCGGCGCACGTTCGCGTAGTTCGTCTCATGCACCGAGTAGTCGCCGTGGCTGAGGTTCAGACGGGCGACGTCGACGCCCGCATCGATCAGGGCTCGCACCGTCTCATAGGTCGATGTTGCTGGCCCGAGGGTGGCCACGATTTTCGCGCGTCTCAACGGCTTCTCCAGGGTAAGAGGTGGAAGGGGAGGTGGCGAGGATGCCGCGCTCAGCCTACGCGGGCAGGACGCTGAGTGCGACATCCGTTGCGCTCACGGGCGCCGGCAGCACCGTGGCGCCCATCAGATCGTGATCGATCGCGGATGCCGCCGCGCGGCCCTCCGCGATGGCCCAGACGATCAGCGACTGCCCGCGTCCGGCGTCGCCCGCGACATACACGCCCGGCTCCGAGGACGCATAGCGAGCACTGCGCCGGAACACGCCGCGGTCGGTGACGGCCGGGGCCTCCGCGTCGCCGAGCAGCTCGTTCTCGGGCCCGGTGAAGCCCATCGCGATGAGCACCAGATCCGCCGGGATCTCACGCTCCGTGCCGCTCTGCGGCACCCGGCGACCGTCGACGAAGGCCGTTTCGGCGACGCGCACGGCTCGCAGCGCACCGGAGTCATCCGCGAGGAACTCCACGGTGGACGCGAGATAGCTGCGCTCACCGCCCTCCTCGTGTGCGGACTGCACCTCGAACAGCGTCGGCTGGGTGGGCCACGGCTGGTGCTCGGCGCGTTCGGTGCCGGGACGGCGTCCGATGGCGAGGTTGGTCACGCTGCGGGCGCCCTGCCGGTGCGCCGTGCCGATGCAGTCGGCTCCGGTGTCGCCGCCGCCGATCACGACGACGTGCTTGCCGGACGCCGTGATCTGATCGGCTACCCGGTCGCCCGCGACGGCATGGTTGGACTGCACGAGGTAGTCCATGGCGAAGTGCACACCGGGCAGGTCGCGGCCGGGGATCGGCAGGTCGCGCGGCACTGTGGCTCCCGTGGCCAGGAGAACCGCGTCGTACCGGGCGCGCAGGTCGCTCCAGGTGATGTCCGTGCCGATCTCCACCCCAGCACGGAACCGCGTGCCCTCGTCCTCCATCTGGCGTAGGCGCGCGTCCAGGTGGCGCTTCTCCATCTTGAAGTCGGGGATGCCGTAGCGCAGCAGTCCGCCGATGCGGTCGTCCCGCTCGAACACGACGACCGTGTGCCCCGCTCGCGTGAGCTGCTGGGCGGCAGCGAGGCCGGCGGGCCCCGAGCCGACCACGGCGACGGTCTTGCCCGTCAGCCGCTCCGCCGGGCGCGGCTCGACCCAGCCCTTCTCCATCGCCTCGTCGATGATCGAGACCTCGATCTGCTTGATCGTCACGGCGGGCTGGTTGATCCCCAGCACGCAGGCGCTCTCGCACGGAGCGGGGCAGAGGCGGCCGGTGAACTCCGGGAAGTTGTTGGTCGAGTGCAGCCGGTCGATGGCCGCGCGGCCCTCATCCCGCCACGTGAGATCGTTCCACTCCGGGATGAGGTTCCCCAGCGGGCAGCCGGAATGGCAGAACGGCACCCCGCAGTCCATGCAACGGCTCGCCTGGCGGCGCAGCACGGTGCGGTCCCCCGGCTCGTAGACCTCTTTCCAGTCCATGATCCGCACGGGGACCGGCCGGCGGGCGGGGAGCTCGCGCTCGGTCGTCTTCAGGAAGCCCTTCGGGTCAGCCACCGGTCACCTCCAGGATCCGGGTCCAGATACTCTCGCCGTCGGGATCCTCCCCGGCGGTCTCCGCCTGACGGCGGATGTCCTGCACCGCGGCGTAGTCGCGCGGCAGCACCTTGACGAAAGTGACGCGCAGGGAGTCCTGGTCGCCGAGCAGCTCGGCCGCCAGCGGCGATCCGGTCCGCTCCAGGTGCTCCGTCAGCAGGTGACGCAGCGCTTCCAGGTCCTGCTCGTCGAGGGCGCCCAGGCTCAGCTCTCCGGTCGAGAGCGCGTCGGCGTTGACCTGCGCCTCGCGCAGGCCCTTCACGTACGCGACGCCGCCCGACATCCCCGCTCCGAGGTTGCGGCCGGTCTCACCGAGGATCACGGCCATGCCGCCCGTCATGTACTCCAGGGCGTGGTCGCCGACTCCCTCGACGACCGCGGTCGCACCGGAGTTGCGCACGAGGAACCTCTCCCCCACCACCCCGGAGATGAACATCGTGCCGCCCGTGGCTCCGTAGCCGATCACGTTGCCCGCGATGACGTTGCGGTGCGGCTCGAACGCGGCATCGCGCGAGGGCCGGATCACGATGTCGCCTCCGGACAGGCCCTTGCCGACGTAATCGTTGGCATCGCCCTCCAGACGCAGGGTGATCCCGGCGGGCAGGAAGGCGCCGAGTGACTGCCCGGCGGTTCCGCGCAGAGTGACGTCGATCGTCTCCCTCGGCAGCCCGGCAGCGCCGTACTTGGCCGTGACGTGATGGCCGAGCATGGTGCCGACGGCGCGTTCGGTGTTGCGGATCGGCAGATCGATCCGCACCGGATCGCCGTCGTCCAGCGCATCGCCGGAGAGCGCGATGAGGGTCGTGTCGAAGTGCTTGTGCAGCTCGTGGTCCTGCGGCCGTGCGCTCTTGCGCGGCTCTCCCGCCGGGAACAGCGGGCCGTCCAGGATCGGCGTCAGATCCAGCCCCTCGGTCTTCCAGTGCCGCACCGCGGCGTCTGTGCGCAGGAGCTCGCTGCGACCGATGATCTCGTCCAGGGAGCGGTAGCCCAGCGCGGCGAGGATCTCGCGCACCTCTTCGGCGATGAACTCCATGAAGTTCACGACGAACTCCGGCTTGCCGGTGAAGCGCTGCCGCAGCAGCGGGTTCTGCGTCGCGACGCCCACGGGGCAGGTGTCGAGGTGGCACACGCGCATCATGATGCAGCCGCTCACCACGAGAGGGGCGGTCGCGAAGCCGAACTCCTCGGCGCCGAGCAGCGCGCCGATGATCACGTCGCGGCCGGTCTTGAGCTGACCGTCCACCTGCACCACGACGCGGTCGCGCATGCCGTTGAGCATGAGCGTCTGCTGCGTCTCGGCGAGGCCCAGCTCCCACGGCGTGCCGGCGTGCTTCAGCGAGTTGAGGGGGCTCGCCCCCGTGCCGCCGTCGTGGCCGGAGACGAGCACGACATCGCTGAGCGCCTTCGCAACACCCGCGGCGACGGCTCCGATCCCCGACTGGCTGACCAGCTTGGTGTGGATGCGCGCCGTTGGGTTCGCACGCTTGAGATCGAAGATCAGCTGCTTGAGATCCTCGATCGAGTAGATGTCGTGGTGCGGCGGCGGCGAGATCAGGCCCACTCCGGGTGTCGCGTGCCGGGTGCGGGCGACCCACGGGTACACCTTCTGCGGGGGCAGCTGACCCCCCTCCCCGGGCTTGGCGCCCTGCGCGAGCTTGATCTGCAGGTCGTCGGCCTCCGTGAGGTACTGGCTCGTGACGCCGAAGCGACCGGACGCGACCTGCTTGATGGCGCTGCGGCGCTCGGGGTCGACCAGGCGATCCGGGTCCTCCCCGCCCTCGCCCGTGTTCGACTTGGCGCCGAGCCGGTTCATGGCGATCGCCAGGGTCTCGTGCGCCTCCTTCGAGATGGAGCCGTAGCTCATCGCGCCGGTCGAGAAGCGCTTGACGATGGCGCTGACGGGCTCGACCTCGTCCAGCGGCACCGCGGGGCGCTCTCCCACGCGCAGCTCGAACAGGCCGCGCAGGGTCTTGAGATCCCGGGCCTGGTCGTCGACCAGTGCGGTGTACTCGCGGAAGATGTCGTAGCGGCGGGTGCGCGTGGCATGCTGCAGGCGGAACACCGTGTCGGGGTTGAACAGGTGCGGTGATCCGTCGCGGCGCCACTGGTACTCTCCGCCGGTCCAGAGCCGTTCGTGCGCCCGGGCGGCGCCGTCCTCCGGGTAGGCGAAGTCGTGCCGCGCCTGATTCTCGGCGAAGAGGTCCTCGATGCCGATGCCGCCGAGCTTGGTCTCGGTTCCGGTGAAGTAGGCGTCGACGAGCTCCTGGCTCAGGCCGATCGCCTCGAAGACCTGAGCGCCCGCGTAGGACGACACCGTGGAGATGCCCATCTTCGACATGATCTTCAGCACGCCCTTGCCGAGGGCTCGGATCAGGTTGCGCACGGCCTTCTCGGGAGAGAGCCCGGTGATGTAGCCGGTGCGCACGAGGTGCTCCACGGTCTCCATCGCGAGGTACGGGTTGACCGCCGAGGCGCCATAGCCGATCAGGGTCGCGACATGGTGGACTTCCCGCACGTCGCCCGCTTCGACGATGAGGCCCACCTTCATGCGGTCCTCGCGGCGGATCAGGTGGTGATGCACGGCCGCCACCATGAGCAGCGAGGGGATGGGGACGAGGTCCTTGTTGGAATCGCGATCCGAGAGGATCAGCAGCTCGGCGCCGCGTTCGATGGCCGCGTCGACTTCGGCGCACATCTCGGTGAGCCGCTCCTGCAGCGTGTGCGGGCCGGCGTCGAAGTGATAGAGCCCCCGGATGGTGGCACTGGAGCGCCCGGGCAGCGCCTTCTCGATGTGACGGATCTTCGCCAGTTCATCGTTGTCGATCACCGGGAAGTCCAGGCTCACGGTCCTGGCGTGATCCGGCCCCCAGGAGAGCAGGTTGCGCTCCGGCCCCAGCCCCAGGCGCAGGCTCGTGACGACCTCTTCGCGGATGGCATCCAGCGGCGGATTGGTCACCTGTGCGAACTGCTGGACGAAGTAGTCGAAGATCAGCCGCGGGCGATCGCTGAGCACCGCGATCGGCGTGTCGCTGCCCATGGCGCCCAGCGGCTCCGCGCCGTTCTGGCCCATCGGGGTCAGCAGGATGCGCACCTCTTCCTCGGTGTACCCGAAGGTGCGCTGGCGGCGGGTTATCGACGCCTCGGGATGCACGATGTGCTCCCGCTCCGGGAGGTCCTCCAGGCGCACGGCGCCCTGGTCGAGCCACTGCTGCCACGGGTGCATCGCAGCGAGATCGTGCTTGATCTCCTCGTCCTCGACGATGCGGCCCTGTGCGGTGTCGACGAGGAACATCCGCCCCGGCTGAAGACGGCCGCGCCGCTTGATCCGCCCGGGCTCGAACTCGAGCACTCCGGTCTCGCTGCCGATCACGACGAGTCCGTCGGTGGTCTCCGTCCAACGCCCCGGCCGCAGGCCGTTGCGGTCGAGGGTCGCGCCGACCTGGGTGCCGTCGGTGAAGATCAGCGCGGCGGGGCCATCCCACGGCTCCATCTGGTTCGCGTGATACTCGTAGAACGCCCGCAGGTCGGGGTCCAGCTCGGCCTGCTTCTCCCAGGCCGCGGGCACCATCATCATCACGGCGTGCGGCAGGCTGCGGCCGGTGAGGGTGAGCAGTTCGAGCACCTCGTCGAAGGAGGCGGAGTCGCTTGCGCCCTCGGTGCAGATCGGCAGAAGCGGCGCCATGTCGCCGAGCAGCTCGGACTCGAGCTGGGACTGCCGCGCGCGCATCCAGTTGCGGTTGCCGCCGACGGTGTTGATCTCGCCGTTGTGCGCGAGCATGCGCAGCGGCTGTGCGAGCGGCCAGGACGGGAACGTGTTCGTGGAGTAGCGCGAGTGCACGACGGCGAGCTCGGAGGCGAAACGCTCGTCCTGAAGGTCGGGGTAGAACGGCTCGAGCTGCAGCGTGGTGACCATGCCCTTGTAACCGAGCGTGCGGGCGGACAGCGAGACGAAGTACGCACCGAGCTCGTGCCCCGCGCGCTTGCGCAGCCGGTAGGCGATGCGGTCGAGGGCGAGGCCGGAGGGGGCGCCCGCGCCGATGGCGCCGGGGCGTGAGACGAACAGCTGCTCGAACGCGGGTCGTGCCTCGTCGGCGAGCTTGCCGAGGTTCTCGTTCGCGGTCGGAACCACGCGCCAGCCGAGTACAGCGAGCCCCTCTTCAGCGGCGATGCGCTCGATGCCGGCCTTCTGCTCGCGGCGTGCGCTCGACTCCCGGGGGAGGAACGCGAGGCCCGCGGCGTACTCGCCGAGAGGGGGAAGATCGAAATCAGTGACCGAACGGAGGAACGCATCCGGCATCTGGGTCAGGATGCCGGCGCCATCGCCGGTGCCGGCGTCAGAGCCGATCGCACCGCGGTGTTCCAGGTTGCGCAGCGCCTCGAGCGCCAGCGCGATGATGTCATGGCCGGGTTCCCCGCGGAGTGTCGCGACCATGGCCAGGCCGCAGGCATCCTTCTCGTGGGCGGGGTTGTACATCCCCTGCTTCGGGGGGTAGGCGCCGGAGGCGCCGTAGGGAGGCTGGAAGTACACCAGTCACCGTCCTCAATGTCGGGATTGAAACCGGGGACAGCGCTGGCCCGCTCGTTCAGTGTGAAGGGTCGCGGGGTGGCTCGGGTGGCGCCCCGCTCTAGGAAGCCGTGCTTGTGGCGGGGGCTTCTGCGTCGATCTCGTCGGCCGGAGGCTCGCTCAGGTCGACGTAGTCGTTCGAATCGTCCTGCGATTGTACAACGGCGTCCGCACGCTCTCGGCCCACCATGTAGGGCGACGGCTCGACCCCGGTGTGACGACGCGTCTGGACGATGAGGATGACGATGCCGACGATCACGCCGATGATCGCCGCCCACACGTTGCTGCGCAGTCCGAGGATCACCTCGCTCGGATCGATGCGGATCGACTCCCAGACGATGCGTCCTGCGCCGTACCAGATCAGATAGATGGCGAACAGCTTGCCCCACTGCAGGCGCATTGTGCGGCCGAGCCACAGCAGGACGAGGACTCCCAGACCGTTCCAGACCACCTCGTAGAGGAACGTCGGGTGGAAGAGCGTGCCCTCGGGAAGTCCGGGAGGGAAGGCGGGGTTGCTGGACTCGATCTCCAGGCCCCACGGCAGGTCGGTCGGCAGACCGAACAGTTCGTGGTTGAACCAGTTGCCGAAGCGTCCCATGGCCTGCGCCAGCAGGAGACCGGGCGCGAGGGCGTCGGCGAACGTCCAGAACCGGATGCCCGTCCACCGGCATCCGAGCCAGGCGCCCACTGCACCACCGAGAAGCGCACCGAAGATGGCGATGCCGCCCTCCCAGATCGCCCACACGGAGCCCGGCTCGAAGGGGTTCCAGGTGTTGCGGCCCGGGCCGAAGTAGAAGTTCGGGTGCGTGAGCACGTGGAAGATGCGAGCGCCGATGATCGCGAGCGGCACCGCGAGGATCGCGATGTCGATGACGACCCACTTCTCCGCGCCGCGCCTGGTCAGACGGTGGTTCGTGATGAAGGTGGCGGCGATGATCCCCGCGATGATGCACAGCGCGTAGTAGCGGATCGGGACGGTGCCGATGTCGAAGCCGTTGGACGGAGGGCTCGGGATGCTGGTGAGCACGCTCGTGAAGGTGCTGTGAAGCGCGGAGGACATGAGAGAGAGTCTAGTTTCCTGTCACGAATCGAGCCGACGGCGTTCCGGCGGCGAGTGCACGAGTGGTTGCGGCGAGGGCGTCGAGGCCGCCGTCGCGCAGCGCCTTGACGAGGGCGGTGCCGACGATCGCGCCGTCGGCGTACTCCACGACACCGGCTATCTGCTCGGCGTTCGAGATGCCGATGCCAACGCACGCGGATCCCGCACCGCGTGCCCGCATCCGCTCCACGAGGGTGCGGGCGGCGCGGTCCAGCGCGGCCCTCTCCCCCGTGATCCCCATGGTGGACACGGTGTACACGAAACCGGTGGACGAGGAGATGACGAGGTCGAGGCGCTCATCCGTGGAGGTGGGGGCGGCGAGGAAGACCCGGTCGAGTCCCGTGCGCCGGCTCGCGGCGATCCACTCCCCCGCCGCTTCGGGCGTGATGTCCGGGGTGATGAGCCCGGCGCCGCCCGCGGCGAGCAGATCGTCGGCATAGCGGTCGATGCCGTACTGCATCACAGGGTTCCAGTACGTCATCACGACGACCGGGACGTCGGTCTGGGAGGAGATCGCCTGCACGGCCGTGAACAGATCCCGCGTGCGGTAGCCGTTCGCGAGCGCCTGCTGGGTCGCCTGCTGGATGACCTCGCCGTCCATCACGGGATCCGAGTAGGGCGGGCCGATCTCGATCACGTCCACGCCGTTGCGCGCCAGCGTCAGCGCCGCGTCGATGCTGGTCTGCAGGTCGGGGTAGCCGACGGGAAGATACCCGACGAACGCGCCCCGGCCCTCGGCATGCGCCCGGCGGATGGCATCCTCGACACGGCTCACGGCGCGTCCTCCTCGTCGTACAGCTCGAAGTAGCGCGCCGCCGTGTCCATGTCCTTGTCGCCGCGTCCCGAAAGGCACACGGCGATGACGCCTTCGGGGCCGAGCTCCCGTCCGATCCGCAGTGCTCCGGCCAGTGCGTGCGCCGACTCGATGGCAGGGATGATGCCCTCTGTGCGGCTGAGGAGGCGAAGCGCCTGCATCGCCTCGTCATCCGTGGCGGGGATGTACGCGGCGCGGCCGATGTCGGAGAGCCAGGCATGCTCGGGTCCAACACCGGGGTAGTCGAGTCCGGCGGAGATCGAGTGCGACTCGACCGTCTGCCCGTCCTCGTCCTGCAGGACGTACGTCTTGGCCCCGTGCAGCACGCCGGGCCGGCCGCGCTCGATGGAGGCCGCATGGCGCGGCGTGTCCACACCGTCGCCCGCCGCTTCGACACCGTAGAGCTTCACGGTCTCGTCGTCCAGGAAGGCGTCGAACATGCCGATGGCGTTCGAGCCGCCTCCGACGCACGCGATCACGGCATCCGGAAGCCGCCCGGCCTCGCCGAGCAGCTGCTCACGAGCCTCCTCGCCGATGATCTTCTGGAAGTCGCGCACCATCGCCGGGAACGGATGGGGACCTGCGGCGGTCCCGAAGATGTAGTTGGTCGTCTCGACCGTGGCGACCCAGTCGCGGTACGCGTCGTTGATGGCATCCTTGAGCGTGCGGGAGCCGGTCTTGACCGCGACGACCTCTGCGCCGAGCAGGCGCATGCGTGCGACGTTCAGCGCCTGACGCTCGGTGTCGACCTCGCCCATGTAGATCGTGCACTCGAGGCCGAACAGCGCCGCCGCCGTCGCGGTCGCGACGCCGTGCTGGCCCGCCCCGGTCTCGGCGATGACCCGGGTCTTGCCCAGGCGTCTGGTGAGCAGCGCCTGCCCGAGGACGTTGTTGATCTTGTGGGAGCCGGTGTGGTTGAGATCCTCCCGCTTGAGGAACACGCGTGCGCCTCCCGCGTGCTCCGCGAACCGCGGGACCTCCGTGATCGGCGACGGCCGCCCCGCATAGGAGTGCAGGAGAGTCGCGAGCTCCGCGCGGAACGCGGGATCGGCGATCGCGTCCTCGTAAGCGGCGGTGAGCTCGTCGATCGCGGCGATCAGCGATTCCGGCATGTACCTGCCGCCGAACTCGCCGAAGGACGGGCCGTGCTGGTCGCGCAGACTCACGTGTCGATCTCCTTCCGACCGCGCACCGGCTGGTCGCCGGCCGCCAGGAACGCGTGCAGAGTGGCGACCGGGTCGCCGGTGACGAGCGCCTCGCCGATGAGGACGACGTCGGCGCCGGCTTCGCGGTAGCTCGTGACGTCGTCGGGCTTCAGCACCGCGGACTCGGCGATCCTGATCGCCGAGTCCGGAATGCGATCGGAAAGGCGCGCAAAGAGGTCGCGGTCCAGCTCGAGGGTCTGGAGGTTGCGGGCGTTGACGCCGATCAGCTCGGCTCCGAGGTCGATGGCGATCTCGAGCTCCTCGGCGGAATGGGTCTCGACGAGCGGCGTCATCCCGAGTTCGCGGATCAGCGCGTAGAGCTCGCTCAGCACGGCGCGCGGCAGACCCGCGACGATGAGCAGCGCGAGGTCGGCGCCCGCGGCGCGCGCTTCGAGCACCTGGTAGGGCGTGGCGATGAAGTCCTTGCGCAGCACGGGCAGGTTCACACGCGCGGTGACCGCTTCCAGGTCGGCGAGGCTGCCTCCGAACCGGCGCTCCTCGGTCAGCACGCTGATCGCGGACGCGCCGCCCTGTTCGTACAGCGAGGCCTGGAGCGCGGGATCCGGGATGTCGGCGAGGGCGCCGCGCGACGGGCTCGCGCGCTTCACCTCGGCGATGATCCGGACGCAGTCCGACGGCGCCAGCGCGGCGATCGCATCCCGGGCGGCGGGGCGTGCCAGCGCAGCGCGCTCCACATCGGCCAGCGGCTTCGTGAGCGCGCGCCGCTCGGCATCCGCGACAGCGCCGGCCGTGAGGTCGGCGAGGACCATCAGTGACCCTTCGGTGCGTACTTCGGGCCCTTCACACCCCAGCCGGCCCGGGCGAGCACCCATCCCGCGATCGCGCCGACGACGACGATCACGGCGGAGATCCAGACGCCGACGGGCTGCTCGATGCAGAAGAAGACGGTGCCGACGGCGAAGCCGATGAGCATGATCACCACGGCGGTCCAGGCCGCAGGCGAGTGTCCGTGTCCGGGATCGGCGATCGGGTTGGTCATGTTCTCCTCCGGGAGGGTCGACGGTGTCTTCAGTCTATCGGGATGGTCCGGTGGGGTCCGTGCCGTGCGACAGGTCGTCCCAGGAGTCGACCGCGTCCAGCGGTCCGCCCTCCGAGCCGCGCGCGTCGCCGCCCTGCCGGTAGCGGCGTCCGCCCGCGCGCCAGCGGTGCGCGGTCGCGAGCGTGAACACGGATGCCGCAGCGAGTACGCCCCAGGTGATCAGTGCTGTGACGGGCCAGGCGGTGGGATCGAGCGCGGTGACGATCGACGCGAGCGTCCGATCGCCGCTGATGCCGGTCGCGTCGGTCAGGGCCGCCGCGACCGCGGAGATCGGCGGGGCGGTCACGACCGGCAGTGTGCTCGTGATCAGCACTCCCGCCGCGATGGCGCCGAGGGCCCCGATCACGTACCGCAGCACGCGACCGGCGATCGACAGCGCGGCGCCGAGCGCCAGCACCGCGAGCGAGAGCGGGGCGAGCAGCGACACGGCATCGGCACCGGCCACCAGCAGCGGGTCGCCCGCGTCCGTCATCGACACGGAGATCCACGTCTGGGTCGACGAGACGATGCCGATCGCACCGGCGAGCAGGAAGCCCAGGACCGCGATGACACGGGGACGGCGAAGCATCGTCAGTCCTCCCCCGCCGCGACCAGTGCGAGGTCGCGGTCGTCGAAGCAGGTGCGCGTGCCGGTGTGGCAGGCGGGGCCGTGCTGGTCCACGCGGAGCAGGATGGTGTCGCCGTCGCAGTCGACCGCGACGCCGTGCACCTTCTGGGTGTTGCCCGAGGTGTCGCCTTTGCGCCAGTACTCCTGACGGGAGCGGGACCAGTACACGGCTCGCCCGCCGGTCAGCGTGCGCCTCAGCGCCTCTGCGTCCATCCAGGCGAGCATGAGCACCTCGCGGGTGTCGAACTGCTGGACGACGACGGGAGCGAGCCCGTCGTCGTTCCAGGCGACACGGGCGATGTCCGACTCGACGCCGGAGGCTCTGCTGTCGGCGCCGGTCATCGCACGACCACCCCCGCCGCGGTCAGGGACTTCTTGACGTCGCCCACCGTCAGCTGGCCGCTGTGGAAGACGCTCGCGGCGAGCACGGCATCCGCCCCCGCTGCGATCGCCGGGGCGAAGTGCTCCGCCGAGCCGGCGCCGCCGGAGGCGATCACGGGCACCGCGGCGACCTCGCGCATGAGCCGTACGAGCTCGAGATCGAACCCGTCCTTGGTGCCGTCGGCGTCGATCGAGTTCACGAGCAGTTCGCCCGCACCCCGCTCGATCGCCTCACGCGCCCAGTCCAGCGCGTCGAGCGAGGTCTCGGTGCGACCTCCGTGGGTCGTGACGACGAAGCCGGAAAGCGCGGCCGGCGAGCGCTTGACATCCAGGGAGAGCACGAGCACCTGGGCGCCGAACCTGTCGGCGATCTCGTCGATGAGCTCGGGCCGGGCGATGGCGGCGGAGTTCACGCCCACCTTGTCCGCACCGACGGAGAGGAGCCTCGCGACGTCCTCGACGCTGCGCACTCCCCCGCCGACGGTGAGTGGCACGAAGACCTGCTCGGCCGTGCGCTGCACGACGTCGTAGGTGGTCGCGCGCGCGTCGACGGTGGCGGTGACGTCCAGGAAGGTGATCTCATCCGCGCCCTGTGCCGCGTAATGCGCGGCGAGCTCCACGGGGTCGCCCATGTCGCGCAGGTCCTTGAAGTTCACACCCTTGACGACGCGTCCTGCGGCGACGTCGAGGCACGGGATCACACGGGCCGCGATGGACATCACAGCCTCGCCGCGTGAATCGCGGTGACGAGGATGGCGCGGGCGCCGAGGGCGTACAGCTCGTCCATCACCCGGTTCATGCCGCGGCGCGGGATCATCACGCGAACCGCGACCCACCCGGCGTCGCGCAACGGCGAGATCGTCGCGGACTCGCGGCCGGGAGAGATCCTCACCGCCTGGTCGACCAGCTCTTCCGGCAGGTCGTAGTCCAGCAGCACGTACTGGCGCGCCACCATCACACCGCGGAGCCTGCGCAACAGGGTGTCGGTGCCGTCGGCATCGCCCGGACGACTGATCAGCACGGCCTCGGACTCGATGATCACCGGGCCGAAGATCTCCAGACCCGCCTGTCGCAGCGTCGTGCCGGTCTCGACGACGTCGGCGATCACGTCGGCGACGCCCAGACGCACGGCGGATTCGACCGCGCCGTCCAGCGGCACCAGCACCGCCTCGACGCCACGTTCGCGCAGGAAGTCGTCTACGAGGCCGGGGTACGCCGAGGCGACGCGCACACCGTTCAGCTCCTCGACGGTGCTGTATCTGCCGGGAGGGCCTGCGAAGCGGAAGGTGGAGCGGGCGAAGCCGAGACTCTCGATCTCACGAGCGTCCTCCTGGCGGACATCCCGCAGCAGGTCTCGGCCGGTGATGCCCACGTCGAGGGCCCCGGAGGCGACGTAGGTGGCGATGTCGCGCGGACGCAGGAAGAAGAACTCGACGTCATTGTCGGCGTCGATGACGTGCAGGGTCTTGGAGTCGCGACGGCCGGCGTAGCCGGCCTCCGCGAGCATCTCGGCGGCGGTCTCGGAGAGCGAGCCCTTGTTCGGTACGGCGATGCGGAGCATGGATGTCTTTCGGATCGAACGGTCTGGTCGGGACGCGTTCACAGATGTCGGTAGACGTCCTCCAGGCTCAGTCCCTTGGCGAGCATCATCACCTGCAGGTGGTAGAGCAGCTGCGAGATCTCCTCGGCAGCGGCATCCGTCGATTCGTACTCAGCGGCCATCCACACCTCGGCGGCCTCTTCGACGATCTTCTTGCCGATCGCATGCACGCCCCGGTCCAGCTGAGCGACCGTGCCGGAGTCCTCGGGACGGGTCTCTGCGGTGCGCTGGAGCTCGGCGAACAGCTCGTCGAATGTCTTCACGATTCCAGGCTAGCCGCTCGGGCGAGCTGCCGGAGACGGGTGACGGCCGCCTCGACGTCGTCGGCGCCGTAGACGGCCGAGCCCGCGACGAAGGTGTCGGCGCCGGCCTCCGCCGCCTGCGCGATGGTGGTGTCCGAGATGCCGCCATCGACCTGCAGCCACACATCGGATCCGCGTCGGCGCGCCTCGTCGCGCAGAGCGCGCAGCTTCGGCATGGTCTCGGGCATGAAGCCCTGTCCGCCGAATCCGGGCTCCACCGTCATGACGAGGATCTGATCGAACTCGTCGAGGAGCTCGTACAGCGCCTCGCCGTCCGTGCCCGGCTTGATGGCGATGCCCGCCCTCGCGCCCCTGTCGCGCAGCTGCCGCGCGAGCGTCACGGGATCGGCGGCCGCCTCCAGATGGAAGGTGACGCTGGCCGCGCCCAGCTCGGCGTACCCGGGTGCCCAGCGGTCGGGGTCGGCGATCATCAGGTGCACATCGAGCGGGATGGGGCTGGTGGCCTGGATGCGCTCGACCATCTGCGGTCCGAAGGTGAGGTTCGGCACGAAGTGGTTGTCCATCACGTCGACGTGGGCGAAATCGGCCGTGGCGATGCGGGCGAGCT
The DNA here is from genome assembly GCF_042723935.1 of Microbacterium sp. NPDC058342. NCBI lineage: Bacteria > Bacillati > Actinomycetota > Actinomycetes > Micrococcales > Microbacteriaceae > Microbacterium > Microbacterium sp. NPDC058342. The sequence continues at coordinate 1,637,364 of NZ_JBHXID010000001.1, forward strand.
CGGTCTGCATGTTCACGAAGTCGGCCGCGAGGATGCTCGGGTTGATGCGCGGTGCGTCGGGGAGGATCATTGCTCAGCCTTCCGGGGATGTGCGCTGCAGCAGCGCGAGGAACATGGCATCGGTGCCGTGGCGGTGCGGCCACAGCTGCACCCGGCGGGATGAGCCGTCGACTGCGGAGGCCAGATCGATCGGCGAGACGGCCACGCGCCGCACGACGGTCTGCGCGTCGAGCTCGGTGAGATCGTCCCGCCGTCGGAGCACCTCCTCGACGACACCCGAGGTCTCGGCGAGGTGCGGGGAGCAGGTGACATAGGCGACCACGCCGCCGGGTACGAGAGCGTCGACGGCGGCGTCGAGCAGCTGCGTCTGCAGCTCGACCAGCTCCGCCACGTCGGCCGGCGACTTCCGCCACCGCGCCTCGGGGCGCCGTCGCAAAGCGCCCAGGCCGGTGCACGGCGCGTCCACGAGGATCCGGTCGAAGGTCGCCGGATGCTCCGCTGCGAAGGAGCGCCCGTCCAGCTCGTGCACCGGGACGTCGGCGGGCAGGGGACGCACGGCGTTGCGGACGAGACCCGCGCGGGCGGCGACCACTTCGTTCGCCTCGATCGACGCGCCACCGCGATGTGCCACCGCGGCCAGCAGGGCCGTCTTGCCTCCGGGGCCCGAGCACAGGTCCAGCCAGCGCTCCCCCGCGCGCACCGGCGCGACCTCCGCCAGAGCCAGCGCGACGAGCTGGGAGCCCTCGTCCTGCACGCGGATCGCCCCCGCCGCGGACGCGATGACCTGCCGCGGGTCTCCCCCCGGCGACGCGAAGGCGGTCGGCGCGTACGGGCGCGCCGGTTCTCCGGGCTCGGCGAGCCCGGGAAGCGCGACGAGCGTGACCTCGGGTGAGACGTTGTCGGCGCGGAGCAGGTCGTCCAGCTCGCCCGCACGGCCCTCGGCGGCCAGCGCGCGACGCAGCGCCCGGATCACCCACACGGGATGCGCAGTGCGCAGCGCGAGTCGTTCGTCATCGGAGCGGGCGCCGCTCTCGATGCGCTCCTGCCAGACGTCCGCCGAGTCGCGCCCGATACGGCGCAGCACGGCATTCGCGAACCCCGAGGCGCCGCGTCCGACCTCCGAAGCGACGAGATTGACCGACTCGTTGACGGCCGCATGCGCCGCCACCCGGGTGGCCAGCAGCTGGTGGGCGCCCAGGCGCAGGGCGTCGAGCACCGCGGGATCGATGTCGCTCACGGGGCGGCCGGCCGCCTCAGCGATGATCGCGTCGTACGTGCCCCGCCGGCGAAGCGTGCCGTAGGCGAGCTCGGTGGACAGAGCGGCGTCCTGCGCGTCGAGCCCGGCCTCGACGATGAGCTTGGGAAGCAGCAGGTTCGCGTAGGCGTCGTCATCCGACACGGCGCGCAGCACGTCGTACGCGACCCAGCGGGCGGGCTGGATGCCCCGCTTCCCCTGGCCGGGCGCAGTCACGATCCGGCCCTCACGCCCGGGTCCGCCCGCATGCCGCGCCACCAGTCGGCGGCGTTCATGGCGCCCTTGCCGGCGGGCTGCACGCGGGTCACCTCCAGCGATCCGTCCGCGCAGGCGATGAACACCGACGACTTCGATCCGGTCAGCATCCCGGGCGCGACGCCCGGGGCATCGGGTGCAGGCGTCGCCGCGAGGATCTTCAGACGTGCACCGTCGATCGTCGTGTGGGCGCCGGGCTCGGGGGTGACCCCGCGGTAGCGGGCGTAGACGGCCGACAGCGGCTGCGTCCAGTCCAGCGCCCCGTCCTGCAGTACGAGCTTGGGGGCGAGCGACGGGCTCCCGCTCTGAGGTGTCGCGGTGGCCGTCCCCGCGGCGATGCCGGCGACGACCTCCCCGGTGAGCGCCGCTCCGTCGGCGGCGAGTACGTCGAGCGCGATGTCCGCGGTGGCGTCGCCGGGCACGGCGACCGTGCGCATCGCGAAGACGTCACCCGCATCGAGCTCGGGGACGAGCCGGAACACGCTCACGCCGAGCGCGGCGTCTGCGGCGATGAGAGCGCGCTGCACGGGGGCGGCGCCGCGCCAGGCGGGCAGCAGGGAGAAGTGCAGGTTGATCCAGCCGTGATGCGGGGCCGACAGCAGAGGTTCGCGAACGATCCCGCCGTAGGCGACGATCACGCCGAGTTCGGCGTGCAGCGCCGAGATGCGCCGGGTCGCCTCGTCGTCGAGCCGCGCCGCCTTGATCACGGGCAGCCCGAGGCGCTCCGCCTCGTCGGCGACGGGCGAAGGGGTGAGATCCCGCTTGCGCCCGAGGGGCGCGTCCGGTCGGGTGACGACCGCCGCGATCTCGTGCTGCGCGGCCAGTGCGCGCAGGGTCGGGACGGCGACGGCGGGGGTGCCTGCGAAGACGAGGCGCATGAAGGTTCTCCGGTCGGTGATGGCTGATCAGATCTCTGGTTCGAGGATATCGAGATGCACGGAGAGCGAGGCCCGGGGCCCGCCCCGTCCGCGGCGGTTCTTGGCGGCGTCGGCGACCACGGCTGCGCGCAGACTCGCCGCCACGGCCGCGCCCGACGCGTAGCCGAAGCGCACGAGCGCGCGCACGCGTCCGTCGTCTCCGACCGGCAGCGGGCCGAGCACGGCATCGCCGGTCACCCCGTGAGGGGCGACGGCGTCGAGCGCGCTGCGCACGGATGCCGGCAGCCCCTCGATCTGCGCCACCCGCGCGGTGGGCGGCATGTGCAGCGGAAGACGCGAATCGAGCTCGCTGCGCGCATAGGCGGCAGGTGACCAGGTCGCCAGCGCGCGCGCCACGGGTCCGTTCACGCCGACCAGATGGATCGGCGCACCCGGCGCCGCCAGAGCCGCGGCGTTCGCCCACCAGCGCAGGCACGACTCCGCGATGCGCAGCTCCGGTGCCTGCAGCATCCGCGCTCCGTCGAGCAGGATCACCGCCCGGTAGCCGCCGTCGGCGAGAGGTTCCGCACCGCGGGTCGCGACGACGAGTGCCGGTCTGGCCTCGACGCGCTGCACCGGATGCGCGCCATCCGACACGATCACGCGCACGCCGGGAAACGCCCGGCCCAGCTCGTCGGCGGTGCGCTCCGTGCCCGAGGACGCCAGGCGCACCTGGTCGGATGAGCATTCCGTGCACCGCCACCGGTTCGCCGAGCGACCGCACCACCCGCACACCGGCACAGCGCCCCGGCGGCGCGCGCCGAGGGGACCTCCGCAGTGTGTGCAGCGGGCGGGTGCACGGCACCCCGCGCACACGAGCGTCGGCGCGAAGCCCGGCCGTGCCACCTGCACGAGCACCGGGCCCTCGGCTGTCGCCGCGCGCGCGGCGGCGAAGGCACTGGACGGCACTCGCTGCCCGGTCTGCTCGAGCTCCTGCGGGGTGCTCAGCCGCACCTGGGGCAGCACGCGGCGCAGCGCCGTGATGTCCCGCAGCCAGCCGTGCTGGACGAGGCGCTCGGCGTCGGTGGACCGGGTGTGCCCCACGAGCAGAAGGGCGCTCCCCTCCAGCTCCTGCCGGACGAGCGCGGCGTCACGGGCGTGCACGTACGGTGCGAGCTGTTCTGCGAGCAGGGGGTCGCCGTCGTCCCAGATGGCGACGAGCGCGGCGCGCACCGGTGAGTACACGGCGGAGCGATTGCCGACGACGATGCACGGAACGTCGCTGAGGGTGCGCAGGAATGCGCGATATCGGTCGGGATTGGACTGACGGGCATCGTGCCGCACCACCGAAGCCTCGTCGACCATCGTCTGCAGGGCGGCGAGAAGCAGCTCCTGATCGCGGTAGTCGGGCACGACCAGGATGCTGGAGCGGCCCTCGGCGAGCTGTACAGCCGCGGCGGAGGCCAGCAGCGTCGCCCACGCGGGCTGGTCGCCGTACTGCACGGGCACCGCCTCGACGGCCGCACGCCCGCAATCGGCGAGCACCGATTCCAGTCCCTCGTATCCGGAGAGCACCTCCCTCGCACGTGCGACGGCCTCAGCGGTCGGCGTCGGCGCGTCTTCCGGGGGCACCCACGTCTTCTCGACGCGCACCTGGCGCTTGGGGATCGCCAGACGGAGGATGTCGGAGGCGGAGCCGGCGGCCCGGTCCGCCGTCCGCCGGGCGAGGCGGTAGAGCCTGTCGGGAAGCACCTCGACTGCGGACACGACGCTGTCGATCTCGGAGAGGGGACGACGGGCATCCGGCTCCTCGGCGATCTCCACGACGTATCCGTCGATCACCCGCCCGGCGGTGCGCAGCGGCGCCTTGATCCGCACGCCAGGACGCACCTCGCCCACCTCGTCGGGCAGTGCATAGTCGAACAGCCGGTCCAGCTGCGGAAGCGGAGAGTCGATGAGCACACGCGCGATGCGGCGCGCCGGGGCCATCTCGGCCTCAGACGCCGGCAGCGCGGCGCAGCTCTTCGGCGCGGTTCGTGCGCTCCCAGGTGAAGTCGGGCAGCTCACGGCCGAAATGCCCGTATGCCGCGGTCTGCGCGTAGATCGGACGCAGCAGGTCCAGTTCCTCGATGATCGCCTGCGGACGAAGATCGAACACCTCGTCGATGGCGCGGGTGATCACGTCCTCGGCGACGGCGCCCGTGCCGAAGGTCTCGACATAGAGCCCGACCGGACGGGCCACGCCGATCGCGTAGGCCACCTGAACCTCCGCCCGCCGGGCCAGACCCGCGGCGACGACGTTCTTGGCGACCCAGCGCATCGCGTACGCGCCCGAGCGGTCCACCTTCGAGGGGTCCTTGCCGCTGAACGCGCCGCCGCCGTGGCGGGCTGCTCCGCCGTACGTGTCGATGATGATCTTGCGGCCTGTGAGACCCGCATCGCCCTTGGGGCCGCCCGTGACGAACGGACCGGCCGGGTTGATGTAGTACTTCAGGTCGTCCGCCAGGTCGAGGCCGGTCTGCTCGAGCACCGGATCGATGACCTTCTCGCGCACCAGCGCCTTGAGCTCGTCCTGAGAGATGTCGGGGTGGTGCTGCGTGGAGAGCACGACCGCGTCGACGGTCTTCGGCGTGAAGCCGTCGTAGCCGAGCGTCACCTGGGTCTTGCCGTCCGGACGCAGGAACGCGAGCTCGCCCGAGCGGCGGACCTCGGTGAGGCGCTCGGCGATGCGGTGCGCCGTCCACGCGGCCATCGGCATGAGCTGAGGGGTCTCGTCGGTCGCGAAACCGAACATGATCCCCTGGTCGCCTGCACCGAGCTCGTCGCGCGGGTCGGTGGAGCTGCCGTCGCGATGCTCCTGCGCCTGGTCGACGCCGTGCGCGATGTCGGTGGACTGCTCACCGACCGAGATGCTGACACCGCAGGAGGAGCCGTCGAAGCCGGTGTCGCTCGAGGTGTAGCCGATCCCGTTGACGACGTCGCGCACGATCGTGGGAATGTCCACGTATCCCTCGGTGCGGATCTCACCGGCCACATGCACGAGCCCGGTGGTGACGAGGGTCTCGACGGCCACGCGCGAGTCGCGGTCGACGCTGAGGAGACCGTCGAGGATGCTGTCGGAGATCTGGTCGCAGATCTTGTCGGGGTGTCCCTCGGTGACGGACTCGGACGTGAACAGGCGCAGCGCGCTCATCGGTGCTCCAAAGCGAGAAGTTCGGGCGGAGCCGGGGCCGGCTCGACGCCAGTGTGCAGGAAGCCGCCGACATCCGGGTGCGGACGTCGGCGGCTCACGGTGCGAAGGGTCACTCGGCGTGACGGATGCGAAGCTTGTCTTCGTTGATCTCGTGCAGCGCGATGGTAAGCGGCTTGTCCTCGACGGACGAGTCCACCAGCGGCCCGACGTTGTCGAAGAGGTTGCCCTCGTGCAGGTCGGAGTAGTAGTCGTTGATCTGACGCGCGCGCTTGGACGCGTAGATCACCAGCTCGTACTTCGACTCGACCCGCTCGAGCAGGTTGTCGATGGGCGGGTCGATGATGCCCTGGTTGCTTCCGGCCATGGTGGACCTCCTGGTCAGGCGGCGGTGCCGTGGTGTCACGACGTGCCGCGAAGTCGGTGGATGGGGACGCGCGCTCTGGACGGGCTCAGGAACCGGTCAGCGCGCAGGACCCGAAGACAATTCTACGACCTCCCGCGCCGCCGTGGCGACGTCGGCGTTCACGACGAGGTAATCGAACTCGTTCTGGGCTGCGAGCTCGGTGCGGGCGGTGCGCAGCCGCCGCGCCCGCTCCTCCGCATCCTCGGTGCCGCGACCCACCAGCCGATGCACCAGCTCATCCCACGAAGGCGGGAGCAGGAACACCAGCGTGGCCGACGGCTCGGCACGGCGCACCTGCCGCGCACCCTGCAGGTCGATCTCCAGCAGCACGGTCCTGCCCTCGGCCAGCGCGGCGTCGACGGGACCGCGCGGGGTGCCATAGCGATGCCGATTGTGCACGACGGCGTACTCGAGCAGCTGACCCTCGGCGACCAGGCGATCGAACTCGGAGTCGTCGACGAAGTAGTAGTGCACGCCGTCGATCTCTCCCGGACGCGGTGCCCGGGTGGTCGCCGACACGGACAGGTGGATCTCGGGGTGCCGTTCGCGGATGTGCGCGGCCACCGTGCCCTTGCCGACGGCGGTGGGACCGGCCAGGACGAGCAGCCGGCTGCGACCGGGGCGCGGCGTGTGCGGCGGGAACCGCTCGTCGAGCCATTCCGACAGCGCCGCCAGCTGACGCACGCCCAGTCCGCCGAGACGTTTGACCGGGGAGATGCTCAGCTCATCGAGCACGCGGTCGCGCTTGCCGGCGCCGATGGCCGGCAGCGCCATGAGGAAATCGGTGACGCGCATGGTGGCGGCATCCGAGTCCGCGTCCCGCGTCGCCTGCTGCAGCACCGCCTGCGGCGCGAGCACGCGCGTGGTGAGATCCCGCTTGAGCGCTGCGCGCGCCCGCCGGCGCTCGAGTGCGCGCCGCGAGGCGGCGGCCCGGTCGACATCGGGGACGGCTCGACCCTCAGCCACGAAGCACCTCCTGGTAGCGCTCGGCGCGTTCGGCGATGGCGGATGCGATGCGGGCCGGTCCCGCTCCGAGCACGCTGCGGCTCTCGCTCGCGAGAACCTGCCCGGCGACCGCACCGAAGCGCAGGACCAGATCGTCCGGCTCGGCGCCCTGAGCGCCGAATCCGGGAGCGAGGATCGGCGTGCCCGCGAGCGCCTCGTCGCCGAGTCCGAGCTCCGCGCGGTCGACCGTTGCCCCGATCACCACGCCGACCGGTCCCAACCCGCCGTCGAACGCGGTCGAACCGTTGACCCAGGTCACGTCACGCGCCACACGGTTCGCGACCGTCTGATCCTCACCGGAGCCCACGTCGACGGTGCGTGCGGTCTGCAGGGCCGCGGCCTCCGGGTTGCTCGTCGCCGCCAGCACGAACACCCCCTTGCCGGCGCGCACCGCCGCGGTGAGCGTCTCGCGCAGGGACTCGGGCCCGAGGTACGGGCTGACCGTGACGGCGTCCGACTCCAGCGGCGAGCCGGGCTCGAGCCAGGCCGAGGTGTACCCGGCCATGGTCGAGCCGATGTCGCCGCGCTTGGCGTCGGCGACCACGAGCAGGCCTGCTGCACGGGCGGCCGAGAGGACATCCTCCAGGGCTGCGAAGCCCTTCGAGCCGAAGCGCTCGAAGAAGGCCACCTGCGGCTTCACCACGCCGACGCGACCCGCAGCGGCGTCGACGACGGCGAGGCCGAAGGACCGCAGCCCCTCGGCATCCTGCGTCAGACCCCAGCGGTCGAGCAGCTGTGCGTGAGGGTCGATCCCCACGCACAGCGGGCCGTGCGCATCCAGGGCGGCTCGCAGACGCGCCCCGAAGGAGAGCGTCACTGCGAATCCCGCCGATCCAGGGCGTACTCCTGCAGGCTGCGCACCGCGAAGCCCGCGTCTGCCGCTCCCATCCCACTGACGGCCGCGCCGAGCACCGCGATGGTGGTGAACAGTGCCTTGTCAGCCGCGACCGCAGCGGCACGGATCTCGTAGCCGTCCGCCCGGGCGGCGCCACCGCTGGGCGTGTTGACGATGATGTCGATCTCGCCGTCGTTGATCAGATCGACGACGTTGCGCTCGCCTTCGCCGCGCGCATCGCTGTACTTCGCGACGACGGTCACATCGATGCCGTTGCGGCTCAGGATCTCGGCCGTCCCCTCGGTGGCCACCAGTGAGAAGCCGAGCTCCTGCAGTCGGTGCGCAGGCAGGATGACCGCGCGCTTGTCCGCGTCCGCCACCGACATGAACACCGTGCCGGAGGTGGGCATCCCACCGTAGGCGGCGGCCTGGCTCTTCGCGAACGCGGTCGGGAAGTCGCGGTCGATGCCCATGACCTCGCCCGTGGAGCGCATCTCGGGCCCGAGCACGGAATCGACGACCTTGCCGTCGTGGGTGCGGAACCGCTTGAAGGGAAGCACGGCCTCCTTGACGGCGATCGGCGCGCCCAGCGGCACACGCGACCCGTCCTGTGCGGGCAGCATGCCCTCGGCGATCAGCTCGGCGATCGTGGCGCCGGCCATGAGACGGCTGGCGGCTTTCGCCAGCGGGATGCCGAGCGCCTTAGAGACGAAGGGCACGGTGCGGCTCGCACGGGGATTCGCCTCGATCACGTACAGCACGCCGGCGCTGATCGCGAACTGCACGTTGAGCAGGCCGCGCACTCCCACACCACGGGCGATCGCGAGCGTCGCCTCGCGCACCCGGTCGACATCGCTGCGCCCGAGCGAGACGGGAGGCAGGGTGCAGCTGGAGTCGCCGGAGTGGATGCCGGCCTCCTCCAGATGCTCCATGACGCCGCCGATGTACAGGTCCGACCCGTCGTAGAGGGCGTCGACGTCGAGCTCGATGGCATCGTCGAGGAAGCGGTCGACGAGGAGGGGCTTGCCCTCCTCGATGATCACCTGGCCCGCGGTGCGCACGAAGTAGTCGCGCAGCGACGCGGTGTCGTAGACGATCTCCATGCCGCGCCCGCCCAGCACGAAGCTCGGCCGCACCAGCACCGGGTAGCCGATCTCCTCGGCGATCCGCACCGCACCGTCGACGTCGATCGCGGTGCCGTTGCGCGGTGCGACGAGGCCTGCGTCGTCGAGCAGACGCGAGAACAGCTCGCGCTCTTCAGCCAGGTCGATCGCGGCGGGGCTTGTGCCGAGCACCGCGTAGCCGGCCGCCTCGATGCCCTTCGCCAGGCCCAGCGGGGTCTGACCGCCCAGCTGGCAGACGACGCCGAGGATCTTCCCGCTGCGCGCCTCGGCGTCGAGCACCTCGAGCACGTCCTCGAGGGTGAGCGGCTCGAAGTACAGCCGGTCCGAGGTGTCGTAGTCGGTCGAGACCGTCTCGGGATTGCAGTTGACCATGATCGTCTCGAAACCGGCATCCGACAACGCGAACGAGGCGTGCACGCACGAGTAGTCGAACTCGACGCCCTGGCCGATGCGGTTCGGGCCGGAGCCGATGATGACCACCTTGGTGCGGTCCGAGGCGGCGATCTCGGTCTCGAGGTCGTAGCTGGAGTAGTGGTACGGGGTGAGCGCGGGGAACTCCCCCGCGCAGGTGTCCACCGTCTTGAACACGGGGCGCACGTCCAGGTCGTGCCGGATGCCGCGCACCTCCGCCTCGTCGATTCCGCGCAGCTGAGCGAGCTGGGCGTCGGAGAATCCGTGCTCCTTGGCGTACCGCAGCGTCGCCGCGTCGAGCTCGCCCGCCTGGGCGACGACGTCGGCGACCTCGTTGATGAGCACGATCTGGTCGAGGAACCACGGGTCGATCGCCGTCGCATCGAACGCCTGCTCGATGGTCGCGCCCTTGCGCAGCGCCTGCTGCAGCACGACGATCCGGCCATCGGTCGGGGTCTTCGCCACCTCGAGCAGCTGCTCGAGCGAGCGCGGCTCGTCACCCCAGTGGAAGGAGGAGCCGCGCTGCTCCAGGGAGCGCAGCGCCTTCTGCAGAGCCGTGGTGAAGTTGCGGCCGATCGCCATCGCCTCCCCGACCGACTTCATGGTGGTGGTGAGCGTCGCATCCGCCGCCGGGAACTTCTCGAACGCGAAACGCGGGACCTTCACGACCACGTAGTCGAGCGTCGGCTCGAAGCTGGCCGGGGTGACACCGGTGATGTCGTTGGGGATCTCGTCGAGCCGGTAGCCCAGAGCGAGCTTGGCCGCGAGCTTGGCGATCGGGAATCCCGTCGCCTTCGACGCCAGCGCGGACGAACGGGAGACCCGGGGGTTCATCTCGATGACGATGATCCGGCCGTTCGTCGGATCGACGGCGAACTGGATGTTGCAGCCGCCCGTGTCGACCCCCACCGCGCGGATGATGTCGATCGAGATGTCGCGCATCTTCTGGTACTCGCGGTCGGTGAGCGTGAGCGCCGGTGCGACGGTGATCGAGTCTCCGGTGTGGACGCCGACCGGGTCGACGTTCTCGATGGAGCAGACGACGACCGTGTTGTCGGCCGTGTCGCGCATGAGCTCGAGCTCGTACTCCTTCCAGCCGAGGATGGACTCCTCCAGGAGCACCTCGTGCGTGGGCGAGTCGTGCAGACCCGCACCCGCGATACGGCGCAGGTCGTTCTCGTCGTACGCGAAGCCGGAGCCGAGTCCGCCCATCGTGAACGACGGGCGCACGACCAGGGGGTACCCGAGCTCTTCGGCACCCGCCAGGACCTCGTCCATCGTGTGGCAGATGCGAGAGGCCGCGACGTCCGCGCCCGCCTCGATGACGAGCTCCTTGAAGATCTGGCGGTCCTCGCCCTTGCGGATCGCGTCCACCTTCGCGCCGATCAGCTCGACGTCGTACTTCTCCAGGATGCCGCGCTCGTGCAGTGCCATGGCCGCGTTGAGCGCTGTCTGCCCGCCCAGGGTCGGCAGGATGGCATCCGGCTTCTCCTTGGCGATGATCGTCTCGATCACCTCGGGGGTGATCGGCTCGATGTAGGTGGCGTCGGCAAAGTCGGGATCGGTCATGATCGTCGCCGGATTGGAGTTCACGAGGATGACGCGCACGCCCTCCTCACGCAGCACGCGGCACGCCTGCGTGCCCGAGTAGTCGAATTCGCAGGCCTGGCCGATCACGATCGGCCCCGATCCGATGACCAGGACGGAGTTGATGTCGTCGCGCTTGGGCATTACTTGGCGTCCTTCTCAGCGATGTCTGCGATGACCAGGTCGCGGAACCTGGCGAAGAGGTAGTGGGCGTCGTGGGGCCCGGCCGCGGCCTCCGGGTGGTACTGCACCGAGAACGCGGGGATGTCGTGCGCCCGCAGCCCCTCGACGACCCGGTCGTTCAGACCGACGTGGCTGACCTCGATCGAGCCGTAGCCGTGCGGGCTGTCGAAGCTGCCCTCGACGGGGGCGTCGACGGCGAAGCCGTGATTGTGGGCGGTGATCTCGACCCGGCCGGTGACCTTGTCGAGCACGGGCTGGTTGATCCCGCGGTGCCCGAAGGTGAGCTTGTAGGTGCTCAGTCCCAGGGCGCGGCCGAAGAGCTGGTTGCCGAAGCAGATGCCGAAGTAGGGCAGGCGGGCATCGAGCACCTCGCGGAGCACGGCGACCTGCACGTCGGATGCGGAGGGGTCGCCGGGGCCGTTGGAGTAGAACACGGCGACCGGGTCCACCGCGCGGATGTCCTCGAAGCTCGCGGACTGCGGGAGCACGTGGACGTCGAACCCGAGACCGGCGAGGTTGTCGAGCGTGGACTGCTTGACACCGAGGTCGAGCACGGCGAGGTTGCCGATGCGCTCCGCGGCGGCCGGGATCACCCGGGCCTCGGTCACCGACACCGATGCCGAGAGGTTCTGGCCCGCCATCTCGGGCGCCGCGGTCACACGACGCAGCTGCTCCTCTGCGGGGAGGTCGGCGTCGGCACCGGAGAAGATCCCGCCGCGCATCGATCCCGTGTCGCGGATGCGCCGGGTGAGGGCTCGCGTGTCGATCCCGCTGATCCCGACGATGCCGTCGCGCACCAGCGCGTCGTCGAGTGATTCCTCGGCGCGCCAGTTGGAGACCCGGCGTGCGGGATCGCGCACGATGTAGCCGGCGACCCAGATGCGACCGGATTCGTCGTCCTCGCGGTTCATGCCGGTGTTGCCGATGTGCGGTGCGGTCTGCAGCACGATCTGGCCGGCGTAGGAAGGATCGGTCAGCGTCTCCTGGTACCCCGACATGCCGGTGGCGAAGACCACCTCGCCGAGCGTGGTGCCGATGGCGCCGTAGGCCCGTCCGGTGAGGCGTGTGCCGTCCTCGAGCACGAGCACGGCGCTTGTCAGCGGGGAGCGGTTCCCCGTGGTGGTGGCAGTCAAGACTGTTCTCCGTTCTCCGAAGCGGCGCACAGGCGCTCGAGCTCCGGAAGGATCTGCTGCGGCCCGATGGATGCCAGGCGCAGGTAGGTGTCAACGATGGTGCCGTCGGCCACTCGCCACACGAGGCGAATGAGACCGTTCGGCTCCACGACGCGATCGATGGTCACGGTCGCGCGGTCGGCCGCGATGAGCCGGGAGGAGGCGAGGAAGACGGTGGGTGAGCCGTCGAGGCTGAGCGCGACTCCCCTGTCGGTGAGCACGAGCTCGCCACGTGCGCGGTACGCCAGCGGCTGAACGGCGACGCGTTCGAGCGGCTGGTCGTGCGCGGTCGTGGCGACGTACAGCACTTCGTGCCGTGCGCTCACCGTGGCGTGCTCGGGAACGCCGAGCGGCGCCGTCAGGCCGGAATCGCGCCGGAGTCGTCGTCGCCAGCCGAGGAACATCGCCAGCAGGACGAGCGCTGCGACGGCGGCGATGATCAGTGCCGCTCCTTCGCGCGTCACGCGAGGTCCTCGACGAGAGCGCCGTCCTCGAGTGTGACGACACCGCCGTGGATCGTCCACTGCACGCGACCGGGAAGCTCCCGCCCGAGGTAGGGCGAGTTGTGGCTGCGGCCGAGCAGGTCCGCCTCGGTGAACACGCCGGCGACGTTCGCGTCGTAGAGCGTGACATGCGCGGGCCGGCCGACCTCGAGAGCGCCGAAACCCTCCAGCTGTCCGATTCTGGCGGGAGTCGCACTGAGCACGCGGGCGACATCGGCCCAGTCGAGCAATCCGGTGCTGACCATCGACTCGTGCACGACCCGCAGGGCGCTCTCCAGTCCGACCATGCCGTTCGCGGCGGCCTGCCACTCGCAGGCCTTGTTCTCGGCAGGATGAGGCGCGTGGTCCGTCGCGACGATGTCGATCGTGCCGTCGGCCAGGCCCTCGCGCACGGCGAGCACGTCCTCCCGGGTGCGCAGCGGCGGGTTCACCTTGTAGCGGGCGTCGTAATCGCGGATGAGGTCGTCGGTGAGCAGCAGGTGATGCGGGGTGACCTCCGCCGTGACCCGGATGCCCCGCTTCTTGGCCCAGCGGATGATGTCGACCGAGCCCGCGGTGGAGAGATGGCACACGTGCAGCCGGGAGCCGACGTGCTCGGCGAGCAGCACGTCACGGGCGATGATCGACTCCTCGGCGACCGCGGGCCAGCCTGCCAGGCCCAGCTCGGCCGAGACCACGCCCTCGTTCATCTGGGCGCCCTCGGTGAGCCGCGGGTCCTGCGCGTGCTGGGCGATCACGCCGCCGAAGGATTTCACGTACTCCAGCGCGCGGCGCATGATGAGCGGGTCCCATACGCAGAAGCCGTCGTCGCTGAAGACCCGCACACGTGCGCGCGATCCGGCCATCGCGCCCAGCTCGGCGAGGCGCTCGCCCTTCTGCCCGACGGTGACGGCGCCGATCGGCTGGACTGTGGCGTAGCCGGCGGCCTCGCCGAGAGCGAGCTCCTGCTCGACGACGCCGGCCGTGTCCGCGACCGGCTGGGTGTTGGGCATGGCGAACACGGCGGTGAAGCCGCCGGACGCCGCGGCCCGCGTGCCCGACAGCACGGTCTCGGAGGCCTCGAATCCGGGCTCGCGCAGATGGGTGTGCAGGTCGACGAGGCCCGGCAGGGCGACGAGGCCGGCGGCATCGACGACACGAGCGCCGGAGCGGCTCAGGCCCGAGCCGATCTCGGCGATGATGCCGTCCTGGATCACGATGTCTGCGCTCTCGCGCCCGAGAAGCTGGACTCCTGTGATGACGAGGGCCTGGCTCATCTCACTTCCCCTCGTTCGTCGTTCCGCTCTCCTGCCAGAAGCAGGTAGAGCACTGCCATGCGCACCGACACCCCATTGGTGACCTGCTCGAGCACGGTGGATCGTGGCGAGTCGGCGGCTTCGGATGAGATCTCCAGGCCGCGGTTCATCGGGCCGGGGTGCATGACAATGCTACCCTCCGGCAGAGCCGCAGCCCGCAATGCGTCCAGTCCCCAGAGGCGCGAATACTCCCGCTCAGTAGGGAAATACGCGGCGTGCATGCGCTCGGCCTGGATGCGCAGCATCATGACCGCGTCCGGGCCTTCGGCGAGGGCCGCATCGAGGTCGTACAGCACCCGCACCGGCCACTGCGTGACGTTCTGCGGGACGAGGGTGGGCGGGGTGACCAGCGTGACCTCCGCGCCCAGCGTCGACAGCAGCCACACGTTCGAGCGGGCGACGCGCGAGTGCAGCACGTCGCCGACGATCACCACGCGCAGGCCGGCGAGGTCGCGTCCGCGGCTTTCCGCGGCGAAGCGGCGCTTGCGGATCGTGAAGGCGTCCAGCAGCGCCTGGGTGGGGTGCTCGTGCGTGCCGTCGCCGGCGTTGACGACGCCGGCCGAGATCCAGCCGCTCGTGGCGAGGGTGCGCGGTGCGCCGGATCCGGGGTGACGGACGACCACGGCATCCGCACCCATCGCCTGCAGGGTCTGTGCGGTGTCCTTCAGGCTCTCGCCCTTGGAGACGCTCGAGCCCTTCGCGGAGAAGTTGATCACATCGGCGGAGAGCCGCTTGGCGGCGGCCTCGAACGAGATCCGCGTGCGCGTGGAATCCTCGAAGAACAGGTTCACCACGGTCTTGCCCAGCAGGGTCGGCAGCTTCTTCACCTGACGGGACTGCGTGTCGGACATGTCCTCGGCGACGTCGAGGATCTGCAGGGCGGTCGCGCGGTCGAGGCTGCGGGTGTCGAGCAGGTGCCTCATGACTCGATCGTCACCTCCTCGGTGCCGTCGAGCTCCCGCAGACGCACATTGACGCGCTCGGCACTGGCGGACGGGATGTTCTTGCCGACGAAGTCGGGACGGATCGGCAACTCGCGGTGCCCACGATCGACGAGGATCGCCAGCCGCACGACCGCAGGTCGGCCGATCGACTGGATGGCGTCGAGCGCGGCACGGATGCTGCGACCGGAGAAGAGCACGTCGTCGACGAGCACCACGGTTCTGCCGTCGATGCCGCCGGCAGGGATCTCCGTTCGCTTGGGCGAGCGGGTCGGATGCTGCGACAGATCATCGCGGTACAGCGTGATGTCCAGCGAGCCGACGGGGATCGGCTTGCCCGCGATCTCGGAGACCACCGAGCCGAGACGCTCAGCCAGGGTGACCCCGCGGGTGGGAATGCCGAGAAGGACGAGTCCTTCCGCACCGCGATTCGATTCGAGGATCTCGTGGGCGATGCGCGTCAGAGCGCGCGCTATATCGGCTTCCTGCAGCACGGTGCGTGCAGACAATGGCCACTTCCCTTCTCCGCCTCACGGGACGGTGTTAAAGGTGGTGATGGATCCATTGTAGCCAGACGGGACCCGGCGCCACGATGACTCCGATTGTGTATGCGGTGTCGTCCATGCCACGCAGAGTGGCCCCGGACTCGGACATCGAGACGCATAGGATGCGGATGTGTACCCGCGTGTAGAGCCCTTCCGGACCGGTCGTCTCGCCCGACCCGATGGCGCTGAGCTGTACTGGGAACTCTCCGGCAACCCGCATGGACGTCCGGCGTTGTATCTGCACGGGGGGCCTGGTGGTGGGCTGCGCCGTGGAGGATACCGGCGCAGGTTCGATCCGGAGAAGTATCTGATCGTCGGATTCGACCAGCGTGGATGCGGGAGGAGCACGCCCTGGGCGATGGATGACCTGGACGGACTGACCGGGAACACCACCCAGGCGCAGATCGCCGACATCGAAGCGTTACGCGAGGTGCTCGGGGTCGATCAATGGCTCATGCACGGGGTGTCATGGGGATCGACGCTCGCGCTCGCCTATGCACTGGAGCGCCCAGACCGTGTCTCGGAGATCATCAACGTGGCGGTGACAACCGGCAGCCGCGAAGAGATTGATTGGCTCACCGAAGGTGTGGGCCGGATCTTCCCTGAAGCGTGGGAGAGGTTCGCCGCGCCTGCTGGCGACCGGCGCATTGTCGACGTCTACGCCGAGATGCTGCGCGATCCTTCTTCGTCCGTCCGCCGTGCGGCTGCATCTGCCTGGGATACCTGGGAGTCGACGCACATCTCGCTCGACCCGGAGTGGATGCCTGGGCCATTGCATCACGACCCTCGCGACCAGCAGAATTTCGCACTGCTGGTCAGCCACTACTGGTCGAACGACTGCTTCCTCACCGGCTCCCAGCGCATTCTGGACCGCGCACCTGAGCTCGCCGGGATCCCGGGCGTGCTCATCCACGGCCGCCGAGACGTGAGCGGCCCCGCCGGTACGGCATGGGAGCTGCACAGGCGGTGGCCGGGGAGTTCGCTGCACATCGCCGAGGACGAAGGACATGGCGGCCCGAAGCAGATGCAGCTCGTCGCAGACACGACCGATGGGTTCGTGCAACGATGAGCCCGCGGCGCCGCCTGACGCTTTTGCGACACGCGATGCCGGAGGTCGTTGTGTCGGCACCGCCGAGTGCGTGGCGACTCAGCGCCGAAGGAACCGCCGACGCATCCGCGCTGATGATCGACGCCACGACGGCGGTATCGAGCCCCGAGACGAAGGCGGTGCAGACGGCCGCGCTTGCGCTGCATGTCGACGCGGCGGCGATCATCCAAGACATGCGCTTCCGTGAGGTCGACCGTGAGGAGCAGGTGCACTACGGGTTTCGCGAAGCGCGCCGGGCATGGGTGTCCGGCCGACTGGACGCGCGGCACGACGGCTGGGAAACACCGGATGCCGCAGCGCACCGCTTTCATATGGGACTGCTCGCCCATTCTGCCGACCATCTCATCGTCGGCACGCACGGCATGGTGCTGACGGCCTGGATGGTGTCGATGGGGCTCGTCGCTGCGGGAGATGCCGCGGTCGGCTTCTGGGAGGGTCTGGGATTCCCGGATGTCATCGACCTCGACATCCCGCTCCCTCGCGTTCGTGCGGTGCTGACGGATGCCGAGGGCCGATACCTCGTGATCAAGCGCACGCGCCCCGGGCAGGCCCCCTACTGGACAGCGCCCGGCGGTGGCGTCGCGCTAACGGATGCGTCGATCGAGGATGCCTTACAGCGGGAGCTCCGCGAGGAGCTGGGCGCTGAGGCGGAGATCGGACAGGTGCTGTTCGAGCGGATGATCGACGGCATCCGCTCCGAGATCTTCTGCAGTGTGCGGCTGATCGGCATGGACCTGTCGCTCCGCAGCGGCCCGGAGCTCGCCGATCCGACCCGCGGCACGTATGACGTCGAGTTCGTCGCTCGCTCCCAGGTATCAGGGCTCGATCTCCGGCCCGTCGAGCTCAAGCGGCGGATCCTGGCCGATTCTTCGGCTACCTACCGCTGACAATCGGCCAACCGGAGAGCCCCCTGGCGATCAGCCGGCGCGCAGCGCCTCGTCGGTGACCGGGTCGACCTTGGCCGCGCGGATCGGGTGGCCCGTGGTCGTCAGGCACTTGCCCGTCTTCAGGTCCCACTTCCAGTCGTGCATGCTGCAGGTGAGCACGCCGTCCTCGATCTTCCCGGTGCGGGTCAGATCGGCGCGCAGGTGCGGGCAGCGGCGCTGGACCACCCAGTCGCCGATCTCGGCGTCCTCGGTCTGGTCTGTCTGCTCCTGGTACCAGTTCTCGACGTACTCGATGCGGTCGACCGACAGGCACTTGAGGAACGTGGTCAGGAACTCGTTGAACTTGCCGCTGCGGCCCACGGAGAACTGCATCGACAGGAAGATCGAGTTCGACCAGTCGATCTCGTGGTCGCGGATGTTCGTCGAGACCAGGTCGGCGGGGATCGTGTACCAGTAGATGCACTCCTCCCCCGCGTACTCGCGCACCTTGGCCTTCGGGAAGTCGACGACCAGGTCCAGCTCGCCGATCCGGAACCGCACGTTGCCGCCCACGCCCAGCCGGATCGTGCGCGACTTCTTCAGCAGCGGCTCCCACCAGGTCTTGATGGCCTCGAGCATCTCGGCCGGCGGGATGATGTCGGCGCGCGTGGCCTCCTCGTCGCGGATCTCCTGCTGGCGCGAGGCCTTCTGCTCCTCCAGGTACTCCCACTTCTCGTCGAAGATGTGGTCGATCTCCGCCTCGGTGTAGAGGCTCTGGGTGACCGTCATCTCGCCGTGGTTCATCTCGACGACGGTGCCCGGCACGAACAGCCGGCCGTCGTACTGCGGCGCCTGCTCCTTGAGGTGAGCGAGGAACTCCTTCTGATCCGTGAAGATCGAGTCGTCGTCCTGGCCGGTGCCGTTGTAGCGGAACAGCTCCTCGCGCAGGAACATGGGCGGTCCCGCCATCGGGAACACGTGCGGAGCGTCGACCTTCTCGATGTAGTACATCGCACGCTTGTTCTGCGCCTCGCGCTTGAGCCGGGCGAACTTCTGCTTGGCGTCCTGCGGCAGGTCGTACACCATCGGCCACCAGATCGCGCCGGAGACCTGCGTGAAGTACGCCTCAGGCTTGCCGAACGACATCAGCGCCTCAAGGTCGAGAGGGTGCGAATCGTTCTGGTTCAGGATGGATGCGGTGCCGTCGTCGACGCTGAGCGAGGAGTCGCCGATCGGGCCGTCGCTGGGCGCGCGCAGCGGCGTGATCATCATCTTCGCGCCGCCGCGCTCGAAGACCTCTCCCGCGGGCGCGTAGAAGATGTTGGTGTAGCCCAGAGCGCGGATGTCGTTCTCGAGGTCGTCGGTGACGTACTCGGGGAGCAGGACCTCGATGTCCTTGCGGATGTACCGCTCCAGCAGGCGCGGATCGAAGTGGTCGCGGTGACGGTGAGAGATGTAGAGGAAGTCCGCTTCGCGTCCGAGGCGCTCCCAGTCGAGTCCGCGGTTGTCGGGGAACGGGAACCAGGATCCGAAGAACGACGGGCCGAGAACGGGATCGCAGATGATGTTCCCGCCGACCGTCTCGATGAACATCCCGGCGTGGCCGAGTCCCGTGATCCGCATGTCTCTCCTCCTGCTTGGGCAGTGTCGATTCTACCGAGCGGATGCTGTGCGCCAGGGGTGCGCGGCCGGTGGCGCCGTGCCACCGGGGATCAGGTCTCCAGGAGACCGCGGATGTCGTCGGCGGTCAGCGCCTGGGCGAACAGCTCGTCGTCGTCCATCACTGCGGTGAACAGACGAGCCTTGCGCTGCTGCAGTGCCAGCACCTTCTCCTCGATGGTCGCTGCGGCGATCAGACGGTACACGAACACGCGGCTCGTCTGACCGATGCGATGGGTGCGGTCGATGGCCTGGGCCTCGGCAGCGGGGTTCCACCACGGGTCGAGCAGGAACACGTAGTCCGCCTCGGTGAGTGTGAGACCGAACCCGCCCGCCTTCAGGCTGATCAGGAACACGGGCTGGTCGCCCGTGCGGAACTCCTCGATCACCTGGCTGCGGTTGCGTGTGGACCCGTCGAGATGCACATGCGGCACGCCGGCGGCGGTGAGACGCTCGGCCGCGAGGTCGAGGAAGCTCGTGAACTGACTGAAGACCAGAGCGCGGTGGCCCTCGGCGCGCAGCTCGTGCACGTGCTCGAGGAGGACGTCGAGCTTGCTGGAGGCGATCGACGCGTCGGCCGGGTCGATCAGGCCCGGGGCGAGAGCGAGCATCCGGAGCATCGTCAGCGACCGGAAGACGATGAAGCGGTTGCGGTCCAGATCGGCCAGCAGCCCCAGCAGCTTCTGCCTCTCGCGCTGCAGGACGGCATCGTATCTCGCACGGTGCGCGGGCGAGAGTTCGACGAAGACCTCCTGCACCTGCTTCTCGGGCAGCTCCGCCGCGACGAGCTCCTTGGTGCGGCGCAGCATGAGCGGGCGGATGCGACGGCGCAGCCGGTCGAGTCGACGTCGACGGTACTCGCCGCCCTCCTCGTTCTCGGGCACCTTACCCTGTTCGATGGGCTGCACGTACTCCTCGCGGAACCTGCGGGCGGAGGGGAACAGCCCGGGCGCGGTGATCGAGAACAGAGCCCACAGATCCGTCAGGCTGTTCTCGAGCGGTGTTCCCGTGACGGCGATCTTCACGCGGGCGCGCAGCGCGGCGATGGCCTTGTGAGCTTTCGTGGCCGGGTTCTTCGCGAACTGGGCCTCGTCGAGGATGACGCCTGCCCACTCCTGGCCGGCGTACTCGCCCTCGTCCAGCCGGAGCAGCGTGTACGACGTCACGATGACATCCGCCTGCGCGGCGAGCTCGCGCAGGTCCTCGTCGCGCCGTGCGGCGGTTCCCTCGACGACGTGCACGCGCAGCCCCGGGGCGAAGCGCGCCGCCTCGCCGCGCCAGGTGCCGAGCACCGAGGTCGGGGCGATGACCAGGAAGGGCGCCGACTCCCCCGTCTCGCGGGCGTGCGCCATCAGCGACAGCAGCTGCAGCGTCTTGCCGAGCCCCATGTCGTCGGCCAGGATGCCGCCGAGCCGATGCCGCCAGAGGAAGGCGAGCCAGTCGAATCCCTGCTTCTGGTACGGGCGCAGCGTGGCGTTCAGTCCGCGCGGGACCTCCGTCGGCGGAACGTGCTCGACATCGCGGAGGCCCTGCGCCAGCGCCCGCCAGGAGACGGCCGCCTCGGACTGGTCGGCGAGGTCCTCGAAGTCGGCCCACAGCGCCGTCTGATGCCTGCTGATGCGCGGGCCGGTCTCCCACTCGGCGAGGTCCGCCGCCTCGTCGATGAGGTCGCGAAGGGTCTGAAGGGCCGGATGCGCCAGGGAGAAGTACGTGCCGTCCACGAGCAGCAGCTTGGTGCGGCGCATGCTGAGGGCGGTGAACAGCGGGGTGAAGGGGATCGAGACCCCGTCGACCTTGACGATGATGCCGAGATCGAACCAGTCGGGGTCCGGGGAGTCCACGGTGGACACGGTGATCTCGGGCGCTCCGGTCAGTTCGCGGTACTTCTTGCGTCTGCCGGTGACGACGACGCGCACCTCGCTGTCCTCGAAGGCGGGAAGCACTGTCGCAGACCATTCCGCCGTCGCGACTCCGAGGTGGGCGGCACGGGCGTCGAACGGCGCCGGCGTCGCCGTGCGCCAGATCCGCTCCAGCTCGCGCAGCGACTGCCGTTCGGCCTCCTGGTCACGGAACGGATGATCGGGCGGGATGGGGATGTCGGGCTCGACCGGGACGGATCCGTGCCCGCGGTACTCCCATTCGAACCGGTGCGTCACCCGGTCGGCCGCGCCGAAGGTCACGTGCAGCACCGGTTCCGGCTTCGCCGGTGCGGGCAGCTTCAGCCCGGGGGCCGTCGTGACGCTGCCCTGTCGGGCGATCGTCGGGTACGCCTCGGCCAGGAACAGCTCCCGGTCGTCAGCGGAGACGTCGATGGGCATCTCGGTGGTCACCGCGGCGCGGACCGTGGCGGACAGCGCGACCGGCGCCAGGACGACGTGCAGCTCGGCGCCCGCGACCTCCCAGCGGTACACGCCGGTCGAGCCGATCGGCCGGACGGACGCCGGGGGCACCTCGGTGCCGTCGATGTGGATCAGCGCGCTGACGCGCAGTCCGCCGTCGTCAGCGGCGTCGATCCGGATGCCTGCGGTCGCGACCTCCGCGAACCGGGCGGTGGTGTGCTTCTGTGTGGGGACGAGCGGGATGCCCAGGCCTCCGAGCGCGTGCAGGTGCTGCCAGAGCAAGGGCGATTCGACCCGATCCAGTGGAATCCACTCGGTCGCGGTGCCCGAGAGCAGCGAATCGCGGGCGATCGCGAGGAAGTCCGTGAACCAGCGCGCCTGCGCGCTGTCGAACCTGCCGCTGGGACGGCGGATGCCGTCCCAGGTCGCATCACCCTGCACCCACCTGCCGGTCGACTCGCTGCGCATCAGCGGCCGCACCGCGAGCTGGACCTCCCCGTGCTCGCGTGCGAGCTCGCGCGGTGTGGCGGTGCGCGCCGGGGCAGCGCCCCAGCGGTCGGCGGAGCGGGGTGGGCGCACCCGCAGCTCGACCCCCAGGGCGAGGGGCGTGATGGCGCCGTGGTGCGGTGCCTGTGGGACCAGGCGCCTCCACGCGGCGCGCTGCGCTTCGCGCCTGGACTCCGCGGCGGCACGCTCCCTGCTCTCCTGCTCGGGGGCGACCAGCAGCGCGGCGACGGTGTGCTTGCAGGCGGTGCGCACCGGACACGAGCAGGTCGCGGAGAGGATCTCCCCGCCCCGGAACCGCACGACACAGCGGTACGGCATGGCATCGCCGCCGTAGACCTCGGCGTGCAGCGTCTCGGATCCGGCATCCCACGACGTGTGCTGGACCTGGCCACGGCGTGCGTAGTCCAGGCCGCGCTGGTAGCCGCCGTCGCCGGCGAGCCGACGCAGCTGCTGCGCGCTCGGTCGCGGAATGCTCATCCGAGCATCCTCATGGCTGCCGCCGACATCCGCCGTGACTCAGCCGAGCGTCGCCCGGCACCGCTCACTTCGCCCGGTCGATGCGCGCCAGCACGCCGTGGACGAAGGAGCCCGAGTCCTCGGTGGAGAGCTCCTTGGCGAGCTCGACGGCCTCGTCGATGGCGACGGCCGTCGGCACCTCGTCGTTGTAGAGGATCTCCCAGGCACCGATCCGCAGCAGGGCGCGGTCGACCGCGGGCATCCGCTCGATCTTCCAGTCACGGCTGTGCGTGGTGATCTGCTCGTCGATCTCGTCGTGATGATCGATGATCCCGTCCACGATGTCGCGCGCGTACAGCCAGGACGCCTCACGGGAGGGCTCGTTGGCGGCGCGCCTGGCGGCGGCCGCCAGGGACACCGAGACCTCTTCTCCGCGCACGTCGGCGGAGAAGAGGATGTCGAGGGCGCGCTTGCGCGCCTTGGTGCGAGCGCTCAAGGTCAGTCGTTGACCCGGCCGAGGTAGTCGCCCGTGCGGGTGTCGACCTTGACCTTCGTGCCGGTCTCGAGGAACAGCGGCACCTGGATCTCGTAACCGGTCTCGAGCGTGGCGGGCTTGGTGCCGGCCGAGGAGCGGTCGCCCTGCAGGCCGGGCTCGGTGTACGTGACCTCGAGCACGACGGATGCCGGCAGCTCGATGTACAGCGGGTTGCCGTTGTTTAGCGCGATCTGCACCTGCTGGTTCTCGAGCATGAAGTTCGCGGCGTCGCCGACGGTCGCAGCGGGGACGTTGATCTGGTCGTAGTCCTCCTGGTCCATGAACACGAAGCTGTCGCCGTCGGTGTACAGGTAGGTGAAGTCGCGACGATCGACGTTCTCGATCTCGATCTTCGTGCCGGCGTTGTACGTCTTGTCGACGGTCTTGCCCGTGACGACGTTCTTGAGCTTGGTGCGCACGAACGCACCGCCCTTGCCGGGCTTGACGTGCTGGAACTCCACGACGCTCCAGAGCTGTCCGTCGATCTTGATGACGACGCCGTTCTTGATGTCTGCGGTGGATGCCATGCGGGTGGGAGTCCGTTCGTTTGTGGAGGGCGATGGCCGGCGCGGATGCGCGCAGAGAAGTGGCCGAGAAGCGATTCTATCCGATGGCCGGAATCGCCGGGTCTCACCGACGTCGAATCGGAGGGCCTAGCCCCTGCTGAGCAGTGCGATCAGCTCCCGCACCGCCTGCGCGTACCCCTCGACGCCCTTGCCGACCACGCGCACGGCGGCCACGTCGTCGAGGTACGAGAAGTGGCGGAACGCCTCGCGGGCGTAGACGTCCGAGACGTGCACCTCCGCGAAGGGCATTCCGACGCCGGTCAGCGCATCGCGCAGCGCCACCGATGTGTGGGTCAGGCCGCCGGGGTTGATGACGATGCCGACGCAGTCCTCGCGCGCGGCGTGGATCGCATCGATCAGCACGCCCTCGTGATTGCTCTGGACCGCGCGGATCTCATAGCCGGCATCCGTCGCGGATGCGGTCGCGAGCCGCTCCACATCGGCGAGTGTCGCCGTGCCGTACACGTCTGGTTCGCGAGTGCCGAGCAGATTGAGGTTGGGGCCGTTCACGAGCAGCAGGCGATGGGGTGCGGACACGCTCCGCACATTACCAGCGCCCGGTCGATTCAGTCGGAGACCTCTTGGTATGCGGCGAACAGCAGCGACTCGTCGGGTGCTTGCAGGACGGTGGGCTTGGCGATGTCGTCGAGCAGGATGAAGCGCAGCATGCCGCCGCGCGCCTTCTTGTCGCGCTGCATGGTCGCCAGCAGCGTTCGCCACGCGCCGGCGCGATACGTCGTGGGCAGGCCCAGAGATTCCATGACGCTCCGGTGCCGGTCGACGGCATCGTCCGAGAGTCGGCCGGCGAGACGCGAGAGCTCGGCGGCGTACATCATGCCGATCGAGATCGCCGCCCCATGGCGCCACTGGTACCGCTCGGCGTGCTCGATCGCATGACCCAGCGTGTGTCCGTAGTTCAGGATCTCCCGCTGCCCCGCCTCGCGGAAGTCGCTCGAGACGACCTTGGCCTTCATGTCGATCGCGAGCTCGACCGTGCGCCGGAACTCGTCCGTCGTCGGGTCCACGGCGCGCTGCGGTCCCGCCTCGATGATGTCCAGGATCTCCGGCGCCCAGATGAAGCCCGCCTTCACCACCTCGGCGTATCCCGCGGTCGCCTCGTTCGCGCTCAGGCTGCCCAGCTCGTCCAGATCGCCGATCACGGCGCGAGGCGCCCAGAACGCGCCGACGAGGTTCTTGCCCTCCGCGGTGTTCACACCGGTCTTGCCGCCCACCGCGGCATCCACCAGTCCCAGCACGGTCGTGGGCACCTGCACGACCTGCACACCACGCAGCCAGGTCGCGGCCACGAAGCCGGCGAGATCGGTGACGGACCCGCCGCCGTAGCCGATCACCGCGTCGGTGCGGGTGAAGTCGGCCTGACCCATCACCTGCCAGCAGAACGCCGCGACCTCGATTCGCTTGCCCTGCTCGGCATCCGGGATCTCGGCGAGCAGCACCTGCCTGGCACCATCGGCCATGAGGCGGTCGCGAAGCTCGGCGGCGCGATTCGCCAGAGTCGGCGGGTGCACGACCAGCACCTTGCGCACAGCCGGGTCCAGTGCTGCCGCGACGCGGTCGAGGATCCCCCGGCCCACGATGATGTCGTAGCTCTCGGCGCCGGTGACGCTGATGGTGGTCGTGGTCATGCCTGTTCCTTCCTCCATGCGGCGATCTCCTCCGCGATCATCCTCATCGGGCGGCGGGAGGTGTCGACCGTCAGATCGGCGACCTCCTCGTACCAGCCCCGGCGCTCGGCGAAGATCGTCCGCCAGCGCTGCACAGGGTCTTCCTCACCGGCGAGCAGGGGTCGTCCGGCGCCGCGGACGCGATGCGCCACGGCCTCCGCGCTCACCGTCAGGAACACGACGGGCTCACCGGCCAGCAGGTCGCGTGTGCCGGCATCGGTCACCGCTCCCCCGCCCAGCGAGACGACACCCCCCTCGCGAACAGCCGACGCAACCTCTTCGCGCTCGATCATGCGAAATCGCTGTTCGCCGTGTTCGGCGAAGATCTGCGGGATCGGTCCATGCGCGGCGGCGATCCGCTTGTCGGTGTCGATGAACGGCACGCTCAGCAGACGCGCGACCTTGCGGCCCACGCTGGTCTTACCGGCAGCCATCGGGCCGACGAGAACCAGGGTCAGCGGTCGCCCGTGCGGCTCAGGAGAGCTCATCATGGGCGAGCAGGGCCGCCTCCGACGCGGGAGCAGTCCGGAGCGACGCGGGGATGGCCTCGAGGTACGCGTCGAGGTTGCGCCGGGTCTCGCGGATGCTGTCGCCGCCGAACTTCTCGAGAACGGAATTCGCCAGCTCGATCGCGACCATCGCCTCGGCGACGACGCCGGCCGCGGGAACGGCGCACACGTCCGAGCGCTGATGATGCGCGGTGGCCGCCTCGCCGGAGGCGACATCGATGGTGCGCAGCGCATGCGGAACGGTCGCGATGGGCTTCATGCCCGCGCGCACGCGCAGCACGGTACCGGTCGTCATGCCGCCTTCGGTGCCGCCGGCGCGATCCGAGGCGCGCGCGATGCCGTCATCGGTGACGAAGAGCTCGTCATGCGCGGCCGAACCCCGGCGGCGCGTGGTCTCGAAGCCGTCGCCGACCTCGACGCCCTTGATGGCCTGGATGCTCATCAGGGCCTGTGCGAGACGACCGTCCAGCCGGCGGTCCCAGTGCACGTGGGAGCCGACCCCGGGCGGCAGGCCGTAGGCGAGCACTTCGACGATCCCGCCCAGTGTGTCGCCGTCCTTACGAGCGGCGTCGACCTCGGCGACCATCCGTGCGGAGGTCGCCGGGTCGAAACAGCGCAGCGGGTCGGCGTCGAGCGAGTCGACGTCGTCGGGCGCCGGGATGCGCGACCCCTCGGGCACCTGCACCGGACCGATGGAGAGCGTGTGGCTGACCAGGCGGATCCCCAGCTCGGAGAGGAAGGCCCTGGCGACCGCGCCGAGCGCCACACGCGCAGCCGTCTCGCGCGCACTGGCGCGCTCCAGGATCGGGCGCGCCTCGTCGAAGTCGTACTTCTGCATGCCGACGAGGTCGGCGTGCCCCGGGCGGGGCCGGGTCAGCGCGGCTCCGCGACCGCGAGACTTCTCGGTGAGCTCGGCAGGTGCGGGGTTCATCACCTCGGTCCACTTCGGCCACTCGGTGTTGCCGATCCGCAGAGCGATCGGGCTTCCCAGGCTCTTGCCGTGACGCACTCCGCCGGAGATGGTCAACTCGTCCTGCTCGAACTTCATCCGCGATCCGCGCCCATAGCCCAGCTTGCGGCGCTGGAGGTCGGCCTGGATGGCCGTGGCGTCGACCGTGACACCGGAGGGCAAGCCCTCCATGACGGCGATGAGTTCGGGACCGTGCGATTCGCCGGCCGTGAGCACGCGGAGCATTGCTCTAGTCTCCCATGGCCGCAGACCGCATGACGGCCACGATGACGTCCTCGTCGTCCAGCGGACGATCCTGCGTGCCGAGAAGGAAGATGCGGATCTGTCGCACGGCCTGGTGCAGCAGCATCTCGAAGCCCGAGATCACCGTCGGGTCGGGCCAGTTCGCCGCCAAAGCCGACGGCCACGGTGCATAGGCGGCTTCGAAGAGCGCGCCCCCTGCCGACCCCAGCTCGGCGGCGACCGTGCCGTCGAGCTCCGTGCCACTGGGCAGCGTCGCGACGGTGGCGTCGACGCCGTCCGCGGGCTCGTCGAAGGCGCGGACGGTCACGGTGACGCCGAGCTCGGCGCCGATGCCGGTGAGCCGCTGCGCCGCCTGCGGGCGGCGGGCGCGGATCTCGGCCGACCCGGCGCCCAGATCGTGTGCGGCGACGAGGGCGGATGCCGCCGTCGCACCAGCCCCCAGGATGCGCACCGAGCGCACCTGCCGCACGCCGGCGCCGCGGAAGGCGTCGACGATCCCGCCGACGTCGGTGTTGAATCCGTGTCTGCGCTCGTCCAGAAGCAGCGTGTTGACGGCACCCGTGAGTCTTGCGTGCACATCCAGGGTGTCGGCCGCGTCGTGCGCGACCTCCTTGAGCGGCATTGTGAGCGACAGACCGCGCCAGGACGAGTCCAGGGCGCCGAGAGCCGCCGCGAAGCCACGCGCATCCACCCGCGACCGTCCGTACTCCCAGTCCAGTCCGAGGCGTCGGTACGCCGCCGCGTGCAGCGCCGGCGAGCGGCTGTGCCCGATCGGATCGCCCCACACGGCGAGCCGGGTCCGGGAGCTCATCTCAGCAGCCCGTGCCGGGGTTCGCCTTGCACCAGGCCTGCATCTTCCTGATCCCCTGCTGGTGCTCCTCGTAGGTGGTGGAGAACTGGGTCTCTCCGGTCGCCATGTCCACGGTTACGAAGTACAGCCAGGGCCCGTCCACGGGATGCATCGCGGCGTCGATCGCCGCATCGCCCGGGTTGGCGATCGGTGTGACCGGCAGACCGGTGATGACATACGTGTTCCAGTCGTTCTCGTCGTGCTGAGCCTTCGCAGAGGTGCTCGCCGAGCCGGCGTGGAGCTCGCCGAAGCCGTACTGCGCGGTCGAGTCCATCTGGAGCTTCATGCCGTCATCGAGACGGTTCTGGATGACACGCGACACCTTCGCGAAGTCCGGCGTGCGGGCTTCGCGCTCGATGATGGAGGCGATGGTCAGCACGCGCTGCGCATCGGCATCCGGCACGCCGGCCGTGTCGAGCGACTCACGCGTGCGCTCGACCATCCGCGCGATCACGTCCTGCGCCGTGGCGCCGGGATCGAACGTGTAGACCGCCGGGAACAGCCAGCCCTCGAGCGTGCTCGCATCCACTCCATACGCACCGGGGTCCTTCACGGCGGCCTGCAGGTCCTCGAGCGGGATGCCGACGCCGTCGACGATACGAGGCAGCGACGATTCGATCGTGCCGCCTTCGGCGATGCGCACGGTGTTCTCCATGCGGTTGGCCGGGTCGTCGAGCGCCTTGAGCGCGGCGGCGGCGGTCATCTTCTGCTGCAGCTTGTAGACGCCGGGGTAGAAGGTGGCGCCGGGGTTCTCCGCGATGAGGTAGTCGTAGAACACGCGATCGGTCTTCGTCACGCCCGCCTCGAACAGTGCGGTGGACACGGGTGAGCCGGTATCGCCCGTCTTGATCGTGACCAGCGCCTCGCCGGTCGCCTGTCCGGCCTCGTAGTCCTTGGGCTCACCCCAGCCCATGATCTCGTTGATCCGGTCGCCGTAGGTGTTCATCGCCCAGACGCCGCCCGCGGCGATGCCGCCGAGCACGACCAGCAGGATGATGAGACCGACCAGGCAGCCCCGGCCGCGCTTCGACTTGGGAGCGACGCGATGCTGTTCCGGCGCGAAGAGGTCGTCGATCCCGCCGATCGCGTCGCCATCGCCGTCGAGAGGGCGTGCGGCCGCGCTGCCCGGAGCGACAGATGCGTTCGCGCCAGGCGCTGCTCCTGTGTCGACTCCCGGCTCCGCAGCGGCGTCCTGCCCCGCGCCCGCCGCGGCTGCAGTTGCGGCTGCGTCGACCGTGGCATCCCCGTCGCCGACCGCAGCCCCGGGCGTCTGACGCGCCTCACGTCGCGCGCGTCTCGAGCCCGGCGCCGCGTCATCGCGCGTCTCCCGCTCGGGCAGCGGCGAGGCCGCGGTGGGGAGGTTCTCGAACAGATCCCCCAGGCCGGGGCGCTTCGCGGAACCCTCGGGCTCAGTCATCGCTGCGGGACTCCTCGTCGAGGTCGATCGTCGCACCGGCGGGGTTCCCGGTGCTCTTCTCGGTGTCCACCGCGTGCTGCAGGAGCACGACCGCGGCCACCTGATCGACAATGCTACGAGACTTCTTCTGGGATCTCCCCGAAGAACGCAGTGCGGCGTGCGCCGTCACCGTGCTCAGCCGCTCGTCGACGAGGCGCACGGCCACCCCGGTGCTCCGGCCGACCGCACGGGCGAAGTCCCTGGCATCCGTCGTCGACGGCGTGTCCTCGCCCCGCATGTTCACGGGCAGACCGACGACGACCTCCAACGGCTCCCATTCGCGCACGAGCTCGGCGATGCGCTGAACAGAGGCCTCCGTCCGCGGCACCGTCTCGACCGGCACGGCGAGCATCCCGTCAGGATCGCAGCGGGACACGCCCACCCGTGCCTTCCCGACGTCGATGCCGAGACGGACGCCGCGACGGAAACCCGTCACGCTGCCGAGAGCTCCGCGACCACGGCGTCGAGCGCGGCGTCCAGCGCCGAGGCGTCTGCTCCGCCGCCCTGCGCGACATCGTCCTTGCCGCCTCCTCCGCCGCCGAGCACGCCCGCCGCGACGCGCACCAGTGCGCCGGCCTTGGCGCCTGCCGCCCGGGCCGCCTCATTGGTCGCGACGACGACGATCGGCCGACCGTTCGCGATGCCGCCGAACGCCACCACTGCAGCATCCGATCCGAGCCGTTCGCGCACGCCCAGGGCGAGTGTGCGGACGTCATCGGCGGAACCCACCTCACCCAGCGCGCTCGCGGCGACACGATAGCCGCCGACCGTCCGCGCGCCATCCGCCAGAGCGGGCACGCGCCCTTCACGCTCCTTCGCCTCGAACTGCGCGATGCGCTTCTCGGCGATCTTCAGGTTGGCCTGCAACTCGTCGATGCGAGCGGACAGCTGGTCGCGGGGCGCCTTCAGCGCCGCGGACAGCTGAGAGACCACCGCGCGCTCGGCGGCGAGCTCGCGGAACGCGTCCTGGCCCACCAGCGCCTCGATGCGGCGGTTCGACGCGCCGACGGACGACTCGCCCACGACGCTCACCAGCCCGATCTCGGCACTCGAGGAAACATGCGTACCCGCGCAGAGCTCGCGCGACCAGGGACCGCCGATGTCGACCATCCGTACGACATCGCCGTACTTCTCTCCGAACAGCGCCATGGCGCCGGCGTCCTTCGCCTCATCCAGGGAGACGATGCGCGTGGTCACCTCGAGGGCGTCGCTCACCGCGCGGTTGGTGATGTCCTCGATCTCCGAACGCGTCTCGGCCGACAACGGCTGCGACCACGCGAAGTCGAAGCGCATGTAGCCGGCGCGATTCAGCGAGCCGGACTGCGTCGCGGTCTTGCCCAGGGTGTCGCGCAGGGCGGCGTGCACGAGGTGCGTGGCCGAGTGAGCCTGCCGTGCGGCGCGACGGTTGGCGGCGTCGACCACCGTCGTCGCACGATCGTCGACCGACACGCTTCCCGTCGCCACGTGCACGGTGTGGCTGATGAGCCCGGGCACCGGGCGCTGCACATCGAGCACGTCCAGCTCGAAGCCCGATCCGACGATGGTTCCCCTGTCCGCCACCTGTCCGCCCGATTCGGCGTAGAGGGTCGTCTCGGCCAGGATGACCTCGGCGACCTGCCCCTCGGCCGCGGTCTGCACCGGGGCGCCGTCGACGATCAGCCCGAGGACGCGGGTCTCGGCCTTCAGATCGGTGTAACCCGCGAAGCCCGTCTCGCCCAGGGCGCGGAACTCGCGGTAGACGGACACATCGGCGAGCTGACGCTTGCGATTGCGTGCATCGGCCTTGGCACGATCGCGCTGCTCCTTCATCAAGGAGTCGAAGGCGGGGCGATCGACCTCGAGCCCGGCCTCCTCGGCGACCTCGAGGGTGAGGTCGATCGGGAAGCCGTACGTGTCGTGCAGCAGGAACGCCTCCGGGCCGCTCAGCGTCGACCCGCCGGTCTTCTTCGTCTCGGCGAGGGCGAGATCCAGGATCGTCGAACCCTGCGCGAGCGTGCGGCGGAACGTCTCCTCCTCGGCGAAGGCGGCGGACGACAGCGTCGTCCACTCCGTCTCCAGCACCGGGTAGGCGGACTTCATCGCGTCCCTCGACGCGGCGAACAGCTCGGGGAAGGCAGGATCGTCCACACCGAGCAGACGCATCGCGCGGACCGTTCGGCGCATGAGTCGGCGCAGGATGTAGCCGCGGCCCTCGTTGGAGGGACGGACCCCGTCCGAGAGCAGCATCAGCGACGAGCGCACATGGTCGGCGATCACGCGGAAGCGCACATCGTCCTCGTGCGCGACGCCGTACTTCCGGCCGGAGAGCTCGACGGCGCGGTCGAGTACGGGACGGACCTGATCGGTCTCGTACATGTTCTCGACGCCCTGCTTGAGGAAGGCGACCCGTTCGAGTCCCATTCCGGTGTCGATGTTCTTCATCGGCAGTTCGCCCACGATGTCGAACTCGGTCTTGCCGCGGATGTTCTCGATGAAGTCCTGCATGAACACGAGGTTCCAGATCTCCAGGAAGCGCGTGTCGTCCGCTGCAGGGCCGCCGTCGCGGCCATAGGCGGGACCCCGATCGAAGAAGATCTCCGAATCCGGACCGCCGGGGCCGGGCTGGCCGGTGTTCCAGTAGTTGTCGGCCCGTCCGAGCCGCTGGATGCGCTCGGGCTTGAGCCCGATGACGTCGCGCCAGATCGCCTCGGCCTCGTCGTCGGTCTCGTAGATCGTGACCCAGAGGTCCTTCTCGTCGAAGCCGAGGCCTCCGTCCGACTCCGACGAGGTCAGCAGCTCCCACGCGTAGCGGATGGCGCCTTCCTTGAAGTAGTCGCCGAAGGACCAGTTGCCGAGCATCTGGAAGAACGTGCCGTGCCGGGCGGTGCGGCCGACCTCTTCGATGTCGTTCGTGCGGATGCACTTCTGCACATCGGCGATGCGGGGGTGCGGCGCGGGGACGACTCCGGTGAGGTACGGGATCATCGGCACCATCCCGGCGACCGTGAACAGCAACGAGGGGTCGTCGCTGACCAGGGACGCCGAGGGGACGATGAGGTGGTCGTTCTTCTCGAAGTAGTCGAGATAGCGCTGCGCGATCTCCGCAGTTCTCATAGTGCTCGTGGGTTTCCTTGCGTGGCGGAGCCGCGTCCTGCGACGCGACGGGATGGATCGATCGTGGTCAGTCGTCTGCGGGATCCGCGAGACGCGCTTCCTGCTGCCGGTACGCCTCACCGAGGATGCCGGTGAACTCCGAGATGCGCGCATCGATGTCGGCGAAGATCTCCTGACCGCGGGGGTCCTTGTTCATGAAGTGCGCGGCGACGAACCCGCCGATCACACCGATCAGGAACCAGAGCAGATTCTTCATTCCGCCATCCTACGACGAGAGGCGCCGGGGATATCCCCCGACGCCTCTCGTGCGGATGCTGTCAGATCAGCGAGCCGCGTAGTACTCGACGACCAGCTGCACTTCACAGGTCACGGGGACCTCGGCGCGCTTCGGGCGACGGACCAGGCGGGCCTGCAGCTTGTCGAGCTCGACCTCGAGGTAGCCGGGCACCGGAGGCAGGACCTCGGCATGACCGCCGGCGGCTGCGACCTGGAAGGGCTCGAGCCCCTCGGACTTCGCCTTGACGTGGATGAGCTGACCCGGCTTCACGCGGAACGACGGGCGGTCGACGAGCTGACCGTCGACGAGGATGTGACGGTGCACGACCAGCTGACGGGCCTGCGCGGTGGTGCGGGCGAAGCCGGCACGCACGACGAGGGCGTCGAGACGCATCTCGAGCAGCTCGACCAGGTTCTCACCGGTCAGGCCGTCCTTGCGGCGGGCCTCGTTGAACGCGATGCGCAGCTGCTTCTCGCGGATGCCGTACTGCTCGCGCAGGCGCTGCTTCTCACGCAGACGGACGGCGTAGTCGCTGTCGGCCTTGCGCTTGGTGCGGCCGTGCTCACCGGGAGCGTAGGGACGCTTCTCGAGGTAGCGGGCGGCCTTCGGGGTGAGCGGGATGCCCAGCGCGCGGCTGAGACGGACCTTGCGGCGGTCCTGGGACTTCGTGACCACGAAGCGTTCCTTCCATGACGCGGTCGTGTCTTTCACGACTCGCGGACGTATCGCCTCGGTTCCGCCTTCCCGCCGCGCACGCCGGGGCACGTCGGGAAGTGATGCAGGAGTGGAGGGATGCCCGAAAACTGGGTTTCGAGCCGGTCCATCCTATCAGATCCGGTGCGGGGCTCAGCCGTCGCCGAGGATGCGTCGGATGCGCTCGAGCCGGGCCGAGACCTCGCGCTCGGCACCGAGGTTCTTCGGCGCGTAGTAGCGCCGCCCGGCCAGCTCCTCGGGCAGATACTGCTGGGGCACGATCCCGGCATCGCTGTCGTGCGGATACCGATAGCCCTTTCCATGGCCCAGGCGCTTGGCGCCCGCGTAATGCGCGTCGCGCAGGTGGATCGGCACGCGCCCGAATCCCCCCGAGCGGACATCGGCGATGGCTTGGTTGATGGCCAGGTAGGCGGCGTTCGACTTCGCGGTGGTCGCGAGATAGATCGTCGCCTCCGCGAGCGGGATGCGCCCCTCCGGCATTCCGATGAAGGCGACCGCATCGGCGGCCGCCGTCGCGATGGTGAGCGCCTGCGGGTCGGCGAGACCGATGTCCTCCGCCGCGGAGATCACCAGGCGTCGCGCGATGAACCGCGGGTCCTCCCCCGCCTCGATCATCCGCGCCAGGTAGTGCACCGCGGCATCCGGGTCCGATCCGCGGATCGACTTGATGAAGGCGCTGATCACGTCGTAGTGCTCGTCGCCCTGCCGGTCGTACCGGAGCAGAGCGCGGTCGACGGCCTGGGCGACGTCGTCGTCGGTGACCGTCTGCGCCTGGCCGGCATCCGACCGCGAGAGCGCGACCGCAGCGGCCGCCTCCAGGCCGGTCAGTGCCCGCCTGCCGTCGCCCGAGGCCAGACGGATCAGGGCGGCGCGCGCCTCGTCGGACACACCGACCGCGCCGGCGAGACCACGCGCATCGGTCACCGCGCGGTCGATCAGGACGCCGATGTCCTCGTCGGTGAGCGGCTTCAGCGTCAGCAGCAGTGACCGGGACAGCAGCGGGGAGATCACCGAGAACGACGGGTTCTCCGTGGTCGCGGCGATCAGGATCACCCACCCGTTCTCCACTCCGGGCAGCAGGGCGTCCTGCTGCGCCTTGGTGAACCGGTGGATCTCATCGAGGAAGAGGATCGTCGTCTGGCCGTAGAGGTCGCGCTGGGTGATCGCCTCCTGCATCACCTCGCGCACGTCCTTGACGCCGGCCGTGATCGCCGAGAGCTCGACGAAACGGCGGCCCGAGGAGCGGGCGATGGCCTGTGCCAGCGTGGTCTTGCCCGTGCCCGGAGGGCCCCACAGGATGATCGAGACCGCGCCGGGTGAGGCGGCATCGGGATCCGCGAGCGCCACGATGGGCGATCCGGCGCGCAGCAGGTGCTGCTGGCCCGCCACCTCGTCGAGCGACACCGGCCGCATGCGCACGGCGAGCGGTGTCTGCCCGGAGAGCAGCGGAGCGGGTGAGGTCATCACTCCAGGCTAGCCGTGGTCTCCGACACGGCGGCCGCTCACCGGTAGGCTCGCACCGTCGGCCCCGCCGTGGGCCATGCCGAGAGAGGAACGAGATGGCGGTACGCGGTTCCCGCGGCGCGCAGCGCGCCCGGACGGATGCCGAGCGTGCGCGGCTCTACGCCGCGCGCACGGCGTGGCACGACCAGGTGAAGCGGCGCCGACGGCGCGACACGGTGATCGCCGTGCTGGCCGGCGGTGTGATCGTCGTGTGTGCCGTGGTCAGCCAGACCGTGCACGCTCAGGTGACCGCGCCGGAGCCGACGCCGTCCGCACCGTCCGAGTCCCCGACCGCTCCGGAGCCGACACCTCTGATCTCGACTCCGACCGGCCAATCCCCCACCCCAGCGCCCACGCAGACTCCCGACGAGTGAACTAGGCTGAGCAGCGTCCTTTCCCACTCCCGCGGGATGACCGCGCAAGGAGAACACCGTGTCTGACGACAACGCCCCCAAGCCCGCCCCTCCCGTACCCGCACCGCCGCGCAGGCCCCTGCCCCGTGTCGCCCCGGTCGCGGCGCCCGCTGCCGCTGCCGTCTCCCCCGTGGTCTCGGATGCCGCCGAATGGGGGCGCGTGACCGAAGACGGCACCGTCGAGGTGCGCGAGGGCGAAGACTGGCGTGCGGTCGGGCAGTACCCCGACGGCACCGCCGACGAGGCTCTCGCCTACTACGCGCGCAAGTTCGACGACCTGGCCGTCAAGCTCGGGACGCTCGAGACCCGAGCCCAGGGCGGCGGCGGTTCGGCATCCGATCTGACCAAGCAGGCCACCCACCTGCTCGACGAGGTCACCGGGGCTGCCGCCGTGGGCGACCTCGCGGGTCTGCGCACGCGCATCGAGACTCTGCTCGCGTCGCTGTCCGAGGCCGCCGCCAAGGAGGCCGAGGCCGCGAAGGCGGCGCTGGACGCCGCCGTCGCCGAGCGCACCGGAATCGTCGAGAAGGCCGAGGCCGTGGCCGCTCGTGACCTCGCGAAGGTGCAGTGGAAGCAGGTCACCGTCGAGATGACCGAGCTGTTCGACGCCTGGCAGGCGCACCAGCAGAACGGTCCTCGCCTTCCCAAGGGCACGGCGCAGCAGCTCTGGAAGCGGTTCCGCGACGCCCGGGCGACCGTCGACAAGGCCCGGCGGGCGTTCTTCTCCGAGCTGGATGACGTGCACCGCGCGGCGCGCGACGTGAAGTCCCGGCTGGTCGAGCGCGCCGAGGCCCTCGCTCCCCGGGGCGTGGACGGCATCCCCGCCTATCGCACGCTGCTGGACGAGTGGAAGGCTGCCGGCCGGGCCGGTCGCAAGGCCGACGACGCCCTCTGGGCGAAGTTCAAGGCCGCCGGCGACGCGCTGTACGCGGCCCGTGCGGAGCAGGCGGCGGCCGAGGAGGCGGACTCCGCTCCCCGTATCGAGGCGCGCGAGACGCTTCTCGAAGAAGCCAAGGCCGTGGCCGACGAGTCGAACCTCAAGCGCGCACGCGCGCTGCTCACGCGCATCCAGCGCCAGTGGGACGAGATCGGCCGCATCTTCCCGCGTGAGAAGGAGCGCGCACTCGATGACCGCATGCGCAGCATCGAGCAGGCGCTCAAGTCGCGTGAGGACGTCGACTGGAAGAAGAACAACCCCGAGACCAAGGCGCGCGCGAACGACATGAGTTCGCAGCTGGTCGAAGCGATCGAGAAGCTCGAGGCCGAACTGGCGGCGGCCGAGGCAGCCGGCGACAAGAAGGCGGCGAAGGAGGCCGGCGAGGCCCTCGCCGCCCGCCGTGCCTGGCTCAGCGCTCTGGGCGGCTGATTCCGCGTTATCCACAGTGTGGGCCGTGCCCTCCCTCGACGGGAGCGCACGGCCCACACTGTTAACGTGCATCCCGCTCTCTTCTACCGGCCCGGTGAACGGCTGTCGCTCCCCGAGCTCGGCGCCGCACGCCTCGACGGTCATGTCGTCGAGGTCGGCGAGGGCTTCATGCCCGCCGACACTGTGGAGGGGGCGGAGGCCAGGGCGGCCGGCGTGGCCGGGCTCGTTCTGCCGGGGACCGCCGCGTGCGGGCCGACCGCCGCCTGGATCCACGGCGCCGGCGACCGGCCGCCTGTCGTCCACCATGTGCGACGGACCAGTTCCACGCGGCGACGTGTGCCGTTCGCCGGGCGTGTGATCCATCATGAGCGTCGCGCGCCGGCGCACGAGCTGCAGGACATCTCGGGCGTGAGCGTGGTGACCCTGGTGCCCACGGCCGTCGAACTGGCCTTCAGCGCAGCGATGGGCGACGACGACGGCTGGCTGTTCGCACTCGTCGTCGCGCACCCCTGGCTCCGGCAGCGCCTGCGAGACGAGATCGCCGGCATGCCTCGTCGTCCGGGACGACGTGGTGCGGCCCGCGTCGTCGAGGAGCTGGCGGCTGTGCCCTGCCCGCTTCTCAGGAGGTCGTGACGCGGTACACGTCGTAGACGGCGTCGATGCGGCGCACGGCGTTGAGCACGCGGTCGAGATGCACGGAGTCGCCCATCTCGAAGACGAAGCGGCTCAGGGCGAGACGCTCGTCGGTCGTGGACACGGTCGCCGAGAGGATGTTGACGTGATGCTCGCTGAGCACGCGCGTGACGTCGGACAGCAGCCCTGATCGGTCGAGCGCCTCCACCTGGATCTGCACCCGGAACACGCTCTTGGTGGTCGGCGCCCACTCCACCTCGACGAACCGCTCCGAGTCGCTGCCGAGCGCCTTGATGTTCACGCAGTCGGAACGGTGCACCGACACGCCGCTGCCGCGTGTGACGAAACCGACGATCGGATCGCCGGGCACCGGCGTGCAGCAGCGGGCGAGCTTGACCAGGATGTCCGACGCACCGCGGACGAGGATGCCCGAATCCCCGCCGCGGCTCTCCCGTGGGGGAACCTGCCCCGGCAGCTCGATCGCGCCGGTGCTGGTGTCCTCCTCGACTGTGACCAGCGCGGTGACCTTCTCGAGCACCGACTGGGTCGAGACGTGCCCCTCGCCGACGGCGGCGTACAGCGCGGAGACATCCTCGTACCGCAGCTGCCGGGCGACCTCGGCGAAAGACTCCTGACTCATCAGGCGCTGCAGCGGCAGGTTCTGCTTGCGCATCGCCCGGGCGATCGACTCCTTGCCCTGCTCGATCGCTTCCTCGCGTCGCTCCTTCGTGAACCACCCGCGGATCTTGTTGCGCGCGCGGGTGCTCTTCACGAAGCCGAGCCAGTCCTGGCTCGGCCCGGCATCCGGGTTCTTCGAGGTGAACACCTCGACAACGTCGCCGCTCTTCAGCTCGGACTCGAGCGGCACGAGGCGTCCGTTGACCTTCGCGCCCATCGTGCGATGGCCGATCTCGGTGTGCACGGCGTAGGCGAAGTCGACGGGCGTCGCTCCGGCGGGCAGGCCGACCACCCGCCCCTTCGGCGTGAAGACGTAGACCTCCTTCGCGCCGATCTCGAAGCGCAGGGAGTCGAGGAACTCACTCGGATCGGCGGTCTCGGCCTGCCAGTCGGAGATGTGCGCGAGCCAGGCCATGTCGGCATCGGTGCGGCGCGGGTCGACCTTTCCGCCGTTCATCCGCTCCTTGTACATCCAGTGCGCGGCGACGCCGAACTCCGCCTGCTGGTGCATCTCGTGCGTGCGGATCTGGATCTCGACGGTGCGACCGGAGGGCCCGATGACCGTGGTGTGCAGCGACTGGTACAGGTTGAACTTCGGTGTGGCGATGTAGTCCTTGAAGCGGCCGGGCAGGGGCGTCCAGCGCGCATGGATCGCTCCCAGCACGGCGTAGCAGTCGCGCACCGAGTTGACCAGGACGCGGATGCCGATCAGGTCGTAGATGTCGTCGAACTCGCGCCCGCGCACGACCATCTTCTGATAGACCGAGTAGAGCTGCTTGGGCCGGCCGACGACCCGACCGCGGATCCGCAGCTCGCGCAGATCCTCGTCGATGGCCTCGATGACCTGCTGCAGGTACTTCTCGCGCTGCGGCGTGCGCTGCGCGATGAGACTGTTGATCTCGGCGTAGATCTTCGGGTGCAGCACCGCGAAGGAAAGGTCCTCGAGCTCGGACTTGATCGTCTGGATGCCGAGCCTGTTCGCCAGCGGCGCATAGATCTCGAGCGTCTCCTTGGCCTTCTTCGCCGCCTTCTCCGGCGGCACGAAACCCCAGGTGCGCGCATTGTGCAGGCGATCGGCCAGCTTGATGAGCAGGACGCGGATGTCCTTCGACATCGCGACGATCATCTTGCGGACGGTCTCGGCCTGGGCGCTCTCGCCGTACTTGACCTTGTCGAGCTTGGTGACGCCGTCGACCAGCATGGCGACCTCGTCGCCGAACTCCTCGGTCAGCTCTGCGAGGGCGTACCCGGTGTCCTCGACGGTGTCGTGCAGCAGCGCTGCGGCGATGGCTCTGGGCCCCAGTCCGAGTTCGGCGAGGATCTGAGCGACGGCGAGCGGGTGGGTGATGTACGGCTCGCCGCTCTGGCGCACCTGACCGGCGTGCTTGTCGCGCGCGACGCGATAGGCGCGCTCGATGACGGGCAGGTCCCCGCGGGGATGGTTGGCCCGGACGGTGCGGATGAGGTTGTCGAGGTCGTTGACCCGTGGCGCGCGCGAGAAGATGCGCGGGACCAGCCTGCGCAGGCTGGAACCCTGCGATGTGACCTGCGAATCCGCCATCTGTGCTCCTGTCGCGCGATGATCCCATCCTACGCGGGGGCCGTGGGGTGCCCGGCCCCCGCGGACGAGGTCAGGCGCTGGCGACGGCGCGCTCGCGCTGGGCGCGCACCTTGGCGTCGTGCGCGGCCAGGGCGGGCTCCTTCTCCCGGAACGCCGCGTACAGGGGTGCGGCGACGAAGAGCGTCGAGTAGGTGGCGACGAGGATGCCGACGAAGATCGACAGCGAGATGTCCGTCAGCGTCTCTGCGCCGAACCAGAACGCGCCGATGAACAGGATGGCGCCGACCGGCAGCGCGGCGACCACGGAGGTGTTG
This sequence comes from Microbacterium sp. NPDC058342, assembly GCF_042723935.1. NCBI lineage: Bacteria > Bacillati > Actinomycetota > Actinomycetes > Micrococcales > Microbacteriaceae > Microbacterium > Microbacterium sp. NPDC058342. The sequence goes on from NZ_JBHXID010000001.1 coordinate 1,677,229, forward strand.
ATCGAGCGCACCAGCGTCTGGTTCACCGCGAGGTTCACGGACTCCCCGAACGTCCGCGTGGTCTGGTTGGCATCCTCGGTGGTGTTCTCCCGCACCTTGTCGAACACCACTGTGGTGTCGTACAACGAATACGCGAGAATCGTCAGGAACCCGATCACCGCAGCGGGAGAGATCTCGAATCCGGCCAGCGAGTAGATGCCGACCGTGATGACGAGCACGTCCAGCAGGCCGATGATCGCCGCGGCCGACATCTTCCAGGTGCGGAAGTAGATGGCCAGGATCAGGAAGGTCAGGGCGAGGAAGATCGCCAGACCCCACAGCGACTGGCGCGTGACGTTCTCGCCCCAGGCGGGGCCGATGAACGAGTCTGCGACCTCGTCGGGCTGCACCTGGTAGGCCTCGGCGAGGGCGGCCTTGACCTCCTGCGTCTGCTGAGTGGTCATCTGGTCGGTCTGGACGCGCACGTCCTTCTTGTTCACCACGACGACCTTGGTCGTCGCGTCGGGCACGACCGTTCGAACCGCGTCCGTGGCGACATCCTGGTCGGTCGTCACCGGATCGACGACCATGAACTGGGACCCGCCGGTGAACTCGATCGAGAACTGCACGCCCTTGGTCAGCGGCACGAGCACGGAGCCCAGCACCAGCAGGATCGCGATCACGAACCACAGACGCCGTCTGCCGACGAACGGGAAGGAGGTCTTGCCGGAGTAGAGGTTGTTGCCGAACTCATTCATGGAGAACATCAGGCGTCGGAGTCCTTTCCGGCATCCTTGGATCCCATCGGAGTGAGCGCTTCCGCGCGCTTGCGCTCGGCGATGGTCTGGCGCTTCTCGGCCTCGCCTCGTGCGCCCCGGTTGCGGGCGGAGCGGCCTGTGGAGCCGAGCTCGGCCTCACGGTACTGCGCACGACCCCGGTACACGGCGCCGAGCGATTCCGGGTCCAGGCCGGACAGCCTGTGGCCACCGCCGAAGAAGCGCGTGCGGGCGAGCAGCTGCATGACCGGGTGCGTGAAGATCACGAAGATGAACACGTCGATCAGCGTCGTCAGCCCCAGCGTGAACGCGAAGCCCTTCACCGTGGCATCCGCCAGGATGAACAGCACCGTGGCCGCGAGGATGTTGATCGACTTGGAGATGTAGATCGTGCGCTTGGCCCGGCCCCAGCCGTCCTCGACGGATGCGGTGATCGATTTGCCGTCGCGCAGTTCGTCTCGTATTCGCTCGAAGTACACGATGAACGAGTCGGCGACGAATCCGATCGACACGATCAGACCGGCAACACCGGCGAGCGACAGGCGGATGCCCATCCGCCACGCCAGGATCGCGATGATGATGTACGTCAGCACGCCCATCACGGCGATCGACGCCATGATCACCCAGCCCAGCGCCCGATAGCTGATCAGCGAGTAGACGGCGACCAGTCCGAGACCGATGAGACCGGCGATGAGACCGTACTGCAGCTGCTGCGATCCGAGCGTCGCCGAGATGGTGTCCGAGCTCTGCACCTCGAAGCTGAGCGGCAGCGCGCCGTACTTGAGCTGATCGGCCAGCGCCTTGGCGCTGTCCTGCGTGAAGTTGCCTGAGATGCTCGGCTTGCCGTTCAGGATGGCGGCCTGCATCACGGGTGCCGAGATCACCTTGCCGTCCAGGACGAAGGCGAACTGGTCGCGAGGGCTCAGTCCGGCGATGCGGTTGGCGTTGAGGCGCTGGCTGATCTCGCCGAAGACCTCGGTCCCCTTGCCGTTCATCGACAGGTTGACGGTCCACCGGCCCGACTGCTGCTCGCGGCCGGCCGTCGCGTCGTTGATCACCGTCCCGTCGAGCTCCATGGGGCCGAGGATGTACTTGGCCGAGCCGTCCTCTTCGCACGCGATCATCGGCTGGTCCTCGGGGACCTCGCCGTCGCGCTCGGCGCTGCAGTCGAACGCGAGGAGTTCGGCGCTGAGCTTGTCCGTCACCCAGTTCGGGTCGGAGCCATCGGTGGGCTTCGTGGTCGGCTCGGCGTTGAGGGTCTCGGCCGGCGTCGGGTTGGGCGTGCTCTTGCCGTCTTCCCCGACGAACTCGTTCGAGGGCGCCGTGGCCTGGATCACGGCGCGGAACTCCAGCTTGGCACTCGCCTGGATCCGGTCCCGCGTCTCCTGATCGGCGGGCCCGGGGATCTGGACGACGATGTTGCGCCCGCCCTCGGTGGTGATGTCCGCCTCGGCGACGCCGGACGCATCGACGCGCTGGCGGATGATCGAGGCCGCCTGATCGAGCTGCTCCTGGGTCGGGTCCGAACCGTCGGGTGTACTGGCGGCGAGGATGATCTGCGTGCCGCCCTGCAGGTCGAGCGCGAGCTCGGGCGCCCAGGAGCTCGCGGGCTCACCCGCGTCGGTCTTGAACACGTACACGCCGAGCGCGTTGATGCCGAAGAACACCGCCGTGACGATGAGCAGGCCGAGCAGGACCCGCCAGGCGTGGCGGGTCGGGGATGTGGATGCCACGTGGTTCCGCTTTCCGCGAGAGTGCGACGCCGGGCGTCAGTTGTCGTTGTTGCGCTCGAGACGCGCCTTGGTCTCCTCAGGCGTCTCCACCGTGATCGCCTCGATGCCGTCCTCCGCCTCGATCGCCGGGGTCACGTCGGCGTCGGAGCCCTCCTCGGGCTCGTCGATGCCGGCCTCGGCCTCGGTCGGGTCGACGACGCGCAGGATCGCCTGGCTGTGCACCTCGATGACGACGCCGGGCGCGAGTTCGATCTGTGCCGGCTTGTCGAGGTCGACCGGATCGTAGGAGACGACCGTGCCGTAGAGCCCGCCCTGAAGCAGCACCTTGGCACCGGGGACGGTCTTGGAGGCCTTCTCTTCCTGCTGCTCCTTCAGCTGCTTCTGACGCTTGCGGGTGTTCAGGAACATGAACACGAGCATCACGGCGAGGAGGCCGAAGAGGATGAGTTCCATAAGAGCAGAGCCTTTCAGGGTGCACGCCGAACGCGGCGGTGCGTATGGGGATAGCCGGGAAGCCTTCAGCGATTATAGGTCATCGAACAATGACGCACCCTCCGGATGCGCGACGCCCAGATGCCGATAGGCCTCCGGCATCGCGATCCGCCCGCGCGGTGTGCGCCCGAGAAAGCCGATGCGCACGAGGAACGGCTCGACCACGCTCTCCACGGTCTCGGCCTCCTCGCCGACCGCGACGGCGAGCGTGCTGAGACCGACGGGGCCCCCGCGGAAGCGTCGCACCAGGGCATCCAGCACAGCTCGGTCGAGCCGGTCGAGACCGATGGCGTCGACGTCGTACAGCTCCAGGGCCGCCCGCACGTCTCGCAGGGATGCGGCGTCTCCTTCGCCGTGAACCAGCGCGTAGTCGCGCACGCGGCGCAGCAGTCTGTTGGCGATGCGCGGCGTTCCGCGGGAGCGGCGGGCGATCTCGGAGAGCGAGTCATCGGGAAGCGAAACCCCGAGGACGGTCGCGGAGCGGGCGATGACCCGCTCCAGGTCGCTCTCGTCGTAGAACTCCAGGTGCCCGGTGAAGCCGAACCGGTCACGGAGCGGATTCGGCAGGAGCCCCGACCGCGTCGTCGCGCCGACCAGCGTGAACGGAGCCAGATCGAGGGGGATGCTGGTGGCGCCGGCGCCCTTGCCCACCATGATGTCGATGCGGAAGTCCTCCATGGCGAGGTAGAGCATCTCCTCGGCCGAGCGCGCCATCCGATGGATCTCGTCGATGAAGAGGACCTCACCCGGCGTGAGGCTGGACAGCAGGGCCGCGAGGTCGCCGGCGTGCTGAATCGCCGGACCACTGGACAGGCGCAGCGGACGCCCGCTCTCGTGAGCGACGATCATGGCGAGCGTGGTCTTGCCGAGTCCTGGCGGGCCGGCCAGCAGGATGTGGTCGGCGGGACGCTCCTGGATGCGTGCGGCGTCCAGGAGCAGCTGCAGCTGACCGCGCACCTTCGGCTGACCCACGAACTCACTGAGGCTGGCAGGACGCAGCGCCCCCTCGATCGCGAGCTCGGTCTCGTCGAGCGCTTCGCCGGCGTCGCGCGGATTCTCAGCCACGCTTGCCCCCCGGACCCATCGTCGCGAGCGTGCGGCGCAGCAGGGCCGGCACGGATTCCCGTTCGGCATCCGTGGCATCCTCCGCGGACTGGGACGCCGCCTCGGCGGCGACCTTCTCCGACCAGCCGAGCCCGACCAGCGCCGCCGTCACCTGCTCGGCGACGTCGCTGATCTGCGCCGTGGCCGACACGCGCGGCTGCACCTTGCCCGCCAGCTGCACGACGATGAGCTTGGCGGTCTTCGGGCCGATTCCCGACACGCGCCGGAACGGCGCGTCGTCCTCGGCCGTGACGGCTTCCGCGATCTGGTCGACCGTGAGATGCGACAGCACGCCGAGGGCCGACTTGGGACCGACGCCGGTGACGCTGAGCAGCTGACCGAAGATCTCCAGCTCGTCGAGGTCGGCGAACCCGTACAGCGTGAGCGCGTCCTCCCGGACGATCAGGCTGGTGTGCAGCTGCAGCGACTCCCCCGCGTTCGCCATGTGGGCGACGTCGGCGGGGACGAACACGGCAAAGCCGACTCCTCCGGTCTCGATGACGACGCGGTCGGATGCCGTGTGCAGCACCGTGCCGCGCAGCGAGGAGATCATCTCTCCACCCTACCGAGTGGGTCGGACATATGTTCGAGCGACACGCTCCGCCTGCGCCCAGGCCTGCTGCGCCGGGGTCAGGACTCCGGCGGCCGCAGCGCCGGCACCGCCGCGTCGCCAGGCGTGGCAGAGCGCGATGGCCAGGGCGTCGGCGGCGTCGGCAGGCTGCGGCGGTGCGTCCAGCCGGAGGATGCGGGCGATCATCGACTGCACCTGGCGCTTGTCCGCGGACCCGTACCCGGTGACGGCGGCCTTGACCTCGCTGGGGGTGTGGGTGGCGGCGGGAAGGCCCGCCTCGGCGGCGATGAGCAGGGCGACCCCGGATGCCTGTGCCGTGGCCATCACGGTCTGCACGTTGTGCTGTGCGAACACGCGCTCCACCGCGACCGCATCCGGCCGGTGCTCCTCGATGACGCTCCGGATGCCTGCCGCGACGGCCGCGAGTCGCACCGACAGATCGGCGTCCGCAGGCGTGCGAACGACGCCCACATGCACCAGCGAGGCACGTCGGCTCCGGTCGACATCGACGACGCCGACACCGCATCGGGTCAGCCCGGGGTCGATGCCCAGGACGCGCAGGGAACTCACTCCCCCAGGCTACGGGCGTGCAGCGGCCCCGGACGCAGGCGCGCCCGGGGCCGTCCGGTCCTGATCGGATCGATGATCTCGCGTGCCGCAGCGGGCCTGGGTCTCAGTCCTCGTCGTTCTCCAGCTCGGCCTGCACCTCGGCGGTCAGATCGAAGTTGCTGAACACGTTCTGCACATCGTCGCTGTCCTCGAGCGCGTCGATGAGCCGGAAGATCTTGCGTGCGGCATCTGCGTCGATCTCGACCTTGAGATTCGGCACGAACTCGACATCAGCCGACTCGTAGTCGATCCCCGCCTCCTGCAGGGCGGAGCGGACGGTCACGAGATCCGTGGCCTCGGTGATCACCTGGTATCCCTCGGCGTGCGGCTCGATCTCCTCGGCGCCGGCCTCGAGCGCCGCCATCATGACGTCATCCTCGGTGGTGCCGTCCGAGCCGACGACGATCACGCCCTTGCGACTGAAGTTGTAGGCGACCGAGCCCGGGTCTGCGAGCGTTCCACCGTTGCGGCTGAGCGCGGTGCGCACCTCGGCGGCCGCGCGGTTCTTGTTGTCGGTCAGGCACTCGATCATCAGCGCCACGCCGTTCGGGCCGTAGCCCTCGTACATGATCGAGGAGTACTCGACCGACTCGCCCCCGATGCCCGCACCACGCTTCACCGCGCGGTCGATGTTGTCCTTGGGGACCGACATCTTCTTCGCCTTGAACACCGCGTCGTAGAGCGTGGGGTTCCCGGCCAGGTCAGCGCCGCCGAGCTTGGCGGCGACCTCGATGTTCTTGATCAGCTTCGCCCACGACTTGGCACGCCGCGCATCGATGACGGCCTTCTTGTGCTTGGTCGTGGCCCACTTGGAATGCCCGGACATATATCTCCGCTCGTGTGATCCGCCCCGAAGGCGTTGCCCAGGGCGTCGTCCATTCTAACGAATCGCGAACGTTGTGCCGTCAGCCCTCCGGGCTCGCGCGCCGATCGCCGGGCGTCAACCCGGACGGCGGGCGGCCGTCGAGTTCAGGGGCGGGAGGCGACGCGATCGAGGAAGCGCTCGTGGAACCGCGGCTCGCCGTCGAGCTCGGGGTGGAAGCTGATGCCGATCAGGTTGCCCTGCTCGACGGCCACGACGCGCCCGTCCTCCAGAGCCGCGAGCGCCGTGGCATCCGGGCCCAGCCGCTCCACCACCGGACCGCGGATGAACGTCGCCCGCACCGGGCGCTCGCCCAGCAGCGGGACCTCGAGCGACGCCTCGAAGGACTCCACTTGGCGTCCGAAGGCGTTGCGGCGCACGACCACGTCGATCCCGCCGAACGTCTGCTGACCCTCGATGGCATCCTCGATGCTGTCGGCGAGCATGATCAGGCCCGCGCAGGTCCCGAGCACCGGCATCCCGTCACCGATCGCGTCGCGAATCGGCTGCGCCAGTCCGAACTGCCGCGACAGCTTGTCGATCACCGTCGACTCGCCCCCGGGGATCACCAGGCCGCCGACGCGCGCGAGCTCCTCCGGACGGCGCACGCGCACGACCTCCGCGCCGAGCCGCTCGAGCAGGGCGGTGTGTTCACGCACGTCGCCCTGCAGGGCGAGCACGCCGACACGACCACCCTGCCGATACGAGGATTCGTCGACCACTCTCAACTCCGTTCGATCGGCATCCACAGCTCGCAGACGGCTGTGCTGAAGTCATCGGCGCGCTCCAGGATCGCGACGATGGAGGGCCCCGGGCGCAGACGCCAGGGGTTCGACGGGAACCACTCTCCGGCCGTCGCCGCCCAGGCCGCCTGGAGCGCGGCCGGGTAGTCGCCTTCGATGCGGAAGACGACCCACGTGCCTGCGGCGACCTCGATGGCGTCGAGGTCATCCGGCACGCTCGTCTCGGCGGCGACCGCGACGCCGTGCAGGTAGGTCAGCTCGCTGCCCTCCGCGTAGGTCTCATCGACGTCGGTGGTCACCTGCAGCAGGCCGGAGGGCGACGTGTCGCCCAGCGCCTTCAGGCGAGCGTGCTCATCCATCGGCAGGGATGCGATGTGCGCCTGGATATGCGGATTGACGCCCTCGTGGATCAACGGCACGCGCGCGGCGTGGCCGATGAGCCGGAAGGCGGGCTGTTCGATGATGCGGGCATCCATGGGGACGCTCCCTTCGACGGTCAGGCGGAACCTGAGCTGTGGTTGGCTGCGAAGGGGCCCGCCGTCGCGACGGACATCACCGTGGGCGACGCCGTGCACGGCACGGAACGCGCGGCCGAACGCCTCGGTCGAGCCGTAGCCGTAGCGCACCGCGATCGTGAGCAGATCCTCATCGCCGATCACGTCCGAGGCGGCGACCGTCATCCGTCGACGGCGCACGTACTCCGCCAGCGGCATGCCGGCGAGCGAGGAGAACATCCGTCGCAGGTGGTACCCGGTGGTGCCGGACGCCGCAGCGACGCCGTCGATGTCGATCGCGTCGCCGAGGTGCGTCTCGATCTCGTCGACGACGCGGTTCAGGACCTCGATCATGCTGGCTCCCTTCGACGTCAACTCTCGTCGAGCGGTGCGGCGCGACGCCCGACCATCCCGGTTCGATCCGGTCGGATGACCAGGCGTCGCGCCGGCGGGCGGGGGCCTACCAGCCCCGCTCGGCGAGACGGTGCGGTGCGGGCAGGTCGGTCACGTTGATACCCACCATGGCTTCGCCCAGGCCCCGCGAGACCTCGGCGATCACCGTCGGGTCGTCGTAGAACGTGGTGGCCTTCACGATCGCCTTCGCGCGCTCTGCGGGGTTTCCCGACTTGAAGATGCCCGAGCCCACGAACACGCCGTCGGCGCCGAGCTGCATCATCATCGCGGCATCCGCGGGTGTGGCCACACCACCGGCGACGAACAGCACGACGGGGAGCGTACCGGTCTCGGCGATCTCGGCGACCAGTTCATAAGGCGCCTGCAGCTCCTTGGCCGCGACGTACAGCTCGTCCTTCGACAGAGCGCCGAGGGCCGCGATCTCGCCCCGGATCTTACGGATGTGCTTCATCGCCTCGGACACGTCGCCGGTGCCGGCCTCGCCCTTGGAGCGGATCATCGCGGCCCCCTCGGTGATGCGGCGCAGCGCCTCACCCAGGTGCGTGGCACCGCACACGAAGGGAACGGTGAAGGGCCACTTGTCGATGTGGTTCACGTAGTCGGCGGGCGAGAGCACCTCGGACTCGTCGATGTAGTCGACGCCGAGCTCCTGCAGCACCTGAGCCTCGACGAAATGGCCGATGCGGGCCTTCGCCATCACCGGGATCGAGACCGACGAGATGATGCTGTCGATCATGTCCGGGTCGCTCATGCGCGACACGCCGCCCTGCGCTCGGATGTCGGCGGGCACGCGCTCGAGCGCCATGACGGCGACGGCGCCGGCGTCCTCGGCGATCTTCGCCTGGTCGGCCGTGACGACGTCCATGATCACGCCGCCCTTCAGCATCTCGGCGAGTCCGCGCTTGACGCGCTGCGATCCGGTGGTCGGGGTCTGCTCGGTGACTGCCATCGTCTCTCCTCGGGGCAACAGTCGGTTCAGCACAAAGTTTGTTTTGGCCTATGTCAAAACATAGCACCATAGAATCGAGCGATGAGCACGGATATCACCGGCACGACCGCGGCCGAGATCGCGGACAGTGTCCGCGCACTGCGCGAGCGGGGCATGCTCCGCTCCGGCGATCTCCTGCCTCCTGTGCGCGAGCTCGCGGCCGTGCTCGGCGTCAACCGGAACACCGCGGTCGCGGCTTACCGTCAGCTGGCGCAGGCCGGCCTGGTCGTCTCGAAAGGCCGGGGCGGAACCCTCATCGCCGGCGCCGCGCCGGTCGCGCAGGAGGGTGTCGCCGCCGACACCGTGCTGCAGGATGTCGGCTCGGGCAACCCCGATGCGCGACTGATCCCGGATCCGACGCAGGCGCTCACCCGCGTCGCCGGCCGCCCGGTGCTGTACGGCGAACCCGTGATCGACCCCGCCCTGGAGGAATGGTCGCGCGCGTGGATGCTCGCGGACCTTCCCCGCGACGACCTGCACCTCACGGTCACCAGCGGTGCCGTGGACGCCGTGGAGCGACTGCTCGCCCAGGCGCTCACCCGTGACGATGCAGTCGCCCTCGAGGATCCGTGCTTTCTGGCGAGCATCCACACCGTCCGCCTCGGCGGCTATCGGGCCGTGCCGGTCCCCATCGATGAGGAGGGCATGACGGTCGACGGCCTGCAGGCGGCGCTGGACGCCGGCGTCCGGGCGATCATCAGCACACCGCGTGCTCAGAACCCCACTGGGGTGAGCCTCTCCCCCGCACGGGCTGCGGCCCTGCGCGAGGTGCTGCGTCCGCACCCGTACGTACTCATCATCGAGGACGACCACTTCTCGATGCTCTCGGCACACCCCTATGCGACCCTGATCGGCCCCGAGCACCGGCGCTATGCACTGCTGCGCTCGGTGTCGAAGTTCCTCGGCCCGGACATGTGCCTCGCCCTCGCAGCGACCGACCCGACCACCGCGGAGCGACTCGGCATGCGCCTGAACCCCGGTACGACGTGGGTGAGCCACCTGCTGCAGCGGCTGGCGCACGCGCAGCTCTCGGACGGCAGCGTGCGGGCCCGGATCGCGCAGGCCGCCGCACACTACGCCGAGCGCAACGCCGCGTTCGTCGACGCGCTCGACGAACGCGGGCTGGTGACGCACTCGTCGGACGGTCTGAGCCTGTGGGTGCGGTTGCCGGTCGCCGCCCGCACCGCCGCGGAGCGGCTCATGCGGCGCGGGTGGCTGGTGCGCACCGGCGACGAGTTCCGGATCGACCCGGCATCAGGAGCATCCGATCACCTCCGCCTCACCGTGCACGACCTGTCCGACGCCGACGCGGCGCGCCTGCTCGATGATCTGGAGTCGGCGGTGCGCTGAGGCCGCGATGCGCGGTGAGAAGATGGCAGGATGAAGATCCTCTCGATCCAGTCGGCCGTCGCGCACGGCCACGTCGGCAACTCGGCCGCCGTCTTCCCGCTGCAGCGCATCGGCGTCGAGGTGCTGCCCGTCCACACGGTCAACTTCTCGAACCACACCGGTTATGGTTCCTGGCGCGGGCCGATGATCGATCCCGGCGACGTGCGCGAGGTCATCACCGGCATCGAGGAGCGCGGGGTACTGGGTCAGGTCGACGCGGTGCTCAGCGGCTACCAGGGCGGCGAGGGCATCGCCGATGTCATCATCGACGCCGTGGCGCGGGTGAAGGCGGCCAACCCGGACGCCCGCTATGCGTGCGACCCGGTGATGGGCAACGCCAAGTCCGGATGCTTCGTCGCCCCGGCCATTCCCGATCTGCTTCGCGACCGGGTGGTGCCGGTGGCCGACATCATCACGCCCAACCAGTTCGAGCTGGGCTACCTGACCGAGACCTCCCCCGACACCCTCGAATCCACGCTGGAGTCGGTGGATGCGGCCCGCGCGATGGGTCCCTCCACCGTGCTGGTGACCTCGGTCGAGCGTCCGGACCGCGAGGACGGCACCATCGAGATGCTCGCCGTGGACGACAAGGGCGCGTGGCTCGTCGCGACGCCGCACCTGCCGATGAAGGCGAATGGATCGGGCGATGTGACGGCGGCGCTGTTCACCGCGCACTACGTGCAGACGGGCGACGCGAAGACCGCCCTGGAGCGCACGGTGTCCAGCGTCTTCGACCTGCTGCAGAACACGCTCGACTCCGGTGACCGCGAGCTGCGCCTGGTCGAGTCGCAGGAGGCGTACGCGCATCCGCGCCTGCAGTTCAGCGCCCGTCAGGTGCGCTGACTCCTCGGCGACTCAGCGGGGCCAGGCGTGCGCGATGGCCTCGCGCACCTCGCCGAGCAACTGGGGCAGCGCCTTGGTCTTCGCGATGATCGGGAAGAAGTTCGCGTCCGACGTCCAGCGCGGCACGATGTGCTGGTGCAGATGCGCGTCGACCCCGGCGCCGGCGACAGCGCCCTGGTTCATGCCGAGGTTGAAGCCGTCGCAGCGTGAGACCTCCCGCAGCACGCGCATGCCCGTCTGGGTCAGCGCACCGATCTCGGCGACCTCCTCGGCGGTCGCCTGGTCGTAGGTCGCGATGTGGCGGTACGGACACACCAGCAGATGCCCGGAGTTGTACGGGAAGAGGTTCAGCAGCACGAAGGCGGTCTCGCCTCTGGCCACGACGAGCCGTTCGGGGTCCGGATGCTGGGGTGCCTCGCAGAACGGACAGTCCTCGCGCAGCACCTCGGGGCCAGCCTGGATGTACGCCATGCGGTGCGGCGTCCACAGCCGCTGGAACTCGTCGGGCACACCGGCCAGGTGGCCGCCGTCCTCGACGGGGCCACCCGGCTCAGTGGGCGTGGAGCTCACGCAAGGTCCTCCGAGGTCATGACGCGCTCGTGCTTCGCGATCGCCGAGCGGATGCGCTCGACGGCCGTCGCGATCGGCACCCCGTTCTCCTGCGAACCGTCACGGAAGCGGAACGAGACGGTGCCCGCCGCCCGGTCCTGCTCGCCGGCGATGAGGATGAGGGGCACTTTGGCGGTGGTGTGGTTGCGGATCTTCTTCTGCATCCGGTCGTCCGAGTGGTCGACCTCGGCCCGCACCCCGGCCGCGCGCAGCTGACCGATGACCTCGCCGAGGTAGTCGGCATACTGATCCGCGACAGGGACTCCCACGACCTGCACGGGGGCGAGCCACAACGGGAAGTCGCCGGCGTAGTGCTCGAGCAGAATGGCGAAGAAGCGCTCGACCGACCCGAGCAGTGCCCGGTGGATCATCACCGGGCGGTGCTTGGCGCCGTCCGGCCCGGTGTACTCGAGCTCGAAGCGCTCAGGCTGGTTGAAGTCCAGCTGGATGGTCGACATCTGCCAGGTGCGGCCGATGGCGTCCCGAGCCTGCACCGAGATCTTCGGGCCGTAGAAGGCGGCTCCACCCGGATCGGCGACCAGTTCGAGGCCGGATTCCAGGGCGACCTCGCGCAGCGTGTCGATCGCGGTGGTCCACTGCTCGGGCTCGCCGAGGAACTTCGGGTTGCCCTCCTCGTTCGTGGACAGCTCGAGATAGAAGTCGTTCAGGCCGTAGTCGCGCAGCAGTTCGAGCACCAGGTTCAGGTTGGTGGTGAGCTCCTCGCGCACCTGATCCTGGGTGACGTAGATGTGCGCGTCGTCCTGGGTCAGTCCCCGCACGCGCGTCAGCCCTGAGAGGGTTCCGCTCTTCTCGTACCGGTACACGGTGCCGAACTCGGCCAGGCGCAGCGGCAGCTCGCGGTAGCTGCGTCCGCGCGCGCGGAAGATCAGATTGTGGAAGGGGCAGTTCATCGGCTTCAGGTAGTAGTCCTGCCCCTGGCGGGTCACGTTCCCCTCCTCGTCGACCACCTCGTCGAGGTGCATCGGAGGGAACATGCCGTCGGCGTAGGTCTGCAAGTGCCCCGACGTCTGGAAGAGATCCTTCTTGGTGATGTGGGGGCTGTTCACCACGTCGTAGCCGTTGCGCAGCAGGTGACGACGCAGGTTCTCCTCGATCTCGTAGCGGATGATGCCGCCCTTGGGATGGAACACTGCCAGCCCCGAGCCGATCTCGTCGGGGAAGGAGAAGAGGTCCATCTCGACCCCGAGCTTGCGGTGGTCGCGGCGCTCGGCCTCGGCCAGGCGCTCCTGGTAGGCGCGCAGCTCGTCCTTGCTGGGCCACGCCGTGCCGTAGATGCGCTGCAGCTGCGGGTTCTTCTCGCTCCCGCGCCAGTACGCCGCGGCGACCCTGGTGAGGTCCCACCCGTTGCCGAGCATGCGCGTGCTGGGGACATGAGGTCCACGACAGAGGTCCTTCCAGGCGACCTCGCCGTCCTTGGCGACGTTGTCGTAGATCGTCAGCTCGCCGGCCCCGACCTCGACGGATGCGCCTTCGGCGGCATCCGCGCCCGAGCCGGGTCCCCCGGCCAGGTCGATCAGTTCGAGCTTGAACGGCTCGTGCGCCAGCTCGGCCCGGGCCTCATCCTCGGTGACGACCCGGCGGGTGAAGCGCTGGCCGTCGCGGACGATGCGCTGCATCTCCTTCGAGATGGCTTTGAGATCCTCCGGGGTGAAGGGCTCGTCGACGCCGAAATCGTAGTAGAAGCCGTCGGTGATGAACGGCCCGATTCCGAGCTTGGCGGTCGGACGGATGCGCTGCACGGCCTGCGCGAGCACGTGCGCGGTCGAGTGCCGCAGGATGTCGAGGCCATCCTTGCTGTCGACGGTGACCGGGTCGACGACGTCGCTCTCGGCGACGGTCGCTGCGAGGTCCTTGAGGACGCCGTTGACGCGCATGGCGATGACGGAACGATCGGTGAACAGGGCGAAGCCATCGCGCCCTTCGGCGCGGGGCTGGGCGATGTCTGACACGGGGATTCTCCAGATAGACGATGGAATGTGACGACTCAGCTGCGGACGCGACTGCGCCCTGCCCGCTCAGGCGCCCGTAGTTCGCGTGACGACACCGGTGACAGAGGTCACGAGAAGGGTCGACACGGATTCCATGCCGCAAGTCTACGCCGCGGCGACGCCGACCTCGTCGAGATCGTCCTCGATGAGTCGGCCCCACACTGTGAAGAACCACCCGTCGCCGAAGAGCAGGTGCTCGCCGAGCATCTCGGCGAGCACCTGCTCTTCAGGGTCGACGCATTCGTCCCACCCGAGAGATCGGTCGGTTACGTCGTCGTGTTGCGCCCGGAGATGGCGCGAATGAGCCACGCGATGACCGCGAGGGCAAGCAGCACGAGACCCACCCAGAGCAGGAAGTTCAGGGACTGCACGAAGCCACCCGTGATCGCAAGGACGATCGCGACGACTGCGATGATGATGAAGAGGATGTTCATCTCGACTCCTTTCGTCAGGACGACTGGCGTCCGTTCACCTCGACGCTAGAGAGCGGCGGGATGCGCGGGCAGGGGGTTGACGATGGCATCTGCAGGTGGCTATATCGCGCCCGGGAATGACAAAACCCCCCGGTGACCGGGGGTCTCAGGAGTGCGCGATACTGGGATCGAACCAGTGACCTCTTCCGTGTCAGGGAAGCGCGCTACCGCTGCGCCAATCGCGCCTAGAAGGCTATTCAGTTGTGCTGAGAGGTGGCGACGGGATTCGAACCCGTGTAAACGGCTTTGCAGGCCGGTGCCTAGCCACTCGGCCACGCCACCAGGGGTGGATTCGTACCCACATGCCGAAACCCCCTGACGGGGGTTCCTGCACTCGAGCGGATGACGAGACTCGAACTCGCGACCCTCACCTTGGCAAGGTGATGCGCTACCAACTGCGCTACATCCGCATTCCGTTCCCGGCGTCCCGGGCACTTGAAATACACTAGCCCAGGTTCGCCGCTTCACCAAACCGCCTCGCGTCGCCGGGCGTGTCACAGCCGGGGCGCCCAGCCGCGCCACGCCCGGCCTCCGGACGGGTGCGGATCCGCGGCACCGGATCGGGTATGCTCTTGAGCTGTGCCACCGTGCACGCATAACTCCACAGGGGCGATTGGCGCAGTTGGTAGCGCGCTTCCTTCACACGGAAGAGGTCATCGGTTCGAGTCCGGTATCGCCCACACAGAACGAAGAAGAGCCTCGGTCCCCCGAGGCTCTTCTTCGTTGCGGCGCGAGTGTCAGGCGCGGACGGCACCGCTCTTCGCCGATGCGCCCTGTGGCTGCGTCTGAGAGAAGAGCACGACCACGACGACCGCGGCACCGACCACGACGTGCGGCAGCCAGACGTTCAGCGCCTCTCCGGCGAAACCGAAGATCCACGGCGACAGCGCGAGGAAGAGACTGGCGATGATGTCGAACGCGAGGTGGACCGGCATCGGGATGAGTCCGAACGGACCCCACTCGTACTTGGTGAACAGACTGTAGACGATCAGGCCCACGCCGAGCACGATCGGGATGATGACGGCTGCACCGCCGACACCGGCGAACCCGAACAGCCAGGGTGCGGCGATCAGCGCGACGCCGACGACGTAGTCGAGGATGCCGTGGACCTTGGTGGGGATGAAGCGCATGATTCCTCCTTGGTTTCACCGCTGGACGCGGCTCACTCCTGGTTCGGAGCCCCGGTCGGAACGGATTGCGCCGGCGCCCGCTCGCCGCGGAACCGCGGCGACGTCTATCACAACCGTCCCGTTCGCGCGCCCCCGTTCCGCTCTCCTCGGCCCGAAGGCACGATGACGTGATGCGCAACCGGTTCCTCGACGATGCCCCTTCGATCCTCCTTCGCGGCTACGACGCCGGCCCTCGCATCTGGACCCGCGCTCGGGAAGGCGCCCGCGCCGCCCCGATGCGGCTGCTCGGGCACGCCGCCCTGTTCGTGCGGGGCACCGAGGGCGTGCGCGTCTTCTACGACGATGACCTCATCGCCCGGCACGGCGCGATGCCGCGCTTCGTCCAGGAGACCCTGTTCGGGCACGGCTCCGTGCACAGCCTCGACGGCGAGGAGCATCGCCACCGCAAGGCGACCTTCGTTGAGGTGACCTATCTCGACGAGCAGGTCGAGCGTCTGGCACCCGAACTCGATCGGGAGTGGCGCGCCGAACTGGACGCGTGGCTGGAGGGCGGCCGGCGCAGCGCCTACGACGCCGCGATCGGCGCTTTCGGCCGGGCGTGCATGCGCTGGGCCGGGATCCCCGGAACGCCCGACGCGCAGACGCGCTGGGCGCACCGCCTCGCGCAGATCGTCGACGGATTCGGCCGTCCCCTCACACCGGGCTTCGTGGCAGCCGTGCTCGACCGCGTCTTCTCCGACAGACACACCACCCGGCTCGTGCGCGCCGTGCGCGCCGGCGAGCTCACTCCCCCGTCGCACACCGCGCTGCACCACTGGTCCTGGCACGAGGATCGCACCGGCCGCCTGCTGGCACCGCACGTGGCCGGTGTCGAGCTGCAGAACAGCATCCGCCCGATGATCGCGGTGGCGCGCTTCGTGGCGTTCGCCGCCAAGGAGCTGCACGACCGTCCGGGCTGGCGTGCTCGCATCCACGCGGAGACGGCCGAGCGCGGCACGCTCATCGGCGGTCCCCTCGCCACGGCTTTCGCGCAAGAGGTGCGACGCACCGCCCCCTTCGTGCCGATGCTGCCCGGTCGCGCGCTGCGTGACATCCACCTCGACGGTCAGCAGGTCCCGGCAGGCGGACGGGTCGTCATCGACATCCTGGGCACCGACCTCGACGACGCCTTCTGGCAGGATCCCGAGCGATTCCAGCCGGAGCGATTCCTCGAGCACCCCGACTACGAGACGCTCGAGGCCTTCATCCCCCACGGCGGAGCCGACGTCTCGCACGGACACCGCTGCCCCGGGGAGAAGCTCGCGATCACCGGGCTGGCGGCTGCGATCGCCGCCCTCAGCGATCCGCGAGTGGAGATCAGCGGCGAGGGCCTCGACGTCGATCGTCGACGTCTTCCCACCAGACCCGCATCAGGCGGCTGCGTCCACGCGGCCGATCACACGAGAAGGAGCGAATCATGAAGGCATTGACCTGGCACGCGAAGCGCGACGTCCGCGTCGAGAGCGTGCCCGACCCCCGCATCGAAGAGCCGACGGATGCCATCATCCGCGTGACCTCCACCGCCATCTGCGGATCGGACCTGCATCTGTACGAGCTGCTCGGCCCCTTCCTGGATCGCGGCGACATCCTCGGCCACGAGACCATGGGCGAGGTCGTGGAGGTCGGATCCGGGGTGCGGGCACTCAACGTCGGCGACAGGGTCGTCGTACCGTTCAACATCTCGTGCGGCACATGCTGGTTCTGCACCCACGGCCTGCAGTCGCAGTGCGAGACGACGCAGGTGCGCGAGTACGGCAGCGGCGCGGCGCTGTTCGGCTACACCAAGCTCTACGGACAGGTGCCCGGCGGACAGGCGGAGTTCCTGCGCGTGCCGCTCGCCGACTACAACCACATCCGCATCGACGACGACCTTCCCGACGAGCGCTGGCTCTTCCTCAGCGACATCCTCCCCACCGCGTGGCAGGGCGTCGAATACGCCCAGACGCCGCCGGACGGCACCGTCGCTGTGCTCGGCCTGGGCCCGGTCGGCCAATTCGTCGCCCGCATCGCCCGCTCGCGCGGGCATCGGGTGCTCGCGGTCGACCCGGTTCCGGAACGTCGCGAGATGGCGGCCCGTCACGGGATCGATGTCTTCGACCTCGGCGATGACACGGTCGCCGAGCTGCGCGACCTGACCCACGGGCGCGGGCCTGACTCCGTGATCGACGCGGTCGGGCTCGAGGCTCACGGCAGCCCAGGCATCAAGGCGGTGCAGCAGGCCGTCGGCATGCTGCCGGACGCACTCGCCAAGCCGATGCTCTCGCACGCCGGCGTGGATCGCCTCGCGGCCCTGCACGCGGCCGTCGACCTCGTGCGACGGGGCGGGACCATCTCGCTCTCCGGCGTCTACGCGGGAGACGCCGACATCCTGCCGATGAAGACGATGTTCGACAAGCAGATCTCGCTGCGCATGGGCCAGTGCAATGTGAAGCGCTGGATCGACGAGCTCGTGCCGCTCGTGCAGGCCCCCGATGACCCGCTCGGCGTCATGGACCTCGTCACGCACCACGCACCGCTGGACGAAGCGCCCGACCTGTACGGCGTCTTCCAGCGCAAGGACGACGGATGCATCAAGGTCGTCCTTCATCCCGACCGGAGCGACATTCCTCGAACCTGACCGCCGCTCAGTGCCGGCCGGTCCTGCGGGCCGCGGCGATCGCCTCGTCGACGCCGCGGCTCCACGGTTCGCCGTGACCGGGAAGCAGCGTGCCCGTCTCCACGTCCCGAAGCGCTTCGACCGACTGCAGCGCCCTCACGCTGTCGGCCGTTGCGGCGCCGGCGACGATCTGCGGACCACGGCGCCCCGTGTAGGGGTCGAGAGTGACGATCGCGTCACCGCACATCGTCACCCCGACGTGCTCGAACACGAACGCGCAGTGACCCTCGGTGTGCCCCGGAGTCCACACCACCCTCGGCCGCCCGGGGACGTCGAGGATCGCGCCGTCGGCCAGGCGCGGCGCCGCGACCGCACCCTTGACGCCCAGCGCCCCGTGCCGCGCCATCGAGATCAGGCCGGGTATCGCCGAGGGGTAGCGCAGGGGGTACGCCCACCGCGGTCGCTCGTGCGCGTAGCGGTAGGGGTGGCGCACCAGCGCGGCATCGCCCGGATGCACGAGCATCCCCACTCCGTCGCGACTCAGTCCGCGCGCCATGCCGACGTGATCGAAATGACCGTGCGTGAGCAGCAGCGCATCGATGTCGCTTCGACGGGCGCCCAGGCGTGCAAGCAGCGAGTCGAGCAGCGGCCCCGTGCCGGGCAGCCCCGCGTCGACGAGCGTCAACCCGCCCTCTGCCTCGACGAGGTAGCAGTTCACGTGCGCCACGTCGAGCCGGTTCACGCCCGGCGCGACCTCGGTCCATCCCGTCGCTCTGGTGTCCATGCGCCCACCCTGCGCGCCGAGCCCCGTTCGCGCAGGTGCCTTGCCGTCTGCGCGTCGCGATGCTATCCGAGCCCTGCGCTACCCCTTGGCCCAGCCGTATCTGCGGGTCAGCGCATCGGCGACCCGGCCATAGCGCTGCGCGTCCAGCACGGCCGCCTCCCGCCGCATGCCCTCGTGATGCACACTGTAGAGCTGCTCGATGTCCACCCAGGACTCCCGCCCGCGCGAGTCCCAGCCGCCCGATCCGATCGGCAGATAGTCCCGGTCTCCGTCGTGCGGCTTGCTGGTCATCCGCACGGCGTACACGCGCTGAGCGGACTGCCGGCCGATGACCAGCACGGGACGGTCCTTGCCCCGGCCGTCGTTCTCCTCGTAGGGCACCCAGGTCCAGATGACCTCCCCGGAATCGGGCAGGTCGTTGCGCGAGGGAGAGTAGGCGACGCTGACATCGTGCACGCGCTCCGGGTCCACCTGCACGGTCTCGGAGCCGGGCACCGCTCCCGCGGACCCCTCGCCCCCCGGCACACGGCGCGCGTCGCGGGACGCGGAATCCCCGCCCGCACGGCCTTTCCCGTCCGGACGGAGAACCGCGTCAGGGCGACGCGGGCGTGAGGGCCGCTTCGGATCCTCCTTCGCCAGCATCCTGCCGATCATGTCGGCGACGACGCCGAGGATGCGCTTGGTCGAACTCACACGCCCACCCTAGCCGCGACTCACTCCACCAGCGCGTATCCGGCCTCGCCGTGCACCACCAGATCGACTCCGGCGACCTCTTCCTCGCTGTTGACCCGGAAGCCGATCGTCTTCTCGATGGCGAGACCGATGACGAGAGAGACGACGAACGAGTACGCCATCACGCCGAGAGAGGCGATCACCTGCACGGCCAGCAGCCTCAGGTCACCGCCGACGAGCACGCCCTGCCCTGTGGCGAAGAAGCCCAGGTAGACCGTGCCGAGCATGCCGCCCACGAGATGAAGCCCCACGACATCGAGCGAGTCGTCGAAGCCGAGACGGTACTTCAGCTCCACCGCAAGAGCACACGCGACACCCGCGAGGGCGCCCAGCAGCACCGACCAGCCGGGCGTGAGGTTCGCGCATGCCGGGGTGATGGCGACGAGACCGGCGACGAGCCCCGAGACCGCCCCGATCGAGGTCGGCTTGCCGTCCTTGAGCTTCTCGACGAGGATCCATCCGAGGATCCCGGCTGCCGCTGCGCCGAGTGTGTTGATCGCGATGAGGCCCGCGCCCGCCATGTCCTCCGTCAGCCAGACCGCGCCCACGTTGAACCCGAACCAGCCGAACCACAGCAGGGCCGCCCCGAGCAGCGTCAGCGGGACGTTGTGCGGCTTCTGGATGCCCTTCTGGAAGCCGATCCGCTTTCCCAGCACGAGCGCGAGCGCGAGCGCCGCCGCCCCGGCGTTGATGTGCACAGCCGTGCCGCCGGCGTAGTCGATGACGTGGATTCCGCTGTCCTCGCCGAACAGCCAGGCGCCGAGGTTCATGATCCAGCCGCCGCCCCAGACCCATGCCGCGATCGGGAAGTAGCCGATCGTGCCGAAGATGCCGACGTAGATGAGCCAGGGACCGAATCGGGCGCGGTCGGCGATGGCACCCGAGATCAGGGCGACGGTGATGATCGCGAAGGTCGCCCCGTACGCCACAGACAGCAGCGCCACGTTCGCACCGGGCTCCTGCGAGGAGACGGCGAGTCCGAAGTCGGCGAACGGGTTTCCGGCGAACTGGGTCGGCGAGTCGACGGCGCTCATGGCGAAGCCGTACAGCACCCAGAGCACGGCGATCAGCCCGATCGCCCCGAAGCTCATCATCATCATGCTGATGACGCTCTTGGCCTTGACCAGCCCGCCGTAGAAGAACGCCAGTCCCGGGGTCATCAGCAGCACGAGCGCCGTGGCCGTGATCACCCAGGAGATGTTGCCTGCGGCATCCATATTCGAACCTCACTTTCGGGAAGAGTGAGATCAGTGTGGAGCGTGCGCGTTACCGCGGATCGCTCGCCGTGTTGCCGGGGTGTTACGCCGAGGGCCCGGGTGTGAACAGCGTGTTACGCCGCCGATGCGGAGTGCGTCAGCGCGTTCAGGCGCGAGATCGCGCGCAGGTACTTCTTGCGGTAGCCCCCGCCCAGCATCTCGTCCGCGAAGACGCCGTCCAGGCTCACGCCGGTCGCGATGATCGGCACCTGCGCGTCGTAGACGCGATCGACGAAGGCGACGAAGCGCAGCGCCTCGGACTGGTCGCTGAGCACGTGGACCGCGCGCAGTCCCACCAGGTCCAGTCCGTCGATGAGCCGGATGTACCGCGACGGGTGCACCTGGGCGAGGTGGCGCACGACGTCGTGGAAGGCGTCGTCCGAGGCGACGCCTCCGGACGCTGCCGCGGTCAGCGCCGCAGCGTATCCTGCCTCGTCCATCGTGACGGAGCTGCCGTCGATCGCGCGCTGACGGTAGTCCACGCCGTCGATGCGCAGGGTCTGGAAGCTGTCGGACATGGCGTGGATCTCCCGCAGGAAGTCCTGCGCCGCGAACCGTCCCTCGCCGAGGGCGTTCGGCGGCGTGTTCGAGGTGGCGGCGAGCCGGGTGCCGGATGCGACCAGTTCGCCGAGCAGGCGGGTCATCACCATCGTGTCGCCCGGATCGTCCAGCTCGAACTCGTCGATGCACAGCAGATCGGCTCCGCGCAGCAGGTCGACGGTGTTGCGGTAGCCGAGGGCGCCCACGAGCGCGGTGTACTCGATGAAGGAGCCGAAGTACTTCCTGCGTGCGGGAAGCGCGTGGTAGATCGAGGCCAGGAGGTGCGTCTTGCCGACGCCGAAGCCGCCGTCGAGGTACACGCCCGGCTTCATGGGCGTCTCCTTGGGCGCGCGACGGAAGAGCCCGCCCCGCTTGGCGGGCTCACCACGTCCGGCGAAGCGCTGCAGGGTCTCCTTCGCAGCCTCCTGGGAGGGGTGGGCGGGGTCGGCGCGGTAGCTGTCGAAAGTGGCCTGGTCGAACTGCGGCGGCGGCACGAGACCCGCCAGCATCTCCGGTCCGGTGACGGACGGCGTGCGATCGGTCAGATGCACGATGCCGGTGCTGGTCTGCTGGGTCATCACATTCCTGAGGTCATACTCTTACGATCCGGATGCGGGCACGCCCGAAGGGATCTATCGTCGATGGGGACGGCTCAACTTTACGCCGTCGCCTCACCCCGTCCCGCGTCCTGCATCCAGAGGAGCAACTGTGACCGTCGAACACGACACCTCATCCGCCAAATTCGCCGAGTACGCCACGCCCGGCCGACTCGTGACCACGGACTGGCTCGCCGCGAACCTTGGTACGCCGGGGCTGGTGGTCGTCGAGTCCGACGAGGATGTCCTGCTCTACGAGACCGGCCACATCCCCGGTGCGGTGAAGGTCGACTGGCACACCGAGCTGAACGACCCCGTCGTGCGCGACTACGTCGACGGCGAGGGCTTCGCCGAGCTGCTGGGCCGCAAGGGGATCTCGCGGGACGACACCATCGTCATCTACGGGGACAAGAACAACTGGTGGGCCGCCTACGCGCTCTGGGTGTTCTCGCTCTTCGGGCACGAGGACGTGCGCCTGCTCGACGGCGGACGCGACAAGTGGATCGCCGAGGGTCGCGAGATCACGACCGACAGGACCGAGCGTCCCGCGACCGAGTACCCCGTCGTCGAACGCGACGACTCGGCGCTGCGCGCGTACAAGGAAGACGTGCTCTCCTTCATCGGAACCGGCCCCCTGATCGATGTGCGCTCCCCCGAGGAGTACACCGGAGAGCGCACCCACATGCCCGCCTACCCAGACGAGAGCTCGCTGCGCGGCGGTCACATCCCCACCGCCCAGAGCGTTCCCTGGGCCCGCGCCGTGGCCCCGGACGGCGGGTTCAAGTCGCGCGCCGAACTCGACGCCATCTACCGCGACGAGGCCGGCTTGAACGACGGCGACGATGTGATCGCGTACTGCCGCATCGGTGAGCGCTCCAGCCACACCTGGTTCGTCCTGCAGCACCTGCTCGGCTTCCAGAACGTGCGCAACTACGACGGATCCTGGACCGAGTGGGGCAGTGCCGTCCGCGTGCCGATCGCGACGGGCACCGAGCCGGGCACGCTCTGATCGTGCGAGAATCACAGGGTGACTGACACGCACCTTCCGGAGCGGCTCGCGGAGTTCCGCGACGAGTTCCTCGAGCTCGCCGAGGCGGATCGCCTCGAGCTGCTCCTCGAGTTCGCGAACGAGCTCCCCGAGGTGCCCGCCCACCTCGCGGACCACCCCGAGATGTACGAGCGCGTGGCGGAGTGCCAGTCCCCCGTGTTCATCAACGTCGAGGTCGTCGACGGCGTCGTCGCCATGCACGCGACGGCGCCGCCGGAGGCGCCGACCACGCGCGGCTTCGCGAGCATCCTCGCACAGGGCATCACCGGGCTGAGCCCGGACGAGGTGCTCGCCATCCCCGGCGACTATCCGCAGACGATCGGGCTGACCAAGGCCGTTTCACCCCTGCGGATCGCGGGGATGACCGGGATGCTGATGCGCGCGAAGCGCCAGGTCACGCAGAAGCGCTGAGCCCCTGCTCCGTCATCCACCGGGTGATGGCACCCGTCCAACGCGACTGGTCGTAGTTCCACAGCTTGGTGTGCCGCGCGACGGCGAACGCGCGCATCGTCACGAGATCGGGCCGTGCGGTGGCCAGAGCGTGCGAGGCGTCGGAGGGGACGAAGCCGTCGTCGTCGCTGTGCAGGATGAGGATCGGCGCTTCGAGTTCCGCAGCACGCGCCACCATGTCCAGGCGGTCGAAGCGGATGGCACCCTCCGCTCCGCCGAATCGGGCCGTCAGAGTGTTCTGGAGAACGCCCATGGCGAGACCGGGAAGCGGGTCGACGAGCCCCTCCTCTCGTGCCTGAAAGCGCAGTACGGTGCGCCAGTCGACCACGGGCGAGTCGAGTACCAGCGCGGCGATGCGGTCCCGGTGGCCCGAGGAGACCGCGGTCTGCAGGGCGATGGCCCCTCCCATCGACCAGCCCATCAGCACCACTCGTCGTGCGCCGTGCCTCAGCGCATGACCGATCGCCGCGTCGACGTCCCGCCACTCCGACGCGCCGAGGGCGTAGCTTCCGCCCCGTGACCGCGGCGCCTCGCCGTCGTTGCGGTACGACACGACGAGCGTCGGCAGTCCGAGCGCGTGGAACACGGGCACGGCGCGCAGGCATTCGGAGCGAGTGGTGCCGCGTCCGTGCACCTGGATCACCCAGGTGTCCGACGCGGCGGGAAAGAGCCAGGCGGGGCACGGGCCGACGGGAGAGCCGATGAGCACGCTCTCCCAGGGGAGGTGCAGCTCGCTGGGGGTGACGTAGTACCAGCCGCTGAAGGCGGCGTCCCTGTCCACCTGCGCGCCCGGTTCGATCTGGGTCAGCAGCTTACGGCGCACGGTCCTGGCATCCGCGCCGAGCACCGCGCCGAGCTTCACATAGCCGTAGGTGCCGGTCGTGAACAGCCCATAGCGGCCGGGGAGCTCGGTGTCGCTCGTGCGCGTGAGCTCGATCGTCTGCGCGCCGGTGTCGACCGCGACGATCCGGGTGTCGGTGCGGCGCACCGACGGGGTGACCACACGGCGCGCCGTCGAGAACACCGCGATCGCGGCCGCGGCGCCCAGGGCGACGAGCGCGGGGACCGCGATGGCTACGGCGTGCCTGAGACTCTTCATCGCCTCCTGACTCTAGCCTGTCCACGTGACCGCACACCCGGATGCCGCAGCGCTCTTCGACGAGGCCGCGGCAGAGCTGCGCGAGACCTCGTTCCGCCCCGACGTCGTCGTGCGCGAGATCCCGTCACCGGCGGGCCTGGCCCCGTACGCCCTCGCGCTCGCCGCCGACGTGCGTCCCGATGACCATGGCGACTCGGCGTACGGCACGGGCCGTTTCGTGCTGCTGCACGATCCCGAGGAGCCGCCGGCATGGGACGGCGCCTGGAGGATCGTCGCCTTCGCGCAGGCGCCTCTGGAGCCGGAGATCGGCACGGATCCGCTGCTCGCCGACGTCGCCTGGTCGTGGCTGGTGGATGCTCTGGACTCGCGCGACGCGGTGTATCACGCCGCGTCCGGGACGTCGACGAAGATGCTGTCGAAAGGGTTCGGCTCACTCGCGCAGGAGGGCGACGGCGCCCAGATCGAGCTGCGCGCGTCGTGGACGCCGGAGGCGCCGCTGCGCCTTCATGTGCAAGCATGGGCCGAGCTGGTCGGAATGCTGGCGGGGCTTCCGCCGGGTTCCGAGGACGTCGCCGTGCTCGGCGCGAGAAGGGGCGGACGTGGCTGAATACTCCGTGATCGGTGACCGCACGGAGTTCGAGGACGCCTGCCGCGCGCTCTCGGCCGCCGAAGGGCCCGTGGCGGTGGACGTGGAGCGGGCATCCGGCTTCCGCTACTCCCAGCGCGCCTACCTCGTGCAGGTGTTCCGTCGCGGCACCGGCGTCTTCCTGTTCGATCCGCCGGCGATCGGCGACTTCTCCGCGCTGCAGGATGCCATCGGAGAGGCCGAGTGGGTCTTCCACGCGGCCAGCCAGGACCTGCCCTCGCTGCGGGAGCTCGGGCTGAGCCCCGCGAGCATCTTCGACACAGAGCTGGCGTCGCGGCTGCTGGGCAGCGACGGTTTCGGCCTGGCCGCGGTCGTCGAGCGCACGATCGGCATCACGCTCGCCAAGGCGCACTCGGCGGCCGACTGGTCCACGCGCCCGCTTCCCGAGTCGTGGCTCGAGTACGCCGCGCTCGACGTCCTCCATCTTCTCGACGTCCGCGACGTTCTCGCGCGGGAACTCGTCGCCGCGGACAAGACCGAGATCGCCCGGGAGGAGTTCGACGCGACTCTCACCCGTGCACCGAAGCCGCCGCGCGCTGAGCCGTGGCGCCGGCTCAGCGGCCTTCACAAGGTGCGCGGCGCGCGTCAACTCGCGGTGGCCCGCGAGTTGTGGACGGCCCGCGAGGAGTACGCGCAGGAGGTGGATGTCTCCCCCGGGCGGCTCGTCCCCGACCGGGCCCTGCTGGCAGCCGTGCTCGCCGCACCTGCGAGCAAGTCCGCACTCGCAGCGATCAAGGAGTTCAACGGGCGGGCCAGCCGCACTCAGCTGGATCGCTGGTGGGAGGCGATCGATCGTGGACGCACCACCGAGGATCTGCCTCGGGAACGCGTGCCGAGCGACGCGCTACCGCCGCCGCGCGCCTGGGCCGATCGCAATCCCGAGGCCGATCTGCGGCTGAAGGCCGCTCGTCCGGTCGTGGAGGCGATCGCCGAGGAGCTGCACATGCCCACCGAGAACCTGCTCACCCCCGAGCATCTGCGGCGGGTGGCATGGCAGCCCCCGGCGCTGACTGCGGATGCCATCGGCGCGGCACTTGCAGATCTCGGCGCCCGACCTTGGCAGATTGCGCATACTGCACAGAAGATCGCGTCTGCCTTTGTAGAAGGTCCGCAACCGGATTCGGACGCCGAGGAAGACGCTTCGTAGGTTCGATCCAACCGATTCCAGGCGCCCGACGGGCACTCCTAGGCTGTAGGCATCCCAACCAATGGAGGCAGGAGTGGCCGAGATCTCGGACGTCTTCTTCGTCGATGGAGTGCGCACCCCTTTCGGGCGCGCCGGCGAAAAGGGCATGTACTGGAACACCCGCGCGGATGACCTCGCCGTCAAGGCGACCATCGGCCTGATGGAGCGCAATGCATCCGTCCCCGCCGACCGCATCGACGACGTGGCGATCGCCGCGACCTCGCAGACAGGCGATCAGGGCCTCACCCTCGGCCGCTCGGTCGCGATCCTCGCCGGCCTCCCGCAGACCGTCCCCGGCCTCGCCGTGGAGCGCATGTGCGCCGGCGCCATGACGAGCGTCACAACGATGGCGGCGTCCATCGGCGTCGGTATGTACGACTTCGCCCTCGCCGGCGGAGTCGAGCACATGGGGCACCACCCGATCGGCGGCAACGCCGACCCCAACCCCCGCTTCGTCGCGGAGAAGATGGTCGACCCCGGCGCCCTCAACATGGGCGTGACCGCGGAGCGCATCTTCGACCGTTTCCCGCACCTCACCAAGGAGCGCTCCGACCGTTTCGGGATGCTCAGCCAGCACAAGGTACAGGCCGCCTACGACGCCGGGAAGATCCAGCCCGACCTGGTCTCCGTGGCGATCCGCGGCGCCGATGGCGCCTGGGGCCTCGCCACCGAGGACGAGGGCCGACGCCCGCAGACGACCATGGACGACCTGGCGGCGCTGAAGACGCCGTTCCGTGCGCACGGGCGCGTCACCGCCGGCACGTCCTCGCCGCTCACGGACGGCGCCACCATGTCGCTGCTCGCGGGCGGAGGCGCCGTGAAGGAGTTCGGTCTCACCCCGAAGATGCGGATGGTGTCGTTCGCCTTCGCCGGCGTGCAGCCGGAGATCATGGGCATCGGCCCGATCCCCTCGACCGAGAAGGCCCTGAAGAAGGCCGGTCTGACCATCGACGACATCGGGCTGTTCGAGCTCAACGAGGCCTTCGCCATCCAGGTCATCTCCCTCCTCGACCACTTCGGCATCGCGGACGACGACCCGCGGGTCAACCAGTGGGGCGGTGCGATCGCCCTCGGGCATCCGCTCGCCGCATCCGGCGTGCGCCTGATGATCCAGCTCGCGGCGCAGTTCGCCGAGCGCCCCGACGTGCGCTACGGACTGACCGCGATGTGCGTCGGTCTCGGTCAGGGCGGCTCGGTCGTCTGGGAGAACCCGTTCTACGACGGAAAGAAGAAGAAGTGAGCTACGAAGACGTCGACTTCTCGCCCATCATGGCGCTGACCGAGGGCGAGGTCATCACGCACTCCCCCGTGCGCGACATCCGGCTCGCCTCGGGCAGAGTGCTGGCGCTGATCACCCTGGACAACGGTCGCGACCACACGCGACCGAACACCCTGGGTCCTGCGACGCTCACCGAGCTCGGAGAGACCCTGGACGGACTGAGGGCGCGCGCGGCGGCCGGAGAGATCCAGGCCGTCGGCATCACCGGCAAACAGTACATCCTCGCCGCCGGTGCGGACCTGTCCGACATCAGTCGCCTGGGGTCGAAGGACAACGCGCGACTCATCGCGCAGCTCGGTCACAAAGTCCTCGGATCGCTCTCCGAGCTCGGCGTGCCCTCTTTCGCCTTCGTGAACGGACTGGCCCTGGGCGGCGGCATGGAGATCGCACTGAACTCCACGTACCGCACGGTGGACGCGTCCGCAGCCGCTCTCGCCCTGCCCGAAGTCTTCCTCGGCATCATCCCCGGCTGGGGCGGCGCATACCTCATCCCGAACCTGATCGGCATCGAGAACGCACTCGAGGTCGTCATCTCGAACCCGTTGAAGCAGAACCGGATGCTCAAGCCTCAGCAGGCTTTCGAGCTGGGCCTCATGGACGCCGTCTTCCCGGCGGCGAACTTCCTCGAGAACTCGCTGGCGTGGGCCGACGCGGTCCTCGGCGGCAAGAAGGTGGAGCGCAAGAACGTCCCGGGCAAGATCGAGCGCACCGTCAAGTGGCCGGTCGCCATCAAGATGGCGCGCACCATGCTCGAGTCCAAGATCGGCACCGTGCCGAAGTCGCCGTACGCTGCACTCGAGCTGCTCGACAAGGCCAGGAGCGGTACGAAGGCGGAGGGCTTCGCCCGCGAGGACGAGGCGCTCGCCGAGCTCGTGACCGGCGATCAGTTCGCCGCCTCGATGTACGCGTTCGACCTGGTGCAGAAGCGCGCCAAGCGGCCCGTCGGCGCACCCGACAAGGCGCTGGCGAAGAAGGTCACCAAGGTCGGCATCATCGGTGCGGGCCTCATGGCCAGTCAGTTCGCGCTGCTGTTCGTCCGCAAGCTGCAGGTGCCGGTGCTCATCACCGACCTGGACCAGGCGCGCGTCGACAAAGGCGTCGCCTACATCCACGAGGAGATCGGCAAGCTCGAGGCGAAGGGACGCCTCGATGCCGACACCGCCAACAAGCTGCGTTCGCTCGTGACGGGCACCACCGACAAGAGCCTCTACGCGGACTGCGACTTCGTGATCGAAGCCGTGTTCGAGGAGGTCGGCGTCAAGCAGCAGGTGTTCGGCGAGATCGAGAAGATCATCGCCGAGGACGCCATTCTCGCGACGAACACGTCCTCGCTGTCGGTGGAGGAGATCGGCGCGAAGCTCGCCCACCCCGAGCGCCTGGTCGGCTTCCACTTCTTCAACCCGGTCGCCGTCATGCCGCTGATCGAGATCGTGAAGACGGACGCCACGACGGATGCCGCACTGTCGACCGCGTTCGTAGTCGCGAAGGGTCTGGGCAAGAACGCCGTGCTCACGGCCGACGCCCCCGGCTTCGTCGTGAACCGTCTGCTGGCGAAGGTCATGGGCGAGGCCGCGCGCGCCGTCTACGAAGGCGCACCGGTGGTCGAGGTCGAGAAGGCGTTCGCTCCGCTCGGCCTGCCGATGGGACCCTTCCAGCTCATCGACCTGGTCGGGTGGAAGGTCGCCGCCCATGTGCAGGACACCATGGTCCGCGCCTTCCCGGAGCGCTTCTACGCGAACGAGAACTTCCATGCTCTCGCAGAGCTGGAGGCGGTCGTCGAGAAGGACAAGGGCGGGCGGGTTACCGGTTGGACGAAGGCGGCCGAGAAGGCGCTCAAGGGCAACGTCGGTCAGACGCCGGCGTCGGCGGACACCATCCTGCGTCGCGTGCAGGACGGTCTGGCGCAGGAGATCAGGATCATGCTCGACGAGGGCGTGGTCCCCGAGGTCGAGGACATCGACCTCTGCCTGATCCTCGGGGCCGGCTGGCCGTTCATCGACGGCGGCGCCTCGCCCTACCTCGATCGCGAGGGCGCGTCGGAGCGCGTCTTCCAGACCACGTTCCACAATCCTCCGATCCGCGGCATCGCGCACGATTGACATCGGGCACGTCGGGGCGGGAGGCCTGAGCGCCTCCCGCCCCTTTCCGTGCCGGGACGGGGCGCGGAACGCGCGAGGAACAGCGTGTGAACACCTCCGCCCCGGGGGCGGCTTCGGTGCATCCGACCGGTCGCGAGGCGGCACAGTGGTGGCATGGACATGCTCCTGACGATGATGAGCGCCAAGGGGATGTCGAGTCTGCTGAAGACCGGCACCGCTCTGCTCACGATCCTGCTGGTGGTCCCCGCACTGCTCAAGCTCTTCATCGTCACCGTGGACGAGGGCTGGGCCGCGATCCGCACGCGCAACGGCAAACCGATCATCCGCAACCGGCCCGCCCGCCGCAAGACCGGCATGGGCGGAGCCGTCGGCGAGGTGGTGGTGCTCGCTCCCGGATCGCACGGCGCGTTCCCGCTGTTCTACTGGTACCGGCTGATCGACGTCCGCTGCCGCGCGAGTGACCTTCCCGCGCGGGAGATGACCGGCCTGAACGGTCACCAGCATCGAGTGCACGCCTCGTTCGAATGGAGACCGATACCGACTGGCCGCGACCTGCGCGTCTTCGAGCTCGACGTCGTCAACGTCAAGGAGCGCGCGTCGAACATCGTCGGTGCCGCCCTGCGCGACACGATCCGCCAGCTCGACGCCGACGAGCTTCCGCACAACGACGAGATCAACCGCCGTGTGCTCGCCGCCTGCGCGAGCCAGCTGCGCGCCGCCTGCGGCGTGGAGCTCGTGCGCGTGATGATCACCGGAGATGCGCTGACAGACGGCTATCTGCTCGCCGGCGCCCTGCGCGGCTCCGATCCGCACGCGGATGCCGTCGCCGCCCTGCACGCCCTGAACTGAGCGCGCCAGCGTGTCCGCAGCGCCGGATGCCCGTGCGCTAGGATTTGAACATGTTCAGTTCTGAGCTCACGCCCAAGGCGGAGAAGACGCGCACCCGCATCCGGGACGCCGCGATCAACTCGTTCGTCTCACGGGGATACGCCGACACGACGATCCGCCTCATCGCCGATGAGGCCGGAGTCTCGACAGGCAGCGCCTATTACTACTTCCCGTCGAAGACCCACCTCGTCCAGGAGCTCTACGAACAGGTGCAGCACGAGCATGCCCAGATCGCCGCCGAGCGTCTCGGCGAGGCCATCGGCGTGGTCGAGCGACTGCGCATCGTGTTCGAGACCGGCCTGGCGACACTCGAGCCGTACCGGCGGGTCGCCCCGGGATTCCTCAGCGCGATGATCGCACCGGACTCTCCGATCAACCCGCTCTCGCGGGAGTCCTCCCCCGCTCGTGAAGTGACCATCGGTCTGTTCCGGCACGCCGTGGCGGATGCGGAGCACCGCCTGCCCGAGGACATCGCCGACCGGCTCCCCGAAGCACTGTTCGTGGCCTACCTCGCGCTGGTGCTGCGCTGGACGTACGACGACTCCGACGACCGGAGCCGTACCGGCCGCCTGCTCGACACCGCCCTGCGCGTTCTCACCGTGAGCCTCCCCTTCACCCGGCTTCCCGGCGTGCGGGGCGTCGTCCGCGATCTGCTCGAGCAGGTCGCCGGGGTCCGGCCGTGAAGACGCCGGCGTCGCATGGCGGTGCCGCGCATCCGATGGACTTCGGCTTCCGCGACCTGGCCCGGGGTGCCGTGACCGCCTGGACCGTCTTCATGGCGATCCTGATCGGTGCGCTCGTCCTTCTCTCGCTGGCCGGCGGCGACCCCGGGGGTGCTGTCCTCCTGCTCGGCTACGGGGCTGTCGTCGGCGGTGCGATCAGCCTGGCCGTGATGCTCGCCGGCTGTCCCCTGGCCTGGCTGCTCGGTCGCGCGCTCGTGCGCGTGCGGGCCGTCGGGCTCCACGCTCTGGCCTTCACCGCACTCGGCGCCGCCACCGGGTTCGGCGTTGTGCTGCTCTATGTCGCCAGCACGGATGTCCTGCTGCCCGACGCGCTCACGTCCGCGTGGTCATGGACGGTGGTCATCGTCTCGGCGATCTCGGTGCTGGGCGGGTGGGCTCACGCGATGCGGCATGCGCATCGGGCGCGGACACGTGTCCGCGCCCTGCGTCGGCCGGCGGTGCTCGACGAGGATGCCGCGTATGAAGACGGCGCGAGCGGACTCTGACGCCGGTCAGCGGGTCTCGTGGATCGGGATCTCGATCGCGCCGGTCTCGCCGCTCTGACGCGCGACGGGGACACGGCGCCCGAGTACCTGCGCCACGACGTCATGCGCGATCTTCGCCGCGGTCAGTCCCGCATCCTCGAGGATCTCCTCGCGTGTCGCGTGATCGATGAACTCGTCGGGAACGCCCAGCTCATCCACTGCCGTGTCGATGCCGGCCTCGCGCAGCACCTGACGCACGCGCGTGCCGACGCCTCCCACGCGGATGCCGTCCTCGAGCGTGATCACCAGCCGATGCCGCCGCGCCAGGTCGACCAGCGAGGACTGCACGGGGATCACCCAGCGCGGGTCGATCACGGTGGCGCCGATGCCCTGCGCGCGCAGTCGCGACGCGACCTCGAGCGCCAGTGATGTGAACGGTCCGATGCCCACGAGCAGGACGTCCTCGGTGTCGTCGCGCGAGAGCACGTCGACGCCGTCGTCCA
Organism: Microbacterium sp. NPDC058342; assembly: GCF_042723935.1. Taxonomy (NCBI): domain Bacteria; kingdom Bacillati; phylum Actinomycetota; class Actinomycetes; order Micrococcales; family Microbacteriaceae; genus Microbacterium; species Microbacterium sp. NPDC058342. The sequence continues at coordinate 1,709,395 of NZ_JBHXID010000001.1, forward strand.
GCCGCTCGATCGCGGGGATCTCCTCCGGCACGGACCCTTTCGGGTAGCGGATGACCGTCGGTGCGTCATCGACGGCGACGGCCTCGTCGAGCATCTCCGTCAGGCGGGCGGCGTCGCGCGGCGCGCCGATGCGGATGCCCGGCACGAGCTGCAGCATGGCGAGGTCCCAGATGCCGTGGTGGCTCGGACCGTCGGGACCGGTCACCCCGGCCCGATCGAGCACGAACGTGACCCCCGCGCGGTGCAGGGCCACGTCCATGAGCACCTGATCGAACGCGCGGTTCATGAAGGTGGCGTAGATCGCCACGACGGGATGCAACCCGCCGAACGCGAGCCCGGCGGCGGACGCGACCGCGTGCTGCTCGGCGATGCCGACGTCGTAGACGCGATCCGGAAAGCGCTCCGCGAAGGGTGCCAGTCCGGTCGGTCGCAGCATCGCGGCCGTCATCGCGATGACGTTCTTCTGCCGCCCTCCGACCTCGACGAGCGCTTCCGCGAAGACGTCGGTCCACGCTCGTCCCGACGATGCCGACAGTGCTCCGCCGGTTCTCGGATCTATGCGGCCGACGGCATGGAACTGGTCCGCGACGTCGTCAAGTGCGGGCTGATAGCCCCGGCCCTTCTCCGTGATCGCATGGACGATCACGGGGGCGCCGTACTCTTTCGCCAGCTTCAGGGTCTCGAGCAGCGCCGGGATGTCGTGTCCGTCGACCGGGCCGAGGTACTTGATGTCCAGATTGGAATACAGTGCCGCGTTGTTGGTGAAGCGCGAGAGGAATCCGTGTGTGCCGCCGCGCACACCCCGGAACAGCGCGCGCCCCAGCGGTCCGAATGCCCGGAACAGTCGATCCGACTTGCGATGCATCTCGCGATAGGCGGCGGCCGTGCGGACACGGTTCAGATACCGGGACATGCCGCCGATGGTCGGCGCGTACGAGCGTCCGTTGTCGTTGACGACGATGACGAGGTTGCGGTCGTTGTCGTCGGAGATGTTGTTCAGCGCCTCCCAGGTCATCCCGCCCGTGAGCGAGCCGTCGCCGACGACGGCGACGACATGCCGATCGGCGCGCCCGGTGGCCGTGAGCGCGCGGGAGACGCCGTCCGCCCAGCTGAGCGAGCTGGAGGCGTGCGAGGACTCGACGACGTCATGGGCGCTCTCCGCCCGCTGCGGGTAGCCGGCGAGACCGCCGCGGGAGCGCAGCGCCGAGAAGTCCTGCCGTCCGGTGAGCAGCTTGTGCACGTAGGACTGGTGGCCGGTGTCGAAGATGAACGGGTCATCGGGCGAGGAGAACACCCGATGCAGTGCGATCGTCAGCTCCACGACGCCGAGGTTCGGTCCGAGGTGGCCGCCGGTGCGGGCGACGTTCTCGACCAGGAATGCGCGGATCTCGGATGCCAGCTCGGTGAGCTGCTCCGGCGTGAGCCGGTCGAGGTCCCGTGGGCCGGTGATGCTCGGCAGGATCGGCATGGACGCTCCTCCGCGACTCGACGACGTGCGCGGCGATGCGCCGTGCGAACTGTCTCCAGTCTATCGCCGGGTGGTGGGTGTTCGGTGTGCGGGGGCCGCGAAGGGCCCGGATGCGCGGCATCCGGGCCCTTCGGGTGAGAGGTGTCAGACCAGCGAGCGCAGTACGTACTGCAGGATGCCGCCGTTGCGGTAGTAGTCGGCCTCACCGGGGGTGTCGATGCGGACGACCGCGTCGAAGGTGATGGGCTCGCGGCCCTCGGCCGAGAACTCGCTCGGGGTCGCGGTGACCTTCACCGTCTTCGGGGTGATGCCCTCGTTGAGCGCGGTCAGGCCCTCGATCGAGACGACCTCGGTGCCGTCGAGACCCAGGCTCTCCCAGGTCTCGCCGGCCGGGAACTGAAGCGGCACGACGCCCATGCCGATGAGGTTCGAGCGGTGGATGCGCTCGAAGCTCTCGGTGATGACCGCCTTCACGCCCAGCAGGTTCGTCCCCTTCGCCGCCCAGTCGCGCGACGAGCCCGAGCCGTACTCCTTGCCGCCGAAGATCACCAGCGGGGTGCCCTGGTCCTGGTAGTTCTGCGACGCATCGTAGATGTACGCCTGCGGACCGCCGGCCTGGGTGAAGTCGCGGGTGAAGCCGCCCTCGATCTGCTGTCCGTCGTTGACCGCCTTGACCAGCGCGTTCTTCAGGCGGATGTTCGCGAACGTGCCGCGGATCATCACCTCGTGGTTGCCACGGCGCGAGCCGTACGAGTTGAAGTCCTTCTGCGCGACACCGTGCTCGGTGAGGTACTGCGCGGCCGGCGTGCCGGCCTTGATGTTGCCCGCGGGCGAGATGTGGTCGGTGGTGACGGAGTCGCCGAGCGTCGCCAGCACGCGCGCGCCGGTGATGTCGGTGACCGGTGCCGGGGTCAGTCCCATGCCGTCGAAGTACGGAGCCTTGCGGACGTACGTGGAGTCCTCATCCCACTCGAACACGGGGCCGGTCGGGGTGGGCAGGCTCGTCCAGCGCTCGTCGCCGTCGAACACCGTCGCGTACTGCTTGATGAACTGGTCGCGCGAGATCGAGGTGTCGATGATCGCCTGCACCTCGTCGGGATCGGGCCAGATGTCCTTCAGGAAGACCTCGTTGCCCGTCTCGTCGGTGCCCAGCGCGTCGTTGTCGAAGTCGAAGTGCATCGACCCGGCCAGGGCGTACGCCACGACCAGCGGGGGGCTCGCGAGGTAGTTCATCTTCACGTCGGGGCTGATGCGTCCCTCGAAGTTGCGGTTGCCCGACAGCACGGCGGTGACGGCGAGATCGTGCTCGTTGACCGCGGCCGACACCTCGTCGATCAGCGGACCGGAGTTCCCGATGCAGATCGTGCAGCCGTAGCCGACGGTGTAGAACCCGAGACCCTCGAGGTCCTTGTCCAGCCCGGACTTCTCGTAGTAGTCGGTGACGACCTTCGACCCGGGTCCGAGGGTCGTCTTGACCCACGGCTTCTGCTTCAGGCCCTTCTCGCGCGCCTTGCGTGCGAGAAGACCTGCGGCGATCATCACCGACGGGTTCGAGGTGTTCGTGCAGGAGGTGATCGCGGCCAGCGTCACGGCGCCGTTGTCGAGGATGTACCGCTGCCCCTCGGGCGTGGTGACCTCGACCGGGTTGGACGCGCCGTGGTCGCCGCTCGAAACGAGCATCGACTCGGCGTGAGCCGTCTCGTGCTGGTAGGAGACGCCCTCCTCGGCGACGTGCTCGCGCTCGACGCCGGGTGCGTTGCCGGGATCGGATGCCGGGAAGGTTCCCTCGACCTCGACCGAGCCCTCCGACACGCTGGCGTAGTTGACGATGTCCTTCTCGAACTGCGTCTTGGCCTCGGAGAGCAGGATGCGGTCCTGAGGGCGCTTGGGGCCCGCGATCGAGGGGACCACGGTGGAGAGGTCGAGCTCCAGGTACTCCGAGTACGACGGCTCCTTGTCGGCGTCGTGCCAGAGGCCCTGCACCTTGGCGTATTGCTCGACGAGTTCGACGGCCTGCTCGTCGCGACCGGTCAGGCGCAAGTACTCGAGCGTCACGTCGTCGATCGGGAACATCGCCGCGGTGGAGCCGAACTCCGGCGACATGTTGCCGATGGTCGCGCGGTTGGCGAGCGGAACGGATGCCACACCCGCACCGTAGAACTCGACGAACTTCCCGACCACGCCGTGCTGGCGCAGCATGTCGGTGATCGTGAGCACGACGTCGGTCGCGGTGACACCGGCCGGGATCTCGCCGGTGAGCTTGAAGCCCACCACGCGCGGGATGAGCATGGAGACGGGCTGCCCGAGCATCGCCGCCTCGGCCTCGATGCCGCCGACGCCCCAGCCGAGCACGCCGAGTCCGTTGACCATCGTGGTGTGCGAGTCGGTGCCGACGCAGGTGTCGGGATAAGCGCGCAGCACCCCGTCGACGCCGCGGTCGTAGATCACCTTGGCGAGGTGCTCGATGTTGACCTGGTGCACGATTCCGGTGCCCGGGGGGACGACCTTGAAATCGTCGAAGGCCGTCTGGCCCCAGCGCAGGAACTGGTACCGCTCGCCGTTGCGCTGGTACTCGATCTCGACGTTGCGCTCGATCGCGTCCGGTCGTCCGAACAGGTCGGCGATGACCGAGTGGTCGATGACCATCTCGGCGGGCGAGAGCGGATTGATCTTGTTGGGGTCGCCACCGAGAGCGGTGACGGCCTCGCGCATGGTGGCGAGGTCGACGATGCAGGGGACGCCGGTGAAGTCCTGCATCACCACGCGCGCGGGCGTGAACTGGATCTCGGTGTCGGGCTCGGCGTTCGGGTCCCAGGACCCGAGAGCCTCGATCTGCGCCCGGGTGACGTTCGCGCCGTCCTCGGTGCGCAGCTGGTTCTCGAGCAGGACCTTCAGGCTGAAGGGGAGCTTCTCGTGACCGGCGACCGTGTCGATGCGGAAGATCTCGTAGTCGGTGCTGCCGACCGTCAGGGTGCTCTTGGCACCGAAGCTATTCACCGTGGACACGGATCCGTCTCCTTCTGTTCGGATGGGAGCGACAGGCGACTCCATCTTGCTCGCCTCCGATGCGCTGCGGCTAGCAAGGTTCCCCTTACCAGTCTGCGCCGCGCGCCCGGTCGGCAAAAGCCCGAAATTTATCTTGATGTCGAGATAAATCTACCAGAGTCCACGGGCGCAGGCGTCACTCGCCGCGCGGATAGAGCGCTCGGACGACGAGCCAGGTGACCGCGACGAGCGGCGCGAACAACGGCAGGCCCATGACGAGCTTGAGCGTGCCCAGCAGCGTGACCTGATCCGTGAGGTAAAGGGGAAGCTGCACGCCCAGGCGGAGGAAGAACAGCACTCCCCAGGCGATGCCCAGCCAGAAGAAGGCACGGCGCTTGCGCCGGTCGGCGCGCCAGCCCGTCCCCTCCCCCAGGAGGAAGCCGACGGCGAGTCCGATCAGCGACCACCCGGCGAGAGCGGCGACGATCATCGCCGTGCCGTACAGCGCATTGGTGATCAGACCCGGGACGAAGTTGTCGGCGGCGTTGCCGGTCCACAGGGCGAGCAGCGCGGCCGCGCCCGCCGCGACCAGGCCCCCGATCGCCGCCGACGGCGGCGATTTCTGCAGCAGCCTGACCACTGTGAACACCGCGGCCAGTCCGACCGAGACTCCGAGCGACAGGACGAGCGGCTCGGGTCTGATCGTGAACAGCACGACGAAGGCGAGGCTCGGCAGCACCGACTCGAGGATGCCGCGCCACCCGCCCATGGCGCCCCAGACGACGTGCTGCGTGCTCGCCCCGGTCTCGGCGCCGAGACCGGCGCGACGAGCGGCGCCCCCGAGCGCGGCGCCGATGAGCTCGGCGGCCGTCGGCTCCTCGTTCGACTCACCCGTGCGGTCCTCGTCGGGGCGACCGGTGTCGGGACGATCCGTGTCGGGACGGTCCGCGGGCACGTCGGTCACGCCGAACCGGGGGTGGACGGCATCTTGAGGGGGATCAGGTCGCGCGGAGGCATGGGCGAGCCGCCGCGGACGACCACGATCGAGCGGAACAGATCCTCGACCTGCTCCGCCGCCGCGGGATCGGATGCCGCGTCGCCGCCGATCACGCCGCGCAGGAACCAGCGCGGCCCGTCGACGCCGATGAAGCGGGCCAGCCGCAGCTCCGAGCCTTCTGCGGCCGTGGCCGGGACCTCGGCGAGAAGCTCCTTGCCCAGCGGGCCGTCGCGCTCCTCCACGCGTCCGCCCTGCGACCTGATCTGGTCACGCAACTGCACGCGCGTCTCGTCCCAGAGGCCGCGGGAACGCGGTGCGGCGAACGGCTGCACCTGGAGCGAGGAGCCGGCGTAGTCCAGACCGACCGCGACGATGCGCTTGCTCTGCTCCTCGACCTCGAGGCGCAGGTTGAGGCCCTCGCGCGGCAGCACCTTGATGCCGCCCAGGTCGATGTACGGGCGGACGGGATTCGCTTCGGCGTCATCGAACGGTCCGGCCGTCGCGCGGTCCTCCGGCGCCGACTTCAGCGTGGGCTCGATCTCTTCAGTCATTCGCTCTTTCCCTGGGTGTATCCGGTCGACCCGAAGCCGCCTTCGCCGCGGACGCTGTCGGGCAGCTCGTCGACGGGCTCGAACCGCGCCTGGACCACGGGCATCACGATCAGCTGCGCGATGCGATCTCCGACCGCCACATCGTACGCGTCCGTGCTGTCGGTGTTCAGCAGGCTCACCTTGATCTCGCCGCGATACCCCGCATCCACGGTTCCCGGCGAGTTCACCACCGTGATGCCGTGCCTGGCCGCCAGACCGCTGCGCGGCACGACGAAGGCGGCGTATCCTTCGGGCAGTGCGATGCGCAGCCCCGTGCCGACGAGAGCACGCTCCCCGGGTTCCAGTCGCACGGCTTCGCTCGCGACCAGATCAGCACCGGCGTCGCCGGGGTGGGCGTAGAAGGGAGCGTTCGCGGCGATAATGGGAACGGCAACGGAATGAGTCACCCCATGAGGCTAATGCAGAACATCGATACGGACTCGCGCGAGAGCTACCGCGAGCGACTGTCCCCGAGCCTGTGGATGATCGTCACGATCGCCCTCGGCGGTCCGATGGTCTCGCTCGTGCTCGCCCCCGTGGCGGCCGACCTCGCCATCCTCCTCGGCGCCGCGGTGTCGCTCGTGCTGGTCGTCCTCAGCATCCTGCTCTCGCCGTCGGTCCGCGTGCGGGGCGGGGTGCTGCACGCGGGACGAGCCCACATCGACGCACGCTGGCTCGGCGATCCGCAGGAGTTCACGGGGCAGGAGGCCCGGGAACGCCGCACGCGAGACATCGCTCGCGACGGCTGGCATCTCATCCGCGGTGGCATCGACGGCATCGTGATGGTGCCCGTCACCGACCCGGACGACCCGATGCGCAGCTGGACGATCTCCACCCGCACCCCCGACCGCCTGGCGGCGGCCATCCGCGCGGCCCGCGACGTTCGCTGAACCGAGCCCGACCGCTTCTGGACGCAGAACGCGCCCCGAGCCGTTCGGCCGGGGCGCGCATGTCGCGGTGTCGCGTCGTCAGGCGGCGCACTCCTTGCAGATCAGGCCCTCGGGGCCCTCGTGGTCCAGCTGCGAGCGGTGCTTCACCAGGAAGCAGCTCATGCAGGTGAACTCGTCCTGCTGCGCGGGGAGCACGACGACGACGTCCTCCACGTCGGAGAGGTCGTCTCCGGGGAGGTCGAACGGTGTGGGATTGTCGGCGTCCTCGACGTCGCCGGCGCCGGACTGGTTGTTCGGCACACGCTCCTTGAGGGCCTCGATCGACTCGGAGTCGTCTTCGCTCTTACGAGGGGCGTCGTAGTCGGTTGCCATGCGGTGGATCTCCACTTCCGTGGTGCGAGTGGTTTCGGGGGGGGTGCTGATTCGGGAGTTCAGCGGCGTTAGTCTGCATGACCGCGGGTCATTTGGCAAATGCCTTCGCGCTCGCACGGGGAAACTCGCGGCGCGCCCACGGTATTCCCGCCTGGTGACGGGTCGTCGTGACAGCATGAACGCACACCCATCAGAGGGGCATTGGCATGGAAAACGTCACCATCGTCGGAACAGAAGCGGGAGTCCTCGTCCTCGCCACGGAGTCCGGACAGCGCTTCGCGCTGCCCATCGACGACGTGCTCCACCGCGAGGTTCGCCGGGCGACGCGCGACGCGGAGCCCGCGGCCGCACGCCTCGCGGCCAGCCCGCGCGACATCCAGATGCACATCCGCGCGGGTCTCTCGGCCGCGGAGGTCGCGGCACTGCTCGGCGTGAGCGAGGCCGACGTCGCCCGTTTCGAGGGCCCCGTGCTCGCGGAGCGCGAGCATGTCGTCGGCCAGGCTCTGGCCGTTCCCGTCCTCATCGGCAGCGAGGTCGAGCCCGACGCGCAGCCGACCTTCGGCGCGGCGGTGCGAGCCAAGCTCGCCGATCTGCAGGCCGGCGACGAGCGCTGGGCCAGCTGGAAGGACGAGTCCGGTTGGACCGTCAAGCTCGAGTTCACCGCGAACGAGGTCGCGCATGACGCGCGCTGGGCCTTCGATCCCCGGCGCAGCACGCTCTCGCCCCTCAACGCCGACGCCACCCAGCTCTCCCGGCAGGGCTCACTGCCCGAGGGACTCATCCCTCGGCTGAGGGCCGTCGAGTCCGAGCGGGTCTCCCCCTACAAGGACGACAGCCGCTTCGATTCGGGTGCGTTCGGTCCGCGGCTGGTCCCTCAGCCGGAGCCGCACGACTCCGATGCCTCCGAGCCGGAGCACTCGAGTTCGGCCGCGCAGGAGGCCGCCGCACGGCGCGCCCCCGAGGAGAGCATGCCGAACGCCGAGACCGCCGACCTGCTCGAGGCGCTGAGGCGCCGGCGTGGACAGCGCGAATCCGCGCCCCTGTTCGACGAGACCGAGGCCGAGGAGCCGTCGCCGATCGCCCTGTTCGACGCCGTCGACGACGAGCCCGAGACGGAGCCCGACGCGCGTCCCGAGCCCGCGGAGAACTCGTCCGGCCGGCGCAGACGGCGCAATGCGATGCCCAGCTGGGATGAGATCGTCTTCGGAGCGCGTACCGACGAGTGACCGGGTTCAGCGCGCGAAGGCACCCATCCGGATGAACGGGACCCGCCATTCCTCCGGGGTGAGACCGCCGTGCTGGCCCACCATCCCGCGGCCGCGCTGATCGTCCGCCTCGCCGTCGTAGACGGCGACATTGGAGCGTGCGATCACCAGGATGTCCCCGATGCGGGCGCGCGCCGCATCCGTGACCAGCGGCCCGAACAGGCCGGCATCGATCGCTTCTACGCGGCTGATGACGTCGGCGAAGCCCTGCAGATCTCGCCGCCAGCGCGCGAGGATTCCCGCGGGCTCCGTGTCCGGTTCGGTGTAGACGTGCAGCATCCGCGGCTCGCCGCCGATGTGCCGGATGCCGTCGTGCCAGCCGTCCTTCGCCTCGAGCAAGAGCTGGCGATGCGAAGGCACATCCACCATGCCGTGATCCGCGGTGACGAGGACACCCACTCCGTCGGGCACGCGCCGTGCCAGTGCGGCATCGATGTCTTCGAGAGCCGCGACCCACGAGCCGGACGCGACGCCGTGCTTGTGTCCGGCTTTGTCGACCTCGGGCAGGTAGCAGTAGACCAGCGCCCCTTCATGCGCCGCGGCCAGCTCCCACGCCAGCTCCACGCGCTCGCCGACGGAGCGCGCCGAGCGGAACTCCGCCCCGCGCAGTGTCGCCCGGCTGAAGCCGCTGTCGGCGTACTCCTTCAGGCCGACCGCGAAGGCCGGATGCCCGCCGGCGCAGGCCTGTTCGAACACGGTCGGCGCCCCCTGCCACGTGAGGGGGTCGACCCCGGCGCTCTCCCATTCGCTGAGCTGGTTGACCAGCCGGTCCTGCGCCGGGTCGAGCACCCGGTATCCGACCATGCCGTGCACCCCGGGCGCGACGCCCGTCAGCAGGCTCGTGAGCGCGGCCGCCGTGGTCGTGGGGAACACCGCGGCGGCGATGTCCTTCTTCGACATCCGCGGCGCGAGCGTCCTCGCGTGACCCGCGTGCGCACGCAGCGGGATGGCACCGAGTCCGTCGACGACGACGAGCACGGCCGAGCGCACCGCGGGAAGGTCGGCTCGCGCACCGTCGATCGCGGCGAGCAACTGAGGCGCCACCCCGGCGATGCTCCGCGTCGATTCGAGCCCGGACGGTAGCATGAGAGACATCCGGGTCAGTCTTTCACAGGCGTCCCGCCGCACCGTACCCGGGCGTCGCGAACCCGCCCCGAGCGTCCAGCAGGAAGTCCATGCCAAAGCCCTCGTCACCCGAGCCCGTCCAGGAGCGCATCCAGGACATCGACCTCTCCCAGGAGATGCAGGGCTCGTTCCTCGAGTACGCGTACTCGGTCATCTACTCGCGCGCTCTGCCCGACGCCCGCGACGGACTCAAGCCCGTGCAGCGCCGCATCCTGTACCAGATGGCGGAGATGGGGCTGCGGCCCGACCGCGGCCATGTCAAGAGCGCCCGCGTCGTCGGCGAGGTGATGGGAAAGCTGCATCCGCATGGCGACTCAGCCATCTACGACGCCCTGGTGCGCCTTGCGCAGGACTTCGCGCTGCGCGTGCCTCTGGTCGACGGGCACGGCAACTTCGGCTCCCTGGATGACGGTCCGGCCGCATCGCGCTACACGGAGGCTCGGCTCGCGGCATCCGCTCTGGCTCTGACCGAGAACCTCGACGAGGACGTCGTCGACTTCGTCCCCAACTACGACGGCCAGTTCCAGCAGCCGGCCGTGCTGTCGGCGGCCTTCCCCAACCTGCTCGTCAACGGCGCCAGCGGCATCGCGGTCGGGATGGCGACCAACATGGCACCGCACAACCTGATCGAGGTCGTCGCCGCCGCCACACACCTGCTCGAGAACCCGGATGCCACCACGGCCGAGCTCATGGACTTCGTGTCGGGCCCGGACTTCCCGTCCGGCGGCATCCTGATGGGCCTCGACGGCGTCAAGGACGCGTACGAGACCGGACGGGGCGCCTTCAAGCTGCGGGCCAAGACGTCGATCGAGCCGCTCGGCCCTCGCAAGACCGGCATCATCGTCACCGAGCTGCCCTACCAGGTCGGTCCCGAGCGCGTGATCGAGAAGCTGAAGGACGCGGTCAGCGCCAAGAAGCTGCAGGGCATCAGCGACGTGCAGGACCTCACCGACCGCAAGAACGGGCTGCGGCTCGTCGTCACGGTCAAGACCGGCTTCGACCCGGCCGCCGTGCTGGAGCAGCTGTTCCGGTACACGCCGCTCGAGGACTCGTTCTCCATCAACAACGTCGCCCTCGTCGACGGGCAGCCTCGCACGCTCGGGCTCAAGGAACTGCTGCGGGTGTATCTGCAGCATCGCGTCGACGTGGTCACCCGGCGCAGCCGCTACCGCCTGGCACGGCGCAACGAGCGTCTGCATCTCGTGCGCGGGCTGCTGCTGGCCATCCTCGACATCGACGAGGTCATCCAGGTCATCCGCTCGTCCGACGACTCGGAGACGGCCCGCGAGCGCCTGCAGCAGGTGTTCGATCTCGACGAGGTTCAGGCCGAGTACATCCTCGAGCTGCGTCTGCGCCGCCTGACGAAGTTCTCCCGCCTGGAGCTGGAGACCGAGCGCGACAAGCTGCTCGCCGAGATCGCCGAGCTCGAGAAGCTGCTTGCCGACCCGGCGCTGGTCCGTGCCCAGGTCGCGCTGGAGCTCGACGCCGTGGCCGAGCAGTTCGGCACGCACCGCCGAACTCTGCTGCTGAACGCGGCACCGCCGAAGGCGCGCACGACGAAGTCCGCGGCGGAGCTCCAGATCGCTGATGCCCCGACCACGCTGCTGCTGTCGACGACCGGTCGTGCGGTGCGCGTGGATCTCGGGCCGGGCGGAACGATCACGACACCGGCGCGCCGCAGCAAGCACGACGCCATCCAGGCGCGGCTGGAGACCACGACGCGCAGTGAGATCGGGGCGGTCACGAGTGCGGGCCGGGTCGTGCGGTTCACGCCCATCGACATCCCCGCCGTGCCGGCCAGCTCGGTCGGACTCGGCGCCGGTGTGCGGATGCACGACTACCTGGGGCTCACCGATCGGAGCGAGCGCGTGCTCGCCCTGATCCGGTTCGACGACGACACGCCACTGGCGCTGGGCACGAAGGACGGCGTCGTCAAGCGCGTCGTCCCGTCGGGCCTGGCCGTGCGCCCCGAGCTCGAGATCATCGGCCTGAAGCCGAAGGACGTGGTCGTCGGCGCCGCGCCGGCAGCGGACCACACGGAGCTCGTCTTCGTCAGCTCGGATGCCCAGCTGCTGCACTTCCCCGCGTCGACCGTGCGCCCGCAGGGCGCACCTGCGGGCGGCATGGCGGGCGTGAAGCTCGGTGCCGCTGCCGAGGTGATCTCGTTCACCGTCCTCGCCTCCCCGGAGGAGGCCGTGGTCGTCACGGTGTCGGGCTCCGACGGGATGCTGGCGGGGGCGGATGCCGGACGCGCCAAGGTGTCGGACTTCGCGGAGTTCCCCGGCAAGGGCCGCGCAACCGGTGGTGTGCGTGCACATGCGTTCCTGAAGGGCGAGGACCGTCTGCTTCTGGCCTGGGTGGGTGCGGAACCCCGTGCGATCGGATCGGACGGGGCCGCGCGTCAGCTGCCGGCATCCGGCGCCAAGCGCGACGCCTCCGGCCAGCCCCTCGACTCCGTGATCGGCTCCGTCGGCACCGCGATCGGCTGAGCGTGGATGTCAACGCTCCCGCCTCGATGACGCCGTGGCTTCGTGAACCGGCGGACGGCGGGAGGGAGACAACGGAGCCTGCCGACCTGACCGTCGGCGAGCTCGCGTCGCTGGTCGGTGTCAGCGTGCGCACGCTGCACCACTGGGATGCCACCGGCTTGGTCCGCCCCGAGAGTCGGACCGCCGCCGGATATCGCACGTACTCACCGGCGGACGTCGCGCGCGTGCACCGTGTTCTCGTCTACCGCGAACTCGGTTTCCCGTTGGCGGACATCGGACGAATGCTCGATGAGCCGGGGCTGGACGTGGCCACGCAGTTGAGACGTCAGCGCGAACTGATCGAGGAGCGCATCGCCCGGCTGACGCGGATGGCGGCCGCAGTCGACAGCATCCTCTCCTCCCATGCCTCCGGCACACTGCTGACTGCGCGTCAGCAGGCGGAGATCTTCGGAAGCGAATGGCGCGAGGAATGGGGCGATGAAGCACGCGAGCGCTGGGGCGATTCCCCGGAGTGGACGCAGTTCCAACGCAACGCCGCCCACGCGAGCGAGACGGATCGCGCCCGCATGCACGCAGCGGGCGAGCAGTTGTACGCCGATCTCGCCGCCGCCATGCGGTCGGGCGCGGCGCCCGGGGATGACGCAGCCAACGCCCTCGCCGAGCGTCATCGTGAACTGATCGGTGCGCTTTTCGACTGCACGCATTCCATGCAGGTCGTCCTCAGCCGGATGTACGTCGACGATGCGAGGTTCACTCCGTACTTCGATGCGTTCGAACCCGGCCTCGCGCCGTGGCTGGCCGATGTGATCGCCGCCAACGCCGGACGCCACGGGGTGGATCCGGCCACAGCCGAGTGGGAGTGACCGAGCGCGGACTTGACCCTGACGTCGCGTGAGGCCTGACGCTGGGGGCATGGCAGACGCACTCTCGACCGCGAAGCACTCCCCTCTCCGAAGGGTCGTCCGAGCGGAGCGCGAGGAGATCGGGCGCATCGCCGACGTGCTGCGCAGCGGTGCGCTCGCGCCGCGCGTCGTGCTCATCGATGATCCCGAGAACATCGAGCAGGCGATCGCGTGCGACGTGCATGTGGACGCCCTCTACGCGACGGAGCGCATGCTGGAGCAGGGCCTGCCGCGGCTGCGCGGAGCAGCGCATGACGAGCCATTCCGCATCATCGATGCGGAATCCTCACGCCGGCTCTTCCGCGGTCAGAAAGACGCTCGAGTCTTCGCCCTGGCGCGCGCACCGCGGCCGCTGCGACCGCGAGACCTGCTGAAGCGCCCCGGGGACGTGCTCGTGCTGGACGGAGTGCGACTGGTCGGGAACATCGGTGCCGTCACACGCACGGCCGGAGCGCTGGGAGCAGCAGGAGTCATCCTCGTCGACAGCGGGTTGCGCAGCATCACTGATCGTCGTCTGATCCGAGCCAGTCGCGGTCTGGTGTTCTCCGTGCCGGTCGTGCTGGCGGGCCGCGCCGAATGTGTCGACTTCCTGTCCCGCGAGCGCCTGCAGGTGGCCACCCTGTCCGCGGGTGCGGCCGAGCCGCTCGACGCGCTCCGTGAGGTGACCGGACGTCTCGCGCTGGTCCTGGGCAGCGAGCGTCATGGCGTATCCCGACAGCTGGACAAGATCACTCAGCATCGTTGCGCCATCCCGATGACCGCCGATGCGGAATCGTTGAACGTCTCGGTCGCCGCAGGTATCGCGCTCTACGAACGCCATCAGGTCCGTGACGCGGCCGGGCGCGCTCTTTGAGGGAGACGACGTGCTCCAGGTCATCGGCGGTCGCAGCGCCCAGCCGCACCGCCGGCGCCATCACGCGTCGATCGAGTCGCGGCTCAGCCTGTCGCTGGAGGTCATGATGAACTCGCGACGCGGCGCGACCTCGCTGCCCATGAGCAGCTCGAAGGTGCGCACCGCCGCGTCCGCGGACTCCGCGTCCTCGATCGTGACCCGACGCAGCAGGCGCCCGGACCTCTCCATGGTCGTGTTCGCCAGCTGGTCAGCATCCATCTCGCCGAGCCCCTTGTAGCGCTGGATCGGGTCCTGCCAGCGCTTGCCGGCCTTCTGCAGCTTCGACAGCAGCGTGTGCAACTCGGCCTCGGAGTACGTGTAGATCGTCTCGTTCGGCTTGGACCCCGGGTTCATCACGATCACCCGGTGCAGGGGCGGGACAGCCGAGAACACCCGGCCCGCCTCGACCAGCGGACGCATGTACCGGAAGAACAGCGTCAGCAGCAGGGTGCGGATGTGGGCTCCGTCGACGTCGGCGTCGCTCATCAGGATGATCTTGCCGTACCGCGCCGCGCTCAGATCGAACGATCTGCCCGAGCCGGCGCCGATCGTGGTGATGATCGCCGCGCACTCGGCGTTGCCGAGCATGTCGCTCACCGATGCCTTCTGCACGTTGAGGATCTTCCCCCGGATGGGCAGCAGCGCCTGGAACTCGCTGTTTCGTGCGTGACGCGCGGTGCCCAGCGCCGAGTCGCCCTCGACGATGAACAACTCGCTGTGCTCCACGTCGTTGGACCGGCAGTCGACGAGCTTCGCCGGCAGCGACGACGACTCGAGCGCCGTCTTGCGCCGCTGCGTCTCCTTGTGGGCGCGAGCGGAGACGCGCGCCTTCATCTCCGAGACGATCTTGTCGAGCAGCATCGACGCCTGGCTCTTGTCGTCGCGCTTGGTCGAGGTGAAACGCTGCGCGAGCTCCCTGCGCATGACCTGCGCGACGATCGAGCGCACGGCCGGGGTGCCCAGCACCTCCTTGGTCTGTCCCTCGAACTGCGGCTCGGGCACCGTGACCGTGAGGACCGCGGTGAGGCCGGCCAGCACATCGTCCTTCTCGAGCTTGTCGTTGCCGACCTTCAGCCGACGGGCGTTCTGCTCCACCTGTCCGCGCAGGGTCTTCAGCAGCTCCTGCTCGAAGCCCTGCTGGTGCGTTCCGCCTTTGGGCGTGGCGATGATGTTCACAAAGGAGCGGATGCTGGTGTCGTAGCCGGTACCCCATCGCAGGGCGATGTCCACCGCGCACTCGCGCTGCACCTCGGTGGCCTTCATGTGCCCGTCGGGCTGCAGCACCGGGACGGTCTCGGTGAAGCTCCCGCTGCCCTGGATGCGCCAGGTGTCGGTGACCGGAGCGTCCGCGGCGAGATAGTCGACGAACTCCGAGATGCCGCCCTCGTACAGATAGGAGGTGTCGGCGGCCTCCGAACCATCGTCCTTCGGGCGCTCGTCGCGGACGACGAGTTCGAGGCCGGGCACGAGGAACGCGGTCTGCCGCGCACGGTTCTCGAGGTCTCCGAGCTGGAACGCCGCGTCCTTGGTGAAGATCTGCCGGTCGGCCCAGTAGCGCACCCGTGTGCCGGTCACGCCCTTGGCCACCTTGCCGATCACCCGCAGCTCGCTGCGCTGCTCGAACGGTGTGAAAGGCGCATCGGGCCGGGGCTCGCCGTCGTCGGCGAACACCCCGGGCTCACCGCGGTGGAACGACATCGCATAGGTCTTGCCACCGCGGTCGACTTCCACGTCGAGGCGCTCGGAGAGCGCGTTGACCACCGAGGCGCCCACGCCGTGCAGACCGCCCGACGCGGCGTACGACCCGCCGCCGAACTTCCCGCCGGCGTGCAGCTTGGTGTAGACCACCTCGACGCCGCTCAGCCCCGTGCGCGGCTCGACGTCGACCGGCACCCCGCGACCGCGATCGGACACCTGCACGCTGCCGTCGGCGTGCAGCAGGATGTCGATCCTCGAGCCGTTGCCGGCGACGGCCTCGTCGACGGAGTTGTCGATGATCTCCCACAGGCAGTGCATGAGCCCCGGGGATCCGTTGGACCCGATGTACATGCCGGGACGCTTGCGGACGGCCTCGAGCCCCTCGAGCACCTGGAGATGATGGGCGGAATACTCGGCGGTCACAATGTTCGAGTCTATTTCCCGCCGGGCCCGGCGGCGGTCGCGACACTCGCGCCTGCTCGACCCCGCGGGTGCCGCGTACGCGCAGAGCGAAACACGCCGCAAAGCGGGCATGCACTCAGGCTGCGCGTGGTTGTATTGAGCACGATCTCATCGAACCCGAACTCCGAGGAGGCACCGAGATGAACGCTACGACTGAGCGAGAGACCGTCGAGTACCGCCTCACTGCGATGGACCGGTGCGACTCCTGTGGAGCGCAGGCCTACATCGCCGCCGAGGTCAACGGCACCGAGATGCTCTTCTGCGCGCACCACGGTCGCAAGTACGAGGAGAAGCTGCGCGCGATCGCCACGACGTGGCACGACGAGACCGCGCGTCTCATCGAGGCCTGAGCGCTAGTCCGTCAGCACCCGCGCGACAGCGGGCGTCAGGCGCGTGAGTATCTCCTCGCCGACCGTGTCGATCCGCTCCGCGAGGCCGGTCGCATCCGGCTCACCGTCGTCACCCGGGCCGAAGAGCACCACCCGGTCCCCCACGGATGCCCGCGGCCAGGTCTCGACGGCGGTGCTGACTCCGTCGATGCGGATGATGCCGCGCGGCCCGGCCGGGGTCATGACCGCGGCACCGCGGAGGATCGACGGCAGGCCGTGGAACGATCCGATCCCGAGACGCACGTGGTCGGTGCGCACCTCTTCCACCGTGGCGACGAGGCGCGCGATCGGGCGCACGCCCTCGAGGGCGGGGCCGTCCGCGGAGCGCACGCCGTAGCAGAACGCCCCGATGCGGCTCAGGCTCCCGCGCAGCTCGGGACGCCACCAGGCGGCGGCCGAAGCGGTCAGGTGCAGGACCTCGGGCGCGTCGCCGGTCGCCTCGAGTCGCCGCACGGCGTCGAGGAACACCTGCTGGGCGGCATCGTCTTCCGCGTCGCTCGCCTCCGCAAGGTGACTCCACACGCCCGCGATGCGGGCGGAGCCGCGTCGCTCGGCGGTGCGTGCGATCTGCACGGCCTCGTCCCAGTGCTCGGGCCGGAACCCGTTGCGGTGCAGCCCCGTGTCGATCTTGAGGTGCAGGGCGACGGGCGTGCCCAGGCGCTCCGCGGCGGCGATCACGTCGCGCAGGTAACGCGCCGAGCCGACGCCGAGCTCCACGTCCGCGCGGAGGGCCGCCTCGACTTCCTCGATCGAGGAGGTCGCCCAGGCGTACACGCGCCGGGATGTGAGAGCGCGGATGCGCAGCGCCGAGGGGATGTCGTAGCCCCCGAACCAGCGCACACCGGCCTCTTCGCCAGCGGGCACGGCCCATTCGATACCGTGACCGTAGGCATCGTCCTTCATCACCAGCATGAGCTGCGAGGAGCCCAGGCGCGATCGGATCGCCGCGATGTTCGCACGGAACACCGCGCGGGAGATCTCCAGCACCGGTGCGTTCATGCGACCCACTTCCGTTCGGCACGCCGTCCGACGACGACGGCCATCTCCAGGGCGGTGAGTCCGGACACCGCGGACCACTGCGCGAGGGCGTCCTGCATCCGTCCGCTCCCGCCGAAGAAGATCACGCGATCGCCGTCCGCAGCATCCTCGCCCTCCAGATCGACGACGCACACGTCCATGGCGATGCGTCCGACGATCGGGTGCGTGCGCTCGGCGATCCCGACGCGCGCACGGTTGCCGAGCGCTCTCAGAATCCCCTGCGCATAGCCTCCGGTGACCAGTGCGACGCGCGTATCGCGCGCGGCTCGGTGGGTATAGCCGTAGGAGACGGCCTCCCCCTGCCTCAGGGACTTGGTGCTCAGGACCGTCCCCTCGAGGGTCATCACGGGGATGCCCGGCGCGCCTGCGTCTCCTGGGATGCCGAACAGGCTCAGCGGATCGACGTCCGCGTCGCCGTGGGTGCGAACCGGGATGTCCAGGCCGGCGAGGCGCACGAGATCGGCGTCCTCATCGACGAGCACGCCGGTGGCCCCGGCCTCGACGACCATGGGCGCGACGTCGGCGAGGCCGTGCCCGAGTCCGTCGTGACGCAGATCGACGACGCCGCCACCGGAGAGGAGCCCTCGGGCGTTCCGGATCAGCGCGCTCCTGCTGAGAAGCGCGCGCGGCGCCGAACTGCCTGACATGTCCGCCTCCGGTTCAGAGCTGGATGCTGTTGAAGCCCTTGCCGTGTACGAGCGTCTCGATCGCCACTCGCGCACCGGACGCGTATGCGTCCAGGGAGTCGACGCCCGCCATCAGGTTCCACTCCAGGCCCCGCCGCGTGGCGATTCCGGTGAGGATGTCCCGGACGAGGTCGGGATTGAGCGGCAGCAGCGGACCCTGCACGTTCGACGCGATCGCGTTCCCGATCCGGATGAGCTCTCCCCGGGGGAGCTCCGTCTGCCCTCCCGACGTGGGCAGGGCGAAACTGCCCTGCCCGGACACGACGCGGCCGTAGCCGTCTTCGGTGTCGTGGAGCTTCCATTCACTGGCGTAGTCCTCGAAGCCGATCACACGGCCGATCGGGGTCTCGACGACGATGTAGCCGACCTTGCGCTGCCGGGTGCGCTCGACGGATGCGTCGAAGACGCCGAGCCCCTCGATCCTCTCCCCCTCCAGCGTGGTCACCTCGCGACTGAGCAGCTCGGCGCCGCCGCCGACCGCCAGCAGCGCACCACCGTCCGCCACGTGCGCGCGGATGCGCTCGGCATGCTTCAGGAGGTCGTCGCGGACGCCGCGCATGGCGGAGAGCGGTCCGTTGCCCAAGACGATCGCATCCAGATCGATCGGGAGATCGTCGCCGATGTTCACCGGGAGGAACTCCACGGACGCGCCGGCGCGCTGCAGGCGCGTCTGCAGGGCGCTCACGTTCCCGCGGTCGCCGGTGATGCCCAGCACATCCGGATACAGCTGCGCGATGCGCACGGTCGCGGTCATCGGCGAGCCACCTCCTGGTCACCATGGCCGAGGATCCTGCGGCCGATCATCATGAGCTCGTAGTTGACGAACCAGATCTGCCGGCCCGCCGCGGTGGGCGCGAGTCCCCGCATCATCGCGACGGCCTTCTCCATATCGGGCTCGACGGTGCCGATGCGCACCCCGGCGTGCTCGAGAGCGAGCGCCAGCTGGTAGGCCTTCTCCCCCGTGACCACGTCGACGGAGTTCAGAGCCCGGAAATCCACGTCGTACAGCCAGGAGACGTCCGGAGTGCCCTCGTCGATGGCGATCAGTGCACGCTCGGGAGCACCGTCCAGCGCATCCAGGTTCATCTGCAGGCTGGGCGCGTTCTTGAACATGACGAACTCCACCTGCTCGCCCGCGGGATCGCGCCGCAGTGGGATCACCTCTCCACGGCCGTAGGCCGGCGCCATGCGCGAGAATCCCCGCGCCGCGGCGTCGGCCGAGAACTCACCGTCGAGCACCCGGGAGGCGACGGCGACGGCCGCTGCGGCGTCCGCCGCGTAATGCAGGCCACGTGCCGGGAGCCGCAGGGCGGCATCCGTCTCTCCGATGCGGATCGTGACGTCGCGACCGCTCACCGCGCGCACTTCGGAGTAGGCGTCGCGCTCGGTCGTGCCGGCGTTTCCACTGCGCGTGTCGGCCGCATTGGCGAGGCCGTGCGCGGATGCCGCCACGATCTCGGGCGCCACGCCGAAGAAGGACACCGGAGCGCGCATGGCGCCGACGTCGATCTTGCTCAGGTACGGATCGTCGCGGTTCACGACGACGTGCGCATGCGCGCGCCTTGACGCCTCGAGCATCATGTCGGCGACCCGCTCGGTCTCGTAGAACCGGTAGAGCTGATCGACCTGCACGTTCAGCGAGAGGATCACGGCGGGTGAGAGACGGTCCGCGAGATCCGCGGCGTAACCCTCATCGATCTCCAGCACGGCGACGTCGGCCCTGATCCGCCCCGTGAGGGTGGCATCGGCGAGCAAAGCGCTGGTCACGCCCTGCGGCAGGTTCGCGCCGGTCGGGTTGGTGAACACGGTGAGCCCGTGCGCACGCAGCACCTCACTGATCATGTGCGTCGTCGTCGTCTTGCCGTTGGAGCCCAGTACGAACACCACGCCGTAGCGGAACTGATCCGCCAGCGTCGGCAGCAGGGAGGGGGCGAGACGGTTCGTGAGGTAGCCGGGGAAGGCGGAGCCCCCTCCGCGCAGACGGGTCGCGAAACGCGCGAGCTTTCCCGCCAGCACGGGGAAGACGTACCGCAGGCCGGCCGAGCGCGCCTGAGGTGCCGCCGACATCATTCGAGGTAGTCCCGCAGCGACTGCGAACGGCTGGGGTGGCGCAGCTTGGCCATGGTCTTCGACTCGATCTGGCGGATGCGCTCGCGCGTCACGCCGAACGTGTCGCCGATCTGGTCGAGGGTCTTGGGCTGGCCGTCACCGAGGCCGAAGCGCATGCGGATCACGCCGGCCTCGCGCTCGGAGAGGGAGTCCAGCAACTGCTCCAGCTGACGCTGCAGCATCGTGAAGCCCACGGCGTCCGCGGGGACCACGGCCTCGGTGTCCTCGATCAGGTCACCGAACTCACTGTCGCCGTCCTCGCCGAGAGGCGTGTGCAGCGAGATCGGCTCACGGCCGTACTTCTGCACCTCGACGACCTTCTCGGGCGTCATGTCGAGTTCGCGCGAGAGCTCTTCGGGCGTGGGCTCGCGTCCCAGATCCTGCAGCATCTGGCGCTGCACGCGGGCGAGCTTGTTGATGACCTCCACCATGTGCACGGGGATGCGGATCGTGCGAGCCTGGTCGGCCATCGCGCGCGTGATCGCCTGGCGGATCCACCAGGTGGCGTACGTCGAGAACTTGAAGCCCTTGGTGTAGTCGAACTTCTCCACCGCGCGGATGAGGCCCAGGTTGCCCTCCTGGATCAGATCCAGGAACTGCATGCCGCGACCCGTGTAGCGCTTGGCCAGCGACACGACCAGACGTAGGTTGGCGCCCAGCAGATGGCTCTTGGCGCGCTGGCCGTCGCGTGCGACCCACTGCAGGTCGAGTCCGAGCTGACCCGACTTCTCGGCGGGCGACATGGCCGAGAGCTTCTCCTCGGCGAAGAGTCCGGCCTCGATGCGCATCGCGAGCTCGACCTCTTCGGCCGCGTTCAGCAGTGCGACCTTTCCGATCTGCTTCAGGTAGTCCTTGACCGGGTCGGCGGTGGCTCCGGTGATCTGCGTGGAGTAGACGGGGACGTCATCCTCGTCGCCGGACGAGATGACGATCGCACCCGTCGGCAGAGGCTCGGTGAAGGCCGGCTTGGCGTTCTCCTCGTCCTCGGCGTCGGTCGCCTCGGCGACCACTTCCTCGACCTCGGGAGCGTCGTCCTTCTTCTTCGAGGCGCGCTTGGTCGGCGCCTTCTTCGCCGGCGCCTTCTTGGAGGTCACCGCCTTCTCAGCGGAGTCCTCGACCTCGGGGGCCTCGACCTCTGCGGCAGTGGTCTTCTTCGTGGTCGTCCGGGTCTTCTTCGTCGTGGCAGGAGTCACGTTTCGCCTTTCACGGAGCGGTGCACACGCTCCGGGCCTTTTCGGACACTAGTAAGACCCTTGTCAAGTGCGATCGCGGAGATCACCTGTTGACAACGGGTCAGGCATCCATTATCACACACCCGTCGGCATCCGGCATCCTCGCGAGTCGCACCGCGTGGTGGATTCAGCCGTGCTTGTCTTCCTCGCCGGGTCGGCGGTTGGCCAGATACCGTTCGAGCTCGGCCGCCAGCTCGTCGGCGCTGGGCAGATCGCGCTCGTCGAACGCCCCGTCGCCGTCGTCCTCATCGCGTCCGGCCATGTACGCGTCGTAGCGGCGCTCGAGGGTGTGCACCATCTGCGTGAGCTCCTCACTGGCGTGCACCTGCTCCTCGACGCGGGTCAGGAACTCCTCGCGACCGTCCTGCACCTCGTCCATGCGCAGCACCAGGCCCGTCGCGATCATCAGCCTGTCGGCGGCCGCGAGCACCGTGTCCGGATACTCCGTGTCGGCCAGATAGTGCGGAACGAGCAGCACGAAGCCCGCCACGCGCACGTCGTGCTCGATGAGCCGGTACTCCAGCAGGTGTCCAGCCGTCGCGGGGACCTGCGTACGCGGGCGCCAGACCGAGTGCGCAGCCGCCAGATCGCGCCTGTTGCCGCTCACCGTGGTCCCCAGCGGTCGCGTGTGCGGCACGGGCATCGCGATCGAATGCACCCAGCTGACCGCCGTGACCTGGAACGCGTCGACGAAGCCCACCACGGCGGCGGTGAAGGCGTTCCACGCGAAGTCCGGCTCGTACCCGGACAGCAGGAGGAAGGGCTGCCCGAGCGCGTCGTGCGCGAGTGCGAGCTCCAGACGCGCCGGCCGGAACTCGGTGAGGTGGTCCTGGTCGAAGACGATCACGGGGCGGCGCGCGCGGTAGTCGAGCAGAACGTCGTTGTCGAACGCCACGAGCGTCTGCGGCCCCGTGGTGGCGTGCACGTGGTCGATGAGCCCGGAGACCGCGTTGCCCGCATCGGTGAAGCCGGTGAGCAGGATCACCAGGGGCAGGCCGGTCGGCACGTCAGGAGCGCCGGCGATCGACTGGTACAGGTCCGCGGAAGAGGCCATGGATCCATGCTACGAGGCGCTGCGGGACCCGGGCCGCGCACCGTCATGCTCAGAGCGAACACGGCGACGGCCGTGGCGGCGCGAGACGGCGCGCCCTCCCTAGGATGGAAGCATGACGCTTCCCGTGATCTCGCACACGACCGATCCGTTTCCCGGAAGTGCCGCAGACGCCGCAGTGCTCGTCATCCCCGATCCCGACACCTCCGCAGATGCGCTGTCGGTTCACGAGGGCCTGACCGAGACGCTCGCCGCCATCGGCTTCAAGGGCGCAGCATCCGCCTATGTGCGCGTCCACCTTCCGGGTGTGACCTCACTGCCCCTCGCCGTCGTCAGCGCCGGACCGACACCCTCGTCCGAGACGGTGCGGGACGCCGTCGCGACCGCGGTGCGCAGCCTCACCGGCTTCGCCACCGTCGCCATCGGCTTCGCGGGCGGCCTCGAGGAGTTCGCGGACGCCGGCGCCGAGGGAGCGCTGCTCGGCGGTTACCGCTTCGACGACTACCGCTCGGAGAAGAAGCCCGCCCGCGCCGAGTCCCTCGTGCTGCATGCCACCTCTCTCGGCGATGGCGTGCTCGAGAACGCACGGATCGTCGCTGAGGCCGTCGCGATGGTGAAGGACCTCGTCTCGGTGCCCGCCGAGTGGCAGAGCCCGGCGCAGCTCGCGCAGTCCGCGGTCGATGCGGTCGCTTCGCTCCCGGTCGAGGTGGAGGTCCTCGACGAGAAGGAGCTCGAGGAGCAGGGCTACGGAGGCATCATCGGCGTCGGACGCGGATCGGACCGCCCTCCGCGTCTGGTGCGCCTGAGCTACTCCCCCGCCGACGCCGAGCGGCACATCGCCCTGGTGGGCAAGGGGATCACCTTCGACACCGGAGGCCTCTCCCTCAAGCCGTCCGCCGGCATGGTGGGGATGAAGTTCGACATGACGGGGGCCGCGACCATCCTCGCCGTGACCCGCGCCATCGCCGAGCTGGGACTGCCGGTGCGCGTCACCGCGTGGATGTGCATCGCCGACAACATGCCGTCCGGACGCGCCACTCGCCCCGGCGACGTGCTGCGGATGCTCGACGGCCAGACGGTCGAGGTGCTCAACACCGACGCCGAGGGTCGCCTGGTGATGGCCGACGGCCTGGTCGCCGCCAGTCGCGAGAAGCCCGACGTCATCATCGACGTCGCCACCCTCACCGGTGCCATCATCGTCGCACTCGGCATGCGCCACACCGGCGTGATGGGCGACGAGGCCGCGGTCGCCGAGTACGTCGCGGCGTCGGAGCAGGAGGGGGAACTCGCCTGGCCGCTCCCGCTGCCCTCGTACATGGAGGACACCCTCGAGTCACCGATCGCCGACATGATCAACGCGAACATGTCCGATCGGTCAGGCGGCTCACTGTTCGCGGGTCTGTTCCTGCAGCGTTTCGTCGGCCGGGTCTCGGATGCCGACGACGCACCGCGCATCCCCTGGGTGCACCTGGACATCGCCGGATCCTCTGAGCACAAGGGATCCGCGTACGGCTTCACGGAGAAGGGCCCCACCGGAGCGACCGTGCGCTCCCTCATCGCGTTCGCCCGCGCATCGGTCAAGGAGGCCTGATGGCAGTCCACGAGTACGACCTGGTCATCCTCGGCGGCGGCAGCGGCGGCTACGCCGCAGCGTTGCGCGCCGCTGAGCTCGGGAAGAAGGTGGCGCTGATCGAGAAGGACAAGGTCGGCGGTACCTGCCTGCATCGCGGATGCATCCCCACGAAGGCGCTTCTGCACGCCGCCGAGGTCGCCGATCACGTGCGCACCGCGGCATCCGTCGGCGTGACGGCCACGCTCGACGGGATCGACGCTTCCGGCGTCACCGCCTACCGTGAGGGCATCGTCGCGAAGAAGTTCAAAGGACTCGAGGGCCTCATCAAAGCGCGCGGCATCACGGTCGTCCCCGGCGAGGGGCATCTGGAGGCTGACCGCTCGGTGAGGGTGGGCGACGACCGATACGTCGGCGCCGACGTCGTGCTCGCGACGGGCTCCTACAGCCGGACCCTCCCCGGTCTTGAGATCGGCGGCCGCATTCTGACCAGCGAGCAGGCGCTCGCGCTCGATGAGATCCCCGCCACGGCCATCGTGCTCGGCGGTGGAGTGATCGGGGTCGAGTTCGCCAGCGTCTGGCACTCGTTCGGTGCAGAGGTCACGATCATCGAGGCTCTGCCGCACCTGGTGCCCAACGAGGACGTCGTGCTCAGCAAGGGTCTCGAGCGCGCCTTCCGCCGCAAGGGCATCGCGTACAGCCTCGGAACGCGCTTCCAGAAGGCCGAGCAGGACGACACGCAGGTGACCGTCACCCTCGAGGACGGCAAGACCTTCACCGCCGACTATCTTCTCGTCGCCGTCGGCCGCGGTCCTGCGACAGACGGCCTGGGCTTCGAGGAGGCCGGGGTGAAGCTCGAGCGCGGCTTCGTGACCGTCGACGAGCAGCTGCGCACCGGCGTTCCGGGTCTGTGGGCGGTCGGCGACATCGTGCCCGGGTTGCAGCTCGCTCACCGGGGCTTCCTGCAGGGCATCGCGGTCGCCGAGCGCATCGCGGGCATGGAGGTCGCGGCTCTCCCCGAGACGCAGATCCCGCGCGTGACGTACTGCAGCCCCGAAGTGGCTTCGGTCGGCGTCACCGAGGAGGCCGCCATCGCGGAGCACGGAGCCGATGCCGTCGTCTCCTACGAGTACAACCTCGCCGGCAACGGCAAGAGCGAGATCATCGGCACGGGCGGCACCGTCAAGGTCGTGCGCCGCAAGGACGGCCCCGTCCTCGGCGTCCACCTGCTCGGCGATCGGGTCGGCGAATTGATCACCGAGGGCCAGCTCGCCGTCGCCTGGGAGGCGCACCCCGAGGACATCGCACCCCTCATCCACGCGCATCCGACGCAGAGCGAGGCCCTCGGCGAGGCGTTCCTCGCACTGGCCGGAAAACCGCTCCACGCACTTTGAACCGAACACCCGGTGCTCCCAGGTCACTAAGCTGGGGGCGTCACAGATTTCTGAAGGAGACTCCGTCATGAGCACACCCGTGGTCCTTCCCGCACTCGGGGAGAGCGTCACCGAGGGGACGGTAACCCGCTGGCTCAAGCAGGTCGGCGACACCGTGCAGGCGGATGAGGGCCTGCTCGAGATCTCGACCGACAAGGTCGACACCGAGATCCCCTCGCCCATCACCGGCGTCATCGAGGAGATCCTCGTGGCCGAGGACGAGACCGTCGAGGTCGGCGCCCTGCTCGCCCGCATCGGCGACGGCAGCGGTGCGGCGTCCGGCGGCGACGCGCCCGCTGCGGCTGCACCGGCCGCCGACGCCGCACCAGCCGCGGAGGCTGCACCGGCCGAGTCGGCAGCACCCTCGGCGGAGCCCGCCGCCGCACCGGCCCCCGAGGCCGCACCCGCCGCAGAGTCGCCCGCGGAGTCCGGCGACGCCACCGACGTCGTGCTGCCCGAGCTGGGCGAGAGCGTCACCGAGGGCACCGTCACCCGCTGGCTCAAGCAGATCGGCGACGACGTCGCCGTCGACGAGGCGCTGCTCGAGATCTCGACCGACAAGGTCGACACCGAGATCCCGTCGCCCGTCGCGGGCACCCTGCAGGAGATCCTCGCCGGCGAGGACGAGACCGTCGCCGTCGGGGCCGTCCTCGCACGCATCGGCTCCGGCGCGGCCGCGCCGGCCGCAGAACCCGCAGCGGCTCCACCGCAGGCTGAGCCCGCTCCGGCTGAGCCCGCTCCCGCGCCGCAGGCCCAGGCGGCTCCGGCACCGCAGGCTCAGGCCGCGCCTGCTCCGGCGCCGCAGGCCGCACAGGCCCCCGCAGCACCCACCACACCCGCCGAGCCCGCCGCTCCGACCGCCGAGACCTCCGAGGCATCGGAGGCATCCGACACGCTGTACGTCACCCCGCTCGTGCGGCGGCTGGCCAGCCAGCAGGGCGTCGACCTCTCCACCGTGACCGGCACCGGTGTCGGCGGCCGTATCCGCAAGGAGGACGTGCTCAAGGCTGCGGAGGCGAAGTCTCAGGCACCGGCCGCCGCTCCGGCCGCGCCCGCCGCCGCTCCACTGGAGGTGTCGCCGCTGCGCGGCACCACTCAGCCGATGTCGCGGCTGCGCAAGGTGGTCGCGGAGCGTGCCGTCGCCTCGATGCAGCAGACGGCGCAGCTGACCACTTTCGTCGAGGTGGATGTCACCGCGCTCGCCGCCTACCGCAACGCGAAGAAGAACGAGTTCCAGCAGAAGACGGGCGACAAGCTCTCCTTCCTGCCGTTCTTCACCCTCGCGGCGGCTGAGGCCCTGCAGGCGTACCCGATCATCAACTCGACCGTGGATGGCGACAAGATCGTCTACCCGGCAACCGAGAACATCTCGATCGCCGTCGACACCGAGCGGGGCCTGCTGACGCCGGTCGTCCGTGACGCGGCGACGAAGAACCTCGCCCAGCTCGCGCACGAGATCGCCGATCTGGCGGCGCGCACGCGCGACAACAAGCTGAAGCCCGACGAGCTCGCCGGCGGCACCTTCACGGTGACCAACACGGGATCCCGAGGTGCGCTGTTCGACACTCCGCTGGTGTTCCTGCCCCAGTCCGCGATCCTCGGCACGGGCATCGTGTTCAAGCGACCGGGCGTGGTCACGGTCGACGGCGTCGACGCGATCGCCGTCCGCTCCTACGTCTATCTGGCGATCTCCTACGATCACCGCACGATCGACGGTGCGGATGCCGCCCGCTTCCTGGGCGCTATGAAGAACCGGCTGGAGGCCGCGGACTTCGCAGCGAACCTCGGGATCTGAGCGCTCTCAGTCCCGTCCGGATGGCTGGTCGGCGACGTCGTAGACGTCGCGGACCAGCCATCTGTCGTCGTGGCGCACGAGCACGAGCATCTGATCGACTCCGCCGTCCGTCGCCGCGAGACGCAGCACCGCGACGTCGCCGTAGTCGTCGATCAGGGTGACGGCTCGCTCGGCGCCGTCCGGGGCCGTGCGTTCCAGCACCGCGGCTCCGGCGCCGGGGACGACAGCCTCCGCACAGTCCTCATCCGCATCCTCACGGCATCGCTCGAGGAGCGACAGCAATCGGGTTGCCGTCGACACGGGATCGGCCCCGGAGCCGTCCCCGGCGGCCGGCGGCGGCACGGGCTCGGCAGACCCCGTCTCCCGCGCGGCGGCTGCAGACGACGCCGGCGGGCTCGCCGGCTCTGCAGCCACCCGTTCCGGATGCTGCGACGAGGGCTCGGTGGCGACCGAGCCCTCGTCTCCGCCCGGCCACAGCAGTCCTCCCACGAGCACGAGACCTGCCACGGCGGCGCCGAGCACGAGCATCCGGCCGCGCGGCGCACGGGCGGCGGTATCCCTGCGCCGCCGGACTCCCCGGCCGGGCATGATCCGCCGCAGCGACCCGAGTCCGGGACCCTCGCTCACGTGCGCCGTCAGCCGCTGCCAGGCGGCGACGGCGCGGGCGCGCAGCCCGGGCCGGTCGGCAAGGTTCGCCGCATCCTCTGGCAGGCGCGCACGATGGACGGGGATGCTGCTCACGCGCTCGGCGGCGAAGTCCTCGCGCTCGAGAGGCCGCGGCGCCGCCAGCTCGGTGAGCTCGCGCTCCCATTCGTCCAGGGCACGGACCACGACGCGGTGATCCTCGGCGGCGTCCGTCATGCGGCCCAGCAGTCGCTCCAGCGTTCGATCGGCGCAGCCGTGACGCACGCGCTCCAGGATCTCGTTCGCCGCCGCCGCGCAGGCGCGCCCCTCCCCCGGCACGAACAGGGGCCGGGCGTCGTCGTCCAGCCACCAGCGACCCGTGGTCCGCAGCGCGCCCACCTCCGCGACGCCCCGCAGCAGGCTTCCGGCAAGCGTCACGATCTCCCCGGAGCTCAGCGGTCGATCGGCGGCGGAACGACGGGCCAGGAACGTCTCCAGCGGATCCGTGCACCACGGCAGCAGGGCATCCTGTCCGTCGGCGGTGCGCACGAGATCACGCACACCCGCGACGTGCTCCGCGCCCGCGAACTCCCACAGCGCGTCCGGTACGGCCGCCGCGCGGATGCGCACCCTGCGCCGGTCGCCGTCGGTCACCAGCTCACCGGCGAGAGCCGCCTCCTGCGCGTCGAGGCGGCGGATGCTGCGGTGCGCCCCCGGGGTGAGCGCGTGCCCCTCATCGACATCGTCCATGCACCCATGACAGCGCCTCCGCGCGGGCGCCGCACACGGGTTTCCGGCGGCTGTGCACAACTGCCCCGAGCAGTCGGATGTGCAGGACGAATGCGCCGCCATCACTCGGTAGGCTGGTACCCATGGCAAAGCGTGCTCCTGAAGCTGAGAAGCGACCAGGCTTCTTCTCCCAGATCCGTTCCCTGTTCCGGTTCACCCGGGAGGTATACGGCTGGCTTCCGTGGGCGCAGATCGCGATCCTGATCGCCGGGGTGCTTGTCGGCCTGATCCTGGGATACGTCATCGGCGGCGGCACGGTCCTCTCGCTCGTCCTCTGGGGCATCACCGGTCTCATGCTCGGCATCCTCGGTGCCATGTTCCTGATGACGAGGCTGTCGACGAAGGCGATGTACACCAAGATCGACGGAATGCCCGGCGCCAGCGGCCATGTTCTGAGCACGAGCCTCGGCCGCAGCTGGCAGTCGTCCGACACTCCGGTCGGCATCAACCCCAAGACGCAGGAGGCGGTCTACCGCGCCATCGGGCGCGGAGGCATCGTCGTCGTCGGCGAGGGCACGCGTGGACGCCTCACCCGCCTGGTCAACGAGGAGCGCCAGAAGGCGCAGCGCGTTGCGCACGGCGTGCCGGTGACGGTGCTCTACGTGGGCCATGGCGAAGACGAGGTCCAGATCGCCGACCTGGCCAAGACCATCAAGAAGCTGCCCAAGGCCATCGACAAGGCGACCATGGGCGCGGTCATCCGCCGCATCGAGTCCGTGTCGCAGTCGCTGTCCTCGCTGCCGATCCCGAAGGGCGTCGACCCCACGAAGGTGCGCGCGCAGCGTCCGCGCTGATCTGCTGTCCTCGACGAGCGAGGGAGGCGGTCCCCCGCCGCCGGGCGCAGTCCTCCCCGGCGGGTTCAGTCGCCCAGGGGCGCCTTGGGCAGCCGACGCACCCGCGGCCGCCGGCGGCGCTTCTCCGGGATCATGGATCGCATCTCCTCGAGCTTGCCGAAGCACAGCAGCCGATCCTCCGCCTCCAGCACCACGTGCTTGCGCGGGTTCGGGATCACGCTCACGCCTCGGTGCAGGGTCAGAACCGTGATGTCCCGATCCCACAGCCCCAGGTCGCCGAGTTGCATGCCGACCTGCTCGGCACCGGAGTGGATCAGCAGCTCCGCGACGCCGTAGCCCGTCGACACGCTCAGTCGCTGACGGATGTCGATGTCGGGGAACGCGACCTGGTTCGCGATGTAGTCGATGATCGCGCCGGCCACATCCAGCTTGGTCGCCGCCTCGATCCCCTGCAGACCCGGTGAAGAGTTGACCTCCATGACCAGCGGGCCGTCGTCGCTCTCCAGCATGTCGACGCCGGCCACCCGCAGACCCATGATCTGCGCCGAGCGCACCGCCGTCTGCTCGTAGACGGGATCGAGCGTGACGGGCTCCACGCGACCGCCGCGGTGCACGTTGGAGCGGAACTCGTCACCGTCCGCCACGCGTCGCATGGCCGCCACCACGCGGTCGCCGACGACGAGGGCCCGGATGTCGCGACCCCGGCTCTCGGCGATGAACTTCTGGATGAGCACGTTCTGCTTGGTCGAGTGCAGCGTCTCGATGATCGCCTCGGCGACCTTCACCTGCGGGGCGAGGATCACCCCGATGCCCTGTGTGCCCTCGAGCAGCTTGATGACGACGGGAGCGCCGCCGACGCGCTCGATGGCAGGCCGGACATCGGCTCGGTTGCGCACGAACGCGGTGGCCGGCATGGCGATGTTGTGCCGGGACAGGATCTGGTTGGCGCGCAGCTTGTCACGTGCGCTCGAGATGCCGTTGGCGGTGTTCGGGGTGTACACGTCCATCTGCTCGAACTGACGCACCACGGCGGTGCCGAAGTAGGTGATCGAGTTGCCGATGCGCGGCAGGATCGCGTCGTAGTCGCTGAGCTGCCTGCCCCGGAAGAAGAGATCCGGAGCATCGGCGGTCAGATCGATCGCGAAGCGCAGCGTGTTGAGCACCTTCACGTTGTGGCCCCGCTGCTGTGCCGCCGCCCGGAGACGCTGCGTGGAGTACGACTGCGGTGCGCGCGAGAGGACGGCGATCTTCACAGATGTTTCCTGCCAGGATGTAGGGGTGAATCGGTCTTCTCATTCAAACACGTCCACGGGGTGGCGGGAGTGGGTGGGCCTGCCCGATCTGGGGGTCGAGTGGATCAAGGCGAAGATCGACACGGGCGCGCGGACGTCGTCGCTGCACGCGTTCGACGTCACCGAGTTCAGCCGTGAGGGCGAGGACTGGGTCCGCTTCGCCGTGCACCCCTGGCAGGACAGCCGGGAGGATGCCGTCGTCCACGAATGCCCCGTGCACGATCGTCGTGCCGTGCGCAGCTCCTCCGGACACGCCGAGAAGCGCATCGTGGTCAAGCTGCGCATCCGCCTCGTCTCCGACGAGGTCGAGGGAGAGGTCACGTTGACCAATCGCGACGAGATGGGCTTCCGGATGCTGATCGGACGCCAGGTTCTGAGGCGGGGGTTCGTCGTCGACCCGGCGAAGTCGTTCCTCGGCGGCCGGGCACCGCGCGAGACGCGGCGCCGCAATCGCGGACGCGCCTGACGGGCATCCGGTCCGGGCGTCAGGCCCGGATGAGCACCGTGCCCGCGGCCTTGTCGTGCAGGCCGCGCTGGTCGGCGTCCCAGATCACGGCGGGAATCACGAGCACCAGCAGCAGAGTGCGCACGATCGGACGCCACAGACCGACCCAGCCTCCCCCGCCGAAGCGCACCACCCGCATGCCGAGGATGCGGTGACCGGGACTGCCGCCGGTCGTCGGGATGAACAGGATCTGCAGCGCAATGAAGACCGCCATCGGTGCGAACTGCGTCAGGCCGGCCTCTCCCGGCAGGGCGAACTGCTCGAATCCGAGGAAACCGGTTGCGATGATCGTCGCCGCGAGATAGTCGATCGCGAGAGCGCCGATGCGACGCCCTGGCCTGGCGATGCTGCGGGGTCCTGTCGCCGGGAGGCCGAGACGTTCGCCGGGGTAGTCGTTCACCCGTCCAGCCTACCGAGCGCCCGTAACATGCCCGAAACACGACGGACACGACCGGGAAACGCCCTCCATCTAACCTGCGTAAGGTTGCATTGAACCGAAACCCGATCAGGAGTCGTACATGTTCACAGATCCCGCAGAGGTCCTCCGCTACATCGAGGCGAACGACGTCAAGTTCCTCGACATCCGCTTCACCGACCTGCCCGGGGTGCAGCAGCACTTCAACATCCCCGCCTCCACGGTGGATGACGACTTCTTCCGCGACGGTCAGCTCTTCGACGGCTCCTCGATCCGGGGCTTCGCGAGCATCCACGAGTCGGACATGCAGTTGATCCCCGACGTGACCACCGCCTACCTCGACCCGTTCCGCGAGGCGAAGACCCTCGTGATGGTCTTCGACATCTACAACCCGCGCACCGGGGAGATCTACAGCAAGGACCCGCGTCAGGTCGCCAAGAAGGCCGAGAAGTACCTCGCCTCGACGGGCATCGCCGACACCGCCTACTTCGCTCCCGAGGCGGAGTTCTACATCTTCGACGACGTGCGCTACTCGGTCACGTCCGGAGAGAGCTTCTACAAGGTGGACTCCGAGGAGGCCGCGTGGAACTCGGGTCGGGAGGAGGAGGGCGGCAACCTCGGCAACAAGACGCCGTTCAAGGGCGGCTACTTCCCCGTCGCCCCGGTCGACAAGACCGCGGACCTGCGCGACGACATGACCCTGCGCCTGATCGACTCGGGGTTCCACCTCGAGCGCTCGCACCACGAGGTCGGCACGGCCGGGCAGCAGGAGATCAACTACCGCTTCGACACCATGGTGAGCGCTGCCGACGACATCCTGAAGTTCAAGTACATCATCAAGAACACCGCCGAGGAGTGGGGCAAGACGGTCACGTTCATGCCGAAGCCGCTGTTCGGCGACAACGGCTCGGGCATGCATACGCACCAGTCGCTGTGGCTCGACGGCAAGCCCCTCTTCTTCGACGAGGCCGGCTACGGCCAGCTCAGTGACGTCGCCCGCTGGTACATCGGCGGGCTCCTCAAGCACGCGCACGCCGTGCTGGCGTTCACGAACCCGACGCTGAACAGCTATCACCGGCTGGTGAAGCACTTCGAAGCCCCGGTGAACCTGGCGTACTCCGCAGGCAACCGCTCCGCCGCGATCCGCATCCCGCTGACGGGTTCGAACCCGAAGGCGAAGCGCATCGAGTTCCGCGTTCCGGATGCGTCGGGCAACCCGTACCTGGCCTTCGCCGCGCAGCTGATGGCGGGCCTGGACGGCATCAAGAACCGCATCGAGCCGATGGAGCCGATCGACAAGGACCTGTACGAGCTTCCCCCGGAGGAGGCGAAGAACATCCCGCAGGTGCCGAACTCGCTGCTGGACTCGCTCGAGGCGCTTCGCGTCGATCACGACTTCCTGCTCGAGGGCGGCGTGTTCACCCAGGAGCTCATCGACACCTGGATCGACTACAAGTACAACAACGAGATCCTGCCCATGGCGCAGCGCCCGCACCCGTACGAGTTCGAGCTCTACTACGGAGTCTGAGCCTGCACGCGGCAAGAACGGCGTCCGTCCCGCTCAGGGTCGGGCGCCGTTCGCCTGCGGACGATCACCGGCCGACTCAGCAGAGGATGCGCAGCGCCCCGGGTTGCACGCGCACCTCGAGCGCGCTCACCTCGCCGGACTCCTCGCCGTCGATCTCGAAGGCGACGGGCGTCGGGAGCGTGATACTCACGGACTCGCCTGTCAGGTGCTGCGCGGCGCCGGTGCTGACGGTGTCGTCGGTGCCGCCGAGCAGCCGCCGGATCCCGTTGTCCCAGACGATGGTCCGCAGGGTCTCGGCCCACTCCGCCACGCCCTCCGCGCTGACCAGGAGAAGATCCAGCCGCCCGTCGTCCGGCTGGGCGTCCGGCAGCAGCGTCACCCCGCCCTGGATGGACCCGCAGTTGCCGATCAGCAGCGTGTGACCACGTAGCGCGTGCTGCTCTCCGCCATCGAGGGTGACCTCGAAGTCCACGGTCTCCGCGGCATTGACCGCGCGCCCCATCGCCTCGACGTAGGCCAGCCAGCCGGCTCTGTCCTTCAGGCGGTCATCCGTCTCCGCGAGCATGTGCGCATCCAGACCGCAGCCGATCATGACGAGGAAGCCCACCTCCGGATCCGCGGCGTCGGTGCGGACCCAGCCCATGTCGATCTCGCGCTCTCCGCCGGAGGCGATCGTCGCGAGCGCTTTCGGGATGCTGCCCAGCGGGATGCCGAGGTTGCGCGCAAGCAGGTTGCCGGTGCCCTGCGGAACGATCCCGAGACGAGGGGCGTCCTCTCCGGCCTGGGCGATGACCTCGGCCACCGTGCGCACCGTGCCGTCGCCTCCCACCGCCAGCACGACGTCGCATCCCGCTTCTACCGCGGCCTCGGCCATCGACCGCCCCGGGTCGTCCTCCGAGGTCTCCCACCACAGCACCTCGGCTTCCTCCGGGAAGGCCGCGTCGACCGCCGCATGCAGCTGCTCCTCGTCGACCTTGGTCGGATTCCACACGATCCCGATGCGCATCGTCATCTCTACCCCGTTCAGCCGTAGAACTGCTTCTCGAAAACCCGACGTGCTCTGCGCGTCGTG
Source organism: Microbacterium sp. NPDC058342 (assembly GCF_042723935.1). Lineage (NCBI taxonomy): Bacteria > Bacillati > Actinomycetota > Actinomycetes > Micrococcales > Microbacteriaceae > Microbacterium > Microbacterium sp. NPDC058342. Next base: position 1,743,852 of record NZ_JBHXID010000001.1, read on the forward strand.
CGCAGGTAGTCCTCTTCCAGAGCGCCTCCGCTGCGATCGGGATACCCCAGCAGTCTGCCGAGCCCGTCCAGCTCGCGGATCTCGGTGGGCAGCACGTCGCGGGTCTGCCCGGTGAGCAGAGTCATGGCCGAGCGCAGACGGCTGGCGAGCTGCCACGCTCCGCGCAGCTGTTCAGCACCCGCAGCCGGGAGCAGGTCTGCGAGGACCGCGGCGTCGAGCGCCTGAAGCGTCGAAGTCGTGCGCAGGTCGGGCACACGATGCCCGTGCTGCAGCTGCAGCACCTGCACCATCCACTCCACATCGCTGAGCGTGCCGGGTCCGAGCTTGAGGTGGCGTCGCGGGTCGACGCCCTGCGGCAGCCGTTCTCCCTCGACACGCGCTTTGATGCGCTTGATCTCCCGCACGTCCTGCATCGAGACCTGTTCGGGGAATCGGATGCTGTCCGCCAGGCTCATGAACGCGCCGATCAGCTTGACGCTGCCGGCGATCCCTCTCGCGCGCAGCAGCGCCTGAGCCTCCCACGAAAGCGACCAGCGCTGGTAGTACTGGGTGTACGCCTCCAGCGTGCGCACGATCGGACCGTTGCGGCCTTCCGGGCGCAGGTCCGCGTCGAGATCCAGAGGCAGACGGTGATCGGTCAGGTGCTCGCGCAGTCCGGCGACGATCGCAGCGGCGAGCTGCTGCGCCCGCTGCGGCTCCACGCCGTTCGGGTCGTATACGAACAGCACGTCGGCATCCGATCCGAAGCCCAGCTCTGCACCCCCGAAGCGGCCCATCGCGATGATCGAGAAGTCCAGTGCGTCGTCCTCAGGGGGCACGACCTCGCGGCGCACGGCGCGTAGCGCCGCCTGGATGGCGGCCTCGCTGATCTCGGTGAGTGCGCGCGCCATCTCGTCGACGCCGATGTGGTCGAGCACGGCCCCCATGGCGGTCCGCAGCATCTCGCGGCGCCGCAGTGCACGCACCGCCTGCAGCGCAGCCTTGGTCGTGGCATGGCGGGTCTGGATGGCCCGGGCCTCCTCATCGAGGGCGGCCCCGCCGCGGGGACGCAGCGCCGAGGGGCTGTCGAGCCAGGCCACCGACTCCGGAATCCACTCCATCAGCTCGCCGACGTACCGAGAACCGGAGAGAACACGCGTGAGACGCTCAGCCGCCCCGGAGGAGTCGCGCAGCATGCGCAGGAACCAGTGCGTGTCGCCGAGGCGCTCGCTGATGCGGCGGAAGGCGACCAGCGCGTAGTCCGGGTCTGTGCCGTCCGCGAACCAGCGCAGCATGACGGGCATCAGGTGCCGCTGGATCGTCGCCTTGCGGCTGAGTCCCGACGTGAGCGCGGCGATGTGCCGCAGGGCGCCCTGCGGATCGCGGAAGCCGATGGCGGAGAGCCGATCGGCAGCCTGACCGGTGGTGAGCGCGCGCTCCTCGGCGGGCAGGGATGCCACGGCCGCGAGCAGCGGCCGGTAGAAGAGGCGCACGTGCTGCTCGCGGACCTCGCGGCGCACCCCCTCCCAGACCGCCTGCAGCGGAGCGCCCGAGTCGGCGAGTCCGGTCGCCCTGGCGAGGCGGCGCATGCCCTCGTCGTCGCGAGGAAGCAGATGGGTGCGGGTCAGCTCGTGCAGCTGAAGCCGGTGCTCGATGAGCCGGAGCACCCGGTACTGCTCGGCGAACGCCGCCGCCTCCGTCCGCCCGATGTACCCGCCCTCGGCCAGGGCGTCCAGCGACTCCAGCGTTCCCCGGGTGCGCAGGCTCTCATCGCTGACTCCGTGCACGAGCTGGAGCAGCTGCACCGTGAACTCGATGTCCCGCAGGCCGCCCGGACCCAGCTTGAGCTGATAGGGCACGTCCTCGGGCGGGATGTGATCGGTGACCCGCTCGCGCATGCGCTGCACGCTCTCGACGAAATCCGCGCGTCCGGCGCTCGACCACACCTGCGGCTGCACGGCGTCGATGTATGCCGTTCCAAGATCGCGGTCGCCCGCGAGTGGACGCGCTTTCAGCAGTGCCTGGAACTCCCAGCTCTTCGCCCAGCGGTCGTAGTAGGCGACGTGCGAGGCCAGTGAGCGCACGAGCGCGCCCTGCTTGCCCTCGGGGCGCAGAGCGGCATCGACCTCCCACAGGGCGGGTTCCGCGTCGATGCCCGAGACGACCTGCATGGTCTCCCGCGCGAGTCTCGTCGCGAGGTCGATCGACCTGGCCTCGCTGACGATGTCCTCATCGGCGCTGCCGCCGACGAAGATCACGTCGACGTCGCTGAGGTAGTTGAGCTCGTGCGCGCCGGCCTTGCCCATCCCGATGATCGCCAGCAGCGTGGCGGCGATCTCTGCACGAGCCGACGACGCGCCGGCCTCGGCCACGGTCGTCCGCGCGACCGCCAGGCCGGCCTCCAGCGCCGCGGACGCGGCGTCGGCGAGTGCGGCGGAGACGGCGGGGATCGCCGCCGAGGCGTCGGGCGATGCCAGATCCCCGGCGGCGATCTCGGCGAGGCACCGACGATACTCCACGCGCAGTGCGGTCTGAGCGTCCGGGGCGTGCGCGAAGCCGTCCTGCGCGTCGACGGCGGCGAGCATCCTGTCGGTGAGCTCCACCGCGGTGGGCACGTCTGAGCGCAGCAGCCCCGCGGCGGCGAACTGCTCCGGACGCCGTGCGAAGAAGTCCGCAAGCCCTGTGGAGACCCCGAGCAGGCGCCACGCGGCCGCCCTGGCATCCGGGTCGCGCAGCACCGCCGCCGTGCGGGCGGGATCTCGACGCGCGATGTGCAGCATCCCCGAGACCGCCGAGTCGGGGTCGGCGGCGGTCATACCCTCGACCAGTTCCGCGCGCTCGAGACCGGTGAGCTCGGCGAGCTCCCCGAGGCCGGCGGCGGCCGCGGTCAGCCCGACGAACCCGAGCCGGGCCAGCGCTGACAGCGAGACGGACGCATCAGGTCGATCCATGTGTGTGACTCAGAGCAGCCCGAGGTTGTTCTGCAGCTCGAAAGGCGTGACCTGGCCACGGTACGCCTCCCAGTCCTTGCGCTTGTTCAGCAGCACGTAGTTGAAGACCTGCTCCCCCAGCGTCTCGGCGACGAGCTCGGAGTCCTGCATGTACTCCAGTGCATGGTCGAGGCTCGCCGGCAGCGGCGCGTACCCGAGCGCGCGGCGCTCGGCGTCGCTGAGCGACCACACATTGTCCTCGGCCTCGGGCGGCAGCTCGTACTCCTCCTCGATCCCCTTCAGTCCGGCCGCGAGCATGAGTGCGTACGCGAGGTAGGGGTTGGCTGCGGAGTCCAGCGCACGGTACTCGACGCGGGTCGACTGACCCTTGTTGGGCTTGTACATCGGCACGCGGACGAGCGCGGAGCGGTTGGCGTGTCCCCAGGTCACGAAGCTGGGCGCCTCGTCGCCGCCCCACAGCCGCTTGTACGAGTTGACGAACTGGTTGGTGACCGCGGCGATCTCGTTCGCGTGGCGCAGCAGGCCCGCGATGAAACGCCGGCCCGTGATCGAGAGCTGGTACTCGGCGCCGGCCTCGTAGAACGCGTTGACATCGCCCTCGAAGAGGGACAGATGCGTGTGCATACCGCTTCCCGGGTGATTGTTCAGCGGCTTCGGCATGAACGTCGCGTACACGCCCTGCTCGATCGCCACCTCCTTGATCACGGTGCGGAACGTCATGATGTTGTCCGCGGTGGTCAGGGCGTCGGCGTAACGCAGGTCGATCTCGTTCTGTCCGGGACCCGCCTCGTGATGGCTGTACTCCACCGAGATGCCGAGGTCCTCCAGCATTCTCACCGCGCTGCGGCGGAAGTCGTGCGCGGTGCCGCCCGGCACGTTGTCGAAGTAGCCGGCCGAGTCCGCGGGCACGGGGCCCTCTGCGCCGTACTGCGACGACTTGAGCAGATAGAACTCGATCTCCGGATGCGTGTAGAAGGTGAATCCGGCATCCGCCGCCTTGGCGAGCGTTCGGCGCAGCACGTTGCGCGGATCGGAGACCGCGGGGCGGCCATCGGGAGTCGTCAGGTCGCAGAACATGCGGGCTGTCGGATCCACCTCGCCTCGCCAGGGCAGGATCTGGAACGTCGACGGGTCCGGCTGCGCGAGCAGGTCGGATTCGAAGGTGCGAGTGAGTCCCTCGATCGCGGACCCGTCGAATCCGATGCCCTCGGCGAAGGCGCCTTCGACCTCTGCCGGGGCGATGGCCACCGACTTCAGCGTGCCGATGACGTCGGTGAACCACAGGCGGACGAACTTGACACCGCGCTCCTCGATGGTGCGCAGGACGAAGTCCCGCTGCTTGTCCATGCTCACGCGTCGTCCCCGTTCGCCTTCGCACCCCAGCCGTCGTCCGCGGCGTCCTCCTCCGCCCACGCCCGCGCGCGCTCGCGCAGCGTCTCGGGAGCCCGGGCCGCGTCGTCGGCGGTGTCGAAGGGGCCCACCCGATCGACCGCAGCGGACTGCATGCCGAACTCAACCTCTCCGGTGCTGAGGTTGTACCAGTACTTCTCGTCGCCGTCGGACATGTCAGCTCCTTGTTCGGGATCTGTCACGATCCTAATCGTGCGCAGGGACGTCGCTAGGCTATTCCGCATGGCACAGCAGGCAATCGGCGTCGACATCGGCGGCACCGGCATCAAGGCAGGAATCGTCAATCTCGAGCACGGCACGCTGGACTCGGAGCGGGTGCGCGTGGACACGCCCAAGGGGGCACGCCCGGCCGATGTCCTCGACACGGTCCGCGAGGTGCTCGACACCCTCGGCGTGACCGGTTCCCAGCTCCCGCTCGGCGTGGCCTTCCCCGCGATCGTGAAGCGCGGCAGGACGCTGTCCGCCGCGAACATCGCGAAGGACTGGGTGGGCTTCGAAGCCGAGAAGTTCTTCGAGGACGGCCTGGGCCGCCACATCACCTTCGTGAACGACGCCGATGCCGCCGGCGTCGCCGAAGCCCGCCACGGAGCAGCCCGGGACGCCATCGGTCTGACCATCATGACTACGCTGGGCACCGGCATCGGCTCGGCCTTCCTCTACGACGGGGTGCTCGTCCCCAACACCGAGTTGGGTCACCTGCGTCGCGAGGGCGAGTCGATCGAGCGCTGGACCGCCTACTCCGCGATGGAGCGCGAGAGCCTGTCCTGGGAGGACTGGTCCGCGCGCCTGCAGGAGTTCTACTCGCACGTCGAGTTCCTCTTCAGCCCGGATCTCTTCGTCGTCGGCGGCGGCGTCTCGAAGCATCCCGAGAAGTTCCTGCCCCGTCTCGAGCTGAAGACCCCGATCGTCGCCGCCGTGCACCGCAATGCTTCCGGCATCATCGGCGCGGCCTCGCTGGCCGCGGACTAGGCGATCCCGACGCCGAAGGCCCCGATGGATCCGCACTGCGGATCCATCGGGGCCTTCAACATGCCGGGTGCGAGCGGGCCGGCCTGTACGCCGGGTTCTGTTCGGGAGCTCGCGCTCCTTCGACGGCCATCTCTCTCGGCGACACGTTGCCGTGCCGCTCCAGCGACCTACCCGAGGACTCGGCGGGCCGCGTCGACGTCCTCTGTCTGGTCTTGCTCCGGGCGAGGTTTACCTGGCGGGGCATGTCACCATGCCCCCCGGTGGTCTCTTACACCACCCTTTCACCCTTACCGGGCCGAAGTCCGGCGGTCTTCTCTCTGTGGCACTGTCTCGCGGATCACTCCGGGTGGGTGTTACCCACCGCCCTGCCCTGCGGAGCCCGGACGTTCCTCGGTGCGCTCTCGCGCCACGCGACCGTCCGGCCGACCCGCTCGCCCTCCGATTCTAGCGGCGCGCGCGGCGGGATCACGTGGCGGCGTCGTCGCGGATGCTCAGATCGAGCGGCACGTCGATCGCGAACCCGGGGAACAGGCGCGCGGTGGCCGCCTCGGCCGCAGCCCGGACCGCCTCGGCGGCGGCGCCGGCCTGATCGGCGGGACAGTGCACGATCACCTCGTCGTGCAGGAACAGGGCCAGATGCGGCCGGTCGTCGAAGGCAGGTCCGGATGCCGGTGCGCTGACCGGCGCCGGGGGCAGCGCCATGAGCCGGTGGCGGATCTCCGCCAGCCAGAGCAGGGCCCATTCCGCCGCCGTGCCCTGGACGACGAAGTTGCGGGTGAAGCGTCCGCGATCCCGGGCGCGACTGCGTGCGCGCGCCTCGTCCGCTCCGCCCGCGCCGGGATCACCGGCGCGTGACTGAGCGCTGCGCCAGGCCTCGTCGGGGCGTGGAGACCCCCGGCCCAACAGCGTGCTCACCACACCGCCCTCCTCGCCCGTGCGCGCAGCCGCATCGACGTGTGCCATCGCGCGCGGGAAGACGGTGCGCAGCCTCGGCACCAGCCGACCGCTCTCTCCCGTCGTCGCCCCGTACATGGCCCCGAGCACGGCGTACTTCGCCTCCTGCCTGGATGCCACGGCGCCCGACCGCACGACGCCCTCGTACAGGTCGGATCCCCTGGCGGCATCCGCCATCGCGGTGTCGTGCGACATGGCGGCGAGCACGCGGGGCTCCAGCTGCGCGACGTCAGCGGTGACGAACACCCAACCCGGGTCGGCATGCACCGCCGGACGCAGCTGCCGGGGTATCTGCAGCGCGCCCCCGCCGGACGAGGCCCACCTTCCGGTGACGACCCCACCGGTGAGGTAGACGGGGCGAAAACGACCGCCGCGCACCCAGTCGTCGAGCCACGACCACCCGTTGGCGGTGAACAGGCGAGCCAGCCGCTTGTACTCCAGCAGTGGCGCCACGACCGGGTGATCGATGTCGGACAGCTCCCACTTCGACGTCGACTCCACGAAGACGCCGGCGCGGTGCAGCGCGCGCAACAGGCGTGGCGGACTGTCCGGATTGACCTCGGCGTCGCCGAGGCACTCGCCGATCTCACGGACGAGGCTCGCCATCCGCGCCGGTCGCGCACCGCGCAGAGGGCGGGGGCCGAGCGCGTCCTCGAGGATGCCCTCGTGGACTGCACGGCTCCACGGCAGCCCGGCGGCCGTCATCTCCTCGGCGATGAGCGCACCGGTCGACTCGGCCGCGCACAGCAGCGCCAGGCGCCCGTCCGGTGCACGATCCAGAGCATCCTGCTGCGCTCTCCATTGCGCGAGCACCTCGTCGAGGTCGCTTCCGGCGTCGGGGCCCACATCGAACAGGCCCGGCTGCGCGACGAGGTCCTCGGGCTGATCGGGGCGCACCCAGAGCGGCGAGGGCGTCAGCGGTTCGGACAGGGCCGGGGTGTCACGCAGGATCGCATGGCACAGCAGCAGGTCGTGCGCGCGGCGGAGCCGTATTCCTGCGGCGAGCAACGGCGGGTAGAACGACCGCAGGCTGCGGACCGTCCAGCGGGGAGCGAGCTCGTGCTCCAGCGCACGGACACGGTCGTGCAGCGCATCCTCCCGCACATGCTCGGCGGTGACGTCCTGTGCCGGAGCGGTCGTCACGGCGAGCAGCCATCCTGGCCGGTCCGCATCGCGCGCCACGACGACGTGCGGCGGCGGGCGGTTCACGGTCCGGCGGTGAGCGCGATGCCCTGTGAGGTCACAGTCCCGATTCCTCGGTCCGCACGAGGATGCCTCCGCACTCCGGGCACGAGACAACCTCGTCCGCCGCCGCGCGTCGGATCTCCGTGATGTCGGTGCCCGAGAGCACCATACGGCACCCCTCGCATACGCCTCTCCGCAGCAGGCCGACGCCGATACCGCCCCGTGAGGCGCGCCGCTCGAACTCGGCGAGCAGCTCCGCGGCGACCGTGCCGGCGAGAGCGGCACGGTCACGCGCCAGGTGTTCGCCGTCAGTGGCCGCAGCGGCCATGTCGCCCTTCGCCTCTGCGGTCAGGCGAGCGCCTTCGGACTGCGTCTGGTCGATCAGAGCCTGCTGGGCGTCCACGGCCGCCTGCGCCTCCTCGACACGACCCATGACCTCGAGCTCGGTGTCCTCGAGCATCGAGATGCGGCGTCCGAGGCTGTCGATCTCGTTCTCGAGAGCCTGGGCCTGCTTGGGGTCGGTGGCGGAGGCGAGTCGCTCGCCGTCGCGATCCCGTCGCTGCGTGGCCAGCGCGACATCGGATTCGAGCCGGGCGAGTTCCGCCCGGGCGTCGTCGAGGGTGCCGGTCAACGCCGTCAGCTCTCCGAGCTGCTGCTGACGGAGCGCGGCGAGCTCGTTGATGCGCGCCCCCTGCGCGGGCTGCGTGCGCGCGCGCTCGGCCTGCTGGATCCGCCGATCCAGTTCGGCGATCTCGAGCAGGGTCCGCTGGTTCTCGGGAGAGGCTTTCACACTCTCAAACCTATCCGGTGCGGATGACTCCGTCGACGTACAGCCAGACCCGCTCCTCCCGGACGAACCGGCTGCGCTCCTGCAGCGATCCGCGGCCGCCGTCCTCGCGATAGATCGCCTCGAACTCGACGATCCCCTCACTGTCGAACGGGCCCCCGGCCTGCACGTCCAGGATGTCCAGACGCAACCAGCGCACGTCATGGTCCAGCTCCAGCCGGTCCGGGCGCGTCGAGGGATGCCAGGTGCGCAGCAGGTGCGACGCATCACCCATCGCGAAGGCGGTGAACCGCGAGCGCATGAGGCGCAGTGCGCTGGGCGCAGCTCCCGTGGCGATCACCGGTCCGCAGCAGGAGCCGAAGGCATCGCCGCTCGTGCACGGACAGCGGCGGCGGTCGGCGGGATCGTCGATGGTCGGCATCCCCTCATCGTCGCAGACCACGACCGCGCGTAGGCTAGCGGGACACACCCCGAGGAGGATCATGACCCGCACGCCCCAGTTCACCGCCCACAACGGATTCGCCCTTCCCGCCGTCGGTCTGGGCACGTACCGGCTGAACGGCGAAGCGGGTGCGGCCGCGGTCGCCGCCGGGATCGATCTCGGCTACCGGCTGGTCGACACGGCGTTCAACTATGAGAACGAGGGTGCTGTCGGCGCGGGAGTGCGCACGGCGTCGACCGAGCGCGCCGACATCATCGTGACGACCAAGCTGCCGGGCCGCCACCACGCCGCCGAGCGCGCGCGCACCAGCATCGAGGAGAGCCGGTACCGCCTCGGAGGGGACGCCGTCGACCTGCATCTGATCCACTGGCCGAACCCGAGCCGCGATCTGTACGGCGAGGCCTGGCAGGCGCTCGTCGACGCCCAGACGCGGGGGCTCGTCCGTCAGATCGGCGTCTCGAACTTCCTGCCCGAGCACCTGGAGCGGATCGAGGCCGAGACCGGTGCGCGGCCGGTGGTGAACCAGATCGAGGTGCACCCCTACTTCCCCCAGACGGACGCACTGGAGCTGCATGCCGAGCGCGGCATCCTCACCGTCGCCTGGAGTCCGCTCGGACGCGGCAAGGAGCTGCTCGAGGAGCCCGTGATCGGCGAGATCGCCGGCGCGCACGAGATCACGCCGGCGCAGGTCGTCCTCGCGTGGCACGTCGCGCGCGGCACCGTGTCGATCCCGAAGGCTTCGTCCGCCGAGCATCAGCGCGCGAATCTGCAGGCGGCCGAGGTCGTGCTCGAGCCCGCCGAGGTGGAGGCGATCACCGCGCTGGGGCGTCCGGACGGCCGGCTCTTCGGCGCCGATCCCGCCATCCACGAGGAGATGTGACGCTCACCGGCCGGCTGGATGCCCGGTGGGGTCGCGCGTACTTCGCCGTGCAGGCCGTCGCGGGGACCGGCTGGTGGCTGGGAGTCGCGGTGCAGCCGGGCATCCGCCGGCTCACCCTGGGTGACCTGCCCGCCGGGGTGGTCGCCGCGTTCGACGTCCCGCTGTTCGTGATCGCATCGGCCCTCGCCGCGCTCGGAATCCGATTCGCCGCGGAGACCGCGACGGCATGGACCGTCCTGGTCGCCGCCGGGATGGCGCTCTATGCCACCGCGACGACTCTGGCCGGCTGGGGAGCCGTGCTGATGATCGCGGCGGCGGTGGCCTCCACCGGAGCACTGCTGCTCGTGCGGCTGGGGCGGATGCCGTCGGAGTGGCTGCTCATCGGACCGTTCGCGGTCAGGGAGGCCGCCCCCGCATCGGCACGACGGCACCTGTTGCGCACCGCGGCGCAGATCTTCGTCTTCTGGGGCGTCTGCCTGGTCGTGATCCCCTGGGTCATCGCGATCACCGAGGACCGCTGGGGACTGCGCCTCCCGCATCCCCCCGGAGCGGCGCTCGCGGGAGGCACTTTGCTAGTCGCCGCGAGCGCACTCGGGCTCTGGGCGGCGGTCACGATGGCCGGACGGGGTGACGGCACTCCGCTGCCGATCGCGACGGCCCGCCGGCTGGTGGTCACGGGCCCCTATCGTCTCGTGCGCAATCCGATGGCGGTAGCCGGCATCTCACAGGGTGTGGCCGTCGGATTGCTCAGCGGTTCCTGGCTGGTCGTGGTCTACGCCCTGTGCGGCTCGCTGGTGTGGAACGACCTGATCCGACCGTGGGAGGAGAAGGATCTGCTCCGGCGGTTCGGCGCGTCGTACGAGGCGTATCGCCGGCGCGTGTCGTGCTGGATCCCGCGTCGTCCGCGCCGTCGCGCCTCCGGGCCCGCCCGGGAGCCCCTCGTATACTGAGCCGGATGCCCGAGCACACCGAACCCGCACCCTCCACGACGCCCGCCACCCGCGCCGATGCCAGGACCGCCCGCGGCGGGGCGGACATCAGCCGTGCCCTCGACCGGCACGATCGGCGGATCGGCTGGATGGATCTGCTCCGCGGGCTGTCGATCCTGCTCGTGGTCCTGCATCACACCACGCAGATCGTCACCTACCGGATCGACGAGGTCCCCGCGTTCTTCGAGTTCCTCAGCGCGTTCTTCGCGCCGTTCCGGATGCCCATGCTGATGTTCCTCTCCGGTCTCCTGGTCGCGGGCTCACTGCACGCGCCGACCGGCAAGTACGTGTGGGGCAAGGTGCGCCGCATCGTCTGGCCCATCGTCGTGTGGACCGTACTGTACGCCGTGTCAGAGCGCATCGTGGGACAGGGTGAATACATGCCCTGGGAGCTGGGGTTCTGGAACACCTACCTGTGGTTCATGCAGTTCATCTTCGCCTACTACATCCTCGCCCTGCTGATGCGCTGGGTGCCCGCGTGGGTGATGGTCGCCGTGCCCTTCGTGGTCATGTTCCTCGTGCCGGCCGAGCTCGAGCTCCTGCAGCGTTTCTTCTACCTCATGCCCTTCTTCTTCCTCGGGGCGCTCATTGAGAAGCACTGGGATTCGTACGCCCGGATCCTGAGCGTGCCGCTCGCGGCCGTGCTGTCGATCATCCCCATCGGGGTCGCGCTGTACTCGGGTCTGATCGACCCGCTCTGGTATGAGCCGCTGTCGGCGCTCCCGGCGATGCTCGGGATCATGATCCTCGTGCGTCTGACCGCGGCCGCGCCGGAGGCCCGCTGGCTCGCGCCGGTGCGCTTCGTGGGGCGGTACTCACTGATCTACTACGTGTCGCACTATCCGGTGTTCGCAGCGCTCGGGTGGCTGGCGATGAAGGCGGGCATCTCGGATCCGGGACTCGGTCTCGTGGTGATCTTCACCGCGACGGTGGCGGTGTCGACGGGGTTCGCGCTGCTGGGACGCCGGATGCCGGTGAGCCTGCTGTTCGAGCTGCCGCGGCGGCTGTGGCCGGCGCGGATCGTCGCCCGCTGACGCGAAGTCCCGCCTGACCAGCGGCACAGACGGGACTTCGCGTCCGAGACGGCGCTTCGCCGATCAGCCCTTCACCGCGCCAGCGGTCAGACCGCGGACGATGTATTTGCTGGCGAACGCGAACACCACGAGAGTGGGGATGATCGTCAGCACGGCCGCTGCCGACAGCTGACCCCACTCGATGTTGTAGCTCGTGATGAACCCGTTGAGTGCGGGAGGAATCGTCTTCCGAATGTCCGAGTTCATCAGAGTCATCGACAGAAATAGCTCGTTCCAGCAGGCGACGAAGTTGAAGATGAACGCCGCAACGATACCGGGCAGCATCACGGGAACGACGATCCGGAAGAGAGCGACGGTGCGGGAGCATCCGTCGATCATCGCCGCCTCTTCGAGGGCGTCGGGAACATTGCGGAAGAAGCCGACCAGCATGATCGTGCTGAACGGAATTCCGATAGCGATGTACACCAGCACCAGACCCATGAGCTGGTCGACGAGCCCGAGCCTGGTCATCAGCAGGTAGAGAGGCCCCAACGCGATGAACGCGGGAAGCATCTGGGTGACGAGAAAGGCTGCGAACACAAGCCCCTTCCCCTTGAATCGGAACCGCGCCAGCACATAACCCGAGAGGATCGAGATCACGGTGACGAACGCGGCGGCGACGAGGCCGACGATCAAGCTGTTCGCGAGATAGGTGCCGAAGGCCGACATCGAGAACAGCTGCTGGAAGTTCTCCAGCGAGAACTGTTCCGGCCAGTACTGCAACGGCACCGTGAAGATCGACCCGGGGGCCTTGAACGCTGTCACGGTGATCCAATAGATCGGGAACAGCGTGATCACCAACCATATGCCCAGAACAACGAACTTGACGGTCCGTGCCAGGGTGGACTCCTGCCCGATCATGAGCTCGACTCCTTCTCGCGCGTAGCGGCAAGATAGAACGCAGCGAAGATGGCGAGGATGAGCATCACGATGAGCCCGATCGCGGATGCCTGCCCGTAGTTGCCCTGTTGATTGACCTGGATCATGTAGCTGGTGAGAATGCTCGTCTTGCCTGCCGGCCCGCCTCCGGTCATTCCGTAGATGATCTCCGGCGAGTTGAAGATCCAGATCGTGCGCAGCAGGACGGTCAGCAGAATAGTCCCGCGGATGTAAGGGATCGTCACGCTGAACAGCGTGCGGCCCTTGCCCGCGCCGTCCAGGGCAGCTGCCTCATAAAGCTCCTCAGGGACGGATTGCAGTGCGGCGAGCATCATTACCGCGAAGAAGGTCGCGCCATACCAGACGTTGGCGATGATGGCTGCTGTCATCGCCGTCGATGGGTCGGCCAGCCACGGGATCCGCTCTTCGATGAGATTGGCCTTGAGCAGCAGATCGTTGATGACACCCGACTCCGCATTGAACATCCAGCGGAACAGAATGCCGATGAGGAAGCCCGAGATCGCCCATGGCACGAACGCGAGCGCCTGGTACAGACCGCGGAAACGAAACTTCCGGCGCAGCCACAGCGCAAGCGCGAATCCGATCACGAATTGCGGAATCAGCGAGCCGAGCACCCAGACGACCGAGTTGAGCAGGGACACTCCGAACGAGGGTGCTTTGAGCACGTCGATGAAGTTGTCGAGCCCAACCCAGTCCGTGTTGTTGAAGTTCGCGAGATTCCAGTTACGGAAAGCCATCTGGAGCCCGTTGAGGATCGGGTAGTACGTGAAGATCCCGACAACGAGCAATGCTGGAAGCAGGTAGAGGGCGATCAGCATCGCCCTGCGCCAGGTGAAGTTCCGTGAGGAGATGCCGGCGCTGCTCCTCGTCCGCCGAGGCCGAGGAGGGCGCGGGGCACCGGCCGCAGCCAGTGACCCCGCCTCCCTTGTCATCGTCATTCCTTCGCCTGATCCCATTTCTCGGTCCAGTAGGCATCCCAGTCGGCGAGCACATCGCCGACCGTCCGGTCGCCGATCAACATGGACTGGAAGTCCGTGTTGGCCTTCGCCGCCCATTCGGACCACCACGTCACCGATCGAGGCTCCTGCACGGTGTAGTGCACCTCGGGATCCTCGTTCATCTTCAGATAACTGGCCCACGGGCCCTCGGTGAAGTATGGATCGGCTTCGGCGCTCAGCAGGATCGGCACCAGGTTGTTGCCCTTGGAGAACTCGAGGGAGGTCTCGCCGGAGGAGAGGAACTCGATCAGTTCGATCGCCTCCGTCTTATGGGCGCTCGACTCCGCGATGCCCCACCCATTGGACCCGAGTGGCTGCGGAGCCTTGCCCGTCGGACCGACCGGAAGCGGAGTGGTGTTCCATTGGTCGGCGGCGACAGACGTGGACTCCTGAATCGTCGCGATCACCTCCGAGGTCTGCATCAGGAAACCGCTCGTGCCAGCACTGAAGCTCTCGACCATCTCGGGGTAACCCCATGCAACGGATGACGGCGGGGACGCCTCATTGAACAAGTCGAGCGAGAGCTGCAGTCCTTCCGCCGCCTCGGGCGAGGAGAACAAAGTGTTCCCGTTCTGCAGACGGTAGGCATTGGTCGGGTCGAGATCATCGGCCGCGTAAGCTTCCATGATGATCGCGGCATGACTGTAGCCTTCTGTTCCGCCACGGTAGGCCCAGCCATACGTGTTGTCGTCGGGATCGTTGATCTCGACGGCGGCGTCCAGCAGATCCTGCCATGACGCGGGCGACTCCAGACCAGCCGCTTCGAGCAGATCCGTGCGCTCGAACAGGGTCTTAACGTAGAAGCCGTAGGGAATGTAGAGAGTCTTCCCGTCGAGCTGCGAGAACTCTTGCGCCGTCGCTGTCAGATCGGACCAGCCCTCCCAGCTCTTGATCTCGTCGGACATGTCGTAGATCCAGCCGTTCGCATTGAACGGTCCGACGGTGTTGTCGCGCACCTCGAAGACATCGATCCCGGTTCCTGACTGGAGCATCTGCTGGATCTTCTGGTCGGCACCGTCGGTGGGCGGCGAGATCAGATTGACCGTGATGTTCTCGTGCTCGGCCTCGAAATCGGCGATGAGAGACTTCAGAAGCTGCGTCCGCGCAGGGTTGGTCAGGCTCTCGACCATCTGCAGGGTGACTGTTCCATCGGCAGCGTCGCCGGAGGAACTGCAGCCGCTCAGCACCAGCACCGTCGTGATCCCTGCGGCCACGAGCGTGATGGGTTTGCGCATGATGTTTCCTTCCTTGTTTCTCTGGGAGAGGCGCGACGGCTCGGGGCGCCATCGCACAGGTCGTTCAGCGTCCTGCCGCGAGAATGACGGGCAGGCCCCGCTCCACGAAGAGGTCGTAGTCGTCCGCGGTGTTGTAGACGTGCGCGGAGAGGCGCAGGATGCCCTGTCCGCGCCAGGCGTTCACGGCTGTCTCGAAGCCCGCGTCGGCGAGCCTTTCACGCAGCATCGTCGCGCCGTCCGCGGTGTCAGCTACACCCGGGGGCAGAGCGACGATCCGCATCGGGCGGGCCGGGCTTTCGGGACGCAGGTCCGGTTCGTACTCCCCTTGCCGGGAGAGTGCTTCGATCACCCGTCGGTGCGCGTAGTCCATGAGGTCGCTCGCATACTCCCGCACACGTCGCCAGCGGAAGCGCGATTCGATTGCGTCGATCGATTCCATCGCCGACAGCACCGCTGTGACGTCGATCGTCCCTTGCCTGTCGAATCTTGCCGGATACGGCTCAGGTGTCCCCCACGAATCGATCAGCGGGTAGAGCTCCTGCATGACCTCGGTCTGAGCGAAGAGGATTGCCGCACCGCGCGGAGAGCAGGCGAACTTGTGGAGATTGCCGATCCAGTAGTCGGCCAGACTGCCCTCAAGCGGACGGTCGACCGCGCCCGGGGCGTGCGCCGCGTCGACCAGCACGCGCGCACCTTTCGCATGTGCGTCCTCGATGATGCCGGGCAGCGGAAACGCGCGGGCGGTCGCTGAGGAGATCTGATCTACGATGAGCAGCGCCGTCGAGGTGTCGGTGGCCGCGTCGATCCGGGAACGCACCTCGGCGTCATCGGCGGCGAGCGGCACCG
This sequence comes from Microbacterium sp. NPDC058342, assembly GCF_042723935.1. Lineage (NCBI taxonomy): Bacteria > Bacillati > Actinomycetota > Actinomycetes > Micrococcales > Microbacteriaceae > Microbacterium > Microbacterium sp. NPDC058342. Next base: position 1,759,450 of record NZ_JBHXID010000001.1, read on the forward strand.
TGACCTCACGCACGTGCGCGCCCGATCGGCGCGCGAGGCGTTCGGCGCCCATCCGGAGCGCTCCGTAGCAGTGGTCAGTGACGACGATGCTCGCCCCGCGGGGCAAGGCGAGGCTGTTGTAGACCACGCTCGCGCCGCCGCTGGCGCTGGGGACCGCGACCACCTGTGTCACGTCTGCGCCGAGGTATGCCGCAATCCGCGCACGCGCCTCCGCCACCCGGCCCGGGAGACCTCGGAACCACCGGTTCGGGTTCGATTCCATCTCGGTGCGGAGCTGGAGCTGTCGCGCCTGGGTTGCACGCGGCACGGCTCCGCACGAGCCATGGTTGAGGTGGCGGAGCGACTGATCCACGGACCAGTCCTCGATCGCCGGCGCCCCATCCGGCGCGAGGAGCGGCGCCGGAGCACCCGGCTTCTCGTGCGCCGAATGCGTCTTCGATGCGGTGGTCATGGAGTCAGGGCATTCGTTCTTCGGACGTGGATGGGCTCGCTGCAATTCCGAACTGCGCAAGGAGTTCATGCGCGTGCGCGGTCTGGGAGGCGCTCAGCATCGGGAGCGGAGCTCTGCTGCGCCCCATCGGAACGCCGCGCAGCTGCAGCGCCTCACGCAGGAACGCAATGAAGTCGAACTGGTCCTGCGCCGCGATGAACTTCAGTGATTCGTCCTGGCGTGCACGGGCGGTCACGAGATCGCCCGCCTGGAAGGCGCGGTACAGCTCGACGTAGGTGCGCGGAATCGCGTTGTAGGTGGACCCGACTCCGCCATCCGCGCCGAGCGCGAGCCCGCCCAGCAGCACCTGGTCCGCTCCGTTGAGGATGGTGAAGTCCTGGCCGATGATGCGCCGGAGATCGGCGAGCTGATGCAGATCAGAGGAGGTGTACTTCACGCCGGAGAGGACCCCCTCGTCCGCGCGTGCTGCGAACCATTCGGTGGACAGCCGCGCGTGTGCCAGCGACGGGATCTGATAGGCCAGCAGCGGCACCTCAATGGAGTCCGCGAGCGCACGGTAGTAGTCGGTGTATGCGGCCTCGTCGTAGTCGAAGTAGTGTGGCGTCACCGCGGCGACGGCGGTCACGCCCACCGCTGATGAGAAGGCGGCCAACTCTTTGGAGGAGCGTGTGTCGGGTGCTCCCACGTGAGCGATAACCGAGATCCGTCCGGCGACGTGCCCGGTCACCGCGTCGATCAACCGCTTGCGCTCGTCGATGGTGTGCAGCGGGAACTCCGCGGTGCTTCCGCAGAGGAAGACGCCGTCGATGCCGGCCTCTATGAGCTTGTCGACGGCTGCAAGACTGCGGCCGACGTCTTGGGCACCGTCTTCGTCGTAGCTGGCAAGCAGAGCGGGAATGATTCCGTGGATCAAGATACTGCCTTCTGTGTCGCCACGTGCATGAGGGCTTCGTGGATGTCGATGAAGTGATCTGCCACCGCGCGTCGCATGCGGGCGCCGTCGCCCGAGCGGATGGCGAGAAGGATGTCCCGGTGCATCTGGGCAGTGTGATGCACCCGCGTGGACTTCAGGGACTCAGGTGCCTTCTCGAAGATCGTCCAGAACACGTTGATCAGTTGAGTCACGAGGGAGTTACGCAGCGGGCCGAACAAGCTCACGTGGAACTGACGGTCGACGTCGGTCGGCACGGCACCGCCGCTGGACTCCGCTTCCATCCTGTCGACCAGCGCGTCGAGCGCGGCGATGTCTTCGGCCGTGAGCGATTGGGCGACCTGCTCGATGAGCCCCTCTTCCAACGCGCGGCGCACTTGAAGGAGTTCGACAAGCGGGAGGTGCTCGACCATCAGTCCATACGGGAGGTTCTCCACGAGCGGGGTGAACGAGAATCGCCCCGCGTAGATGCCACGCCCGTGTGCGACCTCGACGATTCCCAGCGTCACGAGTCCGCTGAGTCCTTCACGCACGGACGTCTTTCCCATGCCGAGGATCTCCGCGAACTCCGCCTCGGACGGAAGCGCCTCACCGGGCGCGATCCTGTGATCGATCATGTACTGACGAATCGCGTCCTGCGCCTGCTTCGACAGGGGCTGGCGGTTCCGAGGGCGAGTGCTGGTGGCCATGTCAGCATTTATAGATCAGATATCAGGCTTCTGTCCACTGATATCTGATATCTGTTCTCCGATATGGTGGTGTCACACTCATCCCTCCAGCTTGAGGAGAACTCCGTGGCACCACTCTCCGAGAACCCGTCTGCGTCTCCGGTTCCCATCGCGCTGCCCCCGAACCAACCCGCTGATCGCCCCTACCTGGGTGGGCTCGGCATCGCACGATTCCGTGGACTCGGCCCGGAGCACAACGCAGGGCCTGAAGACTTCCTCGCGTCCACGACCGAGGTCTGGGCGGGGGGCGGCGTCGGCTTGACCCGCCTGTCCGACGGGCGGCTGCTCCGCGACGCCGTCCGTGCCGCGCCGCAGGAGTTCCTGGGCGCCGACCACGTCGCTCGTTACGGAGACGAGGTGATGCTGCTGGTCAAGCTGCTCGACACCGGAGAACGGCTCTTCGCGCACTTCCATCCCGGCGACAGCTTCGCCGGGGACGCCCTCGGTGCACCGCGCGGCAAGACGGAGGCCTGGATAGTCATCGACACCGACCCCGCACACGACCCGTATGCGCTGCTCGGATTCTCCCGCGACGTCGACCCGGCTGACGTCGTCGACTGGTTCGACCGGCAGGATGTCGCGGCCATCACAGCGGCGATGAACCGCCTCCCCCTCGCCGTCGGCGACACATTGCTGGTGCCGGCCGGCGTGCCTCATGTGATCGGCCCGGGAATCACGCTCGTCGAGGTGCAGCAACCGGCAGATCTGTCCCTCCTTCTGGAGTATCGCGGCTTCGGCGATATCGATCGCGAAGGTGCTCTGCTCGGGCTGGACGCGACGCGCGCGTTCGATGGGCTCCGGCACACACGGTTCTGCCCCGACGAGTGCGTGGAGCGAGCGATGCTGGGGCCCGGTACGCGCAGACTTCTCCCTCCCAGTGCCGACGACTTCTTCCGGGCGTGGTGGATAGACTCCCGCACTACAAAGGATCTCCGCCCCGGTTTCGCGGTGCTCGTGGTCGTCGAAGGCGACGGGACGCTGCGCTGGGACGGCGGAGAGCTCTCCGTGAGCCGCGGCTCGACAGTGCTTCTCCCGCACGCCTCCGGAACCGTGCACTGCGAGGGCTCATTCGGTGCGATCCTCTGCGCCCCTCCGGGACGTGAAGCACCGTGAGACAGCGCGGCGACGGACGGGCTCCGGTGGACGCAACGGAGCGTTGCGGGAACAGACGACCACGGGTCAAGAAGCTCGTTTCCGCATGGAATCATCGGGAGCAATGGTCGTGGGACAATGAGGACATCAGAGAAGGGACGTCGCGCACCCGGCTGCAGCATGTGAGCACCGGCTGGACGACAGAAGTCTGCATCGCATCGTAGCGATCCCTGACCGGACGGGAAGGGAGACGCGACATGAAGCAGAGCAGCTCGGCGAATACGTCCTCTGGCAGTCATTCCGCGATCTGAGCGAGTGTTCCGGCGTCGTCGTGGCCGCGTATCGCCCGACCCAATGACGTTCCCCGTCCGGAGTCCGTCGACGAGGTCACTGTGTGGGCGGGTCGTGAGGATTCCCGCCGGGTCGAACTCGCCTACGCTCCGGTCTTCTGGGTGGTCCTGCCTCTGGTGGCGCTCGGGTTCTTGATCCAGCAGGCGATCGTCGATCCGACCGGTGCGGACTCGAACATCACGATCAACGGGCAGAGCCGTGATTCGTGGCCTGAGTGGGTGCTGTGGCTCATCTGGGGAGGTGTCGCTCTCTGGCTGCTGATCGCGATCGGTGTGCTCGTGCTCCGACTGAGCATCCTGCGGGATCTGCGCACCGAGAACGCGTGGGTCTATGAGCATGGCGTCGCGTACTCGATCCACCGCACCTCAGTGGACCACGACGACGGCGAGGGGGTCTGGGCGACCTACATCGCTCTCGATCATCGCCTCGACAGCAAGCGAGCCGCGCGGATCTACCACGCATTCGAACGGTGGCTTACCCAGGGCGGAATGCCGCCAGCGGGATCGAAACCGATCTCCTCGGCCACCCTGTTCGGGTCTGAGGCGGCGGGCGGGTATTTCATCCTCCACCTCCCGGTCCCCGCGACCGCCGGAGACACTGCCGAACATCGCTGGATGCTCATCACCGAACCGCATCAGGACGATAACGACAGCGACGGCGAAGTACTCGTGACGCCGGTCCCCGTGCCGAAGAAGCTGGAGAAGATCCGTCGCAAGCTGCACCGAAAAGCGAGAAGGAGCGCTCGATGGTCACCCAGGAGATAACCGTCGTGCTACGGTCGCTCTTCACGACCGACGAGCAGACCCGGCAGTGGATGGCTGCGGCCCGTACACCTGAGACGCGCGCACGTATACGGCAATGGGTGAGGATCGAAGCCCTCGGCCTTGCGACGTTTCTTCTCGGCCTTTCTCTCGTCATCGTGGCCGTGGTCGTATCGATCGCGACGGCCATGGGGAGCGGCATCGGCAACGCGCCCCCGGCGCTGTTCTGGTGGAGCTGGGGCGTCGCCATCGGCGTGACCGCGTGCGGTGCCGTCGGTTGGGTGATCGCGATCCGAAAAAGAGAGGCGGCCTGCTTCGCCGATGATCAGCTCGTCGTGGGTACCGTGGACCGGGTGATCGAGCATCCCGGCAGCGGAGATGACCATACCTGGTTCGACCTGCGGCTCAGCACCGTGCTTCCAGATGGCAAAACGCTACGACGCCGCCTGCACCTCGAAGGCGAACACCTCGATCGCCGCTTGGGTAGCCGACTGCGGTTCCGGCACAACACGCTCGATGCCGACGCTTTCGACGACGTGCACTTCGTGGGCTGGCTCAACAAGAAACAGCCACGTCCTGGTCGTGGAAGGAGCGCGCGATGAGCAAGCAGATCAAGGTCACCTCTCGCGGGCGCACCGTCGTGTACGGCGAAGACGACAAAGCACCGTTCTGGCTCGAGCACCTCGCCGCGCTCATCGTGACCGGGCTTGTCGTCATCGTCGGCGGGGTGGTCGTCCTGTCGCTGACCGACGGTGGCCGCGCGACACTGGTGTGGCTCGGACTCGGGCTTGGTCTGGTCATGGCTGTCTGGTTGTCCATCGATCCGTGGCGAAGCTGGCGACGCGGCGAGCCTGCGGCGGTATGGATCGGCGAGGCGCTCTCTGCGTTCGGGTGGAGTGGTATGACCGCTCTTTTGGCAGCGGGCATCCCGTACGTCTTCTGGCGCGGCCCGGACTCCCTTCCTCCCGGCTGGCAGGTCGTGATCCCTGTCGGCACCGTGGCCTTCATCGCGACCACGTTCCTTGGACTGCGCCTTCAGACAAGCCGGCCGCTCCCGGCGCTGGACCGGACGCCACGGTCCGCGCGCGTGATTCTCGCTAGTGAAGACTCCGAGGGCGCGCAGACCATCGCTGTGCGCTACCGGGGCGTCGACGGAAAAAAGCACGACGCGGACCTCGCCGACCTCATCGACGACTCCTGGTTGGACCGTTTCGCCCCCGACTCGACCTGGCAGGTGTACGCCTTCCGCAATCCGCAGCTCGCGAACGCCGTCGTCTTCCTCACCGAAGCCCACGATGACGTTTGGCGCGACGGCTACAAGCTCGACGGCGTCCGGCTCGGCGGCGAAGGCGGACCCGTCAGACCGGGACCCGGATCGCCGTTCCTCCGCGAAGACTCGAAATGGAGGTTTGAGTTATGAGCACCGGATCAGTTCAGCGACGTTCGCGGGGAATGGACAGGCCCCAGTAATCGATCGGCGGGAGCCGAGGATTTGGCTCATCCTTTTCGTGATAGCTTCACCGCTTCTGGCCTGGGGCGTTCTTTGCCGTTCGATGGGATCGTTCTCGGTGTGATCCTGTTCTTCGCGATCGTCTCGGCTGCCGTCGCGTGCGGTGCCGGGCGTGTTCCCGTAAGACAACTTGGGTGGGCCCTGCCGGGATCGAACCGACGACATCCACGGTGTAAACGTGGCGCTCTACCAGCTGAGCTAAAGGCCCTGATGCGTTCAGTCTAGCCATCCGTCGGCGCCCGTTCCGATTGCGGCATCCGGCCCTCGAACGGATATAGGCTGGGCACAGCGCGTGTTGTGCCGAGCCGACAAGGCTCCCGCACGCCGCATCCCGTTTCCTTGGCACGACCTGCCAGCTTGACGAAAGGCTCCCCGTGACCGTTCACGACCAGGATCCGTACTCCCAGGGCCCCCTCGACAGCGATCCGGAGGAGACCGGCGAGTGGCAGCAGTCGCTCGACGAACTGGTCGACGCGAAGGGCCACGGACGCGGGCGCGAGATCATGCTCAGCCTGCTGAAGCGCTCCAAGGAGCTGCACCTCAACGTGCCGATGGTGCCGACCACCGACTACATCAACACGATCGCACCCGAGAACGAGCCCGAGTTCGGTGGCGATGAGGAGATCGAGCGCCGCTACCGGCACTGGATCCGCTGGAACGCCGCGATCACCGTGCACCGCGCCCAGCGCCCCGGCATCGGCGTCGGCGGGCACATCTCCACCTACGCAGGCGCCGCCTCGCTGTACGAGGTCGGGTTCAATCACTTCTTCCGCGGCCAGGATCACCCCGGTGGCGGCGACCAGATCTTCATCCAGGGTCACGCCTCCCCTGGCATCTACGCACGTTCCTTCCTCGAGGGCCGCCTGAGCGAGGCGGACATGGACGGCTTCCGCCAGGAGAAGTCGCACGAGGGCAGCGCGCTCCCCTCCTACCCGCACCCGCGCTCGATGCCCGACTACTGGCAGTTCCCGACCGTGTCGATGGGCCTGGGCCCCATCAACGCGATCTACCAGGCGCAGGCGAACAAGTACCTGACCAACCGCGGCATCAAGGACACCGGCGACCAGCACGTCTGGGCGTTCCTCGGCGACGGTGAGATGGACGAGGTCGAGAGCCGCGGTCAGCTCCAGGTCGCGGCCAACGAGGGACTCGACAACCTCACCTTCGTGATCAACTGCAACCTGCAGCGCCTCGACGGACCGGTCCGCGGCAACGGCAAGATCATCCAGGAGCTCGAGTCGTTCTTCCGCGGTGCGGGCTGGAACGTCATCAAGGTCATCTGGGGCCGCGAGTGGGACGATCTGCTCGCCCGTGACACCGACGGCGCGCTGCTGAACATCATGAACGCCACTCCCGACGGCGACTATCAGACGTACAAGGCCGAGTCGGGCGCGTACATCCGCGAGCACTTCTTCGGCAAGGACGAGCGCGCCGCAGCGCTCGTCGAGGGCTACAGCGACGACCAGATCTGGCACCTGCGCCGCGGCGGACACGACTACCGCAAGGTCTACGCGGCCTACCAGGCGGCACTGGCGCACAAGGGTCAGCCCACCGTCATCCTCGCCAAGACCGTCAAGGGCTACGGGCTGGGTCCGCACTTCGAGGGCCGCAACGCGACCCACCAGATGAAGAAGATGACGCTGGAGAACCTCAAGACCTTCCGCGACACCATGCAGATCCCGATCACGGATGCGCAGCTCGAGGAGAACCCGTACCTGCCGCCGTACTACCACCCGGGCCAGAACGACGAGACGATCCAGTACATGCTGGAGCGCCGGCGCAGCCTCGGCGGCATGATCCCGGAGCGCCGCACGCAGCACACCTCGATCACCCTGCCCGGCGACGCGACCTACGCGCTGCCGAAGAAGGGCTCCGGCACGCAGGAGATCGCCACGACGATGGCGTTCGTCCGGCTGCTCAAGGACCTGCTGCGCTCCAAGGACTTCGGCAACCGCATCGTGCCGATCATCCCCGACGAAGCACGCACGTTCGGTCTGGACGCCTACTTCCCCACCGCGAAGATCTACAACCCGAACGGTCAGCAATACACATCGGTCGACCGCGAGCTGCTGCTGGCCTACAAGGAGAGCCCGCAGGGCCAGATCGTGCACGTGGGCATCAACGAGGCGGGCGCACTGGCGGCGTTCACCGCGGCGGGAACCTCGTACTCCACGCAGGGCGAGCCGCTCATCCCGATCTACATCTTCTACTCGATGTTCGGCTACCAGCGCACCGGCGACGCCCTGTGGGCCGCCGGTGATCAGATGGCGCGCGGCTTCGTGATCGGCGCCACCGCAGGACGCACGACGCTCACCGGCGAGGGCCTGCAGCACGCCGACGGGCACTCGCCGCTGCTGGCGTCCACCAACCCCGCGACGGTCACCTACGACCCGGCATACGGCTACGAGATCGCGCACATCATGCGCTCGGGCCTCGACCGCATGTACGGCGGGGAGCACGAGGACCCCAACGTGATGTACTACATCACGGTGTACAACGAGCCGCTCGTGCAGCCCGCCGAGCCGGAGGACGTCGATGTCGACGGCATCGTCCGCGGCATCCACCGCGTCTCGACCGGCAGCGGCGAGGGCCCGAAGGCCCAGCTGTTCGCGTCGGGCGTCGGTCTGCCCTGGGCGATCGAGGCGCAGGAGCTGCTCCGCAGCGACTGGGGTGTGAACGCCGACGTGTGGTCGGTCACCTCGTGGGGCGAGCTGCGCAAGGACGGCCTCGCCGCCGACGAGCACAACTTCCTGAACCCCGACGAGGAGCCGCGCACGGCTTATCTGACCGAGAAGCTGCAGGGCGCAGAGGGTCCGGTGGTCGCTGTCAGCGACTACATGCACGCCGTGCAGGACCAGATCCGCCCGTGGGTCCCCAACCGCTACTACACGCTCGGCGCGGACGGCTTCGGCTTCTCCGACACCCGCGCCGCCGCCCGTCGCTTCTTCAAGATCGACGGCCCGTCCATGGTGGTCCGCACCCTCCAGGCTCTGGCCGACGAGGGCAAGGTGGAGCGCTCGGTGATCGCGCAGGCGATCCAGAAGTACTCGCTCCACGACGTCAACGCCGGCACCAGCGGGAACGCGGGCGGCGAGAGCTGAGCCTATGACCGGTCCCTCCACGCCGGCCATGGACAAGGCCGCCACGCTCGCCTGGCTCCGCCGGATCTCCGGCGACATCGCCACCGTGACGATCAAGCGGCTCGAGGACACCCTGCCGTGGTACGCCGACATGCCGCCGGCCCGGCGCTCCGCCGTCGGGCTGGTGGCCCAGGCCGGGATCACGTCCTTCATCCAGTGGTACGAGGACCCGTCATCGACTCCGTGGATCGCGGCCGACATCTTCGCCGCGGCACCCCGAGAGCTGCTGCGCAGCGTGAGTCTGCAGCAGACGCTGCAGCTGATCCGCGTCACCGTGGAGGTCACCGAGGAGCGCGTCGCCGGTCGCGGAGACGACCTGCGCGAGGCGATCCTGCTGTACTCCCGCGATGTCGCCTTCGCGTCTGCCGACGTGTACGCGAGGGCCGCCGAGGCGCGTGGCCTCTGGGATGCCCGGCTCGAGGCGCTCGTGGTGGACTCCATCCTCACGGGCGAGGCCGACGAGGAGCTGCCCAGTCGCATCGCGGCTCTGGGATGGCACGGGCACGGAGAGGTCTGCGTGCTCGTCGGCACGACTCCCCCGCAGTTCGATGTCGACCAGGTGCGTCGAACCGCACGGCGACTCTCCGTGGACGTGCTCATCGGCGTGCAGGGGTCCCGGCTGGTGCTGGTGGTCGGCCGGGCGAACGTGCCGGGCAAGGAGAGCGTCGACGGCGAGGAGCTGCCGTTCTCCGAGATCGCGCACCGGCTGGAGCCGTCGTTCGGCCCCGGGTACGTCGTGCTGGGCCCTCCTGTCGCCGCGCTCGTCGATGCCGGGCAGAGCGCACGCGCGGCGCTGGCCGGCTTCGCCGTCGCCCGAGCATGGCGCGGCGCCCCGCGCCCCGTCGAGGCGGACGACCTGCTGCCCGAGCGTGCACTGGCGGGCGACACGCTGGCCAAGCAGACGCTGATCGAGCGGATCTTCCGCCCGCTCCAGGCGCACTCCCCTGATCTCGTGGCCACGCTGTGGAGTTATCTCGACAACGGGCGCTCTCTGGAGGCCACGGCGCGCGAGCTGTTCGTGCACCCCAACACGGTCCGCTACCGCCTCAAGCGCGTCAGCGAGGTGATCGGGTGGGACGCCACCGGCCCGCGCGAGGCCCTGATCCTGCAGACCGCGCTGATCCTCGGCTCGATAGGCGCCGCAGAGCCCGCACGACGACGCCCGCTCACCCGGCGCCGGTAGACGTCCAGCCGCCACCGGCCGCCCTCATCGACGCCCGCACTGTGCGCCACGCACAAGGGAAACGGTGATTCTTGTGACGGTTCATCCACCGGCGTCGGCGAATCGTTGGCAAGATGGATGGGTGATCGTCGTCGGCTGCCCTGGTCAGGGCTCACAGACCCCCGGTTTCCTCGCGCCCTGGCTCGACCTGGACGGGGTACCCGACCAGCTCGCCGCCTACTCGGACGCCGCCGAGGTCGACCTCGTCGCCCATGGCACCCGGTCGGATGCCGAGACCATCCGGGACACGCGCATCGCGCAGCCGCTGATCGTGGCGGCATCCATGATCGCGATGAAGCAGCTCATCCAGCGCGCGCAGGGATCCGCCGGCGGACTCGCCGGACACTCCGTCGGCGAGCTGGCGGCGCTGAGCGGCGCCGGAGTGATCAGCTCCGAGGACGCGATGCGGCTGGTCGGCATCCGCGGTCGGGCCATGGCGGATGCCGCCGCCCGGACTCCCACCGGGATGAGCGCTGTGCTGGGCGGTGACCCGGGCGACGTCATCACTCTGCTCGACGAGCTGGACCTCACCCCCGCGAACTACAACGTCGCAGGGCAGATCGTCGCCGCCGGCACCTTGGAGAACCTGGCCGAACTCGCCGAGCGCGCCCCCCGCGGCGTACGCGTGATGCCGCTGCAGGTGGCCGGCGCCTTCCACACCTCGTACATGGCCCCGGCCGTGGAGACGCTGCGCGCAGCCGTCGCCGAGGTCGAGCACAGGGACCCCGCCGCCACGCTGTGGTCGAACCGCGACGGCGCGGTCGTCGCCGACGGACGCGACGCCCTGGACCGCATCGTGACGCAGGTCTCCTCGCCCGTGCGATGGGACCTGTGCATGGAATCGTTCCTCGCCGCAGGCATCACCGGATTCATCGAGGTCGCCCCCGCGGGCGCCCTGGTCGGTCTGGCCAAGCGCGGAATGCGCGGCATCCCGAACGTCGCCGTGAAGACGCCCGAAGACCTCGACGCAGCCGTTGAGCTGCTGAACGGAGCAGCTCAGTGACCACGCTCAAGCCGGCCTCGGGCCCGGCATACACCCGCATCTACTCGGTGGGCGCCGCACGCGGCGAGAACGCCGTTCCCAACGAGGACCTCATCGGTCCGATCGACTCCAGCGACGAGTGGATCCGGCAGCGCACCGGCGTCATCACCCGGGCGCGCGCGGTCGCCGAGACCGACGCGATCGACCTCTCCACTGCGGCGGCGACCGAGGCCGTCGAGAAGTCCGGCGTGAATCCGTCCGAGATCGATCTCGTCATCGTCGCCACGATCAGCAACCCGAAGCAGACGCCCTCCGTCGCCGCGATCGTCGCGGACCGCATCGGCGCTACGCCCGCCGCCGCCTACGACATGAACGCGGCGTGTGCAGGCTACGCATACGCCGTGGCGCAGGCCGATGCGCTCATCCGCGCCGGTGCGGCGCGTCACGCCGTGGTCGTCGGCGCCGAGAAGCTCTCCGACATCGTCGATCCCACCGACCGCAGCATCTCGTTCCTGCTTGGCGACGGCGCAGGCGCGGTCGTGATCGGGCCGAGTGAGACCCCGGGAATCTCCGCCACCGTCTGGGGCTCGGACGGCTCCAAGGCCGACCTCGTGGGCATGAACCACACCCTCACGGAGTTCCGAGACGGCACCGCCCCCTGGCCCACTCTGCGCCAGGAGGGACCCCGCGTCTTCCGCTGGGCGGTGTGGGAGATGGCGAAGGTCGCCCGCGAGGCGCTGGAGAAGGCGGGGATCGAGGCGTCGGACCTCGCCGCCTTCATCCCGCATCAGGCGAACCTGCGCATCGTCGAGGAGTTCGCGAAGCAGCTCAAGCTCCCCGAGAGCACGGTCATCGCCCGCGATATCGAGACGACGGGCAACACGTCCGCCGCATCGATCCCCCTTGCCACCCACCGTCTGCTCGAAGAGCATCCCGAGCTCAGCGGTGGTCTGGCGCTGCAGATCGGCTTCGGCGCCGGGCTCGTCTTCGGCGCGCAGGTGGTGGTGCTCCCCTGATCGGGGGCGCCCTTCCCTAGACTGTTCACCGGTTCGAAACCATTCCGAGAAAGAGGAAACACCATGGCTCTCACCAACGACGAGGTCCTCGCAGGACTTGCTGAACTGGTCACCGACGAGACCGGCATCGACGCATCCGAGGTCGCGATGGAGAAGTCGTTCACCGACGATCTCGACATCGACTCGATCTCGATGATGACGATCGTCGTCAACGCCGAGGAGAAGTTCGGCGTGACCATCCCCGACGACGAGGTCAAGAACCTCAAGACCGTCGCCGACGCCGTCAACTTCATCGTCGCCGGCCAGGAGTGACCCCGCGGATGCCACCCCCGCTGGCTGCGGGGCGTGGCATCCTCCTTCCCTGATCCCTCCCCTCCTCACGAAGGACCTTCATGACCAAGCGCATCGTCGTCACCGGTATCGGTGCCACGTCCGCTCTGGGCGGCACGGCCCCGGAGAACTGGACCAACCTGCTCGCCGGAATGTCGGGTACGCGCACACTGTCGCACGACTGGATCGAGAAGTATCAGATCCCCGTGCACTTCGCCGCCGAGGCCACAGTCCGCCCCGAGGAGGTGCTGCCCCGCCACGAGGCCAAGCGTCTCGACCCCTCCACGCAGTTCGCGATGATCGCCGCGCGCGAGGCCTGGGAGGACGCCGGCGCGCCCGAGGTGGCACCTGAGCGGCTGGGCATCGACTGGGCGACCGGGATCGGCGGCGTCTGGACGCTGCTGGATGCCTGGGACACCCTGCGCGAGAAGGGGCCCCGCCGCGTCATGCCGCTCACGGTCCCGATGCTGATGCCCAACGCCGGTGCCGGGAACCTCTCGCTGCACTTCCACGCCAAGGCCTTCGCGCGCACCGTGGTGAGCGCCTGCGCCTCGAGCACCGAGTCGATCGCGAACGCCTACGAGCATCTGCAGGACGGCCTGGCAGACGTGGTGATCGCCGGTGGCGCTGAATCGGCCATCCACCCGATCACCATGGCTTCCTTCGCCTCGGCGCAGGCGCTGTCGCGTCGCAACGACGACCCGGCGACCGCGTCCCGGCCCGGTGCCATCGATCGCGACGGCTTCGTCATGGGCGAGGGCGGCGCCGCGCTGGTCCTCGAGACCGAGGAGCATGCCCGAGCACGCGGGGCGAAGATCTACGCCTATCTCGTCGGGGGCGGCGTGACCGCCGACTCGTACCACATCACGGGCAACGACCCGGAGGGTGCCGGTGCGGCGCGCGCGGTGGAGCAGGCTCTCCAGCAGGCCGGCGCGAGCGCGGACGAGGTCTCGCACATCAACGCGCACGCGACGTCGACGCCGGTAGGGGATCCGAACGAGTACGAGGCGCTCAAGCGCGTCTTCGGCACGCGGATCGATGACATCCCGGTCTCGGCGACGAAGGCGTCCACGGGACACCTGCTCGGCGGCACCGGCGCTCTGGAGGCCGTGTACACGGTACTGGCGCTGCGCGACCGTGTGGCACCGCCGACCATCAACATGACCGAGCCCGACCCGGCAGTCCCGTTCAAGCTGTCCGGACAGACGCAGCCGCTCGGAGACGGCGAACTGCTCGCGATCAGCAACTCGTTCGGCTTCGGCGGTCACAACGCCGTGGTGGCGTTCCGCAGCGCCGACTGAGTCCGTCTTCTGCGTCGAGGGGCCTGCGGAGTCGTCCGCGGGCCCCTCGTCGTACGGCGCGCCTCAGCCCAGTGACACGAGCGCCGAGGACCGGGCGCGACGCCACCGGGTCAGTACCGGGAGGAACCAGCCGATCAGCGGTCCGACCCCGAACGCGAAGATCAGCGTGCCGACGCCGACCGGACCGCCCAGTAGGAACCCGACGACGAGCACGGTGCCCTCCAGTGCGGTGCGCACGAGCCAGACCGGGCGGCCCGTGCGGGCGACCAGGCCCGTCATCAGGCCGTCTCGCGGGCCCGGGCCGAAGTCCGCAGAGATGTACAGCCCGGTCGCGAACGCGAGCAGAACCAGCCCGCTCAGGAACATGGCGGCCCCGACCCACGGCGACGGCGCCGGCGGGACGATCGCCAGCGTCACCTCGGCGCTGGGGCCGACCAGCACGGCGTTGAGGAGCGTTCCCACACCGATCCGCTGACGCAGAGGGATCCACAGCAGCAGCACCACGACGGCCACGAGACAGGTGACCACGCCGAAGCGAAGGCCCGTGGTGGCGACCACGCCCACGGCGAGCACATCCCAGGGTGCCACGCCGATTCCGGCGCGCACCATGAGCGCCATCCCCGCACCGAAGAGGAACAGCCCGATCAGCAGCTGAGCCAGACGCTCGTGAAGGTCTCGCCGGCTGGTTGCGGAGAGCGCAAGGAAGAGGGGTCGCATCCCCTCATCGTGCCGTCGCGGCGACGCCCGGAACGCAGGCCACTCGCCGAGAAGTGGCCTGACGAATGCAGGCCACTCTGCCGCACAATAGAGTCATGGCCTCTCGACTCGTGGAGCAGCTCGGCGCGCAGAGCGTCGCCGGTGCGACGGCCCTCGCCCTCGCCGACCAGATCCGCGCGCTCATCCTCGACGGTCGGCTGACCGTCGACGAGCGACTTCCCAGCGAACGGGCGCTGGCCGCGGAGCTCCGCCGCTCCCGTTCGACGATCACCCGGGCATACGACGCGCTCGCAGTCGACGGCTATGTGAACAGGCTGCACGGCGGGAGCACGCGTGTGGCGCTCCCCCACGCACGTGCTCCGCGTCCCGGCTTGCACAGCGGCGGATCGATCGATCTCTCCATCGCCTCCATGGACTCCACCCCGGGTCTGTACGACGCGACGGTCAGGTCGCTGCCGCGCCTGGCGGCCCTGCGCGGAACGAGCGGCTACTCGCTGCAGGGCCTGCCCGAGCTGCGTGACGCCGTCGCGCAGCGTTTCACGGTTCGCGGCGCGCGCACCTCCGCCGACGAGATCGTCATCACCTCTGGCGCACTGAACGCGGTGAACCTCATCCTCACGACTCTGGCGCGCCGGGGCGAGCGCGCATTGGTCGAGCAGCCGACCTTCCCGCACGCACTCGAATCGCTGCACCTGCACGGATATCGGATGCTGCCCACTCCGGTCGACGTCGACGGGTGGGACGGCACCCACCTCATGGATCTGCTGCTGCGGGCGCGTCCGCATGCGGGATATCTCATCCCCGACTTCCACAACCCCACGGGCGCGACACTGCCCGACGACGCGCGTTCGCGGATCGCCGCGACGGCACGCAGTGCCGGGACCGTGCTGATCGTCGATGAGACCACGACGGAGCTCGACATCGACCGCGGTTGGACCCCGACGCCGATGGCCGCCTTCGGACCGCACATCGTCACCGTCGGCTCCATGTCGAAGATCGCGTGGGGCGGCATGCGGCTGGGCTGGATCCGTGCGGAGCGCCCTCTCGTCGAGAGGCTCCTCGCCGTGCGTCCGTCCTTCGAACTCGGCACCGCGCTGCTGGAGCAGTGCATCGCGATCGAGCTGCTCCAAGACGTCTCTGCGCTCACCACGCATGTGCGCGAGCGACTGCGGGCGGGCCGCGATGCGGTGTCGGCAGGGCTCGCCCGCATCCCGGGGCTCCGCATGCCGGCGACCCCGGGCGGACTGTCGGCCTGGGTCGATCTGGGCGCGCCGCTGTCGACGCGCCTCGCCCTGGCCGCGCGCGAGCACGGGCTCATCGTCCCGCCCGGTCCGCGTTTCACCACCGGGGGCGTGCTGGAGCGGCGCATGCGGATTCCGATCACACTGCCGCCCGAGCAGACGGCCGAGGCGATGACCCGCCTTCGACGCGCATGGACGGACGTCCGCGAGGGCGCATCCGTGTCGCACGAGGCGCTGCACCCCGCCGCGGTCATCTGACAGCGCACAGGACGAAGCCCCCTGCTTCCCCGCAGGGGGCTTCGATCCTTATGCGGAGGATTCGGTTTCTCGGATTCCGGGAGTTCCTCACCGGATTTCGTTACTCCCGCCTCCTCCGCAGCTCGTGTGGGCCGGGGGTCATCCGACCTTGTGCAGCCAGACGACGCGCGCGTCGTCGCCGGCGTGTCGGAACGGCTCCAGCTCTTCGTCCCAGGCGGCGCCCAGGGCGACGCCGAGTTCGCGCTGCAGCTCGATGGCGCTGCCCGCCGCGATCTCCATCGCGTAACGGATGCGGTCCTCGCCGATCACGATGTTGCCGGCGCTGTCCGTCTGCGCGTAGTGGATGCCGAGATCGGGCGTGTGCAACCAGCGGCCGCCGTCACTGCCCGGCGTCGGGTCCTCGGAGACCTCGAAGCGCAAGTGCTCCCAGCCGCGGATCGCCGTCGCCAGAGCGGAACCCGTGCCGATCGGACCGTCCCAGTAGAACTCCGCTCGTCGGGTTCCCTGCTGGACGGGCTGGTCGCTCCAGTCGAAACTGACGGCGCGACCGACAGCGCGTCCGACCGCCCATTCGAGGTGCGGGCAGAGCGCGCGAGGTGCGGAGTGGATGTACACCACTCCGCGTGCGTATCCCGTCGCCATGATCTCTCCGTTTCATCAGGTACGTCTTCCCCTACGACCTGACCCGAAGAACTCGGCGAACTATGCGGTTATACGGCGATTATCACCCAGAACGAGCCGAATCACAAGCGTGTCATTCGGCCCGTTCAGGGACGGCGCCCCCGATCCGTGGATCGGGGACGCCGGGATGGATGCGCGGCTCAGGCCTCGCTCATCGCGAGCTTGGCCTGCTGGCCCTTGGCCGCATAGTAGGCGGCGCGAGCCGCGTCCTTGCGCGCCTGCTCGGCGTACCCGTGCTCGAGCACGTCCTGCGGCACCTCGAACTGCTCGTGCTTGTCCGTGCCGTTGTACTTCGCGATGTAGGCGTCCAGCTCGGGGCCCGACGTCCACGAGGTGATGAGGTTGTAGCGCGGCTCGGTGCCGTTATGCGTGGTGGCGTGCCACAGCCGCTGCGTGTCGATGATCAGCTGCGCCCCCGCCGGAAGCGCGATGCGCACCTCGCCCTGCGGGTCGGTGCGGTTTTCGCGCAGCACGAAGAAGCTGTCCTTGTCGTCGGTCAGGTTGAAGAAACCGCGCACGACCCAGCCGGTGCCGTCCGGATTGAGGCGGTTGTTGTCATCCTGGTGCAGGTTGTACAGGCAGTCGCCGTACGGCGTGGGCTGCAGCTCGATGACACGGCAGCGTCCTACGTTCGCGCCGGGCTCCTGGGCACGACGGGTGAGGTTCGGCGCCTTCTCGACCTGCGAGTCGATCCAGACCCCGTCCTTGTCGGTGCGCGGCGGCTTGTGGTTCCAGAAGCCGTTGCACTCGATCTCACCCTTGGCGCTCGCGAGCGGAGCGAAACGGGTGTCACCCGAGGACTTCCAGTCGACGTACTCGATGTCCAGCCATTCCTGGGGGTCGAGCTCCTGGGCGTAGCTGTCGAGGATGACGAATCCCTTTTCCTCAAGGGCTTCGGACTTGATGTATCCCATGATCCGAGTCATGTCCTTTCGTAGCGGGCCAGCACGTTTTAACAGGCCCTACTTAGGCAAGCCTACATCGGCCCCCTGGACACTCCTCTGAGCCTGACCGGAGGGAATCGACGGCGGCTAGACTCGATCCGGCGGAAAGCGTCTAGCCGCCAATCGGAGGATTCACGCAGTGATGGCAACGGCGACCAATGTCGAAGCGACCGCGACGGGCACCATCGAATGGCTCGCCTCCCCCGCGACCAACATCGTCGTCCCGGTCTATCAGCGTCAGTACCGCTGGGACATCGGAGCCTGCGAGAAGCTGCTGTCGGACGTGCGGCGCGTGGCGCGAGAGGACGAAGCGCACCGGCACTTCATCGGATCGGTGCTGTCGGCCGAGGACCCGGAGGCTTCGGACCTGATCCTCATCGACGGCCAGCAGCGGATCACGACGATCATGCTGCTGATCGCCGCGCTCCAGCACGCCGTGCGCGGCACGGACGCTGAACTGGCGGAGGATCTGCGTCGGGTGCTCGTGCGCGCGGACGACCCGGCGCGCACGAAGCTGCGTCCCCATCACGCGTGGGCGGAGCTGTACGAATCCGTCATCCTCGACCGCCGAGACGACGCGGACCGGGAGTCGCGCTTCGACGACAACTACGCCTTCTTCCGCAGCCAGGTGCATCCCGATGAGGTGCCGTCGATCTGGCGGGGACTGCAGCGACTCGAGCATGTGTCGATCACCCTCGGCGCCGCGGCGAACGCACAGCAGATCTTCGAGAGCCTGAACTCGACGGGTCAGCCCCTGCGTGACCATGAACTGATCCACAACTACATCCTCATGGGTCTCTCGCACGCCGAGCAGCTCGACATCGAGGAGCAGTTCTGGCTGCCGATCGAGCACTTCACCGGCGAGACGATCGGTGCGTTCTGGCGTCACTATCTCGTCATGACCACGGGACGTGAGATCGACGTGGCGGGCGAACACGGCGTGTACGCCGCCTTCCGCACCTCGTTCCCGCGGCTCGACGTCGAGCATCTCCGCGCGGATGCCGCGATCTGGCGCGAGCACGCCGAGATCTACAGCACCCTGCTGGATCCATCGCGCGAGGCGGATGCCGGTATCCGCCTGCAGCTCCAGCACGTCAACACCTTCGGACGGGTCACCTATCCGCTGGTGATGGACGTGCTCGCGGACCACCGGCGCGGTCTCATCGCGCGCGATGAGCTCATCGAGACGCTCGAATGGCTGCAGGCGATGTTCCTCAGGCGGGCGATCGTCGGTCTCCCGGCGGAGCGTCTGATCGCCCGGCTGTGCCGTGCCCGCCGCCGCGGACGTGAGGATCTCATGCGCGCCATCGCGCGCATCACCCCGTCGGACGAGCGCGTGAGCGCGGTGCTGAAGTACGGCGAGCTGCCGCATCCCGCGTATGTCCTCGGGCGCATCGAGGGCGTGGACGACACATCCGGGTACGACGTCGAGAGCATCGTTCCGGCCGTTCCGGCGGACTCCTGGAGCGGTGACGGCCGCCGACTGTGGAGCGAGTACAGCGAAGACGAGCAGAACAGTCATCGAGCGCTCGCCCCCACCCTCGGCAACCTCACGCTGCTGGAGCAGCCGCTTGCGGAGCGGGCGTTCGGCGGCTCGTTCCCGCAGAAGCAGAGCGACGCCTACGCGCGCAGCGCGGTGCCCGGGACCCGCGCGCTGAGCGAGCGGGAGGGCTGGGGGACCTCCGCCATCTCCGAGCGCGCTGCGCGGCTGAGCGGAAAGCTCGTGCGCATCTGGGCTCGGCCGTCCCTCCCCGAGATCGATGATGACGGCCTGACGCCCGTGCTCGACGCGGTGCGTCGCCGCGGGTGGCCGGCCGGATGGGATCGCGAGTTCGATTACGTCGAGTACCGCGGTGAGCACTGGGAGGTCTACGACGTCAAGGCGCTCTTCAACCGCGTCTTCCGGCGGGCATGGACCGACGACCGTCCCGCCGCTCTCGCGTACAGCGAGCGCCACGGGGGGCCGCTGTACCCGGCGATGGCCTGGAAGGGCCACTGGGACACGATCGCGGAGGGAAGCCACCTCTACATGGGCTGGGACTCGAACTACATGATGACCGCGCTGCAGGGGGTGCTGGAGGAGTCCGGCATCGCCGCGGAGGTGTTCGTGAAGTACTCCTACATCGGGAACGTGATGTGATGAAAGCCCGGACCGAGGTACGTCGTATGCCCGGGCTCGTCATCGAGGAGCACACGCTCACCGTCCCGCTGGTGTGGACCGATCCCGCCGACGACCGGACGATCGACGTGTTCGCGTCGGTCGTGAGCCGCGAAGGCGGCGAGCACCTTCCCTGCCTCCTGTTCCTGCAGGGCGGTCCCGGGCACGAGGCGCCGCGCGCCTTCGGCTCGCCGACCGGCCCCGCGTGGCTCGACGCCGCGCTCGCTGAGCACCGCGTCGTCCTGCTGGACCAGCGCGGCACCGGCCGGTCCACCCCGGTTGCGGATGAGCATCTCGAGTCGGGGGCCGACGCGGTCGCCGAGCATCTGACGCACCTGCGGGCGGATTCGATCGTGAGGGACTGCGAAGCTCTGCGCCAGCACCTGGGAACCGAGACGTGGAGTGTTCTGGGCCAGTCCTTCGGCGGCTTCACCACGCTGGCCTATCTGTCGACGGATGCCGACGCGTTGGATCGCGTGTACATCACGGGTGGCCTGAGCACGATCGACCGATCCCCCGACGAGGTGTACGCGCTCTGCTACGACAAGATGCGCGAGGCATCCGAGCGCTATTACCGCCGCTTCCCGGAGCATCGGGATCGCATGCGGCGGCTGGCGGACCGGGCCGCTGCGGGCGGTATCGTGCTGCCCGACGGCGAGGTCGTCTCGGTCTCCCGGCTGCGCTCGGTCGGATCCGCCCTGGGCACCGATCACGGCTGGCAGGCCGTGTGGTCGCTGCTCGAACTCGACCCGGCTTCGAACGCCTTCCGTCACGACCTGGCCGCCGCCATGCCGTTCGGCGGCCGCAACCCGCTGTACTTCGTGTTCCACGAGTCCAGCTACGCCTCCGGTCACGCGACCCGCTGGTCGGCGGAGCGGGTCGAGCCCTCTGACTTCGCCGAAGACCCGACCCTGTTCACCGGAGAGCACATCCGCCGGGAGTGGACTCGGACGGTTCCGGCGCTGCGGCCCTGGCGCGATGTCGCGCTCACGTTGGCCGAGCACGAGTGGCCGGCGATCTACGATCGCGGTGCACTGCTGCGCTCCGATGCGCAGGGCGCGGCGGCCGTGTACGTCAACGACGTCTACGTGCCCCTGGAGTTCTCCCTGGAGACCGCGCGCCTGCTGCCGGGCGTGCGCACCTGGGTGACCAGCGAGCACGAGCACAACGGACTGCGCACCGGCCCCGTGTTGGAACGTCTCGTCGACCTCGCGCGCGGCCGGCGCGTGCGCTGACGCCGCCGGGCCGGCTCGCCCGCCCGGTCGCTGCTCAGCGCCCCTCGCGCTCCTCGTCTGCCGGCGGCACCGAACGGGCCTGATCCGCGACGTCCGCCGCATCCGCCTCGACGCCACCGGCCCCGGGCTCGGAGGCCACGTCTTCCGGATCAGCCGGTTCCTCCAGCGCGTCCCGCTGCTGCTCCACCCTGTCCGCATGGGGCATCTCGATCGTCTCGTCGTCTCGGGGGTCGCTCATGTCATCCTCCTCGGTTCGGCTCCACCCCACGCTGCTCCGCTGGCCACCCCGATGGGAAGGGGGTTGCCAGGACGTCCGGTGCTCTGCCTAGCATCGCGGAATGGACACGGACGAGCGGACCGGATCGGGGCGGGTGCGCGTGGGCACCTCCGGCTGGCGCTATGCGTCCTGGCGGGGCGACTTCTACCCGACCGGCCTCCCCCAGCGCCGTGAACTGGAGCACATGGGCGCGCTGCTGTCCACGGTCGAGCTCAACGGCTCCTTCTACGCTCTGCAGCGCCCCGCGAGCTATCGGAGATGGCGCGCGAGCGTTCCCGAGGGGTTCGTCTTCGCCGTCAAGGGCTCGCGCTACATCACGCACATGCTCAGGCTGCGCGACGTGCACACGGCGCTCGCGAACTTCTTCGCGTCGGGGGTGTTCGCTCTCGGCGATGCGATGGGGCCCGTGCTGTGGCAGCTGCCGGAGCGAGAGGTCTTCGACCCGGGAACGCTGTCGAACTTCCTCAAAGCGCTTCCCCGCTCGATGGGTCACGCGCAGCACCTGGCCCGCGCGCACGATGAACGACTCGACGGGCGCGCCTGGCTCGACATCGAAGAGGACATGCCCATCCGCCATGCCCTGGAGCCGCGATCGGCCAGTTTCTCAGATCCGCGCGCGCTCGATCTGCTGCGCGAGCAGGGCGTCGCCCTGACCGTGGCCGACACGGCAGGCCGTTGGCCGCAGTTCGACGACGTCACCGCCGACTTCGCCTATGTGCGCCTGCACGGCTCGTCCGAGCTCTACCACAGCGGTTACTCCGCCGAGGAGCTCGCCTCGTGGGCCGATCGGATCGGGGCGTGGGCGAGGAAGGGACGCGACGTGTACGTCTACTTCGACAACGACGCCCGGGGACACGCCCCGCACGACGCCGTCGCTCTCGCCGGGCTCGTCGGCGACACACCCGCCGCGGGCTGACGCGGCACCGCCGACGATCAGCGCCGGGATCGGCGGAACCGGCGGGCTGCGCGCACCTCCGCCGCATCGACCGAGGCATTGCGCTGCATCCGCGACGTGTCCCGCAGCTCCATCTGCAGCTCCCGTTCCGCCGGCACGCCACGGCGGAGCTCGCGGATGCGCTCGAGCTCAGCGTCGAGGAGCGCGCCGAACAGGAGCGCCATGTTCGCGATCCAGAGCCACAGCAGGAAGATGATGATCCCGGCGAACGAGCCGTAGATCCTGTCGTAGTCCGCGAAGGCGCTCACGTAGAGGCCGAAGCCGAGCGAGGCGATCGCGAACAGCATCACCGCGACGACCGCGCCGACGCTGACGATCCGGAAATGCGGATGCGCGATGTTCGGCGCGAAGTAGTACAGGATCGCGATGACGAGGATGATCACGAGGACGAGCACGGGCCAGCGCGCGATGCGCCAGACGAGCAGAACGGCATCGCCGGCGCCGAGGGCGCGGCCGAGCGACTGCGCGAGCGGCCAGCTCAGCCCCGCGATCACGGCGGCGAAGGCGACCAGCACGAAGACGGTCAGCGTGACCAGCAGGTGCATCGGCTTGGCCTTCCACAGCATGCGCCCCTCCGGCACGCCGTAGATCCTGTTGATGGCGCGCCCCAGGCCCGTCACGTAGCGCGCAACCGACCACAGGGCCACCGCGAGCGAGGCGACCAGTACCCACCCGGCGCCGGCGACGGAGGCAGCGTCCTCGATCGGCTGCCCGATCCCGGCGACGACATCGGGCGTCAGCACCGATCGCGCGATGTCGAGCACGGCGCGGACGCCATCCTTCTTGTCGCCGACCAGCCCGACCAGCGAGAACGCGGCGATGAGCGCTGGCACCAGAGCGAGCACAGCGTAGAACGTCAGCCCGGCGGCGGCATCCGGCGACGAGGTGCGGAAGAAGCCCCGCACCACCCGGCGCACGACGAATCCGACCTGCCGGCGTCGCTCGCCCCGGTCGTGAGAGCCGTGCGTCCGCACCTCCGCCTGGTCCGTACCCATCGCACCAGTGTGGCCCGTCAGGCCTTCCTCGTGTGCGCCCTTGCCCGTGTCGCGTGCGTGATGCTAGGGCACCTGTCAAGGCCCCTGCGCCCCTCGGACGATTGCGAGAGCGTGTTCGCATGAGCGATCAGACATCCGAGCACCCCGACCCCGAGCAGGTCCCGAGCGACGAGCAGCTGGAGGAGCCGAGCACCGAGAAGGAGCCCGACGAGGAGCCGAAGGCTCCCACACCCCATGACCCCGAGCCCAGCCATCAGGCGGTGGGGATCGGCGTCGTGGGCGGACCGCAGTCGCTCACGCCCGACCAGGCCGAGGGCGAGAGCCACGACTGACCTGGATCACTCGGTAGGGCGGGCGGGACTTGAACCCGCGATCGTTGGGTTATGAGCCCACTGCCTTCACCAGCTTGGCCACCGCCCCGTAGAGGACCAGCCTAGCGGTGCTCGGCCGCGGGTTCGGCAGCCAGGTGAGTGCCGATGTGACTCAGGTAGATCTCCGCATTGCGGATCAGGCCCGAACGCTCCTCATCGGTCAGGAGGCGCCGCACCTTCGCGGGCACGCCCGCCACCAGCGATCCGTCGGGCACGTGCGTGCCGCCGAGCACGACGGCACCGCCCGCGACGAGGCATCCGCGGCCGATCACCGCTCCGCTGAGCACGACCGCTCCCATGCCGATCAGCGAACCGTCGCCGATCGCGCAGCCGTGCACGACGGCGTTGTGGCCGATCGACACGCGCTCGCCGATCAGCACCGGATGCTCGCTGTCGACGTGCACCGACACGTTGTCCTGCACGTTGCTGTCCGCTCCGACGGTGATGGATGCGGAGTCCGCGCGCAGCACCGCGTTGTACCAGACGCTTGCTCGCCGCCCCAGGCTGACCTCTCCGATGATGCGTGCGCCGTCTGCCACGAACGCGTCCGCAGCCACCTCCGGACGGCGGTCGTCGAGGGCGAGGAGGGATGCGGTCCGGGCGATGCTCATGTAGGTGAGACTACCCTGAGAACCGCGGAATCACGGGGCAGAACAGGGTGGTTAGCGTTGCCTAGGCTTGCTTGCGGAATGCCTGAGGCTGAGTAGCGTTGTGCTCAACAAGCCCGCGAGAACCGGAGGATTCCATGAGCAAGGCGCAGACTGTCCCCACCACCGCCGTCGACCCGACCGTGGCCGCAGCCGCGGCGCAGTTCCTCTCCCCCGTCGTGCTCGGGCTTGAGGCGCTGACCGTGAACGGCAAGCAGGCCCACTGGCACGTACGCGGCGCGAACTTCGTCGGCGTCCACGAGCTGCTCGACACCATCGTCGCCCACGCCGGCGACTACGCCGACACAGCCGCGGAGCGCATCGTCGCCCTCGGACTGCCCATCGACTCCCGCATCGGGGCCGTCGCCGAGAAGGCCGGTTCCACCGCTGTGCCGGCCGGCTTCGCTCAGTCCGACGACATCGTGCGGGCCGTCATCTCGGACATCGACGCCGTGCTCGCCGATGTCAAGGCCGCCGTCGACGGCCTCGACGCCGTCGACCTCACCAGCCAGGACGTCGCCATCGAGATCCAGCGCGGCCTCGAGAAGGACCGCTGGTTCCTCGTCTCGCACATCGCGGCCTGATCCACAGGATCGAAGGGCGTCGGAGCGCAGGCTCCGGCGCCCTTCGGCGTGTCAGGCGCGGTGCGTGAGGCGCCCGCCCAGAACCGTGGCGACGACCGGCATCGTGCTGAGCCCCTGACGGTCGAGCGCATGCGGATCGGCACCGCACAGTGCCAGGTCGGCGACGGCGCCGGGTACGATCCTCGCCTCGCCGTGGCGACTGCTGGCGCCCAGCGCGACATCGAGGCTCACGCGCTCCTCGGGATGCCATGGTGCGCGCTCATCGTCGGTGCGATGCACGGCCGCAGCGATCGTGCGCCAGGGATCCAGTGGCGCCACCGGGGCATCCGAACCGAATCTCACCGCCGCGCCCGCGGCGAACAGTGATGCGAGCGGATACCCCATCGCCGGCTGGTCGTGCCAGAGCTCGCTCGCAAGATCACGGTCGTCGACGGCGTGCGCGGGCTGCACGCTCGCCACCACGCCCAGCCGTACCAGGCGCACGAGATCGACGTGCCGCACCAGCTGCGCGTGCTCCATCGTTCCGCGGGCCTGGGTGGCGCTGAAAGCCTCGAGTGCGGATGCCACGGCACGGTCGCCGATCGCGTGGACGGCCACCTCGATGCCGGCTCCCGTCGCACGGGTGAGGAGCTGCCGCAGCTCATCGGGACCGATCGTGAGCACCCCGAAGTTCTGCGGGTCCCCCGCATAGGCGTGCGAGCAGGCGGCCGTACGGGTGCCGAGCGAGCCGTCGGTGATGAGCTTGAGGGGCCCGACGCGCACCAAGCCGGATGTGCCGGGCAGCTCATCGCCCGTGCGCAGCCCCTCCTCGACCGCCCGGGAGAGTCCCTCGCGGTAGAACGCGAACTCCACCCGATGCTCGTCGAAGCCGGCAGCGCAGCGCCGCCGCCATGCCTCGGCGTTCCACGCCATGTCGAAGTCGACGATGCCCGTGACTCCGCGGGTCGCCGCGCGGCGGCCGGCCCGGGCCACGGCCGCGTCGGCGGTCGCGTCGTCCGCCGCGTTCAGACGC
Organism: Microbacterium sp. NPDC058342; assembly: GCF_042723935.1. Taxonomy (NCBI): domain Bacteria; kingdom Bacillati; phylum Actinomycetota; class Actinomycetes; order Micrococcales; family Microbacteriaceae; genus Microbacterium; species Microbacterium sp. NPDC058342. Next base: position 1,785,340 of record NZ_JBHXID010000001.1, read on the forward strand.
CGGGAGATCTCGAACGCATCCTCCTCCCGCAGCATCCCGTCGTCGTCACGGCCGTCGAAGCCCTCCCGCCGCAGGGCGGCCGAGTTCAGCCACACGCTGTGCACGTCGGCGTTGATCAGGTAAGCGGGCCGCTCCCCCGTCGCCTCGTCGAGCAGACCCCGGGTCGGGCGGGTGCTCCACAGCCCGTCGCGGAAGCCCGCGCCGACGAGCCTTCCGTCCGGAAGCGGGTCGGCGACCGCGATCAGCCGTGCCGCATGCCCGGCGCCGGTGGCTGCGCCCAGCGGCACCCGCTGTGCATCCAGCGCCCACTGCACCGTGTGCACGTGGTGATCCCAGAGCCCCGGGACCGCCCAGGCACCGTCCGCGTCGAGCGTCTCCGCCGTGAGACGCAGGCCGCCCGCCGGGGCGATGTCGGCGATGATGCCGGCGCGGACGAGGATGTCCACCGGTTCGTGCGTCGGCACCAGTTCACGCCCGGGGCCGGCGACGCGAACCGATCGGATCAGCAGGTCAGCGCTCATCGACGATGCGCCACACGCGTCTCGTGCGCCCGGCGCATCTCGGCGGCGAGAGCCGGATTCGCGTACTCACCCGCGCCGTCGAGCTCGGCGATCACGCTCTCGACGATGTCGTCCGGCTTGTTCTGACTGAGCTTGCGCTTGGCCGACACCCGCGTCGGCGTGAGGCGGAACCCGACGGTGCCCGCCTCGAGGGCGGTCACGAACTCCTCGGTGTTCGGCGGCTGCCACATCGTCCGCGGCTGCGGAAGCCTCCGCTCGAAATGAGTGACGAGATCGTCGAGGACCCGCAGATTCGCCGGTGGGTCGAGAAGCTCCGGGATCCCGGCCAGATGCACAGCCGTGTAGTTCCACGTCGGCACCGCCCGCACGTCGCCGTACCAGCCGGGCGAGATGTAGCCGTTCGGGCCCTGGAAGATCAGCAGCAGCTCGCGCTCGCCCAGGTGCAGCACCTGGTCGTCGGGCCGGCCGACGTGCCCGACGACGGTCAGATCGTCGCGCTCAGGATCGAGCAGGACCGGGTAGTGGGAGGCGACCAGCCCCTCGTCTCCCACCGCGATCGCGGTCGCCCAGGGGTTCTGTGCGATCACCCGGCGCAGCTCGGTCACGTCGGTCATGGCGAAGCTCGGGTTCTGGCGCATGGATCCAGACTAGAACCGCAGCGGCGGGACCGGCGCCGGCCGATCCCGCCGCCCCGCTCACCGCTTGCCGTCGACGACCGGGATAGCCTGGGTCTTCCATTCCTCGAACGCCGCATCGCCCGCCATGAACGCGTTCACCTCGTCGGTGGTGGCCCGCAGCTTCGGATCGTTGTCGAGGTACTTCTTGGTCTCGCGCGCGATGAGTCCCGACAGCAGCAGCAGGCCGATGAGGTTCGGGATGGCCATGAGCCCGTTCATCACGTCGGAGAACGCCCACACCACGCCGAGCTGCACCGTGCAGCCGATGAACACCACCAGCGAGAACACGATCCGGAACGGCATCACCGCGCGGCGCCCGAGCAGGCGCTCGATGTTGCGTTCGCCGTAGTACGACCAGCCGAGGATCGTGGAGCCCGCGAACATCACCAGACCTATCGTGACGATGTAGTGCCCCCACTCCCCGGGCAGCCCGTGCGAGAACGCCTCGCCCGTCATCAGGGCTGCGCTGATCTGCTCGCCGGTGTCCGGGTCGGTCATGTTCCACACGCCGGTGGTGACGATCACCAGTCCCGTGCAGGTGACGACGATGATCGTGTCGATGAACGTCTGGGTCATGGAAACGAGACCCTGACGCACCGGGTGACTCGTCTTCGCCGCAGCGGCGGCGATGGCGGCCGAGCCCATGCCGGACTCGTTGGAGAAGATGCCGCGCGCCACGCCGAACTGCACGGCGATGATGATCGCCGATCCTGCGAAGCCGCCCACGGCGCTCGTACCGGTGAACGCGTCGGTGAAGATCTGCGCGAACGCCGCGGGCACGCCGCCGATGTTGGCGATAAGGATGTACAGCGCACCCAGCACGTAGAAGATGATCATGATCGGCACGAGGCCGGCCGTGACGCGCCCGATCGACTTGATGCCGCCGACGAGAACGAGCAGGGCGAAGACGGTGAGCACGACGCCGGTGACCCAGGTGGGCACCTGGAAGCTGTTCTCCATGTTCGTGGCGATGGAGTTGCCCTGCGTCATGTTCCCGATGCCGAAGCAGGCGATGACCGCGAAGACCGCGAAGGAGAGCGCGAGGAACTTCCCGAAGCGGTTCCTGATGCCGCGCTCGAGGTAGTACTGCGGTCCGCCGGACTTCTCACCGGCGTCGTCCGTCTTGCGGAATCGGACGCCGAGGAACGCCTCCGAGTACTTCGAAGCCATGCCCAGCAGGCCCGTCACCCACATCCAGAACAGCGCACCGGGCCCGCCGATGCCGATGGCCGTGGCGACACCGACGATGTTGCCGGTTCCGACGGTCGCCGCCAAAGCGGTGGTCAGGGCCTGGAACTGCGAGATGTCGCCATCGGAGCCGGCATCCTTGCGGGTGAACAGACCGAGCCGAAGCGCGGCACCGAGGCGGATGAACTGCAGACCGCCGAGGCGGATGGTCAGATACAGACCGGTTCCCAGCAGCAGCGGGATGAGGATCCAGGGTCCCCAGATCCAGGAACTGATCTTCTCGAGAACGGATTGCAGGCCGGATAGGTCCATGGCGTCTCCTGTCGTGCATCGGTGAACAGACCCCGCCATCCTATTCACAGCGCGCACTCAGCTTCGAGTGAATCGCCGAATCCGGCTCAGCGCTGGCAGAAGGGGCACCAGTACAGCTTGCGCGCCCCGATCTCCTCCAGCGCGATCTCGGTGCCGCACACCCGACACGGCAGCCCGGCACGGTGATACACCCAGTGCCGATCGTCGCGGCTCGCCATCGCGGCCCGGTACTGCTCGGCCGAGAGGTCGTCCATCGTCATCATCTGACCGGTCTCGACGCCGATCGCGAGCAGGCGCACCCAGTCGCGCCACAGCCCACGTACGACGTCCTCCGGTACGTCGCGCCCCGGCGTGTGCGGCTCGAGGCGCGCCCGGTAGAGCATCTCGGCGCGGTAGACGTTGCCGATGCCGCTGACCACGGCCTGGTCCATCAGCAGCAGCGCGATCGGGGTCGGCTTGCGTCGCACGATGCGCACGAACCGCTCCTCGCCCTCTGCCGGGTCTCCCACGAGCGGGTCGGGGCCGAGCTTCGCGACGGTGGCGAGCATCTCGTCGGGTGTCTGCAGTGCGCAGGCGGTCGGCCCGCGCAGGTCTGCGCAGGCGGCGGAGGTCAGCAGTCGCAGCCGCACCTGACCGACGACCGGAGGCGGCCACTGCTCGCCTTCGTCGGCGAGCCCGCTGGTCTGCTCGGACATGCGCACGTGGACGCGGGTTCTTCGCGGTGCGCCGATGGAGGCCAGGGAGTTCTCCCCCGCACCGTCGAAGATCGGCTCGTCGAGGTCGGCCGGCTCGAGGTCTGTGCCGCGCTGATTCGTCTGGCCCATGCGGCCGTTCGCCGAGGCGATCGTCGGGTCGACCAGGATGTCTCCGGCGAAGTCCCACGCGCCGTAGAGACCCAGGTGCACCCGAAGCCACGTGTCGCCTTCGAACTCCAGGAACATCTGCTTGCCCACGGCCTTCGCCTGCAGCATCTCGCGGTCGTCGAGCACCGCGGCTCCCTGTGCGAAGCGCCCCTGCGGGCTCGAGGCGCGCACCCGGTGACCGACGAAGTTCCGGGAGAACTGTCGCGCGATGCGGTGGACGGAATGACCCTCGGGCATGTCAGGCTCGCGGATCGGGCAGCAGGGAACCGTCGCGCTCGAAATCCGCGATCTGCCGGATGCGGCGCACGTGGCGCTCGTCGCCCGAGAACGGTGTCGCGATGAACGTGTCGATGAACGAGGTCACCTCGTCGTAGTCGTGCTGGCGCGCACCGATGGAGATCACGTTCGCGTCGTTGTGCTCGCGGGCGAGCTCGGCGGTGGACGTGTTCCACACCAGAGCCGCACGAACCCCCTGCACCCTGTTCGCCGCGATCTGCTCGCCGTTGCCCGATCCTCCGAAGACGACGCCGAGCGCGTCGACGCCGGCGGTCTGATCGACCACGACGGCCTGCGCGGCGCGGATGCAGAAGGCGGGATAGTCGTCCACTGCGTCGTACTCCACCGGACCGTGGTCGACGACCTCATGACCCGCCGTGCGAAGGTGCTCCTGCAGCCGGGTCGAGAACTCGAGGCCGGCGTGGTCGGTGGCGATGTGGATGCGCATGGCGTCCATCCTATTCAGCCGCGGCGCAGGATCAGGGTGCGATCCCGGCCGCTGCCGGCTTGAACCCGGCGCGCACGTTCTCGCAGCATCCGGGGCGGCAGACGTCGAACGCGGGACCCAGCGCCGTGACGTGCGCGCGGTCGGCGGCGGGCCGGCCCTCCAGGCGCTCCTGGATCAGGTCGACGATGCCGGAGACGAACGACGGGGACACACCAGGCGTGGGCGTGCGGGCGAACCGCAGCCCTGCCTCCTCGGCGGCCTGCCTGGCCTCGGTGTCCAGGTCCCAGAGCACCTCCATGTGGTCGCTCATGAATCCCACCGGCACGACGATGACGGCGGTGCGGCCGCGATCGGCGAGGTCGCCGATGACGTCGCATACGTCGGGCTCGAGCCACGGCTGCGAGGGCGGGCCGGAACGGGACTGGTACACCAGCTCCCACGGGACGTCCGAGGCCGAGGGCAGCAGGCGCGCGACGCGGTCCATCACCCAGGCGGCGACCGCCTCGTGCTGTGCGGCGTATGCGCCGCCCTCGCCCCAGTCGACGTCGCGCGGGCCCGAGCGTTCGGCGTCCGACGTCGGGATGCTGTGCGTCGAGAACAGCACCTGCACGGACTCGGCCGCGATCCCGTCGGCGAGGAAGCCGGCCACCGCGTCGTGCACGCCCTCGACGAAGGCCTGCACGAAACCGGGATGGTCGTAGAACGGACGAATCTTGTCGATCGTGACGACACCCTCGTGCTCGGTGCCGTCCAGCACCCGGGCGAAGTCCTCGCGGTACTGCCGGCAGCTGGAGAAGGAGCTGTAGGCGCTGGTGGCGAAGGCCAACAGCGTGGTGTGTCCGTGCTCGGCGGCCTCGGCGACCGCGTCTTCGAGGTAGGGGGTCCAGTTGCGATTGCCCCAGTAGACCGGCAGAGCGATGGAGCGTGACGCCAGCTCGGTCTCCAGCGCGGCCTTCAGCGCGCGGTTCTGGGCGTTGATCGGGCTGACCCCGCCGAAGTGACGGTAATGGTGGGCGACCTGCTCCAGCCGGTCGTCGGGGATGCCGCGGCCCCGCGTGACGTTGCGCAGGAACGGGATCACATCATCCTGGCCCTCGGGCCCGCCGAAGCCCGCCAGCAGGATCGCGTCGTACGCGACCGGCTGCTCGATGTACGCGTCACCCCCGGCGGCGGCGGGCGAGGCGTGAGGGACGACGGCGGGTTCGAACGAGATCACGGCATCGATCCTGCCACCGGAGGCTATGAGCCTGCGGAGTCGCGTCCGTCGCGGCACGGCTGGCGTAGGCTGTCAGGGTTGTCGTCGGCGCCAGCCGTGCCGACGCGGGACGACATCCCCTGACCACTGGGAGAAACAGCTGTGCCTGGAGAAAACCTCACCCGTACCGAAGCGCAGGAGCGCCGCGCCGTCATCGACACGCACTCCTATGCGGTCTCGCTCGATCTCACCAAGGGCGCCGAGGTCTTCGGTTCACGAAGCGTCGTGCGCTTCACCGCCACGCCCGGGAGCTTCACCTTCATCGACCTGATCGCCCGCGACGTGCGCGAGATCTCGCTCAACGGCGAGCAGATCGATCCGACCGAGGCGTTCCGCGACTCGCGGATCGCCCTGAGCGACCTGCAGGCCGAGAACGTGCTCATCGTCGACGCGGACTGCCTGTACACGAACACCGGCGAGGGGCTGCATCGATTCGTCGACCCCGTGGACGGCGAGGTGTACCTGTACTCGCAGTTCGAGGTCCCGGACTCCCGGCGCGTGTTCGCCGTGTTCGAGCAGCCCGACCTCAAGGCGACCTTCCAGTTCACCGTGACGGCACCGGCGGCGTGGAAGGTCGTCTCGAACTCCCCGACTCCCGAGCCCATCGTGCACGACGACGGGACCACCGCCACCTGGGGCTTCGAGCCCACGCCGCGCATCTCCTCGTACATCACCGCGCTCGTCGCCGGCCCCTACGAGGCGACGTTCTCGGAGCTGACCAGCGCCTCGGGGCAGGTCGTCCCCCTCGGCGTCTACGGCCGCAAGAGCCTGTGGCAGCACCTCGACGCCGACTACATCTTCGACAAGACGCGCGAAGGCTTCGCCTACTTCGAATCGAAGTTCGGCGTGCCCTACCCCTTCGCGAAGTACGATCAGCTCTTCGTCCCGGAATTCAACGCGGGTGCGATGGAGAACGCCGGTGCGGTGACGTTCACCGAGACCTACGTGTTCCGCAGCAAGGTGACGGATGCCGTCAAGGAGCGCCGCGTCGTCACGATCCTGCACGAGCTGGCACACATGTGGTTCGGCGACCTCGTCACCATGAAGTGGTGGAACGACCTGTGGCTGAACGAGTCGTTCGCCGAGTGGGCCTCGACCATCGCGACCGCCGAGGCCACCGAGTGGACCGAGGCCTGGACCACGTTCAACGCCATGGAGAAGACCTGGGCGTATCGTCAGGATCAGCTCCCCTCCACGCATCCGATCGTCGCCGAGATCAACGACCTGCAGGATGTGCAGGTCAACTTCGACGGCATCACCTACGCCAAGGGCGGCTCGGTCCTCAAGCAGCTGGCCGCCTGGGTGGGCATCGATGCCTTCTTCGCCGGCGTCGGCAAGTACTTCCAGAAGCACTCCTGGGGCAACACCGAGCTGAGCGACCTGCTCACCGAGCTGGAGGCGACGAGCGGTCGCGAGCTCACGAGCTGGGCCAAGAAATGGCTCGAGACCGCCGGCGTCAACACCCTCGCCCCGGTGATCGCCGAGGACGCCTCGGGCGCGATCACGCGCTTCGCCGTGACGCAGACCGCTCCGGCGGACTACCCGACGATCCGCCCGCACCGGCTGGGCATCGGCTTCTACGACCTCGACGGCGACGCGCTCGTGCGCACGCACCACGTCGAGGTGGACGTCGACGGCGACCGCACCGAGATCCCCGAGCTGCAGGGCATGAAGAGGCCCGACATGGTGCTGCTCAACGACAAGGACCTGGCTTACGCGAAGATCCGGCTGGACGAGCGGTCCCTCGCCACCGCCATCGAGCACCTCGCCGACATCCGCGACCCGCTCGCCCGTTCGCTGGTCTGGGGCGCCGCATGGGACCAGACGCGAGACGCCGAGAGCGCGGCATCCGACTACATCGACCTGGTGCTGGGCAACATCGGCCGCGAGACCGAATCCACCACCGTGCGCACCACCCTCGCGCAGCTCCAGCTCGCCGCCGCGAGCTACGTCGCGCCCGAGCGCCGCTCCGCTGCCCGCGAGAAGGTCGCCGACGGGCTGTGGACGCTGGCACAGCAGGCCGAGGCGGGCAGCGACAGCCAGCTTCAGCTGGTCACCGCCTTCGCGAACACGCTCGTCACCCCCGAGCACGCCGGCATCGTCGGGCGCCTGCGCTCCGGCGAGGAGACGCTGCCCGGACTGGACATCGACGCCGACCTCTCCTGGCTGCTGCTGATCGGCCTGGCGGCCGCGGGTGCCACCGACGCCGCAACGATCGACGGCGCTCTCGCCGCCGACAACACCTCGAAGGGCGCCGAGTTCGCCGCACAGGCCCGCGCCGCCCTGCCGACCGCCGAGGCCAAGCAGATCGCCTGGTCATCGCTGATCGACAACGCCGACCTGCCCAACACGATCGTCCGCGCCGCGGCGCTGGGCTTCGTGCATCCGTCCGGCGTCGAGGTTCTGGCCGACTTCATCCCGAAGTACTTCGAGATGCTCGTCCCGATCTGGGAGGGCCGGACCTATCAGATCGCCGACTACCTGATCGTGGGCCTGTTCCCCCGCTCCCTCGCCAGCGTCGAGCTGCGCGACGCGACTCGCGCCTGGCTGTCCTCGAACCAGGATGCCGCCCCGGCGCTGCGCCGTCTGGTGCACGAGAACCTGGCCGATGTGGAGCGCGCGCTCGCCGCGCAGTCCCGCGACGCGGAGGACTGATCACGGCGACCCGCTCCGGCGTGGCGCGCCCAGTGAGCGCTGAGGACGGCTCGGTAACATCGAGGTGATGAACATCCCCTCCGCCGCCGATGCCGCCGCCGCAGATGCGACCACCTGGGACACCGTCCTCAGCGTGCTGCGAGACGTCGGCTGGAACATCCTGAACATCGCGATCATCATCGCGGCCTGTGCGATCGCAGCGCTCCTGCTGCGCATCGTGATCCGGCGCGTCGTCAAGCGCATCGTCGACAGCGCGAAGTCCAAGGCGAAGGTCGACGACACGCAGGCGCTGGAGCGCTCGCCCCTGGCGGACATGCGCCTCGTGCAGCGCACGCGCACGCTGGGCACGATCCTGCAGAACATCGTCAACGTCATCCTCGTCGTGGTCGCGATCGTGCTGATCGTGAATCACCTCAACAAGGATCTGCTCGGCTCGCTGACCCTTCTGACCGCCGCTGTCGGCGCCGGACTCGGCTTCGGGGCGCAGAACATCGTCAAGGACGTGCTGAACGGACTCTTCCTCGTGGCCGAGGATCAGATCGGTATCGGCGACGTGGTCGATCTCGGACTGGCATCCGGCGTCGTGGAGTACGTCAGCGTGCGCATCACCCAGGTGCGCGACGTGAACGGCACGCTCTGGTACGTGCGCAACGGCGAGGTCACCCGCATCGGCAACATGTCCCAGGGCTGGGCGCGGGCGATCGTCGACCTGGGCGTGCAGCCCGACGCAGACCTGGAGGTCGTGGAGTCGACGCTGCTGGAGACCGCGCAGGGCCTGGCGAAGGATCCGAAATGGCGCACCCGGATCATCGAGCGCCCCGAGGTGTGGGGCCTGGAGTCAATCGACGGGGACGCCCTCGTGGTCCGCGTGGTGATCAAGACCCGGGCGAACGCGATGGACGACGTCGCGCAGGAGCTGCGCCGCCGTCTTCGCGAGGCGCTGACGCAGAAGGACGTGCTCATCCCCCGCCTGGCATCCGTCACCCTCTCCGGTCTCGACGGCGCCCGGCGCGTGCGCGGCGCCAATCCGCCGAAGACGCGCCCGAACCCGGTCACCGGCGTGCCGCCGGTCATCGAACGCGGCATCTGGCGGCGCAAGAAGTCCGGAGATCAGGACGGAGGCGCGAAATGACGTTCTACGACGAGGTCGGCGGCCACGCGACGTTCCGGCGCATCGTCGACGTGTTCTACCGCGAGGTCGCGCTCGATCCCGTCCTCAAGCCGATGTATCCCGAGGAGGACCTCGGTCCCGCCGCCGAGCGTCTCACCTGGTTCCTCGCGCAGTACTGGGGCGGTCCGACGACCTACGGGGAGAATCGCGGCCATCCGCGACTGAGGATGCGGCACGTTCCCTTCCACATCGATCCGGATGCCCGGGACCGCTGGCTGCAGCACATGCGCACGGCGCTGGACGAGGCGCAGCTCTCGCCGCTGCACGACGCGACGCTGTGGGACTACCTGGAGCGCGCGGCATATGCCATGGTGAACACATTCGAGCCGTCCGGAATCGGTCCCGCCGCGGGCGGCCGCACCACGCTCGAGCACAAGGCCGCATCGGAGTCGACGGAGACCTCATGACGAACACCCCCCGCCCCGCTACCACGGACGTCCTCGTGATCGGCTGGGGGCTGGCGGGGCTCGTGGCCGCCTCCGAGGCTCTCGCGGCGGGACGGCGGGTGACGATCGTCGACCAGGAGACGCGCGCGAACCTCGGCGGGCAGGCGTGGTGGTCGTTCGGCGGGCTGTTCCTCATCGACTCGCCGGAGCAGCGGCGCATGGGCATCCGCGACTCGCGGGAGCTGGCGGCGCAGGACTGGTTCGGCAATGCCGGATTCGACCGACCCGAGGACACGTGGCCCCGGCGCTGGGCCGAGGCGTACCTCGATTTCGCCGCCGGTGAGAAGCGCAGCTGGCTACGCAGCCACGGGGTCGGCTTCTTCCCCGTCGTCGGCTGGGCCGAGCGCGGTGGCGGCGGCGCCATCGGTCCCGGCAACTCGGTGCCGCGCTTCCACATCACCTGGGGCACGGGCCCCGGGATCGTCGCGCCGTTCGTGGGCGCCGTCGAAGCCGGCGAGGCAGCGGGTCGCGTGACGATCCTGCCCCGTCACCGGGTCACGGAGCTGGTCGTCGAGAACGGCGCCGTCACCGGTGCGCGCGGCGAGATGCTGGCGCCGGACCACGCGCCGCGCGGGTCTCGGACCTCGCGCGAGAGGGTCGGCGAGTTCGAGATCGGAGCGGATGCCACGATCGTCGCCTCCGGCGGGATCGGCGGCAACCACGATCTCGTACGCGCTGCGTGGCCCGCGAGGCTGGGATCGCCGCCGCGGCACATGCTCACCGGCGTGCCCGCGTACGTCGACGGCTCCATGCAGGCGGTCTCGGCGAGTGCCGGGGCGCATCTGATCAACGGCGACCGCATGTGGCACTACGTGGAGGGCATCGCGAACTGGGACCCGGTGTGGCCCGCGCACGGCATCCGCATCCTCCCCGGCCCCTCGTCGCTCTGGCTGGACGCGACGGGCAAGCGACTGCCGGTGCCCCTGTACCCGGGCTTCGACACGCTCGGCACCCTTGCGCACCTGCGCACGACGGGACACGACCATTCCTGGTTCGTCACCTCGCTGAAGATCGTCGAGAAGGAGTTCGCGCTCTCCGGCAGCGAGCAGAACCCGGATCTCACTGGCAAGGATCTCGCGCTGCTTCTGCGTTCACGACTCGCCAAGGGGCCGACCGGTCCCGTGCAGGCCTTCCTCGACGAGGGCGCCGATTTCATCGTGGAGAACGACCTGGAGACGCTGCTGGCGAGGATGCAGGCGATGCCCGGCGGCGACCTGCTCGAGATCGATCGGGTGCGTCGCGAGGTGGTCGCCCGTGATCGGGAGATCGGCAACGACTTCACCAAGGACGCGCAGATCGCCATGCTGCGCTCGATGCGCGCGTACCGCGGTGACCGGCTGATCCGCACCGCTCCCCCGCACCGCCTGCAGGATCCCGCGGCCGGGCCGATGATCGCGGTCAAGCTGCACGTGCTCACGCGCAAGTCGCTCGGGGGCATCGAGACCGACCTCGACGGTCGTGCACTCAGCGCCGACGGCTCCGCCATCCCCGGGCTGTACGCGGCCGGTGAGTCCAGCGGCTTCGGGGGCGGCGGCGTGCACGGGTACCGCGCTCTGGAGGGCACCTTCCTGGGCGGATGCCTGTTCTCGGGCCGTCAGGCCGGACGCGCCGCCGCGCGCTGAGCGAGGGCATCCCGTGCCTCCGCGACGATACGCTCGACAGTGATCCCGCGACGCTGCATCACCGCGGCACCGGTCCCGGATTCGCCGAAGCCGTCGATGCCGAGCACTCGTCCGTCGCGGCCGACCCAGCGGTACCAGCCGTCGCCGCGGCCGGCCTCCACGGCGACCCTCGCCGACAGCCTCGCGGGCAGGACGCTCTCCTGCCAGGCGGCGCCTGCGGCGGCGAACCACTCCACGCACGGCATCGAGACCACGCGCACCGCGACGCCGTCCTCTGCGAGCATGCGCGCGGCTCCGACCGCGAGATGCACCTCGCTGCCGGTGGCGATCAGGGCGAGGTCGGCGCCGGAGCCGTGCTGCCAGCGCACGTAGCCGCCGCGCTCGATCGCCTCGGCGGCCTCGCCGCCCGGCAGGGTCGGCAGGTCCTGGCGGGAGAGGACGAGCGCCGCCGGGCCCTCTGGTTCCGTGAGCAGCCGACGCCACGCCGCGAACACCTCCGCGGAGTCCGCCGGCCGGATGACCGCGAGCCCGGGCACGGTGCGCAGCGACGCGATCTGCTCGACCGGCTGGTGCGTGGGCCCGTCCTCGCCCACGGCGACGGAGTCGTGCGTGTAGACGTAGACGGCGGGAGCGCCCATCAGGGCCGCCAGGCGGATGCTCGGCCGCTGATAGTCGCTGAAGGCGAGGTAGGTGGAGCCGAACGGCCGCCACAGCCCGTGCAGCGCGATGCCCGTGAGGACGGCCGCCATGGCGTGCTCCCGGATGCCGAAGGCGATGAACTCGCCTCCCGGGTTCGCCGCCGACACCGCGGCGCCCGGGACGGCGACGCTCGTGGACTCGGAGAGATCGGCGGATCCGCCCCAGAGCCCTCCCCACGTCTGCAGCGCCCGGATGACGCGGCCGTTGGCCTTGCGCGTGGCGACCGCAGTCCCCTCCTCGGGCGGCGTCAGTCCGGCGAGGATGCGGCGCGGCTCATCGGCATCCGGTGCCTGCGCACCCAGCACGGCAGGGCGGGCCGAGGAGCGCTCCAGTCGCTCGCGTGCGTGCGCACGCTCCGGATGCTCCGCCCGCCACGCTTCGCGTGCGACGTTCCATTCCCGCTCCAGCTCGTCCCCGCGCCGCATCGCGTCGCGCGTGAAGCCGAGGATCTCGTCGTCGACCAGTCCGTCGAGCGCGGTGTCGACCGGGTATCCGAGTGCGTCGAGCACCGCCGCCACCTCGTCCTCACCGAAGCCGCCGGAGTGCGCGGCCGGGGTGCCGGCACGATGCGGTGCCGGCGCGCCGATGACGCTGCGCACGGCCACCAGCGTCGGCGCGCCCGTGCGCTCGCGCGCCTGGCTCAGCACCCGCTCGATCTCGCCGAGGTCCTGGAAGTCCGTGACCTCCAGCACTCGCCAGCCGTATGCACGGTAGCGGGCGCGCACGTCCTCGCTGAACGCCTCGTCGGTGCCCCCGTCGATCGTGATGCGGTTGTCGTCCCAGATGAGGACGAGGTCGTCGAGGCCGACCGTTCCGGCCAGGCTGGACGCCTCGCCGGACACCCCCTCCTGCAGGCAGCCGTCACCGGCGAGCACGAAGACGGTGGGGCGCCACAGGCCTGATCCCGCGCCGTGCAGCGCTTCGTCGCGGCGGGCGGCGAGGGCGAGTCCCACCGCGCTCGCCACGCCCTGTCCGAGCGGGCCGGTGGACATCTCCACCCCGTCGGTGTGGCCGAGTTCCGGATGTCCGGGCGTGCGTGCGTCGAGCGTCCGGCTCGCCGCGATGTCCTCGATGCCGAGGTCGTACCCGGTGAGGAACAGCTGCGTGTACAGGAGCAGGCTGGCATGCCCCGCCGAGAGCACGAACCGGTCGCGCCCCGCCCACGTCGCGTTGCGCGGGTTGTGGCGGAGCACGCGCTGGAACAGCACGTGCGCGAGGGGAGCCATCGCCATCGCCGTTCCCGCGTGTCCGTGCCCCTTGTTCTGCACCGCGACGGCGGGCAGGGCGATCGCCGCGGCGACGGCGCGGGCCTCGATGCGATCGCGCGCGCCACGGATCAGGCCGTGCTCGGGCCCCTGAGCGGGGATGGAGGAAGATGGGGAGGCGACCATGCCGCTACTTTGGTATAGAAGTAGGCATAAGTCAATCCATCTTTGCGAGACACAGGGGGCTGCGATGGCACACACCTCGGCGACGGGATCTGGCGTCGTGCTCGGCCTCATACGATCCGGCGCGTGCACGACGCGACGTGATCTGCTCGACGCCCTCGGCTGGTCCCGCGTGACCCTGGAGCGCCGTCTCGAGGAGCTGCTCGACGCGGGTTTCATCGTCCGCGCGGGCTCCCGCGCGAGCGGCGGCGGCCGCCCCCGCGAGGAGTTCGCGATCAACCGGGACCTGGGCCTGATCCTCTCCATCGACATCGGAAGCTCGCACACCCGAGTGGCGATCACGGATCTGGAAGGCTCCGTGCTGAGCGAGGACGAGGCCGACATCGGGCTCTTCGACGGACCCGAGGAGATCTTCAGCTGGTCCAGGCAGGTGTTCGACTTCCTGCTCCGCCGCCTCGGGCGCCCACTCGCCGACGTCCGGGGCGTGGGCATCGGTGTGCCCGGCCCGGTGGATCCGAGGACCGGCCGGCTGGGCAGCCCGCAGCTCGATCCGCGCTGGGACGGCGTGCTCGTGGCCGACTACCTGGTCGACCTCGACCCGGACGTCATCGTGGCCGTGGATCGGGACGTGAACATCCTGGCTCTGGGCGAAGCCCGCTTCGGCTGGCCCGAGTTCCGCGATCTCATCGTCGTGAAGTCGGGGATCGGCGTCGGCTGCGCCTTCGTGCTGGATGGCTCGATCGTCCGAGGCAGCCGGGGTGGCGCCGGGCAACTCAGCGCTCCCCTGCGCGCCCGGATGAGCGACCCGCTGCGCAGGCTCGAGACCGTGGCGAGCGGAGGCACGATCCGCGACGACCTCTCCGAGAGCGGTGCGAGCGTGCGCACCAGCGCCGAGATCGTCGCCCTCGCGAACGCCGGGGATCCGGAGGCCGCGAGGCTGCTGCGCGAAGCGGGCGAGACGATCGGCTACGCCCTGGCGGACGCGGTCGGGCTTCTGAATCCCTCGGCCGTCGTGATCGGGGGCAATCTTGCCGAAGCGGGCGACCCGTACGTGGGCGCGATCCGGCGCGCCCTCTTCGGCGCTGCGCACCCGTACTCCCGCCAGGGACTGGTCGTCGAACGATCCCGGCTCGCCGACAAAGCCGGTGTGCGAGGCGGCTCGGCGCTCGCCCTCGACGCGCTCTTCGATCAGGACCGGATCAGCGAGCTGACCCGGCGCTGACATCGTCGGGAGCGGCGCGCATTCGGGACTGTTGCTTTCGTATAGAAATATGCAAAAGTGGACGCAGCAGGTGCGCACGGTCACCGCGTTCAGCAAGGAGGCATCGATGACGCTCGCCGACCATCTACCGGAGTCCGCGATCCGGACCCGAGCTCATGCGACGGACTGGCGCGACGCCGTGCGCCTCGCCGGCGAGGGCCTCGTGGCCCAGGGTGTCACGACGGACGCCTACACACAGGAGATGATCGAGGCGATCGAGCGTCTCGGGCCCTACATCGTGATCGCGCCGGGGTTCGCCCTCGCGCATTCGCGGCCCTCCCCTGCGGTGCTGGCCACGGGCTTCAGCTGGGTCGGTCTCGCCGAGCCGGTGGAGTTCGGGAGCGAGGCGAATGATCCCGTGCGACTCGTCGTGGGTCTCGCGGCTCTGGATCACGACGCCCACATCGAGGCCATGTCCTCACTGGCCGGCGTGCTCGCCGACGACGCGGTTCTCGCCGCGGCGATGGCCGCCGACAGTCCCTCAGCGGTGCGCGCCGCCCTCGGCGCCGAACCGGAGCACGACCCGATCCGAGAGGAAGAGACGAAATGAAGATCGTTGCAGTGTGCGGCATGGGCATCGGAACCTCGGTGCTGCTCAAGATGAACGCCGAGAAGGCGCTGCGCGCCCTCGATGTGGACGCGGACGTCGAAGCCGCCGACATCGGCACGGCGCGCGGCGCGGCGCGCATGTCGGATCTCGTGCTCACATCTGCTGAGCTCGTCGACGAGATCGGCGAGGTCCCGACCGAGGTGATCGTCATCGACAACTTCACCGACGTGTCCGAGATCACCGAGAAGCTCTCGCAGTTCCTCCAGAAGTAATCCCACCCTCCCACTCGTAAAGGAGCCGCAATGGAGTGGCTTGTCGTCGTCCTGAACTTCATCGGACAGCAGATCCTCAACGTCCCCGCCTATCTGATCGGCATCATCACCGCGATCGGCCTCATCGCTCTGCGGCGCAGTGCGGGTCAGGTCGTCGGCGGTGCCCTGAAGGCGACGCTCGGCTTCCTGATCCTCGGCGCGGGCGCCGGGGTCGTGGTCGCCTCCCTGTCGCCGCTCGGCGATCTCATCCTCTCCGTCACCGGAGCGCAGGGCGTGATACCCACCAACGAGGTCATCACGGCGATCGCCTCGGAGAAGTACGGCGCGACCAGCGCGTACGTCCTCGTTCTGGGATTCGTCGTGATGCTGCTGCTCGCGCGCTTCACGCCGCTGAAGTACATCTTCCTCACCGGCCACCACATGGTCTTCATGTCGCTGATGATCTCCGTGGTGCTGACCGTCGGCTTCGGCGAGGAGCTCAGCTGGCTCGTCGTCCTCATCGGCGCCCTGCTGCTGGGCGTGATCATGGTGGTGATGCCCGCCTTCGCACAGCCGTGGATGAAGAAGATCACCGGCGATGACACGATCGCCATGGGGCACTTCGGCAGCGCGGGCTACATCGCCGCCGGAGCGGTGGGGCAGGCCGTCGGCCGGCGCAGTCGCTCCACCGAGGAGATCAAGTTCCCCAAGGGCCTGAGCTTCCTGCGCGACTCCATGGTCGCCACCGCGATCTCGATGGTGCTGATCTACCTGGTCTTCGTCGTCTGGGGACTGATCACTCAGCACGACGCGACGCTGGAGACGCTCGGCAGCGCCGACGGCGGCGCGGCGGTCATGGCCGGGTTCGCGCAGGCGCTGCAGTTCGGCGTGGGTGTCGCGGTCATCCTGTTCGGCGTGCGCACGGTGCTCGGCGAGCTCGTCCCGGCGTTCCAGGGCGTCGCCGAGAAGGTCGTGCCCGGTGCGAAGCCGGCGCTGGACGTCCCGATCGTCTTCCCGTTCGGCGCGAACGCCGTGCTCATCGGCTTCATCAGCTCGTTCGCGGGCGGTCTGTTCACGCTGGTGCTGCTCGCCGTCTGGCTGAACCCGATGTTCGGCCTCGCGCTGATCCTGCCGGGAATGGTGCCGCACTTCTTCACCGGCGGTGGCGCCGGCGTCTTCGGCAACGCGGCGGGTGGACGCGTCGGCGCCGCCGTCGGCGGCTTCGTCAACGGCATCATCATCACCGTCCTCCCGGCCGTCCTTCTCCTGGTGATGGGCGAATTCGGCTTCGCCAACAGCACGTTCGGCGACGCGGACTTCGGCTGGTTCGGCACGCTCATCGGCGTGAGCGTGATGGGTCCGGCGGCGCTCGGCGTCATCCTGAGCATCGTCATCGCGGTGGTGCTGGTGCTGGCCGCATCGATCTGGCAGCGCAGGGTCGTCGAGGGCGGCTGGGTGCCGGGCGCCGCACGCGACGCCTACCTCGCCGAGAAGACCACGACCCGCTGATCTCCCGGATCGGGATCGCGCGTCGGCGCGGTCCCGATCCGATCCCTTCGAGAAGGAACACCATGACCGAAGTGTCCCGCACCATCACGATCGCATCGGCGCAGGGGCTGCATGCCCGCCCCGCGAAGCTGTTCGCCGAGACCGCCCGCGACGCGGGTGTGCCCGTCACGGTGGCGAAGGGCGAGGGGCGACCCGCGAATGCGGCCAGCATCCTCGCGGTCCTCGCGCTCGGCGCCGGGCACGGCGACACCGTCACGCTCACCGCGTCGGGTGAGGACGCCGAGTCGGTGCTCGACCGCCTTCAGCAGCTCCTCGAGACCGACCACGACGAGGAATAGGCGCGTCGGGCCGGTCCGCTCCAGGGCGAACGGCTCTCCTCTAGGGCGAACCGGTCTGCCGCACGGCGGTGAGTCCGTTCGCCGCCGGTCCCCGGCTCAGGACGTGGCCCCGTGCGAACGCCAGCCGGGTCCAGCGGCCCGAACGGGTGACCCGCACGCGCTCGCCGTCGGGGTCCGCGGAGCGCGCATCGCGCCTCGATGCGACGAAGCCGAAGGCGTGTGCGGCGAAGGCGACCCCTCGGGGAAGACCGAGCAGCTCCTCGTCGGGTTCGCCCCAGACGCGGGCCCTGAGCGCACGCACGGCGTCCTCCCCGGCCCCCGCCGGACTGCCGTGCGCCACGGCGGAGATGCCCCACTGCGCTCGCTCGTCGATCGCAGCCGCGGTGAGCTCCCCCACGTGCTCCCAGCCCCCGCGCGGCGGGGAGACGCCGGCCCATGCCGGTGAACGACCGACGTCGGGCAGCAGCAGTTCGTCATCGGCCTCTCCTGCGGACAAGGAGTCCACGACGATGTCGCAGCTCAGCTCGGGATCCGCTCGCACGATGCGCATCGCGAGGATCGTGGGGGTCTGATCGAACAGGCCCTGCGGTGCGAGCGCCGCGGCGGTCATCGCCAGCACGCCTGCCTGCGCCTGCAGGCGCACTCCGTCGGGTGCCGCTGTGGCGGCACGGCCGGTGAAGGTGAGCACATCGCGAGCGGTGAGCGCGTCGGCGAGAACGAGAGGTCTGGTCACTCCTTCTAAACTAGCCTGATGACCGCCGTGGAGAACGCCAGCCGATCCATTGCCGCGCTTCTCGAAGTGCTCGACCTGGACGACTCCGAGGCGCGGACCACCGAGGACATCTTCACGGGCGTCTCGCATCCGATGCCCACCGGTCGCGTCTACGGCGGCCAGGTGCTCGCGCAGTCGCTGATCGCCGCCGAGCGCACCCTTCCCGAGGACCGCATCGTGCATTCCATGCACGGCTACTTCCTGCGCCCCGGCGACGCGACCGAGGGCATCACGTTCGCGGTCGACCGCATCCACGACGGCCGCTCCTTCTCGACCAGGCGATCCCAGGCGTACCAGGGCGGTGTGCCGATCTTCTCGATGATCGCCTCCTTCCAGGACGAGGATCCGGGGCTCGAGCATGCGCAAGGACTCCCGGAGGGGATCCCCGACCCCGACGAGGTCCCGTCCGACGACGAGCTGATCGGCGCCGTGCATCCGATCACCGGCCGTCTGCTCGCCGAACGCCCGGCGGACATCCGTCATATCAGCGGTCCGCTGTTCCTCGAGGTGCACGGCGAACGCGTTCCCCAGCAGGCCGTGTGGATGCGGATGCGCGCGCCACTGCCCGACGATCCCCGTCTGCATCGTGCCGCCCTCGCCTACCTCAGCGACATGACGATTCAGGAGTCGATCCTGCGCCGTCACGGGGTGACCTGGCAGACTCCCGGGCTGAAGGTCGCGAGCCTCGACCACGCGATGTGGTGGCACCGTTTCGGCCGGGTCGACGAGTGGATGCTCTACGTGCAGGAGTCGCCGAACGCGCGAGGCGGGCGCGGTCTCGCACAGGGCCGTATCCACAGCCGCGACGGCGAACTGCTCGCGTCGGTCGCACAGGAGGTCATGGTCCGCGTGCCGCAGCTCTGACGTCCCGCTCGACCGGTCGCGAGGCTCAGTTCCGGCGGTACACGAGCGGCTCGCCCAGAAGCGGCGACCACGCCTCCCGCATCTCGGGGGTCAGCCGCACCGGTCGCCCGGATGCGGCCTCGACGAGCACGATCACGGTCGTCGCGCGCGCATACAGCGAGTGCTGCTCGGCGGCGGGGTCCGTGCGCACCTCGTAGCAGACCTCGATGCTGGAGCCGCCGAGCTTGCCGAACCACATCTGGATGTCGAGCGGATGCCGCTGGTACGGCACCGGAGCAAGGTACTCGATCTCCTGCCGGGCGATCAGGGTGAGCATCCCGTGGGACAGGCCCGAATCGAGGATGGCCGTCGCAGGCCCGGTCTCACCGGGCGCGGGCCGCCAGAACGCGCGCACGCGCGCCTCCTCCAGCAGCTTGAGCATCGCGGTGTTGTTGACGTGGTTGAACGCGTCGAGATCTCCCCAGCGCAGCTGGATGGGGATGTGAAGACGCCCGTCGTCCAGCACGCGCTCGAGCGGAGGGATCGTCATGGACATGAACGAGGGATCAGTCGCGCGTGAGCTTGCGGTGCGTGGTGCGGTGCGGGCGCGCCGCCTCCGGTCCCATGCGCTCGATCTTGTTCTTCTCGTACGCCTCGAAGTTGCCCTCGAACCAGTGCCACTGCGCCGGGTTCTCGTCGGTGCCCTCGTAAGCGAGGATGTGTGTGGCGATGCGGTCGAGGAACCACCGGTCGTGGGTGATGACGACCGCGCAGCCGGGGAACTCCAGCAGGGCGTTCTCGAGCGAGCTCAGCGTCTCGACGTCCAGGTCGTTGGTCGGCTCGTCGAGCAGCAGCAGGTTGCCGCCCTCCTTGAGGGTGAGAGCGAGGTTGAGCCGGTTGCGCTCACCGCCGGAGAGCACGCCCGCCTTCTTCTGCTGGTCGGGGCCCTTGAAGCCGAACTTGGAGACGTAGGCGCGCGACGGGATCTCGATCTTGCCGACCGTGATGAAGTCGAGACCGTCCGAGACCACCTCCCACAGGGTCTTGTTCGGGTCGATGCTCGCGCGCGACTGGTCGACGTAGCTGATCTTGACGGTCTCCCCGATCTTCAGGTCTCCGCCGTCGAGCGGCTCGAGCCCGACGATGGTCTTGAAGAGCGTGGTCTTTCCGACGCCGTTGGGACCGATCACACCGACGATTCCGTTCGGAGGCAGGCTGAAGCTCAGCCCGTCGATGAGCATCCGGTCGCCGAAGCCCTTCTCGAGCTTCTTGGCCTCGATGACCACGTTGCCCAGGCGGGGCCCTGCAGGGATCTGGATCTCCTCGAAGTCGAGCTTTCTGGTGCGCTCGGCCTCGGCGGCCATCTCCTCGTAACGCGCCAGACGCGCCTTCGACTTGGTCTGACGGCCCTTGGCACTGGAGCGCACCCACTCGAGCTCGTCCTTGAGTCGCTTGGCCAGCTTGGCGTCCTTCTTGCCCTGGATGTCGAGACGCTCGGCCTTCTTCTCGAGGTACGTCGAGTAGTTGCCCTCGTAGCCGATCAGGCGTCCGCGGTCCACCTCGGCGATCCACTCGGCGACGTTGTCGAGGAAGTACCGGTCGTGGGTGATCGCGATCACCGCGCCCTTGTAGTCCTTGAGATGCTGCTCGAGCCAGAGCACGCTCTCGGCGTCGAGGTGGTTGGTGGGCTCGTCCAAGAGCAGCAGGTCGGGCTTCTGCAGCAGCAGCTTGGCCAGGGCGACGCGCCGCTTCTCGCCACCGGAGAGCGGCCCGATCTCGGCATCTGCCGGCGGCGTGCGCAAGGCATCCATGGCCTGTTCGAGCTGGGAGTCGAGATCCCAGCCGTCCGCGGCGTCGATCTCCTCCTGCAGCACACCCATCTCGGCGAGAAGCGCGTCGAAGTCTGCGTCGGGGTCGGCCATGAGGGCCGAGATCTCATTGAAGCGGTCGAGCTTGGGCTTGATCGCCACGCCGTCCTGGATGTTCTCCAGCACGGTCTTGGACCCGTCGAGCTCCGGCTCCTGCATCAGGATGCCGACCGAGAATCCGGGCGTCAGCTTCGCCTCTCCGTTGGAGGGAGTGTCGAGGCCGGCCATGATCTTGAGGATCGTCGACTTTCCGGCGCCGTTCGGACCCACCATGCCGATCTTCGCGCCCGGCAGGAAGGCCATCGTGACGTCATCGAGGATGAGCTTGTCGCCCACCGCCTTGCGGGCTCGCACCATGGAATAGATGTACTCGGCCACGAAGCAGCTCTCCTTCTGTCAGCAGGCACGCGGAACGGCTCGCGGGGAGCCGACTCACCAGCCTACCCGTCTTGCCGAGCCGCCTCGGCGCATCGGCTCACCAGTCGATGTCCCGCGTGGCCCCGACCAGGCACCGTCCGTCGGCGAGCTGCGCCATGACGGAGGTGACGGGCTCGCCCGTAGACGGTCCGACCTGCCCGATGAGGCAGTCCGACTCACCCCACGCGACCGAGAACTGGATGCTCTCGGCCGGGTTGCCGACCGTCGAACGGTCGGCCGTCACCTGCATGCGCTCCTTGGGGAAGCCCGCCGAGACGAGCGCGTCGACATATGCTCGACCCTCCGCGCGGTCCGCCGAGGCCCAGACGCGCGCCGTCACGGCGGCGAACAGCGGCAGGTTGTCGGTGCCGTCGCCTTCGGGCACGAGCTGTGGCTCCGCCGGCGTGGGAGGCGCCGATACGGCACCGCTCGGCGGGGGCGCGGTGGTGGATGCCCCGGGGCCGGGTACGCCGGTGCAGCCCGTCAGCACCGCGAGGAGCACGAACGCTGCTCCCGTCGCGGCGGATGCGCGACGGCGGGCGACGGGGACGGATGACGCTCGGAGCACGCTTGAAGTCTAGGCGCACCGCGCACATCATCCGTCCCGCCGGCGGTGGTGCTCACGTGTATGCGAGCTCCTCCTCGCTGGGAGCACCCTCGTCATCCGGATCCGCGTCGGGCGCGTCGATCAGGTGCATCCCGGCCTCGACCCAGGCGTCCGCTTCGGCGGCGGTCGGCTCGTCGGGGATCTCCTCCCCGACCGCCCCGCGCTCGGCGGATGCGGGGGCGGGCGCCTGATCGGCGCCGCCCGCCTTGGGTCGGCGCACGAACGCGCTGGTGCCGCGGTTCAGGTCGTGCCCGATGGCATCCGCGACGATCTCGACGTCGATGCCCTTCTTGCCGTTCGCCTCCCATTCCTTGACCCGGAGCCGCCCGGAGACGATCACCGGGTCGCCCCGGCGCAGCGAGGCCTTCGCGTGCTCGGCCAGGTAGCCGAACGCCGATACGGCGTACCAGTTCGTGTTGCCCTCCACCCAGGCTCCGGTGCGCTGGTCGAAGTAGCCCGACGAGGTCGCGACCCGGAAGTTGATGACCGGCTTGCCGCCGCGGGTCTCGTTCTTGACCGGATCATTGCCGATGTTGCCCGCGATCGTCACGGTGTCGTTGGTGATGCTCATACGATCCTCCTGTTCTGCCGGGGCGAGCCCGGATGTGAACAGCGTGCACGCGGGGCACCGACGCCGCGGGGACGATTCCCGCGATCTGTGGACAACCCGTCGCCTCGACCCGGTGTGCAGGATGATCCGCTCCGGACGGCGCGGGTGCGTCAGTGCACGAGCAGGAGCAGAGCGGCGACGGCTATGAACAGCGCCCCGAAGATCGCGTTCAGCACGCGCTGCCCCCTGGCGTCGCGCGTGTACCGGCGGAACGGCTTGGCCGCGGCGGCGAAGAAGAACCACATCACCAGCACATCGACGACGATCACCGTGGCGATCAGGATGAGGTACTGGGGCAGAGGGTCTCGATCGAGGCGCACGAACTGCGGCACGAATGCGAGGAAGAACACGATCGCCTTGGGGTTGAGCAGATTGACCCAGAACCCGCGCCGCAGGATCGACCAGGCGCTCTCTCGTGCCCCCTTCCCGGCTTCGACGCCGCCGGCGCGCGGTCTCGCGAGCACGAGGCGCACGCCGAGGTACACGAGGTACACGGCACCCGCGTACCGGATGATCTCGAACAGCACCGGTGATCGCGAGACGACCAGCCCGACCCCGGCCGCGACGATCACCACGTGAACGATGAGGGCGGCCTGCTGACCGAGAACACCCCAGAGCGAGCGTCGCCAGCCCTGAGTGAGAGCGTTGCTCATGGTGTTGATGGCGCCCGCCCCCGGGGTGAGGCTGATCACCACGCACGCCAGCAGCAGCGACAGCCAGACGGTCCAGGTCACCAGCACAGTGTAGGGGGCCTCGCACGACCCCGCGGACCACGACGTCCGAGGTCGGCTCTACGGTGAGCGCATGAGCATTCCCGCGCAGCTTCCCGCCTGGATCACCCGCATCGGCGTCTTCGATCTCGAGACGACCGGCGTGGACGTCACAGCAGACCGGATCGTGACCGCGCACGTCGGGGTCCTCGACCGTCACGGACGCGAGATCGCCGCGCGCGACTGGCTGGCGGATCCCGGCATCCCCATCCCCGACGGCGCGACGGCCGTCCACGGCGTGACCACCGAGCACGCACGTGCGCAGGGCCGTCCCGCGGGCGAGGTCGTGCAGGAGGTCAGCAAGGCTCTGCGAGCGCTGCTCGCGCAGGGCATGCCGATCGTGGCATACAACGCGTCCTACGACTTCTCCCTGCTCGCCAACGAGGCCGAGCGCCACGGAGTGCCCGCGCTCGTCGACCCGCAGCCGATCATCGATCCGTTCGTGATCGACAAGGCGTACGACCGCTACCGGTGCGGAAAGCGCACGCTGAGCGTCGTCGCCGAGCACTATGCGGTTCCACTCGACGGCGCCCACGAGGCGTCGGCGGATGCGGTGGCCGCAGGTCGTGTCGCCCTGGCCCTCGCCCGGTCGTTCGCGTTTCCCGGCACGGCGTCCGAGCTGCACACCCAGCAGATCGCCTGGGCGCGTGCCCAGGCCGCGAGCCTCACCGACTACTTCATCACGGTGGGCAGACTCGATCCGCTCGAGACGATCGACGGCGGCTGGCCGGTTCGATCCGTCGACGCCCCCTGAAGCTGCCTCATCGCGAGATCATTCCGCAGGAGGATGCGCACCGACGAATGGACACGTAGCGTCGATGCATGGATGACATCGGCCAGCTGATCGGACTGGCTCTTCTCGTGACGCTGGCCGTCGCGGTGCTCGTGGTCGGCGGCATCGGCCTGCTCGCGCACTTCTCGTCGAAGCCGGTCGAGGAGAAGTACGTCGCGGGCGGCGGCGGTCTCGCCGGCGGCTACGCGAGCGGACTCGAGGCGGTGTTCTCGCCGACGGCCCACGAGGCGGGTGCCGAGCTGGAGCGCATGACCAAGCGCTCGGCCCCGGCCCCGGTCGCCGGCGACCCGCCCTGGGCGATCGACGGCGACCGCATCCGCCTCGATCTCTGATCGTCGCCGGACACGACGAAGGCCCCGCCGGAGCGGGGCCTTCGAGAACGGCTCAGTTGGACGAGCCGCCGAAGTTCTTGAAGCGCTGGTTGAACTTCTCGACGCGACCCGCCGAGTCCATGATGCGCTGCTTGCCCGTGTAGAACGGGTGCGAGGCCGAGGAGATCTCGACGTCGACGACGGGGTACTCCACACCGTCCAGCTCGACCGTCTTGTCGCTGGTGACGGTCGAACGGGTGAGGAAGGTCTCGCCCGAGCCGAGGTCGCGGAAAACGACGGCCTGGTAGTCGGGGTGGATGTCAGTCTTCATGGGGTTCCTTACGTGGTGCCCTGGATTCTGCCAGGGGCGAGGGAAGTCTGCGGTGCGTGCGCACCAAGGATCTACTTTAGCAGATCAGCCGGCCCGAGCAGCGAAGCGGCCGCTGTCGGCGGTGAGGGCGATGGGCATCCCGAACGCCTCGCTCAGCGCCTCTGCCGTGAGCGTCTCGCCGATCGGGCCCTTCGCGACCACACGGCCCTTGCGCAGCAGCAGCACGTGCGTGAAGCCGACCGGTATCTCCTCCACATGGTGGGTGACCATGATCATGGCCGGGGTGGTCGGCGACGCCGCGTATCCGCTGAGCAGCTGCAGCAGCTCCTCACGCGATCCCAGATCGAGGCTGGCCGTCGGCTCGTCGAGCAGCAGGAGCTCGGGATCGGTCATCACGGCGCGCGCGATCTGGACGCGCTTCTGCTCACCGTCGCTGAGCGTGCCGAACAGACGGTCGGAGAGGTGCTCGAGCTTCCAGTCGGCCAGCACGCGACGCGCGCGCCGCTCGTCGATTCCCTCGTAGTCCTCGTTCCATCGTCCGAGGACGGAGTATGCGGCGGTCATGACCGTGTTCAGCACGGTCTCATCGCGCGGGATGCGACGGGCCATGGCCGAGGAGGCGAAGCCGATCCGCGGCCGGATCTCGAACACGTCCGTGCGACCCAGGGTCTCCCCCAGGATCGTGACGGTGCCGGAGGTGGGATGCATCAGCGTGTCGGCCATCTGCAGCAGAGTGGTCTTGCCCGCGCCGTTGGGTCCGAGCACGACCCAGCGCTGCTCGTCGGAGACCTGCCAGGTCACGTGGTCGACGATGTCGCGTCCGTCACGGCGCACGACGACATCGGTGAATTCCAGGGCGCTCGACATGCCCTCAGCCTATCGGCTCAGGCGCTGAGCTCTTCGTAGAGCGCGCGGGTCGTGTCGGCGATCGCGTCCCAGCTGAACAGGGTCCTGGCGCGCTCCCGTCCGGCCGCGCCGTACTGCGCAGCGCGCCCGGGATCGCCGGTGACCTCGCTGAGCGTCTCTGCGAGATCGCTCACGAACTGCTCGGGATCCACCGGGGTGCCCGTGCCGTCCTGCAGCTGTTCGATGGGGACGATGCGACCGGTGACGCCGTCCTCGACGACCTCCGGAATGCCGCCGGTGCGCGTGCCCACGACGGCGGCACCGCAGGCCATCGCCTCGAGGTTCACGATCCCCAGCGGCTCGTAGACCGACGGGCACACGAACGTGGTGGCGGCCGCGAGGATCGCGGAGAGCTCGTCGCGCGGCAGCATCCGCTCGATCCAGATCACACCCTGTCTGCTCTGCTGCAGCAGCCGCACGAGCTCCTGCACCTCGGCCATGATCTCCGGGGTGTCGGGCGCGCCGGCGCAGAGCACGAGCTGCACTTCGGGTGGCAGCAGCTGCGCCGCGCGCAGCAGATACGGCAGGCCCTTCTGACGCGTGATGCGACCCACGAAGACGACGGAGGGCCGACCGGGATCCAGGCCGATGCCGCTCAGGAACTCGGGATCGCGCACCGGCCGCCAGCGCTCGACGTCGATGCCGTTGTGGATCACGCGCACCCGCGACGGGTCGACCTGCGGGTAGCTGCGCAGGATGTCCGCGCGCATGCCCGCGCTGACGGCGACGATCGCGGCCGCGTTCTCGTAGGCGAGTCTCTCGATGCCGCTGGAGACCGCATACCCTCCGCCGAGCTGCTCGGCCTTCCAGGGCCGAAGCGGCTCCAGGCTGTGCGCCGTGAGCACGTGCGGGATGCCGTGCAGCTGGGATGCCAGGTGACCGGCGAAGTTCGCGTACCAGGTGTGACTGTGCACCACGTCGGCACCCGCCACGTCGCCGACCATGACGAGATCGGTCCCGAGCGTCTGCAGCGCCGCGTTCGCGGAACTCAGCTCGGCCGGGGTGCGGTACGCGTGCGTTCCGGCTTCGTCACGCTCGCCGCCGAAGGCGCGCACCTGCACGTCGATGCTTCCGCGGAGCGCCGCGACGAGCTCGGCCACGTGCACGCCGGCACCGCCGTAGATCTCCGGCGGGTACTCCTTGGTGATCACGTCGACTCGCATGAATGCACGGTAGTACATCCCCCGGGGTGCGCTCTATTGTGGAGCCATGTCGGCACCTAAGAAGGTTTTCGGGATCATCCTCGCCGGCGGCGAGGGCAAGCGACTGATGCCCCTGACGGCGGATCGGGCCAAACCAGCGGTGCCGTTCGGCGGGCAGTACCGGCTCATCGACTTCGCGATATCCAACCTCATCAACTCCGGTCTCCGGCAGGTCGTCGTGCTCACGCAGTACAAGTCGCACAGCCTCGACCGGCACGTGTCGCAGAACTGGCGGATGTCCGCCCTGCTCGACTCCTACGTGGCGTCGGTGCCGGCGCAGCAGCGTCTGGGCAAGCGGTGGTTCTCGGGCTCGGCGGATGCCATCCTGCAGAGCCTGAACCTGATCGTGGACGAGAAGCCCGACATCGTGGTGGTGATCGGCGCAGACCACGTGTACCGGATGGACTTCCAGCAGATGGTCGACGCGCACATCGAGTCGGGTGCCGCGGCGACCGTCGCGGGCATCCGGCAGCCGTTGGCACTCGCCTCGCAGTTCGGCGTCATCGACGCGGACCCGGAGACGGGACGGATCCGCGACTTCCTCGAGAAGCCGACCAGTCCCGCCGGCCTCGCCGACTCCCCCGATGAGGTGCTCGTCTCGATGGGCAACTACGTCTTCAACACCGATGCGCTCATCGCGGCCGTCGAGGCCGACGGCGAGTCGGCGAGCTCGGGCCACGACATGGGCGGCGACATCATCCCCTACTTCGTCGGTCGGGGCGAGGCGGGCTACTACGACATGAAGCAGAACGACGTGCCGGGGTCCTCACCCCGGGACAGGTCGTACTGGCGCGACGTGGGGACGATCGACTCCTACTTCGACGCCCACATGGACCTCATCTCCACCCTGCCGATCTTCAACCTGTACAACACGGCGTGGCCGATCCGCACCCAGAGCGTGAACACACCGCCCGCGAAGTTCGTGCGGGACGCGGTGGGTCGCATCGGCAACGCCATCGACTCGATCGTCTCGGTGGGGTCCGTGCTCTCCGGCACGCACCTGGAGCGCAGCGTGGTGGGGGTGGGCGCCCTCGCGTCGGGCGGATCCACGATCACCGACTCGGTCCTGCTCGACGGCGTGCACGTCGGGCCGGGTGCACGCGTGCGCCGCGCGGTGCTGGACAAGAACGTGGTGCTGGAGGACGGCGCGACGGTCGGTGTGGATCGCGAGCGTGATCTCGAGCGCGGGTACACGATCACGGATTCCGGGATCACGGTGGTCGGCAAGGGCATCCGCATCGCACGGTGACATGGAGCCGTCGCCGTGCCTGCGCGCCCGATACGCTCGTCGGGTGACCGCTGCGCGCTTCCTCGTCGTCCTCGATGCCGATTCCACGCTCATCCGCAACGAGGTGATCGAGCTCCTCGCAGACGAGGCGGGTCGTCGCGCCGAGGTGCAGGCGGCGACCGAGGCGGCGATGCGAGGAGAGGTCGATTTCGCGGTCAGCCTGCGCTCTCGGGTCGCGGCCCTGAGCGGCGTGCCGATCGACTCGTTCCCGCGGGTGCGGGCGCGCATCGAGCCGACGGCGGGCGTGAGGGAGCTCACGGCGGCCGTCCATGAACGCGGTGGCGTCGTGGGCGTCGTCTCCGGCGGCTTCCACGAGATCCTCGACCACGTCGCCCCCGGCCTGGGTGTGGATCGCTGGCGCGCCAACCGCCTGGTGGCCTCGGAGGGGCTCCTCGCGGGCGAGGTCGACGGCGACATCGTCGACGCGCAGGTGAAGGCGGACTCGCTGCGGGAATGGGCCGCCGAACTCGGTGTGCACCCGCGCGCCACGATCGCGATCGGCGACGGGGCGAACGACCTGATCATGATGTCCGCAGCGGGCCTCGGGATCGCGTTCAACGCGAAGCCGGCCGTGCGCGCGGCCGCGTCGCTCGTCTGCGGCCCTCAGGACCTGTCGGAGATCATCCCGCTCCTTCCCTGATCGTTGCCGATGTCGGTGGCGGAGCCTAGCGTCGAGACATGGACATCATTCTCATCCCCGGCCTCTGGCTGGATGCCTCCGCGTGGGACGACGTGGTTCCGCCGATCTCCGAAGCCGGACACCGTGTGCACCCGATGACGATGCCGGGTGTGGGCGAGCCGGCATCGGACATCGGGATCTCCGACTGGGTCGCGGCTGTCGTCGCCGAGATCGATGAGCTCGCCGCGCCGGTCATCGTCGTCGGGCACTCCGGCGGCGGCAACGTCGCATGGGCCGCCGCCGACGCCCGCCCCGAGCGGGTCGCGCGGGTGATCTTCGTCGACACCGTTCCGCCGGCCCCGGGCCGGGGCATCAGCGATTTCGAGGCGGTCGACGGCGTCGTGCCGTTTCCCGGATGGGACTTCTTCCCCGAAGAGGACGTGTACGACATCGATGCGCCGACACGTGCGCGCGCCGGGGCGATGACGAGGTCGATCCCGGTGCGCGTTCCCACCGAGCCGATCGTGCTGACCGACGTGCGGCGCTTCGACGTGCCGGCGACCCTGCTGATGGGCTCCTACGACCAGACCTCCCTCGAGGCCGAGGTGTCGCAGTGGGGGCCCTACCGCGACGAGTACCAGTCCATCAAGGACGTCACGGTGACGAGGATCGGTTCAGGTCACTGGCCGCAGTTCACCGTCCCCGGGCACCTGGGCCGGTTGATCGCTGAAGCGGTCGGCTGACGAGGACCCGCGCATCCCGGCCCGGTCAGTGCCCCATGCCGAGTCCCCCGTCGACGGGGATGACCGCGCCCGAGATGTAGCCCGCGTCATCGCCCGCCAGCCAGCTGACGACGCCCGCCACTTCGTCAGCGGTGGCGAAACGGCCCGCCGGGATGCTGGCCCGGTACTGCTTCTGCGTCTCCTCGGGCAGCTCCGCGGTCATGTCGGTCTCGATGAAGCCGGGGGCCACGACGTTCGCGGTGATCCCGCGCCCGCCGAGTTCACGGGTGAGCGAGCGGGCGAACCCGACCAGGGCGCTCTTGGAGGCCGCGTAGTTGACCTGACCGGCCGAACCGTACAGGCCCACGACGCTCGAGATGAGGATGACGCGACCGAACCTCGAGCGGAGCATCCCCTTCGAGGCGCGCTTGACGACGCGGAAAGATCCGCCGAGGTTGGTGGACACCACGCTGTCGAAATCGTCTTCGCTCATGCGCATGAGCAGGGTGTCCTTCGTGATGCCGGCGTTCGCGACCACGATCTCCACCGGGCCGAGCTTCTGCTCGACCTCGGTGAACGCGGCGTCGACCGCTGCCGCATCGGTGACGTCCGCGCGCACCGTGAGGGTGCCATCGGGCCCTTCGCCACTGCGCGCCGTCACGGCGACACGGTAGCCGTCGCGGACGAACCGCTCGGCGATCGCACGGCCGATGCCGCGGTTACCGCCGGTGACGAGGACGACGCGATCAGTGCTCATGGGGGCTCCTGCCTGTGGGACGAACGCTGGACATCCTATCGAGAGCCCGCCGCCGGCATGCCGGAAGGTCTGTCCGCGCCTCCGGGAAGGCCCTGCGACGCCCGCAGATCGCCCGGCCTCCGGCGTCCGCTCCGCCCGTGGCGGCGTAGGCTGGAACCACCGTGAAGCACAGCCGACGCACCCCCTCCGTCACCTCCCTGCCGCCGTCGCCGCAGGACGAGGCGACCCACCGCGTGCGTCGCTACGCCCTCACCATGGGCATCCGAACCGCCTGCTTCCTGCTCATGGCGCTGGTTCAGCCGATCGGCTGGTGGACCTTCGTCTTCGCGGCCGGCGCGATCTTCCTGCCCTACATCGCCGTCGTCTCGGCGAACGCCGGCGCGGACAGCACGCCGTCCGTGGTCGAGTCGCCGCAGCTGGAGCTGGAGTCCCCCGACGCAGCCGCGGACGGACCCGAACCGACCACGCCGGATGTCATCACGATCCACGAGGACCGCGGCGGGCCGCAGGCGGACCGCGGTGCGCACGACGACGGGCCGGAGGCGCGATGAGCGCTCCGATCGAGTGCGCCCGCGCCGACTGCCCCGCGGCTGCCACCCACCACATCGTGTGGCGCAACCCGCGCATCCACAGCGCCGACCGCCGCAAGATCTGGCCGGCGTGCGACGCGCACGTCGGCTTTCTCGCCGACTACCTGAGGACCAGAGACTTCCCCGTCGAGGTGCATGAGGGGCTGCCGGCATGAACCGTGCCCTGCTGCGTTGGGGCGGTTACCTCGTCGTCGCGATCCTGTTCGCGGTGGCGTGCGCATTCCTGTCTCAGTGGCAGTTCGATCGCAATGAGCAGCGAAGCGCTGAGATCACCCTCGTCGAGCGCAACTACGACGCGAGCCCCGCCGATGTCGACGAGGTCGTCACCGGCGACGGCGCCCTGGATCCGCAGGCGCAGTGGCGACCGGTTCGTCTGCACGGCGAGTATCTGCCGGATCAGCAGGTTCTCGTGCGCAACCGGCCGCATGGCGGCACGAGCGCTTACGAGGTGCTCGTGCCCTTCCGCGACGAAGGCGGCCGGGTCCTTCTCGTGGACCGGGGCTGGGTTCCGCCGGGCGACGGGGACTCCCCCGACTCCGTGCCCGCTCCCCCGGCCGGCAAGACGACGGTGATCGTCCGCATGCGTCCGGGCGAGCAGCTTCCGGCGTCCGGTCGGGGCGCACCCGAGGGACAGGTGCCGACGATCCACCTGCCGACCATCGCCGATCGGGTGAATCCTGAGCTGGTCACGGGCGGCTACGGGCAGCTGGCTTCCGAGGAGCCCGCGCCGCATACGGCGCTGGGCGGATTCACGTCTCCGGCGGAGGATCCGGGCCCGCACCTGTCCTACGCGATCCAGTGGATCCTGTTCGCCGTCATGGGGTTCATCTTCATCGGCTACGTGATCCGCACCGAGATCGTGAAGGCCCGGGAGGATGCCGGAGAGCGGAGCAGGCCTCAGCCGCGGCGACGCGACCGAGACGCCGACGACGAGGACGCGCTGCTGGACGCCGTCGGGCGCTGAACTCGGCGGAGCCGCGATACCGTGGAGCGGTGCAGCGCTTCGACAGTCCTGATGAGGCCCGACCGGCCCATCCGCGCCTCGCATTGCGCGCTGCGTTCCATAACGCCGGTCTGGGCCTTCGCCGCGGCGTCGTCGATCTCGCGCCCACCTCGGATTCGTGGGCGCGAGCCTTCGTCGGCGTCCACCGCGTGCTGCGCGACACGGCTCCCGCATCCGTCGTCGCCATCGACCACATCGGCTCGACCTCGGTCCCCGGTCTGGACGCGAAGCCCGTCCTCGACATCGGGGTCGCGGTGCGTCACGGTGCGTCGCCGGCTCCGCTCGACGACTGGCTGACAGGCCTCGGGATGCTGCTGCGCGGAGACGCGAACGAGGTGCGACCGGACCGCATGTACGGCTTCGAACTGGAGCCCATGATCCGCCTCGCCAACGTGCATGTCGTCGAGGCGGACTCCGAGGACCGGCGACGGTACCTGGCCTTTCGGGACCATCTGCGCGCGCACCCCGCTGATCGAGACGCCTACGCCGCCCTCAAGCACGACCTCGCGGTCCGGCACCCGCTCGACCGTCTCGCCTACATCGACGGCAAGTCGGCCTTTATCACGGCCCGCCGCGGCGAGTGAGCGGCCTCCGGCGAGCTCAGGCGAGCTCGATGAGGTCCTGGTACTCCTTGCTCCAGATGTCCTCGACGCCGTCGGGCAGGATCAGCACGCGCTCGGGGTTGAGGGACTCGACCGCGCCGGGGTCGTGCGAGACGAGCACGACGGCGCCCTCGTAGTGAGCGAGGGCTCCGAGGATCTCCTCGCGCGAGGCGGGGTCGAGGTTGTTCGTGGGCTCATCCAGCAGGAGCATGTTCGCCGACGACACGACGAGGGTCGCCAGTGACAGGCGGGTCTTCTCACCGCCCGAGAGCACGCCGGCAGGCTTGAGGACATCGTCTCCGGTGAACAAGAACGAGCCGAGCACCTTGCGGGCCTCGGTCTCGGTGATGTCGGGCGCCGCGGACATCATGTTCTGCAGCACCGAGCGATCGACGTCGAGGTTCTCGTGCTCCTGCGCGTAGTACCCGATCTTCAGGCCGTGCCCCGGCTCCAGCTGGCCGGTGTTCGGCTTGTCGACGCCGGCGAGGATCCGCAGCAGCGTGGTCTTGCCCGCGCCGTTGAGTCCGAGGACGACGACCTTCGAGCCCCGGTCGATCGCGAGGTCGACGTCGGTGAAGATCTCGAGCGATCCGTAGGACTTGGACAGACCGGATGCCATCAGCGGGGTCTTGCCGCACGGCGCCGGCTTCGGGAAGCGCAGCTTCGCGACGCGCTCGACCTGACGCACCTCGTCGAGGCCCGCCAGCAGCTTCTCGGCGCGCGCGACCATCTGATGCGCGGCGGCGGCCTTCGACGCCTTGGCGCCGAAGCGCGCCGCCTGCATCTGGAGCTGGCTCGCCTTCTTCTCGGCGTTGGCGCGCTCCTTCTTGCGGCGCTCCTCATCGGCCACCCGCTGGCGCAGGTAGTTCTTCCAGTTCATGTTGTAGATGTCGATGACCTGACGGTTCGCGTCGAGGTAGAACACCCGGTTCACGGTGTCGCCGACGAGATCCTCGTCGTGGCTGATCACGATCAGCCCGCCCTTGTATCCCTTCAGGAACTCCCGCAGCCACACGACGCTGTCGGCGTCGAGGTGGTTGGTCGGCTCGTCGAGGATCATCGTGCCTGCATCCGAGAACAGGATCCGCGCCAGCTCGATGCGCCGTCGCTGGCCGCCCGAAAGGGTCTTCAGGGGCTGATCGAGGATCCGGTCGGGCAGCGAGAGATTGTTGGCGATGGACGCCGCCTCGGCCTCGGCCGCGTAGCCGCCCAGCGCCTCGAAGCGCTCGGTGAGGTTGGCGAACTTGCGCATGGCGCGCTCGGCGATCTTCGGGTCGTCGGATGCCATGTCGTGAGAGGCCTGCGAGATGCCCAGCTGGATGGTGCCGAGGCCGCGCGCGTCGAGGATGCGCGTGCGCGCCAGCATCTCGGGATCGCCCGAGCGGGGATCCTGCGGCAGATAGCCGAGTTCTCCGGAGGCGGTCACCTTGCCCTCGGAGGGCAGCACGTCACCGGCGAGCACCTTGGTCAGGGTCGTCTTGCCCGCGCCGTTGCGCCCCACCAGCCCGATCTTGTCACCGTCGGCGACGCGGAACGAGACGTCCGACATCAGCACGCGTGCGCCGACGCGGATCTCGAGGTCATGCACGGCGAGCACAGCGGGGTATCCGTTCGTCAGGGAGGGGCAGCGGCCGATGGGCCAGCCTCCCAGTATAGTTCGCGGTTTCGGACAGAACCCCTCTGCGGTATGACGGCGACGATACTGCGGGGTGATGTGCGAGTGCGGGAGCACTTCGTAGCGTCGGACGCGTGGACATCATCAACGACCTCATTCTGCAGGCGGTCGCCTCGCCGTGGATTCCGCTCATCCTGTTCGCGGTCGCCGTGATCGACGGGTTCTTCCCGCCCATCCCGAGTGAGACCGTGCTGGTCGCGGCGGCGGCGGTCTCGGTCTCGGCCGGCGGCGTGAACATCGTTCTGCTGTGTCTCGCGGGTGCACTGGGGGCGATGATCGGCGACAACATCGCCTACGCTCTGGGCCGGGCCATCGGCACCGAGCGGTTCCGGTGGATGCGGCGCCCGCGGGCCGCCGCGGCGTTCGAGGCGGCGCGGCGCGCTCTCTCGCGCGGCGGCGCCGGGCTCATCCTGGGCGCGCGCTATGTGCCGGTCGGGCGGGTCGCGGTGAACATGTCGGCAGGCGCTCTCGACTATCCCTGGCGGCGTTTCCTGCCTCTCTCGCTGCTCGGCGGCGTCACCTGGGCGGCGTACAGCGCCGGCATCGGCCTCCTGGCCGGCCAGTGGGTGAAGGACCAGCCCATGCTGAGCGCCGTCATCGGGGTCGGACTCGCGCTGGCGATCGGCATCGTCGTGGATCGCATCGGCGCTCACCGTCGTCGCACCCGCGGCGCACGGCGCGCTGCGGACACGGATGTCGACGCAGACCGGCTGGGCGCGACGATGGGAGGATGACGGTATGACCGATACGGCGAACCGCGCGCCGCGGCCCGCGGCGGCGCTGTGGGGGCTCGGCGCGGTGCTCGTGGCGCTCTACGCGATCCTCGTCCCGATCCACGCGACGCTCTACGGCGTCGCACTGCCCACCGCGTTCCTGCTCGGTGCGGCCGTCTGCGTCGCCCCGGCTGTCGCCGTGCGTGCTCCCCGCTCGGCGATCGCGGTGTTCTCGGCTGCGGCCTTCGCTCTTCCGCTGACCGTGTCGCCGGTCCGGGATCCGTTCTGGCCCTGGCCGTGGTCGGTTCCGGCGCTCATCGTGTTCGCCGTCTTTGTGCTGATCGTCACGACACTGCACGGATGGCGTCTCGGCGGGCTCTCCCTGCTTCTCGGCCTGACCGGATCGCTCACCGCCCCGTTGCTGCTGACGAAGGCGGCCACCGCGAACGCCGCGGGAGCCGACCTCATCGTCACCGCATCCATCGCCGGGGTGGCCTACGTCGTCGGCGTGCTGCTGGCCGGCCGCCTGCGACTCGGGGCCGAGCTCACCCGCGAGCGGGAGCACGTGGCCGTCGAACAGTCCCGGCGCGAGCTGGCCGAGGAGCGCACGCGCATCGCGAGAGAGCTGCACGACGTCGTCGCGCACAGCATGTCCCTCATCCAGGTGCAGGCGTCGACCGCGCGCTTCCGTGCGCCCGACCTGCCCGACGCAGCGGTCGCCGAGTTCGAGTCGATCGCCGCCTCCGCCCGCGGGGCCCTCGTCGAGATGCGGCGCATCCTGGGCGTGCTGCGCACCGACGACCACACTGCCGAACTCGCCCCGCAACGTGGCATCGACGACATCCCGGCGCTGGTCGAGACGACGCGACGCGCCGGCGCCGTCGTCGAGCTCACCGGGCGGGTCGAGGGCGACGTCTCCGCGGCGAGTCAGATCGCGTCCTATCGCATCGTGCAGGAGTCGTTGAGCAACGCGGTCCGTCACGCTCCCGGCTCCCCGATCGCCGTCGACGTCGCCGCCGACGCCGCGGTGGTGACGATCAGCGTCCGCAATGCCCCCGTCTCCGACGCTCCCCTTCCGGCGGCGGGTCACGGACTGCGGGGCATGTCCGAGCGTGCCGGCCTGCTCGGCGGCGAGCTCCGGGCCGGCCCCGACGGCGACGGCTGGCTCGTGAGCGCACGCCTCCCCCGCCGGCCCGCCGTCCCCCGGCCCGAAGGAGCATCATGACCATCGAGGTCCTCATCGCCGACGATCAGGCGATGGTCCGCGCCGGCTTCGCCGCGCTGCTGGATGCGCATGAGGGCATCCGCGTCACCGGCCAGGCCGCCGACGGCGCCGAGGCCGTGACGCTGTCGGCGCGCCTCGATCCCGACGTCATCCTGATGGATGTGCGGATGCCCGAGCTCGACGGGATCGAGGCGACACGGCGCATCCTCGGTCCTTCCTACCCCGCGGCGAAGGTGCCGCGCATCCTCATGCTCACCACCTTCGACATCGACGACTACGTGTACGACGCCCTGCAGGCCGGCGCCAGCGGGTTCCTGCTCAAGGACGCCCTTCCCGAGGAGCTCGTCCAGGCCGTGCGGGTCATCGCCGGCGGCGATGCGCTCCTCGCCCCGCGTGTGACTCGCCGCATGATCGAGCATTTCGCATCCCGGCGCCCGCCGGCTCCTCGGTCCCGCTCGGCGCTGCGCGATCTCACCGAGCGCGAGCTCGAGGTGCTGACTCTGATCGGGCGCGGTCGGTCGAACGCGGAGATCGGGGCGGAGCTGTTCATCGCCGAGCAGACGGTGAAGACGCATGTGGGCAAGGTGTTCGCCAAGCTCGAGCTGCGCGACCGCGTGCACGCGGTGATCCTCGCCTACGACGCCGGCCTGGTCGAACCGGCCTCCTGACGGTGGACGAGACCACGGTATGAGAGACGACGACCCCGTGGAGTGATGACCGTCCCGGCACCCGGTTCATAGCCTGCGGGACATGACATCACCGTCCTCCTCCGCGCCCGTCCCGACGCGCGATCGCGCGATCGATCTCGTCCGTGCCCTCTGCATCATCGGCGTGGTCGTGCTGCACTCGCTGATGGCAGGGGTGACCCTCGGTCCGGAGGGGCCTGTCTTCGCGAATGCCGGCGAGACCGGCTTCTGGCTCGTTCCCGTGAGCTGGCTGCTGCAGGTGATGCCCCTCTTCTTCGTGATCGGCGGCTTCTCGGGCCTGTCAGGTCTGCGCGCGGCACGCCGGCGCGGCGGGAGCGCGGCGGCCTTCGCCGCGTCGCGCGTGCAGCGGCTGCTCATACCGGCCGTGGCCGCCGTCGGCACGGCCGGTATGCTGCTCACCCTCCTGCGCGATGCCGGGGTCGGCGACGACCTCGTCGAGATGGCCGGATACCGCTTCGGTCAGCCGCTGTGGTTCCTCGGCGTCTTCCTGCTCTGCCAGGGGCTGCTCCCGGTGATGGTGCACCTGCACGAGCGGGCGCCGCTGCGCACGCTCGGACTGCTGGCCGCCGCTGCGCTCGCGGTCGACGTCGTTCGCGAGAGCAGCGGCATCCCCGCGATCGGATTCCTCAACCTCGCGTTCGTCTGGCTCGCGCTTCAGCAGCTCGGCTTCCTGCTCGCCGACGGGCGCATCGACGCCCTGCCGGTGCGCACCCGCATCGCCGCCGCCGCCGGCGCCCTCGCCCTGCTGATCGCCTCCTTCGCATCGGGCGTGCACTCCCCCGACCTCGTCGCCAACATCAACCCGCCGACGACGGCCCTGCTGCTCGTCGGCGTCGTCCACACGGCCGCCTTCTCGCTGCTGCGTCCGCGACTGTCGGCTCTCGCCGCGCGTCCCCGTGCGGATGCGTTCATCTCCTTCGTCAGCGCCCGTGCGATGACGATCTATCTGTGGCACATGCCGGTCGTGCTCACTCTCGCAGGCGTCACCGCCGTGATCGGGCTCGCCGCGGGACTGCAGCTTCCCGTCCCGGCTTCCGCGTCGTGGTGGCTCACCCGGCCGCTCTGGCTGGCCTGCGTCCTGGCCGGGACGGTGCTGCTCGCCATCCCCCTGGCGCGCCTGGAGCGCATCCGTCCGCCGCGCGGCGGCGCGTCAGCACGGCGGGCGTCGGCGGCGGTGATCATCGGCGCGGCAGGAGTCGGTCTGCTGCTGGCTGCGGGGACCACGCCGACGACGGCGCTGCTGGCGGTCGGATGCTGGCTGCTCGCGCTGCAGCTCACGCTGACTTCCCCCGTTCCCGCACCGGCGCCCTTCCGGGCGGCCGCGGTGTTCCGGTGACCGGCGTGAGCCGACGTGCATCGCTCACGAACACGTGGGCGCGCATCCACGCGGCTCATCGGGCGATGCCCCGTGCGACGAGCGCATCGCCGACGTCGTCGGCGTGCCGCAGGGTCATGACCAGCAGCGGCAGCACGGCACCCGCGCCCAGCCGCACCCCGCGCACGCGCTGCGCATCGCGCACCTGCGCGGCGAAGCCGGCGATGACGGGGACCATGGCGATCGTCAGCGACAACGTCAGGGCCACGGTCTCGGGGTCGACGCCGAGTCGACGCAGCGGAGCCGACGCACGGCGCAGGACGTCGAGAAGATCTCCCATCCGCGTCGTGCGGGTGACGAGGTCGGCCAGCAGGAGCAGTGCAACGACCCGGCCGGCGCCTTCGAGGGCGGCCGGCGCCGAGACGAACAGCCACAGCGCGCCGCCGAGCACCGCGATGAGCCAGCGGAGCCGCCACCAGGCGTTCACGAGCTGTCGCCACGGCAGTCGCGCCAGGGGATGCAGTGCACTGACGGCCACGAGGATCGCGACGGTTCCCACGGCGCCGGGGTGCACCAGTGAGAGCGTGAGGGCGGCCGCAGCCAGCGCGCCGAGCTTCACGCCCGCGGGCACGCGGTGCAGGAACCCGTCGCCGGGTGCGTACAGCGAGATCACGCGCAGCTCCGGCGGTACTCCTCGATGACCGCGGCAGGATCGCCGGCAGCCTGCACGGTGCCTGATTGGAACAGGACCGCCTCATCGCATCGCGCGGCGAGTTCGAGGTCGTGGGTGACGAGCACCAGGGGAACGTCCAGACCGAGCAGCAGGTCGCCGATCCGGCGGGCGTTGCGCAGATCGAGCAGGGTCGTCGGCTCGTCCGCCACCACCAGCGCCGGCTCTGTGGCGAGCACAGCGGCGATGGCGAGCAGCTGGCGCTGGCCGCCGGACAGCGCCGAAGCGGGCACGTCGCCAAGCCCGCGCAGACCGTACCGGTCGAGGATCTCCTCGACGCGGGCGGAGCGCTCGGCCCGCGGCGCGGATCGGAGAGACAGCGCCAGATCCTCCGCCGGCGTGGGCATGAGGATCTGCGCCTCCGGGTTCGTGAACACGAAGCCGACCCGGCGCCGCACCGCGGCCGCTTCGCGCACCGCATCGAACCCGAGGACCCGGATGCTGCCGGCGGTCGGTGTACGGAGCCCGTTGAGCATCCGGACGAATGTCGACTTGCCCGAGCCGTTCGCGCCGATCACCGCCGTGCGACCGGCCGCCAGGCGCAGGCTGACATCGCGGAGCAGGACGGTGCCGTCCACCTGCAGGCCGACGCTCTCGAACACCGCGGCCGTGTCGGTCGCGGTCCGGTCAGCGGGCATGCGCGAGGTGGCCCCGGGCGGGGAACGCCCGCGGGTAGGCGCGGCGCAGCGCGACCGCGAGAGCCGTCGCCGCGACCGCCTTCAGCACGTCGCCGGGCAGGAAGACCAGGCTGGACAGCGCCGTCGGCGCCAGCGGCACTCCGGTGACCAGCGCCTGCACGGGGATGCCGAGCAGGTAGACGACCAGGATGCCGCCGATGAGAGCGCCGAGCGCCGCGCGCCACCAGGTGAAACGCGGGTGGTGGGCGATCAGGCCGACGACGACGGCTCCGGCGATCCACCCGGCCAGGTACCCGGCCGTCGGGCCGACGAGCACGCCGAGCCCGCCGCGCCCTCCCGCGAGCACCGGGAGCCCGGCGGCCGCCAGGACGATCACGACGACGACGGCCGACGGTGCCCGCCGCGCTCCCAGGACGAGTCCCGCGAGCATGACACCGAGGGTCTGGGCCGTGATGGGCACACCCGCGGGCATCGGGATCGTGACGGTGCCGAGCACGACGATGAGCGCGGCGAAGACGGCGATGCGCGCCAGTTCGGCGGCGGCGGGGCGCCGGGGCTCGACGCGCTGGACGGTCTCGGTCATCGGGTTCCTTCCGGGCGGAGCGGCGCACGACCGCTCCTGAACACTGTTCACCTGAACGGTGTTCACTATACTGGTCGCATGCCTCCTTCACGTCACGACCGCCGCAGCGTCGTGGAGTGCGCGCTTCGGCTGCTGGACGAGGTCGGCCTGCCCGATCTCTCGATGCGCCGGCTGGCCGCCGAGCTGGACGTTCAGCCCAGCGCGCTCTACTGGCACTTTCCCAGCAAGCAGGCGCTGCTCGCCGCCGTCGCCGATCGCATCCTCGACGCGGTGCCCCGGCCCGACGCGGAGCTCGGGCTGCCCGCGGTGGGCGGCGCGATCCGCGACGCCCTGCTCGCCTATCGCGACGGCGCGGAGGTCGTGATGAGCACGTACGCGCTGCGCCTGGGCGCGCGCCGCGCCCAGGACGCTCTCATCGCGTCCCTGCCGACTCACGACGAGGCTCAGGCCGATGCGGCGTTCGAGTTCATCCTCGGCCACACCACCCTCGTGCAGCAGCGGATGCATGCGCAGAGCATCGGCGCAGTCGACCCGGATCGCGCCGATCCCTTGGCCCGGGCGGACGAGGTCTTCCAGGCGGGCATCCGCAGCTTCAGCGGCGTCCGCCCGGTCCGTCGCCCATCCTGAGCCCGGGCAGCAGCGACAGCAGCACCAGAGCCGCCGCGAGCAGGTAGACCGTGACGTAGCCGGAGCCGCC
Organism: Microbacterium sp. NPDC058342; assembly: GCF_042723935.1. Lineage (NCBI taxonomy): Bacteria > Bacillati > Actinomycetota > Actinomycetes > Micrococcales > Microbacteriaceae > Microbacterium > Microbacterium sp. NPDC058342. The sequence goes on from NZ_JBHXID010000001.1 coordinate 1,826,064, forward strand.
GACCGGGAGCAGCGTGAAGCCCAGCCCCGCCACCGCGATCAGGACTGCCGATCCGGTGGAGTCCGAGATCGACAGGGCGGATGAGTTGAAGCCCTCGTTCGCGGTGGTCGAATACGCCAGCGTGAGCACTGTGAGGCGCGGATAGAGCAGACCCATCCCCGCACCGGCCAGCCCCCACGCGACGACGACGATCCAGGGCGAGCTCTCGGCGATGCTGACGATCAGCACCCCGCCGACGCCGGCCAGCATCAGCGCGACGGCGAGCACGGTGATCCGGATGCTGCCCAGCGCATCACCGTACCGGCCCTGCACCGCCGACGCACCGGACCAGCCCAGGGCCGCGAGCGTCAGCGCCAGACCCGCGAACGTCGGCGAGAACTCGAACCGATCGATCAGCAGCTTGGGAACGTACGCCTCAGCGGCGAAGAACGCTCCCGCCGCGATTCCCCGCATGAGCACGACGCTCGGCAGCGCCGGTGCCGCGCGCAGAGTACCGGCTGGCAGCAGAGGAAGCAGCGCCGCGGCGATCAGGGCCACGGCGCCGAGCGCGAGCGGCACGCCGAGGGCCGCCGGCGCATCCGCGGCGAACCCCACCGTGACGGCGCAGACCGCGACGACGGCGGCCAGCAGCATCCGCAGCGCCACCCGGCCGCGTGGCGAACCGCTCGCGGGAGGCTCGGGCTCGTCGCCCTCCGTCGCGTCGGCTGCGAGCGACACGCCGCGCAGCCGCGCCGCGACGAGGGCGAACGCGGCTGCGGTGAGCACGGCGACGCCGAGGAACGTCCACCGCCAGTGCAGGAACTCGGTGACCGCGCCGGCGAGGAACGGTCCGATCATGGACGGCACCACCCATGCCGCCGCGTACGCCGCGAAGATCCGGCCGTGCAGGTGCGGCGGGTAGATGCGGGCGACGACCACGTACAGCGCCACCGTCTGGCCACCGGCGCCCAGCCCCTGGATCAGACGTCCGACGATGAAGGTGTGCATGTCGAGGGCGAAGCCCGACACGAGCAGACCCGCCGCGAAGAGCGCGACGGCCGCGTACAGCGGAGCGCGCGGGCCGGAGCGGTCGCTCCACGCACCCACGGCGACCATGCCGATCACGCCCGTCGCGAGCGTGGCCGAGAACGCGACGGCGAACAGCGCCTGACCGTGCAGGTCGTCGGCGACGACCGGCATGACGGTCGTCACAGCCAGCGCCTCGATCGCCGCGAGGAAGATCAGCACGACGGTGCCGATCGTGATGCCGATGCGGGTGCGGTCCCAGATCGTGGCGGCGGCCGGGCCGCTCACTCCGCACCCGGGAGGATCGACGCCGGGGCGGAGATCTTCTCCCTGGCGGCCGCGATGCGCTCGACGGCTTCGGTGAGGATCTCGGGGCTCGTTCCGAAGTTCACCCGCACGTGTCCCGCACCCTCCGCCCCGAACGCCGGGCCGTAGTGCAGAGCGACCCTGGCCTGGCGCAGGATCTGCTTCGCCGGGTTCGACCCCCATCCCAGCCCGCTGAGATCGACCCAGCCGAGGTATCCGGCATCCGGCATCCGGTAGTGCGCCTCGGGCAGATGCTGCGCGAGCAGCGCTTGCAGCAGTCGCCGGTTCTCGTCCAGCGTGACGAGCAGTCCGTCCAGCCAGGCGTCGCTTTCCGGCGAGAACGCCGCGACCGCGGCGAGCAGACCGAACTGCCCGGTGCGCCACTCCACCTCCACCGGCAGTCCCCGCAGCACCGCATGGGTCTCGTCGGACGCGGCGACCATCAGCGCGCACTTGAGCCCCGCGAGATTGAACGCCTTGCTCGCGCTGACCACGGCGTAGCCGATCCGTCCGGCGGCCCCACCGCTCGCCAGGAACGGGGTGAACGCGGCATCTGGCTGCGCGAGGGGTGCGTGGATCTCGTCGGAGATCACGGCCGCGCCGTGGTCCTCGGCGAGCCGCGCGAGCGCGGCGAGGCTCCCGGCGGAGTGGACGGTCCCGGTCGGATTGTGCGGGTTGCACAGCAGGATCGCTCGCGCACCGGCCGCCAGCGCCGTCGCGATGCCGTCGAGGTCCAGCTCCCAGCCCTCGCCCGTGTCACGGAGCGGCACCCGTTCGACCACGCCGCCCGCCTCGGTCACGAGATCGAAGAACGGCGGGTACACCGGAGGGTTCACCACGACGCGCTCGCCGGGCCGGATCACCCGGCGCTGGATCTCCACGATGCCCATGCTCACATCAGCCGTGGAGCGCATGCGCGCAGGGTCCGGAGTCCATCCGAACCTTCGCCCGGCGAACCCGGCATAGGCGGATGCCAGCGGTGTCCGCGAGGCGACATAGCCCGTGTCTCCGCTGCGCACCGCCTTCTCGAGCGCCGCCGTGACCGTCGGTGCGAGGGGGAAGTCCGTCTCGGCGACGAACAGCGGAAGGACGTCGTCCGGGTACTCGCGCCACTTCTCGCTGGTGCGCTCCCGCAGCTCCGCCAGCGCGAGCGCGTCGACCCTCATCTCAGATCGCGAAGCCGAGGGCGCGCATCATGTCGCGACCGTCGTCGGTGATCCGCTCCGGACCCCACGGCGGCATCCACACCCAGTTGATCCGGAACCGGTCCACCACGGAGTCCAGTGCCTGCGCGGTCTGCTCCTCGAGCACGTCGGTGAGCGGGCATCCGGCGCTGGTGAGCGTCATGTGGATGACCAGGGCGTCGTTCTCGTCGTCCCAGGCGAGATCGTAGATCAGGCCGAGGTCCACGACGTTGATCCCGAGTTCGGGATCCATGACGTCCTTCAGTGCCTCGGTGACCTGATCGTACTTCTCCTCGGTCAGCGTTGCGGTCATGGCCTCAGCCTACGCTTCGATCGGCGCGGCGGGGTCGAGGAAGCGATCGTAGCCCTCGTCCTCGAGCCGGTCGGCCAGCTCCGGGCCGCCCTCTTCCACGATCTTTCCCGCCACGACGACGTGCACGTAGTCGGGGCGGATGTAGCGCAGGATGCGGGTGTAGTGCGTGATGAGCAGCACACCGAGGTTCGTCGCCTCCTTGGCGCGGTTCACTCCCTCGGAGACGATCTTGAGCGCATCGACGTCGAGACCGGAGTCCGTCTCGTCGAGCACGGCGAACTTCGGCTGGAGCACCTCGAGCTGCAGGATCTCGTGGCGCTTCTTCTCGCCGCCCGAGAATCCCTCGTTGACGTTGCGCTGCGCGAACTTGGGGTCCATGCGCAGGTTCGCCATCGCACCCTTGACGTCCTTCGTCCACTGGCGGATCGAGGGTGCCTCGCCGTCGAGCGCCGTCTTCGCGGTGCGCAGGAAGTTCGTCACGGTGACGCCGGGGATCTCCACCGGGTACTGCATGGCCAGGAAGAGCCCGGCGCGGGCGCGCTCGTCGACGCTCATCTCCAGCACGTCCTCACCGTCGAAGGTGATGGTGCCCTGGGTGACGGTGTACTTCGGGTGGCCGGCGATCGTGTAGGCCAGGGTCGACTTGCCCGAGCCGTTGGGGCCCATGATGGCGTGGGTCTCGCCGGTGCGGATGGTGAGGTCGACGCCGTTGAGGATCGGCGCGGTGCCCTCCTCGGTCTCGACCGTCACGTGCAGGTCGCGGATCTCGAGAACAGACATTCAGACTTCCTTCGTGACAGTGGGGTCGATGAGCACGTCGTCGCCGTCGATCTCGACGACGTAGACGGGGACGGGCTCGTAAGCGGGGAGGTTGAGGGGCACGCCGGTCTCGAGGGAGAACGCCGAGCCGTGGGCCCAGCACTCCAGCGTCTTGCCCTCGACGAAGCCCTCGGACAGCGAGATGTCGCCGTGCGTGCAGCGGTCGCCGATGGCGTGGATCTCGCCGTCGGCATCCTTCACGATGGCGATCGCGACGCCGCCGATCTCGACGCGCAGGGGCGTGTCGGGCTCGAGCTCGCCGGCGCTGCAGGCGCGCTGCGCACTCACGCGGTCACTCCGGCGAGCTCAGCGTCGATGGCGGACAGCAGCTCCTCCTGGAGGGAGGGGATGCGGATGCGCTGCACGACCTCGGTGAGGAAGCCGAGCACCACCAGGCGGCGTGCCTCCTCCTCGCTGATGCCTCGCGCCTGCAGGTAGAACAGCTGCTCGTCGTCGAAGCGCCCGGTGGCGCTGGCATGACCCGCGCCGGCGATGTCGCCGGTCTCGATCTCGAGGTTCGGGATCGAGTCGGCCCGCGCACCCTCGGTGAGCACGAGGTTGCGGTTCGCCTCGTAGGAGTCGGTGCCGACGGCATCCGGCCCGATGAGCACATCGCCGATCCACACGCTGTGGGCGCTGGATCCGTGCAGCGCACCCTTGTAGAGCACGTCACCGGTCGTGTGCGCGCCCTTGTGGTGCAGGTAGACCTGGCTCTCCAGGTGCTGACCGGAGTCGGCGAACGAGAGCCCGTACAGGTAGCCGTGCGATCCGGTCCCCGAGAGCTCGACGCTGGGGTTGACCCGCACGATGCCTCCGCCGAAGCTGACCACGAAGTGGTTGAGCTCCGCGTCTCGGTCGACGCGCACCTGGTGCGCCGAGGAGTGGATCGCGTCGTCGTGCCACTGCTGCACGCTCACGAGGGTGAGCTTGGCGCCGTCGCGGACGATGACCTCGAGGTTCTGCGCGTACTGCGCGACACCGGAGTGACGCAGCACCACCGTCGCCACGCTGTGACGACCCGCCTCGATCACGAGGTGACCGTCGGCGCGTCCGCCGTTGCCGTCGATCTGCAGGACGATCGGCTCGGCGACCTCCTCATCGCTCGGGATGCTGAGGTGCATGGCATCCGCGGAGCCCTGCCAGGCCACCGCGGACACGATGTCCTCCGGCGTGAAGAACTCGCCGCGCGGTGCCTGGCCGAAAGGCAGCGGTGTGGAGAGGTACTGCTCGTGGCTGATGGTGTACGTCACGCCGTCGTTCGCGGCAGCCGGCTCGAAGAGCGAGGCGAGCTGCGCGACGGGCGTGTGCTTCCAGTTGACCTCGCGGCCGGTGGGCGTGCCGAAGTCGTCGGGATCGAACGAACTCGGCCGCTCGGATCGCGTCTGCACCGGTACGAAGCCGGCCGTCGCCACCTGAGCCGCGGGGTCGATGTGCGCGTTCGTCTGCGGCGCCACGGCGGGCGCCTGGGTGGGGGCGGTCATCTCAGCCGACACTGCCTTCCATGCCCATCTCGATGAGCTTGTTCAGTTCCATCGCGTACTCCATGGGCAGCTCCCGCGCGATCGGCTCGATGAAGCCGCGCACGATCATCGCCATGGCCTCGGTCTCCTCGATGCCGCGCGACTGCAGGTAGAAGAGCTGCTCCGCGCTGACCTTGGAGACGGTCGCCTCGTGTCCCAGCTGCACGTCGTCGACACGGATGTCGATGGAGGGGTACGTGTCGGAGCGCGACTGGGTGTCGACGAGCAGGGCGTCGCACACCACGGAGTTGGCCGAGTGGTGCGCGTTCGGATCGACGCGGACCTCGCCGCGGTAGCCCGAGCGTCCACCGCCGCGGGCGATCGACTTCGAGACGATCGACGACTGGGTGTACGGCGCCATGTGGATCATCTTCGCGCCGGCGTCCTGATGCTGCCCCGGACCGGCGAAGGCCACCGACAGGGTCTCGCCCTTGGCGCGCTCGCCCATCAGATAGATCGACGGGTACTTCATCGTCACCTTGGACCCGATGTTGCCGTCGACCCATTCCATGGTCGCGCCCTCGTGCGCCACTGCGCGCTTGGTGACCAGGTTGTAGACGTTGTTCGACCAGTTCTGGATCGTCGTGTAGCGCACGCGGGCGTTCTTCTTCACGATGATCTCGACGACGGCCGAGTGCAGCGAGTCGGACTTGTAGATCGGGGCCGTGCAGCCTTCGATGTAGTGCACGTAGCTGTCTTCGTCCGCGATGATCAGGGTGCGCTCGAACTGCCCCATGTTCTCGGTGTTGATGCGGAAGTACGCCTGGAGCGGGATTTCGACGTGCACGCCCTTGGGCACGTACACGAACGACCCGCCCGACCAGACCGCGGTGTTGAGAGCCGCGAACTTGTTGTCACCGGCGGGGATGACGGTGCCGAAGTACTCCTCGAAGAACTCGGGGTGCTCACGCAGCGCCGTGTCGGTGTCCATGAAGATGACGCCCTGCTGCTCCAGGTCCTCACGGATCTGGTGGTAGACGACCTCGGACTCGTACTGCGCGGCGACGCCGGCGACCAGGCGCTGGCGCTCGGCCTCGGGGATGCCCAGACGCTCGTACGTCTCACGGATGTCCGCGGGCAGGTCCTCCCAGGACTGCGCCTGCTTCTCGGTGGAGCGCACGAAGTACTTGATGTTGTCGAAGTCGATCTCGCTGAGATCGGCGCCCCAGGTCGGCATCGGCTTGCGTCCGAAGAGCGACAGGCCCTTCAGGCGGGTCTTCAGCATCCACTCCGGCTCGCTCTTGAGAGCCGAGATGTCGCGCACGACGGCTTCGGAGAGCCCGCGCCTGGCGCTCGCTCCCGCCGCATCGGCGTCGTGCCAGCCGAATTCGTACACCCCCAGACCATCCAGTTCCGGGCGGTCGATCAGCACATCCGACATCACACACTCTCCTCAAACGGGCCTCAACGGTGTCATCCGCCCCGACACACCTGACCTCCGTCGAGTCTGCGGAGATCGGATGCCGCTGGTGGGCCCCATCATCGGCGCTCGCGTCGCGCCTAAACTGTCAGTGATGGACGCCGCGCTTCGCGCACCCATCACAACAATCCGATTCTACAGGTTCGACCTGGCATCCGGGCCGTGCCCGTCGCCGAGCCGAACCGGAGGACACATGCCCGCCAGCTCCGCCCCGACCGCATCCGTCATCCCCGCCGACCCTCGCGGCATCGTGCCGGGCCGTCCGCTGCGCATTCTCGCCTGGCTGTCGTTCGTCGCCGAGGTGCTCATCATCGGCACCGGCGGTGCCGTGCGACTGACCGGATCCGGCCTCGGCTGCTCGGAATGGCCGCTGTGCACTCCCGAGTCCCTCGTGCCGATCCTCGAGGTGCAGGGCATTCACGGGGTCATCGAGTTCGGCAACCGCACCATGACGGGCATCGTGGGCCTTCTGGCCCTGGCCGTGCTGATGCTCACCCTGCACGCGCTGAGCGGCCGGCGACTGGTGGTGCGCGCGGTCTGGTTCGCGCTGGGCGGGATCGTCGTCGCCGTGGGGGTCTGGGCCGCAGCATCCGCACTCGACTTGCCCGCCGCCGCCGCGCTGATGTCGGCCGTCCTGCTCCTGGCGGTCCTGGCCGGTGCCGTCGACTCGCTGCGACGCACGACGCGTCGGCGCGACCTGGCCGTGCTCGCCTGGGTGGTGCTCGTCGGGGTGATGGCGCAGGCCGTGGTCGGCGGCTTCGCGGTGATCAGCGACCTGAACCCCTTCATCGTCGGATTCCACTACACCGCGTCGCTGCTCCTGGTGTGCGTGACGGCCCTGTTCCTGGTGCGTCTGGATGGCCCGGTCGGAGCCCGGGAGCGGGCCGTGCCCGGATGGTTCGCGGCGCTCACGCACGTGACAGGCCTCGCCCTGGCGCTGACGATCCTCTTCGGTGTGCTCACCACCGGCTCGGGTCCGCACTCCGGCGACGTGAACATCCGGCGCGAGGGTTTCGATGCGAGCATCCTGGCGCACGTGCACTCCTGGCCGGGATACATCCTCACGGCACTCGTGCTCACGCTCGCGATCGCAGCCTGGGTGCTGCACCTGCGGCCGCGGCGATGGCTGCTCGTGCTCATCGTGGCGATCGCCGTGCAGGTCGCAGTCGGCGTGCTTCAGGCGCGCAGCGGGCTGCCTGCCGTGCTCGTGGGCTTGCACATGGTGCTGGCCTCGCTGTCCGCGGCCGCCTACACGGTCGTGGTGACGAAACTCAAGAAGCCCCTCGGGGCCGCGAACCCGTACGCGGAGGACTGAGCTCCTCCACCGATGCGAAAGAGGCCCGGCGATCAGAACGGGAGCAGCGGGTCGACCGCGACGGCGAGGAAGATCAGCGTCAGGTAGGTGATCGACGCGTGGAACACCCGCATCGGACGCGCCTCGCCACCGCGCACGGCACGGTTGTACAGACGGTGCGACTCGTAGATGAACCACCCGCCGAACACCAGTGCGGAGACGGTGTAGACGATGCCCATCTGCGCGACGGGAACCAGCAGCAGTGAGCACGCGAAGGTCGCCCAGGCGTAGAGGATGACCTGCAGGCCGACCTGCGAGGCGGAGCGGGTCACACCGAGCATGGGCACGTCGACGTCGTCGTAGTCGTCCTTGTACTTCATCGACAGCGGCCAGTAGTGCGGAGGCGTCCAGAGGAACACGAGCACGAACAGCACGAAGGGGGGCCAGTCGAGCGAGCCGGTCACGGCGCTCCAGCCGATGAGCACCGGGAAGCAGCCGGCGATGCCGCCCCAGATGATGTTCTGCTCGGTGCGGCGCTTGAGGATCATCGTGTAGATGACGACGTAGAAGAAGATCGCTCCGGCCGACAGTGCGGCGGCGAGCCAGTTCGTGGTCAGCAGCAGCCAGACGGTGGAGACGACCGCGAGCACCCACGAGAACACCAGGGCGCCGCGCGGCGACACCTCTCCCGTGACCAGAGGCCGCTTCTCGGTGCGCTTCATGTGCACGTCGATGTCCCGGTCGAGGTACATGTTGAAGGATGCCGCGGATGCCGCGCTCATCGCGCCGCCGAGAACCGTGGCGAAGATCAGCCACAGGCTGGGCATGCCGCCCTGCGCCAGGAACATGACCGGCACGGTGGAGACGAGCAGCAGCTCCATCACGCGCGGCTTGGTGAGGGCGATGTAACCGCGGATCTTCTGACCGAACGAGTACTCGGTCTCAGCGGTCTGCGATGTCGACGTGATCGCGATCCCCTCCTTCTGAGCGCAAGCGGACACTCCTTCCAGTCTAGTGCCTCGGGCATGACGGGCCGACGCGTCGGGAAGTGGCGGAACCCGTGCCGCCGCTCCGGCTGGGCCGCGGGTTGAAATGCACCCACAGCGGGCGATCGGCCGCGGGTATGCTGAAAATCACTCGCGCGCCCGGGCGCTGTGCACACCATTCCGTGACGACGCGGACCGCGCAGGAATACGGGTGCCTCCGCAAGCGTCAGAAGGAGTATGGCCGTGTCAGAGCTTCAGTGGGATGAGATCGACCGTCGAGCGGTGGACACCGCCCGGGTGCTGGCTGCGGATGCGGTGCAGAAGGTCGGCAACGGCCACCCGGGAACGGCGATGAGTCTCGCCCCCGTGGCGTACCTGCTGTATCAGCGCGTGATGCGTCACGACCCGGCCGACACCGACTGGCTCGGCCGCGACCGTTTCATCCTGTCGGTGGGGCACTCCTCCCTCACTCAGTACGTGCAGCTGTACCTGGGCGGGTTCGGGCTGGAGCTGTCGGACCTGGAGTCCCTGCGCACCTGGGGCTCGCTGACGCCGGGCCACCCGGAGTACGGGCACACCAAGGGCGTGGAGATCACCACCGGTCCGCTCGGGCAGGGGCTGGCCTCCGCCGTCGGCTTCGCCTACGCCGCCCGCTACGAGCGCGGTCTGTTCGACCCGGATGCCGCGGCCGGCACCAGCCCCTTCGACCACCACGTCTACGTGATCGCGGGCGACGGCGATCTGCAGGAGGGTGTGACCAGCGAGGCGTCGTCGCTCGCGGGCCACCAGCAGCTCGGCAATCTCATCGCGATCTACGACTCCAACCAGATCTCCATCGAGGGCGACACCGACGTCGCCTTCACCGAAGACGTGCGTGCACGCTACGAGTCGTACGGCTGGCAGGTGCTCGAGGTCGACTGGCGCCGCACGGGACAGTACGTCGAGGACGTGCAGGAGCTCGACGACGCCCTCGCGCAGGGCAGGGCCGAGACGACCAGGCCGACGCTCGTCATCCTGAAGACGATCATCGGCTGGCCCGCACCGAACAAGTCGGGCACCGAGTCCGTGCACGGCAACGCGCTCGGCGCAGACGAGGTCGCGGCGACCAAGGAGGTGCTGGGCTTCGATCCCGAGAAGTCCTTCGTCGTCGACGACGCGGTCATCGCCCACACGCGCAGCCTCGCCGACCGCGCCCGGGAGACCCGCGCGGCATGGCAGCAGACGTTCGACGCCTGGGCGTCGGCGAACCCGGAGCGCAAGGCGCTGCTCGACCGGCTGGAGGCGCAGGCGCTCCCGGAGGGGATCGAGAACGCGCTCCCCACCTTCGAGAGCGGCACCGAGGTCTCCACCCGGGCCGCCTCGGGCAAGGTCATCAACGCGCTCGCCCCCGAGCTCCCCGAACTCTGGGGCGGCTCCGCCGACCTCGCCGGCTCGAACAACACCACCATCTCGGGGGCCCCTTCGTTCATCCCCGAGGAGTGGTCCACGCACGACTGGAAGGCGAGCCCCTACGGCCGCGTGCTGCACTTCGGCATCCGCGAGCACGCGATGGGCTCGATCCTGAACGGCATCACGCTGCACGGTCCGACCCGGGCCTTCGGCGGCACGTTCCTCATCTTCAGCGACTACATGCGTCCCGCCGTCCGGTTGGCCGCGCTGATGGACATCCCCAGCATCTTCGTCTGGACGCACGACTCCGTCGCACTCGGCGAGGACGGGCCGACCCACCAGCCCATCGAGCAGCTCGCGTCGCTTCGCGCCATCCCGAACTTCACCGTGGTGCGTCCCGCGGACGGCAACGAGACCGCCGCGGCATGGCTGGAGATCCTGCGACGCCACGGCGGTCCCGTCGGCATCGCGCTGACCCGTCAGAACATCCCGGTGTTCGCACGCGGCGAGGGGGCGGCCACCGGCGACGAGTTCGCGTCGGCGTCCCACACGGCCAGGGGCGCGTACGTGCTCGCCGAGGCCGCGGGCGGAAGCCCTGACGTGATCCTGATCGCCACCGGATCCGAGGTGCAGCTGGCCGTCGCCGCACGCGAGACGTTGGCCGCCGAGGGCGTGAACGCGCGCGTCGTCTCGGCCCCCTCGCTCGAGTGGTTCGCCGAGCAGGACGAGGCGTACCGCGAGTCCGTGCTGCCGAAGGCCGTCACCGCGCGGGTGTCGGTGGAGGCAGGCTCCGTCCTCAGCTGGCGGGGCATCGTGGGCGACCGCGGTCGCTCCGTCGGCATCGACCACTTCGGCGCCTCCGCCGACTACAAGACCCTGTTCCAGAAGTTCGGCATCACCGCCGAGGCCGTCGTCCAGGCGGCTCGCGAGACCATCGCCGCCGCGTGAGCGGCAGCAGCAGACAGCACTGAGGAGAACGCATGAGCACCCCCACCGCAGACCTTTCCGCCGCCGGCGTCAGCATCTGGCTCGACGACCTGTCCCGCACCCGGATCACGTCCGGCAACCTTCAGCAGCTCATCGAGACGCGCAACGTCACGGGCGTGACCACCAACCCGACGATCTTCGCCAACGCGATCACCGACGCGAGCAACACGTCCTACGACGCTCAGGTCAGCGAACTCGCCGCCGCCGGAGCCTCGGCCGAGGAGGCCGTGTTCGCCGCGACCACGCAGGACGTCGGGGCCGCCCTCGACGTCTTCCGCCCCGTCTGGGAGGCGACCGATCACGTCGACGGCCGCGTCTCGATCGAGGTCTCCCCCGATCTGGCTCACGACACCGACGGCACCGTCGCGCAGGCCAAGGAGCTGTGGGCGAAGATCGACCGCCCGAACCTGCTCGTCAAGATCCCCGCGACCAAGGCCGGCCTCCCCGCCATCGCACAGGCGATCGGTGCGGGCATCAGCGTGAACGTGACGCTGATCTTCAGCCTGGAGCGCTACGCCGAGGTGATCGACGCATACCTGACGGGTCTGGAGACGGCGAAGGCCGCCGGCACCGATCTGTCCACGATCCACTCGGTCGCGTCCTTCTTCGTCTCGCGCGTCGACACCGAGACCGACAAGCGTCTCGCCGCCATCGGCACGGATGAGGCCGCGGCCCTGAAGGGCAAGGCGGGGCTGGCCAACGCCCGGCTCGCCTACGAGCTGTTCGAGAAGACCTTCGCGGGCGAGCGCGCGCAGGCGCTGATCTCCGCCGGCGCGAACCTGCAGCGTCCGCTGTGGGCGTCGACCGGTGTGAAGGACCCGAACCTGCCCGACACGCTGTACGTCACCGAGCTCGTGGCGCGCGGCGTCGTCAACACGATGCCCGAGAAGACCCTCGAGGCCGCCTTCGACCACGGAGTCGTCACCGGCGACACCGTCACCGGCGGCTACGACGACGCTCGCGAGGTGTTCGCAGGTCTGAAGAACGTGGGTGTCGACTTCGACGACGTCACCCAGGTGCTCGAGGACGAGGGCGTCGAGAAGTTCATCGACTCGTGGCACGGTCTGCTCGCCCAGGTGACCGAGGGGCTGGAAGCCGCGCGATGAGCGTCTCGGTGCACGTGTCGCAGGCGGCGAAGGGTGCCGTGGACGAACTCGTCCACGGCCTCGTCGCCGATCTGGTCGCGTCACGTGTCACCGCCGGCGACCCGACCCTGTGGGGCCCGGATGCCGAGGCCGACGCCGCCGTGCGCCTCGGCTGGGTGGAGGCCGTCTCGGTGTCCCGTCCCCTCGTCGACGAGATCGTCGCGCTGCGCGAGGAGCTCGCGGCGGAGGGCGTCGACCGGGTGGTGCTTGCCGGGATGGGCGGCTCATCGCTCGCACCCGAGGTGATCGCCAGGACCTCCGGCGTCCCTCTCACGGTTCTGGACTCGACGGCGCCCGCGCAGGTGCTCGCCGCCCTGGACGGCGATCTCGCCCGCACCGTGCTCGTCGTGTCGTCGAAGTCCGGCACGACGGTCGAGACCGATGCTCAGCGCCGTGCCTTCGAGGCGGCGTTCACCGACCTCGGGATCGATCCCGCCCGACACATCGTCGTGGTGACAGACCCGGGCTCGGCGCTCGACGACGCGGCTCGCACGGCGGGCTGCCGCGTGTTCCACGCCGACCCGAACGTCGGGGGCCGCTACTCCGCGCTCACCGCCTTCGGCCTCGTGCCCGCGGGGCTCGCCGGCGTCGACATCGGAGAGCTGCTGGATGAGGCGGAGGCGTCGCTGCTGGAGCTCGCGATCGACTCCCCCGAGAATCCCGCGCTGCGGCTGGCCGCGGCGATCGCGGGCGGCTCGCCGCGTCGGGACAAACTGGGCCTGATCAGCGACGGCACCCATGTCGAGGGGCTCCCCGACTGGGTCGAGCAGCTCATCGCCGAGTCCACGGGCAAGCAGGGCACCGGCATCCTGCCGGTGGTGATGCTGCCCGTCTCACCCGAGCTCGAGGCACGTCCCGCGGATCTGCAGATCGTGCGTCTGGTCGAGGATGCCGACGAGTTCCACCTGCGCGACCGACACCCCGGCGAGATCCTCGTCAGCGGCAGCCTGGGCGCGCTGTTCCTGCTCTGGGAGCACGCGACAGCCATCGCCGGGCACCTGCTCGGCATCAACCCCTTCGACCAGCCCGATGTGGAATCCGCCAAAGCGGCGGCGCGCGGACTCCTCGACCGTCGCCCCGCCTCCTCCGAGCCGGCCTTCGTCCAGGACGGCATCGAGGTGCGCGTCAGCGATCCGCGTCTTGCCGCCTCCGGAACGGTGGAGGGCGTGCTCGACGCACTCTGGGCCGAGCTCCCCTCCGACGGCTACGTGTCGGTGCAGGCGTACGTGAACCGCCTCGAGCTGGGTCAGCTGGAGGGTCTGCGCGAGATGGCGGCGGCCGATTCGGGCCGCCCTGCCACCTTCGGGTGGGGACCGCGCTTCCTGCACTCCACCGGGCAGTTCCACAAGGGCGGGCCCGCCACCGGCGTCTTCCTGCAGATCCTCGAGCGCACCGACGTGGACCTGGAGATCCCCGGTCGCCCCTACACCTTCGGCGAGCTCCTGCAGGCGCAGGCATCCGGCGACGCATCGGTGCTCTCCTCGCTCGGGCGCCCCGTCGTCTCGCTGACGATCACGGATGCCGCCGACGACGTGCTCGCCCTCTTCACCGCCACTCAGTGACCCCGTCCGGAAGACCTGGAGATATCCCCCACCGATGACTGCCCCCATCTCGCGCGGACACAATCCGCTCCGCGACCCCGATGACCGCCGCCTCAACCGGATCGCCGGTCCCAGCGCCCTGGTGATCTTCGGCGTGACCGGCGACCTGTCGCGCAAGAAGCTCATGCCCGCCGTGTACGATCTCGCCAACCGCGGCCTGCTGCCGCCCGGGTTCGCGCTGGTCGGCTTCGCCCGCCGCGACTGGGAGGACCAGAACTTCGCCCAGGTCGTCTACGAGGCTGTCAAGCAGCACGCGCGCACCGAGTTCCGCGAGGAGACCTGGCAGCAGCTGCTGCAGGGCATCCGGTTCGTCCAGGGCACCTTCGACGACCCCGACTCCTTCCGCCGTCTGCGCGAGACCGTCGAGAAGCTCGACGTCGAACGCGGCACCATGGGAAACCACGCGTACTACCTCTCGATCCCCCCGAAGGACTTCCCCCAGGTGGCGAAGCAGCTGCGGGAGTCGGGACTGGTCGGCGAGCAGAGCGCGGACGATCTGCACTGGCGTCGCGTGGTGATCGAGAAGCCGTTCGGCAGCGACCTCGAGACCGCCCGTGCACTGAACGAGGCGCTCGAGTCCGCCTTCCCCGCCGACGCGATCTTCCGCATCGACCACTATCTCGGCAAGGAGACGGTGCAGAACATCCTGGCGCTGCGCTTCGCGAACGAGCTGTACGAGCCGTTGTGGAACCGCAACTACGTCGACCACGTGCAGATCACGATGGCCGAGGACATCGGCGTCGGCGGTCGCGCGGGCTACTACGACGGCATCGGCGCGGCGCGCGACGTGATCCAGAACCACCTGCTGCAGCTGCTCGCCCTCACGGCGATGGAGGAGCCGATCAGCATGTCGGCCGATCATCTGCGCTCCGAGAAGGAGAAGGTGCTCTCGGCGGTGCGCCTGCCCGACGACATCTCGCTGGCCACCGCGCGCGGGCAGTACGCGGGCGGATGGCAGGGCGGCGAGAAGGTCAACGGCTTCCTCGAGGAGGACGGCATGGCGCCGCAGTCCTCCACGGAGACCTATGCCGCCATCAAGCTCGAGATCGACACCCGGCGCTGGGCGGGCGTGCCGTTCTACCTGCGCACCGGCAAGAGACTCGGACGCCGGGTGACCGAGATCGCCGTGGTCTTCAAGCGCGCGCCCGAGCACCTGTTCGGTCGGTCGCAGACCTCCGAGCTGGGGCAGAACGCGCTCGTCATCCGCGTGCAGCCCGACGAGGGCGTCACCATCCGCTTCGGCTCGAAGGTGCCCGGAAGCGGTGCGAACGTGCGAGACGTGACGATGGACTTCGGCTACGGCCACGCCTTCACCGAGGCGAGCCCCGAAGCCTACGAGCGCCTGATCCTCGACGTGCTGCTGGGAGACCCGCCGCTGTTCCCCCGCCACGAGGAGGTGGAGCTGTCGTGGAAGATCCTCGACCCGGTCGAGGAGTACTGGTCCTCGCTGCACACGCCGCTGGAGCAGTACGCACCCGGTTCCTGGGGTCCGGCATCCGCCGACGACCTTCTTGCCCGTGACGGACGAGTCTGGAGACGCCCGTGATCATCGACCTTCCCGACACGACGGTCAGCCAGGTCGCCAAGCAGCTGGTGAAGGTGCGCGAAGAGGGCGGCGCGGTCGCCCTCGGCCGCGTTCTCACGCTGCTCATCGTCGCGCGCAACGGTGTGGCCGAGGCCGCGATCGACGCCGCCAACGACGCGTCCCGCGAGCACCCCATGCGCGTGATCGTGCTCGTCACGGGCGAGGGCGACGCCCACCTCGACGCGCAGATCCGCGTCGGCGGTGACGCCGGCGCCAGCGAGGTCGTGGTGCTGCACGCCTTCGGCGATGCCGCCAGCAACGCCGAGAGCCTGGTCACCGGCCTGCTCCTGCCGGACGCCCCGGTCGTGGCCTGGTGGCCGGAGGAGGCTCCGACGGATGCCGCGGCATCGCCCCTCGGCCGCATCGCGCAGCGGCGCATCACCGACGCCGCCACCTCTCCCGACGTACGGGACCGCCTGGCGCTGCTGGGGCGCACGCACGCTCCGGGAGACACCGATCTGGCGTGGACCCGGCTGACGCACTGGCGCGAGCAGCTCGCGGCGGTGCTCGACCAGCCGCCGTACGAGCGCGTCACCGCGGTCGAGGTGCGCGGCGCCGCCGCCTCGCCCTCGACCGCGCTGCTCGCCGCGTGGCTGCGCATGGCACTGGATGTTCCGGTCACCTGGTCGTACGAGGAGCCGGACAGCTGGCAGGAGGGCATCAAGTCGGTGCGCCTCACGCGGGCCAGCGGCGACATCCTGCTCGAGCGCCCCGCGCCGGGAGTGGCCGTGCTCACCCAGCCCGGTCAGCCGGACCATGAGCTGCACCTGCCGCGCCGCACCCTGCGGGAGTGCCTCGCCGAGGAGCTGCGCCGCCTCGACGCCGACCTGCTGTACGGTCGGGTCATCACGGAGGGCTGGGAGCGCCTCGGTCCGCCGGAGAAGGGTGCGTGATCGCGTGAAGGTCCAGCGTTCGACCAAGTCCGTCGTCGTGCAGCCGACCCCGGCCGGCGTGGCCGCACGGGTCGCAGACCGCTTCCTCACCCGCGTCAGGGCGCGCACTCGGAATGGGCGGCTGGCGCACGTCTGCCTGACAGGCGGGTCCATGGGCGGAGCGGTGCTCGCCGCCGCAGCGGACGACGACCGCATCGACGAGATCGACTGGTCGCTCGTGCACTTCTGGTGGGGGGACGAGCGGTTCGTCGACCGCGACGACCCGGACCGCACCTCGCTGCAGTCCCGCCGGGCGCTGCTGGACCAGCTCCCGCTGCCTGCGGAGAACATCCACGAGGTCGCCGCTCCCTCCGACGGCGTCGGCCTGGACGAGGCGGCGTCGGCGTATGCCGCCGAGCTGGCGCGATTCGGCATCGACGACGAGCCCTGGCCGTCGTTCGCGGTGTGCTTCCTCGGCGTCGGTCCGGACGGACACATCGCATCGCTTTTCCCGGATCGCCCCGAGGTGACCGTGACGGATGCCGCTGTACTGCCGGTCCGTGATTCGCCGAAGCCGCCGCCGGAGCGCGTGACGCTCACCCGACCCGTGCTGAACGCCTCCAAGCGCGTGTGGCTGGTGCTCACCGGTGCGGACAAGGCGTCGGCACTCGGTCTGGCCCTGGCCGGTGCGAGTTACGCGAGCGTTCCCGCAGCGGGGGCGAAGGGGCGCCGGCGCACGGTGTTCTTCGTCGACGAGGCCGCCGCATCCGAGGTCGCACCCGAGCTCATCGACCGCGACTACTGAGGCGGCTCACCGTCGCGCGGCCGCGGCACGTCAGAGGAAGGCGCCGTCCCCGACCCGTCCCCGCTGCTGCCGCGCTCGATCCCCAGCTCCTGGCTCTCGCTGAGCACCTGAGGGTGGTAGCGCGCGAGGCCGAACACTCCGAACACGGCGATCGCACCGGCGACGACGAACAAGATCAGCACCGGCACCGGCGCGGCCTCGGCCTCGCCGAGGACGAGCGCGCCGATGAGCACCGCCACGATCGGGTCGATCACCGTGAGGCCTGCGATGACGAGATCGGGCGGGCCGGAGCTGTAGGCGGTCTGCACGAAGTAGGCGCCGACGGCCGCCGCGGCGATGAGCGCGATCACGCAGACCACGGTGAGCCACTCGAAGTTGCCGTTCTGGATGCGGCTGATGACCGCCTTGGCCAGCGTCGCGACGAAGCCGTACAGGATCCCGGCGCCGGTGACGTAGAACAGCGCCCGCATGCGGTGCCGCAGCACCAGCCAGAAGGCGCCGAGCACGATGATCACGACGAGCAGCACGGCCAGGATCGTGAAGAGGTCCTCGTTGCTGATCTCCCGCTCCACGGCGTAGAACGCGGCGAGGGCGACGAACAGGAAGATGCCGCCGAGGCAGCTGCTGATCGCGATGAGCGACTGGCGCGTGGGACTGTGCCCCGAGACGCGCGCGTTGAGCAGGGTCGTCACGACGAGCGCGACGGCGCCGAGCGGCTGCACGACGATCAGCGGAGCGATCGCCATGGCGCTGAGCTGGCAGAGGATCGCGAAGCCGAGCATGATCGTGCCGATGATCCAGGACGGCCGGGTGAGCAGACCCTTCATCTGGGTGCCGCTGAGACCGGTCGTGCCCTCCACGCCGGTGATCCGCTCGACCTTCTCCACGCCGCGGTGCTGGTACTGCGCCCCGAGCGACATGAACACGGCACCGGCCAGGGCGAGGGGGATGCCCAGCAGCAGCGCCGGGTTCTGGAAGACGCCGATGAGCTGATCACTCACGCCGGCCGCGGACTCCACCCCATGATGCACCGTTTCACCCTACCTGGCGCGAGGCGCCCAGTAGTGTTGTGGCGTGGCTGTTCTTCCGATCCGCATCATGGGCGACCCCGTGCTGCACTCCCCCGCATCCGAGGTCGACGAGATCACCGACGAGATCCGCACCCTCGTGGCGGACATGTACGAGACCATGGACCTCGCTCCCGGCGTCGGGCTCGCAGCTCCCCAGGTGGGTGTGGCGCTGCGGATCTACGTGTACTCGTACGTCGACGACGACGAGCTGCCGTGGCGCGGCGAGATCATCAACCCCGTGCTCTGGATGGCGCCTCTGGTTCCCGGCGCCCCCGATCCCGACGAGGAGTCGGAGGGCTGCCTGTCCTTCCCGGGTGAGCGCTTCGCCCTGCGCCGCTCCGAGCGCGTGATCGTGACCGGCGTCGATCTGTCCGGCGCGTCGGTGCGCATCGAGGTCGACGGCTGGCGGGCGCGCATCATGCAGCACGAGTTCGATCATCTGGACGGCGTCCTCTACGTCGATCGCCTCTCCGACGCAGATGCGAAGACCGTGCAGAAGATCGCCCGCAAGCGCGGGTGGACCCGGGGCGGTGCGAGCTGGATGCCCGGAGTGGACGACCTCGAGGGCTGATCCGCCGTCGATTTGGCGGGGTCGATCGCTGATCAGTACGGTGTGGGATGGCGAGCAGCATCGCCGCCGTTCCCCCTCTTCTCTTCAGGAGCACACGTATGTCGTCCAGCCCCCTTCGCCGCGGATTCGCCATGACCGGCGCGGCCGTGATCCTCGCCGCTCTGCTCAGCGCCTGCAGCGTGCCCGCCAACCTCTTCAGCGGTGACGCCCAGCGCGACGAGGCCGGCAGCGTCACCGAGGAGTCGAGCATCGACATCTTCAAGCTGAAGGTGGGCGACTGCAAGCTGGTCGACGATCAGAACAGCGAGCAGCTCAGCGACACCAACGTCGTGCCGTGCGACGAGCCGCACGACGAGGAGGTCTACTTCGAGTTCGACCTGCCCGAGGGGGACTATCCGGCCGAGGACGAGATCGTCGCCGCGGCCGAAGAGAAGTGCGCGGCCGAGTTCGCGACGTTCGTGGGCGTGGCCGCCGAGGAGTCCGCTCTGCACTACTTCTACTACTGGCCGACCTCACAGGGCTGGACCGAGCTCGACGACCGGCTGATCCAGTGCGTGCTCTACGCCGAGGACGAGTCCAAGCTCGATGCGTCGATGAAGGGTGCCAAGGCCTGAGAAACCGGTTGTGAGGGCCCTGTCGCCTCGTCCGACCGACGAGCGCGGCGGGGCCCTCGTCGTCCCCCTTCGAGATGGCGGCGTCGGAGACGACGAAACCCCGCCACGAGGACGGGGTTTCGAGGGGTTGGCTCCCCGGCTTGGACTCGAACCAAGAACCTGCCGGTTAACAGCCGGCTGCTCTGCCAATTGAGCTACCGAGGATCATGCTTCCCGCGGGCGGGCAACTCATCCAGCTTAGCAAACTCCGAAGCGACTGCCGAACACGGGCGGCGGCCCGGGCGTGGCGCATTCAGCGGGTGGTATCGGCCTCGGCGTTCGGTGCCCAGATGAGGTTGCGGCCGATGCCGCGGGCCACCACATGACCTCCGCGGAGCATCAGCGCCTCGGCCTCGAGCTCGCGGATGAACGCCGCGTCGTTGGTGACCAGCAGCGCCGCCATCGACTGCTCGGTCCGTCGCCGTGTGATCGCGTCGAAGACGACCGGACGCACCTCCAGGTCGAGATTGGCGAGCGGCTCGTCGGCGATGAGCACGCGCGGCTCGAGCACGAGCGCACGGGCGATCGCGACGCGCTGGCGCATGCCGGCGCTGAGCTCGTACGGGAACCTTCCGGCCGCCCCCAGCGGGAGATGCAGCTCGTCCAGGAGCGATGCCACCCGGATCGCGAGCGCCCTGCTGTTGACCTTCTTCTCACGCGAGGTGATCGGCTCGCCGATCACCTCGCCGATAGTCAGCCGCGGCGGCAGATTCGCTCCGGCTCCCTGCGGAAGGTAGCCGCTGAGCGCCGTCAGGATGCGTCGCTTCCTGCCCGGCCTGCGGATGTCGACGCCGCACACGCGGGCGCGCCCGCCCGCCACCTTCAGCGAGGGGTCGCTGACTCCGGCCAGAGCGGCGACGAGCGTCGACTTTCCCGACCCGGTCGCTCCGCCGATGCACATCAGCTCTCCCGGGCGGACAGTGAACGTCACGCCGTCCACGGCGCGGGTCACTCCCCCGTGTCCGACCCGGTCGATGACCAGATCGGAGCTCTCGATGGCGGCGTCGGCGGCGGCAGGCATGACTCCATCCTGCCTGGTGCGCGCCCTCACCCGCTCACGACTCGACGAACCGCATCCGCTCCGCGTCGAGATCGCGCAGCCGCATGCGCAGCGCCCGGCCACCGTCCGAGTCGGCGGGCACCCGCTGCACGGCACCGAGCAGCTCGTTCTTCTCCCGATCGATCCCGCGCACGATCAGCCGCCGGCAGAGGTCCGTGGCCGACGCCACCGCTCCCTCCTCGTCGCGGGCGGGGAACGGCATCATCAGCAGCTCGCCCGCCAGAGCGCGGTACGGCTCGCGCACCGCATCCGCGGCCGCAGCGGCCCACCCGACACGGGCGCGGTCGCCGGCGGATGCGATCGACTCCCGCACCGCTTCCAGCGCCGGATGCCGGAACTGCTCCGACACGGCCCGCTCGAGCAGGGCGGCATCGATGCGGTGCCCGTACTGCAGGGCGCCCATCAGGGCGTCGCGCTCGATGGCGACGTCCGCCGTGCGCGGCAGGTCCGTCAGACGCACCCGCGCGGTCGATTCGGTCTCCGGCGCGCCCTGCGCCGCAGTCCGCGAGGGTCGCAGGTCTTGGGCCGCCGTTCCTCGCGCCACGCGCTGAACCTGCTGGTGCACGGCGGTGGGATCCATTCCGAGACGGCGGGCGAGCACGCGCTCGTAGCCCGGACGCAGCAGCTCGTCGCGGATCTCCGCCACGATCGGAGCGGCGGCACGAAGCGCGCCCACCTGCCCCTCCACCGTCGCGAGGTCGTAGCCGGCGAGTCTGCGGTCGATGGCGAACTCGAACATCGGCACCTTGGCATCCATCAGGCCGCGCACCGCGGCATCCCCGCGCTGCAGACGCAGATCGCACGGGTCGAGCCCGTCGGGTGCGACGGCGACGAACGTCTGCGCGTTGAAGCGGGAATCCTCCGAGAACGCACGCAGGGCGGCCTTCTGGCCCGCCTCGTCGCCGTCGAAGGTGAACACGACCTCGCCGTTCGCGGAGTCGTCTCCCATCACGCGCCGCAGCACTTTGATGTGCTCTGCGGCGAACGCGGTGCCGCAGGTGGCGATGGCGGTGGTGACGCCCGCCAGGTGACACGCCATGACGTCGGTGTAGCCCTCCACCACGACCACGCGACGCGGGTCGCCGCGGGCGATGTCACGCTTGGCGAGATCGAGACCGTAGAGCACCTGCGTCTTCTTGTACAGCGGCGTCTCGGGGGTGTTCAGGTACTTCGGCCCCTGGTCGTCGTCGTAGAGCTTCCGCGCACCGAAGCCGATCGTCTGACCGGTGACGTCGCGGATCGGCCAGATCACACGGCCACGGAACCGGTCGTACACGCCGCGCTGCCCGGTCGACACCAGGCCCGCGGCGCTCAGCTCGTCGCGCGTGAACCCCTGCGCGTTCAGCGCCTTGAGCATGTTGTCCCAGCCGCGCGGCGCGTAGCCCACGCCGAAATGCGCAGCCGCGCCGGCGTCGAAGCCCCGCTCGCCGAGGAACCGTCGTGCGCTCTCCGCCTCGGCGCTCAGCAGCTGACCGCGGAAGTACTCCGCGGCCGCCGTGTTCGCCGCGTACAGGCGACTGCGGCCGCTCGTCTCCGGCGCCGCTCCCCCGTCCTCGTAGTGCAGCGCGTAGCCGATGCGGCCCGCGAGGCGTTCGACGGCCTCGGTGAAGCTGACGTGATCCATCTCCCGCAGGAACGAGTACACATCGCCGGAGGCGCCGCATCCGAAGCAATGGTAGAAGCCGACCTGCGGTCGCACGTGGAAGCTGGGGCTCTTCTCGTCGTGGAACGGGCACAGACCCTTCATGGAGCCGACGCCGGCGGACTTCAGCGCCACGCGCTCGCCGACGATGTCGGCGATGTTGGTGCGCGACTTGACCTCTTCCACGTCGGCCTGCAGGATGCGCGGCATCAGACGGCCCCTTCGACGACGACCCGTGTCGCGGGACGACGGTGGGCGCCGGGGCGGGCGTGGCGGGGGGTCCAGATGCCGACTTCGGCCGGGTCGATCTCTCCGACCAGGCGGTTGTGCCAGTCGACGGCCGTCTGATCGGTGAGGCTGGCGACCTGGTCGACGACGACGCGTGCGCGCTCGGCATCCGTGGACGCGGCGAGGAAGTCCGCGGCGAACGCCGGCTCGAGCACATCGGCGCCGGCCGACCACAGGGCGTCCGTCGACCACAGCGCGTCGGCGAGGCGCGTGAGCACTCGGCGCTGCTCCTTGTAGACGCCCTTGCGGGCGTCGATCGTGACGATCGCCTGGCCCATGATGCCCTTGAGCACCGCGATCTCGGTCTCGACGACGCGCGGCACGACGACATGACCGCTGTAGCGCGCGAGGGAGGGGCCGGGATGAGCCTCGCGCGTGGCGGCGACCGAGGCGCGGGCGAATCGCCCGATCAGGTCGCTGGTGAGGTTCTTCAGCCGCGCCAGATCGCGACGCGACCGATCGAAGGTCTTCAGCCACATGGGCTGGCGGGTGAGCCGGTACAGGGCGTCGGCCAGCTCCTCACGGGTGTAGTCGTACCCGACCCACTGCTGGATCCGGCCGACGAGCGGGTGGTGCTCGACCGGGTCCGAGAGCTGGGCGACGTCGAGGTAGCCGTTGACGATCGCGTCCTCGAAGTCGTGCACTGAGTAGCCGATGTCGTCCGAGAGGTCCATGATCTCGGCCTCGATGCAGCGCAGGCGGCCGGGTGCCCCCTGCCGCATCCACCGGAACACCGGCTCGTCCTCCGGGTAGACGCCGAACTTCAGCCTTCCGCCCGGATCGGGAAGCGGGTTGTCCACCGTCCAGGGGTACTTGCAGGTGGCGTCGAGGCTGGCGCGGGTCAGGTTCAGTCCGACGGAATGCTCGGCGTCGTCGAGCACCTTCGCCTCGAGTCGGGTGAGGATGCGCAGAGACTGCGCGTTCCCCTCGAACCCGCCGATGTCGGCTGCCCAGTCGTTCAGGGCGCGCTCGCCGTTGTGTCCGAAGGGTGGATGCCCGAGATCGTGGCTCAGGCAGGCGGTGTCGACCACGTCGGCCGAGACTCCCAGCGCGCTGGCCAGCTCGCGACCGACCTGGGCGACCTCCAGAGAATGGGTCAGCCGGTTGCGCGCGAAGTCCGCCGTGCTGGCCGGGCTCAGCACCTGGGTCTTCGCTGCCAGCCGCCGCAGCGCGGCGGAGTGCAGCACGCGGGCGCGGTCGCGGGAGAAGTCGTTGCGCTCGGAACGGTGCGTCTCGGAGAAGAAGCGTTCCGCGTCGGGCTCGCCGTAGCCGGGATCAACCGCCACTGTTCTCGATCTCCGCTCCGCGCATCATGTCGCCCGTGTCCGCACCGATGTCGCGGGAGTCGAGCCAGCCCTCCGGCAGCGCCGTGCGCTTCGGGGACCCGGCACGCCCACGCTGCCCCTCCGCACCGATGCCCGGATAGGGGGCGTCGCCGAGGGTGCCGAGCAGATCATCGATCTCCTGCAGACTGGATGCCCGCGCGAGCGCGGCACGCAGCTCGCCGCCCACGGGGTACCCCTTGAAGTACCAGGCGACGTGCTTGCGGATGTCCTTGCAGCCGCGATCCTCGTCTTCGAAGAACTCCACGAGAAGCTGGGCGTGACGGCGGAACGCCCGGGCGACGAACTGCAGAGTGGCGTCGACCTTCGGGCTGCGTGCCGTCCCCGGCCCGAGCGCATCGGCGAGCTCGCCGAACAGCCACGGCCGACCGAGGCATCCGCGCCCGACCACGACCCCGTCGCAGCCCGTCTCCGACATCATCCGCACGGCGTCGTCGGCCGACCAGATGTCGCCGTTGCCGAGCACGGGGATGCTCGTGACCGCCTGCTTCAGCTCACCGATGGCACTCCAGTCCGCGTGCCCGGAGTAGTACTCCGATGCCGTGCGGGCGTGCAGGGCGACGGCAGCCGCCCCGGCGTCCTCGGCGGCGCGTCCCGCATCGAGGAAGGTGAGGTGGTCGCGGTTGATGCCCTTGCGCATCTTGACGGTCAGCGGCACGTCTCCCGCGGCCGTCACAGCCCGGTCGACGATGTCCGCGAACAGGCCGATCTTCCACGGGAGCGCGGCTCCGCCGCCCTTGCGCGTGACCTTGGGGACCGGGCATCCGAAGTTCAGGTCGATGTGATCGGCGCGATCCTCCGCGACGATGATTCGCACCGCCTCCGCGATGGTCGCCGGGTCGACGCCGTAGAGCTGGATGGAACGCGGCGTCTCGCTCTCGTGATGCTGGATGAGCCGCATGGTGATGGCGTTGCGCTCCACCAGCGCGCGAGAGGTGATCATCTCACTGACGTACAGGCCTGCGCCGTATTCGCGGCACAGGCGCCGGAAGGCGGTGTTCGTGATGCCCGCCATCGGCGCGAGGACGACCGGGACGTCGAGATCGATCGGTCCGATACGCAGGGCGGGAGCGCGGCGGGTGGCCGGGGCGTTTGCGGTGGCGAGAGTCATGTCCCTCCCATTCTCCCAGACGGCGGCCGAGCGCGGGTCAGGCGGAATTATGCTGTGGAGTATGACCGACACGACGATCAGGCGGATCCCCTTCTCCGATGCGACAGGAACGGAGCGGACGCTCGACGAGTACGGTTCTGACGTCGTGCTCGTCGTGAACGTGGCCTCGCGCTGCGGGCTCACCCCGCAGTACGAGCAGCTCGAGCAGCTGCAGCGCGAATACGGTGAGCGCGGATTCAGTGTGATCGGGTTCCCGTGCAACCAGTTCCTCGGCCAGGAGCCGGGGTCGATGGATGAGATCCTCGAGTTCTGCTCGACGACCTACGGCGTGAGCTTTCCCGTGAACGACAAGCTCAAGGTGAACGGCCGCAACGCGCACGAGCTGTACAAGGCGCTGAAGCGCACGACGGATGCCTCGGGCAAGGCCGGCCGCGTGGAGTGGAACTTCGAGAAGTTCCTCGTGTCGGCCGACGGCTCGGTTCAGCGCTTCCGCCCCAAGCAGCGTCCGGATGCTCCCGAGATCGTCTCGGCGATCGAGGAGGCGCTGACCGCCGCCGGCCGCTGAGCTCAGGCGGGCGTCCGCTTCTCCGCCCACACGTCGCGGATCACGTTCTCGAACGCCTCCGGCGGCTGCGCGCCGCTCACGCCGTACCTGCCGTCGATCACGAAGAACGGCACGCCGTTGATGCCATAGGTGCGTGCCTGCGCCTGGTCGGCGCGCACGGCATCCAGGTACGAGCCCGATTCGAGCGCGGCGCGCGCGGCGCCCCCGTCGAGCCCGATCTCCTCGGCGAGGACGACGAGATCGTCGACGCGTCCCACGTGCGCGCCTTCGGTGAAGTAGGCCGACATGAGCCGCTCCGCCATCTCATGCTGGCGTCCCTGAGCCTTTGCGAAGTGCAGCAGCTCGTGGGCTTTGACGGTGTTGGTGTGCTGGAGCAGGTCGAAGCGGTACTCCAGTCCGGCGCCCGCCGCCGCGTTCGTGACGTTCGACAGCATCTGCTCGACCTGCTCGCGCGGCACGCCTTTGTGGCCGGCGAGGAAGTCGATCTCGTCACCGTCGAAGTCGACCGGAGTGTCGGGCGAGAGCTCGAAAGAGTGGAACGTGACGCTGACCTGTGGCGCATCGTCGTCAGCGGCGGTGGCCGCGAGTCCCTTCTCGAGGTTGCGCTTGCCGATGTAGCACCAGGGGCAGGCGATGTCGGACCAGATGTCGATGGAGATGGGTTCGCTCACACAGCAGGACAACCCGCGGGAGCGCGGACGTATTCCGCTGGTAGCATCCACGGATGCTCCCGCACCCGCATCCGCCTGTCCCGCGCGTGCTGATCGCCGGCGTGACGGGCTCGGGCAAGACGACGTTCGCGCGGCGCCTGGCATCCGCATGGGATCTGCGCCACGTCGAGATCGACGCCCTGTTCCACGGCCCCGACTGGACGCCGCGAGAGAGCTTTCTCGACGACGTGACGGCGTTCGCCGCCGAGGAGCGCTGGGTCACGGAGTGGCAGTACACCAGCCGCGGGACGAGCGAGATCCTCGCCCCGCGCGCCGAGCTGGTCGTGTGGCTGGACTACCCGTATCGCGTCGTGCGGTCCCGGCTGATCAGGCGCACGTTCGGGCGTGCGGTGCTGCGCACCGAGCTGTGGAACGGCAATCGCGAACGCGGGCTGACGAACATGTTCCACCCCGACCCCCATCGGAACATCCTCGCCTGGCAGACGAGGACGCTCCGTCACTGGTCCGAGCGGATGCCGGCGCTGCGCGAGCAGTATCCGCATCTGGAGGTGATCCGCTTCGGGCACCCCCGTGCGGCGGACCGATGGCTGAGTGCGGTGTCCGTGCTCTGAGGGCAGTCTCCTTCTGGGCGCAGGCTAGGCGCTCGCGTCGGGCGCGTCCACCGCGCCACCGAAGCGACGATCGCGCGACAGGTAGATCCCGATGGCGCGCCACAGCTCCTCGCGGGAGAAGTCGGGCCACAGCGTGTCCAGGAAGACCATCTCCGCATACGCCGACTGCCAGAGCAGGAAGTTCGAGGTGCGCTGCTCCCCCGAGCTGCGCAGGAACAGATCCACATCGGGCATGTCAGGCACGTAGAGGTGCCGCCGGATCTGCTTCTCGGTGATCGCGCTCGGCTTGAGCCTGCCGGCTTTCACATCCTCTGCCATGGCACGCATGGCATCCACCAGCTCGACGCGCCCACCGTAGTTCACGCACATCGTGAGCGTGAGCACGTCGTTGTCGCGAGTGAGCTGCTCCGCGAACTGCAGTTCCTTGATGACCGAGCCCCACAGGCGCGGCCTGCGGCCGGCCCAGCGCACCCGGACGCCCCACTCGTTGAGCTGATCGCGGCGACGGTGCAGCACATCGCGGTTGTAACCCATCAGAAAGCGCACCTCTTCGGGCGAGCGCGCCCAGTTCTCCGTCGAGAAGGCGTACACCGAAAGATGCTTCACCCCCGCCTGGATCGCGCCGGCGACCACGTCGAGAAGCACCTCCTCGCCCGCCTTGTGCCCCTCGATGCGGTTGAGCCCGCGTCGGTTCGCCCACCGGCCGTTGCCGTCCATGACGATGGCGACGTGACCGGGAACGGCGGGGAACGCCGGTGGGCGCACGCCTGTCCAGTCCAGTGGCCGGAACGGCACCGCATCCTTGTGCGTGTATGGCTTCGGGGTCACCGTGCTCCCTGTCCTCGAACGGCGCTCACGTGCTCGAGAGAGCGGATGCCCCGCTCGAGATGCCACTGCGCATAGGCGGCGACGGTACCCGAGGCGGCGGCGAGATCGGCGGGCGGTGCGGCGTCCACCGTATCCCAGTCCCCGCCCATCAGCGCCCTCAGCAGCCCGAGCGTCGAAGCCGAGAGGCGCGGTGTGCCCGCAGGCGCGCACTGTCCGCAGACCGTGCCGCCCAGTTGCGGGGCGAAGTTCACGTGCGGTCCGGGGGCACCGCAGCGGGCGCAGTCCTCCAGAGCGGGCGCCCAGCCCGAGAGTGCCATCACGCGCAGCAGGTACGAGTCCAGGATGCTGCGAGCGGCATGCTCCCCGCGCGAGAGCGAGCGCAGCCCGCCCACCAGCAGCAGGTACTGCTCCACGGTCGCTTCGGCCTCGTTCAGCCGGTCCGCCGTCTCGACCATCGCACTGGCGGCGGTGAAGCGCTCGTAGTCGACCGCGATGTCGGCGCCGTAGGCGCCCAGGGATTCGGCCTGCTGCACGATGTCGAGTGAGCGTCCCCGGTAGAGCTGCACGTCGGCGACCATGAACGGCTCCAGCCGGGAGCCGAACTTCGACGACGTGCGCCGGACGCCCTTTGCGACCGCGCGGATCTTGCCGTTGCGCCGCGACAGCATCGTGACGATGCGATCCGCCTCACCCAGCTTGTGGGTGCGCAGGATCACTGCTTCGTCTCGGTAGGTGGGCACTCCACGATTATCCCCCGCGCACGAGAGAATGGACGGGTGACCGAACCGCTCTTCACCATCCCGCTCTGGGCGGATCTGCTCGGCGTCGGACTCGGCGGCATCCAGGGAGCGATGTTCGCCTCCGGATTCCAGGGCCAGCGCCGGCTCGACTGGCTGGGCGTCGCGATCATCGGCATCATGATCGGGATGGGCGGCGGTCTCATCCGCGACCTGCTCATCGGGCAGCCGCCGGCCACGCTGCAGAGCGACTGGTACCTGATCACCGCCACCGGCGCCGCTCTGATCGGGATGCTGCTGGCCGGGGTCTTCAACCGGCTCAACACGGTCATCGTCGTGCTCGATGCGATCGTCATCGGCATGTTCGGCGCGTTCGGCGTCAGCAAGGCCGTCGCCTTCGGCATCCCGCCGGTGCCCGCCGTGTTCATCGGCGTCTGCGCCGCCGTCGGAGGCGGCGCCCTCCGCGACATGCTCATGGGGCTTCCCGTCGCCATCATGCACGTCGGCTCGCTCTATGCCGTCGCGGCGGGAGTGGGCTGCACGACCGTGGTCGTGCTGCACGCCTTCGACGTCAGCATCACCGTCGCCGCGGTGGTCGGCATCGCTGTCACGGCGGTCATCCGCGTGCTCGCCGTGATCTTCGACGTCTCGCTCCCCGAGCAGCGCCGCCTGTACCGGCGCAAGGTCGCCACCGAGACGGGGATGATCCCGATCATCAAGCCCTGACCGGGATCCTCCCGCAGGCTCACGCGACGACGAGCTGGGACTCCCGTGTGCGGATGGAGCGGTTGACGCACGAGACGATCGCCTTCAGCGACGCGGTCGAGATGTCACCGTCGACGCCGACGCCCCACAGCCGCTGGTCGTCGACCTGCAGCTCCACATAGGCGGCGGCTTGGGCGTCGCCGCCGGTGGACAGGGTGTGCTCGACGTAGTCGTAGAGCGAGATGTCGAAACCGCGCGAGCGCAGGATCTCGATGAAGGCGGCGATGGGCCCGTTGCCGCCGCCTGACGTGGCGACCCGCTCCTCACCGTCGCGCAACAGCACATCCAGCGATACCTCGCCGGTCATGTCGCTGCGGGTCTGCGTTCCCAGTAGTTCGAAGCGCCCCCACTTGGCGGCGTCCTCGTCGGCGGGCAGGTACTCGTCGGTGAAGATGGACCAGATCTGGTCGCTGGTCACCTCGCCGCCCTCGGCATCCGTCTTCGCCTGAACGACCCCCGAGAACTCGATCTGCAGCTTGCGCGGCAGGTCGAGCGCGTGGTCGGTCTTCAGCAGGTAGGCGACGCCGCCCTTGCCGGACTGGGAGTTCACGCGGATGACCGCCTCGTACGATCGTCCCAGGTCCTTCGGGTCGACCGGCAGGTAGGGCACGGCCCAGTCGATCTCGTCGACCGTGACGCCCTCGGCCTCGGCCTTCGCGGCCATCGCCTCGAAGCCCTTCTTGATCGCGTCCTGGTGCGAGCCGCTGAACGCCGTGAACACCAGGTCACCGGCCCAGGGACTGCGCTCGGGAACCGGCAGCTGGTTGCAGTACTCCACGGTGCGCTTGACCTGGTCGATGTCGCTGAAGTCGATCTGCGGATCGATGCCCTGCGTGAACAGGTTGATGCCCAGGGCGATCAGGTCGACGTTGCCGGTGCGCTCGCCGTTGCCGAACAGGCAGCCCTCGATCCTGTCGGCGCCGGCCATGTAGCCGAGCTCCGCCGCGGCGATCGCGGTGCCGCGATCGTTGTGCGGGTGCAGTGACAGGATGACGTTCTCACGGTGCGCCAGGTGACGGTTCATCCACTCGATCGAGTCGGCGTACACGTTGGGGCTGGCCATCTCCACCGTCGCGGGAAGGTTGATGATCACCTTGCGGTCGGCGGTGGGCTCGAGGATCTCCAGGACCTCGTTGCAGACCTCGACGGCGTACTCCAGCTCAGTGCCCGTGTAGCTCTCCGGGGAGTACTCGTAGTACACCTGCGTGTCGGGGATGCGGCTCTCGAACCTGCGGCACATGCGCGCGCCCTCGAGAGCGATCTGCTTGACGCCCTCGCGGTCGGAGCGGAACACCACGTCGCGCTGCAGCACGCTGGTGGAGTTGTAGAAGTGCACGATGGCCTGCTTCGCACCGGCGATGGCCTCGTAGGTGCGCTCGATCAGGTGCTCCCGGCACTGGGTCAGCACCTGGATCGTGACGTCGTCGGGGATCAGGTTCTCCTCGATCAGCTGGCGCACGAAGTCGAAGTCGGTCTGGCTCGCAGAGGGGAAGCCGACCTCGATCTCCTTGTAGCCCATGCTCACGAGCAGTTCGAACATCACGCGCTTGCGCTCGGGGGACATCGGATCGATGAGGGCCTGGTTCCCGTCGCGCAGGTCGACAGCGCACCAGCGGGGCGCCTCGGTGATCCGGTTGGAGGGCCAGGTGCGATCGGGCAGGTCGATGCGGATCTGTTCGTGGAACGGCCGGTACTTGTGGACCGGCATCGACGAGGGCTTCTGGTTGTTCTTCATGGTGGGGCTGCTTCTCTGTCAGAAAACGTGTTCAGGCCAACACAAGCGCCGCGACGAGAGAGGCCCGATGATCAGGACTCGTCGCGGCAGCTAAGAAGAAGCAGACCGCCCAGAGGCATGCCTCGATGCTAGCACCACACTTGGCACTGTGCTCATCACCGCGACGCGAGCGCTGTCAGGGGATCAGCGCGAGCTTTCCCCCAGGATGCCCGGATGCCAGAAGATCGAGCGCCTCCGGCGCCCGCTCCAAGGGGAATTCCCCGGCCATCGGCACGACGAGGAGCCCCTTCTCGGCGAGTTCGACCAGATGCTCGCGCACCTCGTCGCGGAAGCGCGCGCTCGCAGGCATCGAGCCGGCGATGCCACGGAACCCGCGCGCCGCCGCCGACCCGGGGTCGACGATGGTCACGATGCGATCCCGATCGGCGACGAGTGCCAGCGACGTCTCGACGGCCTCGTCCGTGCCTGCGGCGTCCAGTGCCGCGGCGATCCGCCCGGCGGAGTGCTCGCCGAGTGCATGCTCCACGCGTTCAGCCAGTCCGTTGCCGTAGACGACCGGGATGCCCCCGAACCGGCGGATGTCGGCATGGCGCGCGGGGCTCGCCGTGCCGATCACGCGGATGCCGCGCACGGCCGCCTGCTGCAGGACGCTCACGCCCACCGCACCGGACGCGCCGTGCAGCAGCAGAGTCTCCCCGGGAGCGGCGCCGACCACCTCGAGCATCTCCGCCGCCGTGGTACCGGCGAGCAGGAGGTTCGCCGCTTCGGGATGGGTCAGTGCCGCGGGTTTGCGCAGCACCTTCTGCGCCGGGACCGTGATCTCCGTGGCGTATCCACCGCGCACCCGGAAGGCGATGACCTCATCGCCCACGGAGGCGGCGCCGGTCACGATCCGAGTGCCGGGCCCGATCGCGGAGATCTCCCCCGACACCTCGTAGCCGATCGCCACGGGCCATTCGAGGCCCGCCCGCGGGGCTGCGACGTGCTTGGCATCCGCCGGATTCACGCCGGCAGCGCGCACGCGGATGGTCACCTCGCCCGGGCCGGGCGTCCTGGGCTCGTCATCGACCAGCCTCCACGTGGCGGGGCTCCCCCACGTCGGCGCGATCCAGCGGGCGCCCATCTCAGAAACCGAGTCGGCCGAGCTGCTTGGGATCGCGCTGCCACTCCTTGGCCACCTTGACGTGCAGCTTCAGGAACACGCGGGTGCCGAGGAGCTGTTCGATCCCCTCGCGCGCGGCCGCGCCGACGTCGCGGAGGCGGGAGCCCTTGCGCCCGATGATGATCGCCTTCTGGCTGTCGCGCTCGACGACGATCGAGGCGTACACGTCGGTGAGGTCACCGTTCTCCCGCGGCTCGACATCGTCGACGACGACGGCGATCGAGTGCGGCAGCTCGTCCCGCACTCCCTCCAGCGCCGCCTCCCGGATGATCTCCGCGATGCGGTCCTCGTCCGATTCGTCGGTCACGACGCCGTCCTCGTACAGCCGTGGGCCCTTCGGCATGAGCTGCAGCATCTCGTCCGCCAGCACGTCCAGCTGCTCTCGGGTGAGCGCCGAGAGCGGGATCACCGCGGCCCAGTCCTCCCGCAGCGAGTCGACCTCCATCAGCCGCTCGACGATCTCGTCCTTCTCCGCAGCATCCGTCTTGGTGACGATCGCCACCTTCTTCGCCCGCGGATAGCCGTCCAGGGATGCCGCGATCCTGCGATCTCCCGGCCCCACCTTCTCGGCGGCGGGCACGCAGAACCCGATCACGTCGACGTCGCCGAGCACCTGCTCGACCAGGTCGTTCAGCCGCTCGCCGAGCAGCGTGCGCGGCTTGTGTATTCCGGGCGTGTCGACGATCACCAGCTGTCCGTCCGGGCGGTTGAGGATGCCGCGGATCGCCCGCCTGGTCGTCTGCGGCTTCTCGCTCGTGATCGCGATCTTCTCGCCGACGAGGGCGTTTGTCAGGGTGGACTTGCCGACGTTCGGCCGTCCCACGAACGTCACGAACCCGCTTCGCGTGCTCTCGTCGCGTTCCTCAGTCATCTCGGTGTCCTCCATCGCGATCCGCATCTCCGATCTCCCCGGGCGCCCGCTCCACGAACACCGTGGCGATGCCGCGCCCGCGGCCGCGCGACGCGCCGCCGGTCAGCACCAGTCCGGACACCCGTGTCGTCGCGCCGGGCTGCGGGATCTGCCCCAGCGCTTTTCCGAGCAGGCCTCCGATGGAGTCGACGTCCTCGTCTTCCAGCTCCAGCCCGAACAGATCGCCGACATCCTCCAGCGGCAGCCGCGAGTTCACCCGGTACCGTCCATCGCCCAGTTCGACCACCTCGGCGGGGCCGCGATCGTATTCGTCCGCGATCTCGCCGACGAGTTCCTCGATCAGGTCCTCGAGGGTGACCAGACCGGAGATGCCGCCGTGCTCGTCGACCACGATGCACACGTGCACGGCGTCGCGCTTCATCTGCTGCAGCAGGGTCTCGGCGCGCATCGACTCCGGCACGAACACCGCGGCACGCGCCATCGGCCGCACCGGCGCGCCGCGCCAGGCGCTCTCGTCGCGATACGCGAACTGCACGAGGTCCTTGAGATACAGCACGCCCACCACATCGTCCGCGTCGTCGTCGACGACCGGCATGCGCGAGACCCCGCTGCGCAGGAACAGGCCCATGGCCTCGGTGGTCGTCGCCATGGCGTCGACGGTGAGCATCTCGGTGCGCGGCACCATGACGGCGCGGACGAACTGGTCGGTGAAGTCGAAGACGGAGTGGATCAGGTCGCGATCGTCCTCCTCGATGAGGGCGTTGGAGGCGGCCTCGTCGACCATGCTCAGCAGCTGCTCCTCCGACGCGAAGCTGCTGCGGCCTGCCCTGGGCGTGACCCGGCGGCCGACGCGCACGAGCGCCTGGGCGAGCGGCCCCAGCAGAATGCGCACGGTGCGCACGGTCGGCGACCACACCCGCAGCATGCCGGCCGCGTGCAGCCGTCCGAACGAGCGGGGACTCGCACCCACCAGCACGAACGTGATGCCGGTCATCAGCAGGGCCGCGGCGAGCATCGCCCACCAGATGCTCGGCAGCAGAGAGTCCAGTGCGACGGTCACCAGCACGGCGGCCGTGGTCTCGGAGAGGACGCGCATGAAGGCGACCGAGTTGACGTGCGCATCGGGATCGGCGGCGATGGCGCGCAGCGACGCAGACCCTCCGCCGCTCTCCGCCAGCTCCTCGAGATCGCTGCTCGAGGTCACCGAGAACGCGGCGTCCACCGCCGCCATCAGGCCGCCGAAGGCGACGAGCAGCACGGCCGCCGCGAGAAGGACGGCCGGCGTCATCGGCGGCGTTCGGTGCGCGCGAATCCCTGAATCAGAGACTTCTGCAGCCCGAACATCTCACGCTCCTCGTCGGGTTCGGCGTGGTCGAAGCCCAGCAGGTGCAGCAGTCCGTGCGTGGTGAGCAGGATCAGCTCGTCCACAAGGGTGTGCCCGGCCGCCTGGGCCTGGGCCTCGGCCACCTGCGGGCACAGCACGATGTCGCCGAGCAGGCCGGGTGCAGTCGGGCGATCGGGAGTGCCGGGGCGCAGCTCGTCCATCGGAAAGCTCAGCACGTCGGTGGGACCGGGCTCATCCATCCACTGCACATGCAGCGATTCCATCGCGCCTTCGTCGACGAGGACGATCGCGACCTCGGCATCCGGACTGACGTGCAGCTGCGCGAGGTTGAACGCGGTGAGCCGCTGCAGGACGGTCTCGTCGACCTCGATCGCCGACTCGTTGTTGATCTCGATCATTCCAGGCCCCGTTTCGGCTTGCGGTCTCGGAGGTTCGGTCGCATGCCCGCGCGCCGATCGGCGCGGTTCGCGAACTCGTGCGCCTGCTCGCGCTCCACCCGTGCCGCGGTGCGTCGCTCGTCGTACTCGCTGTACGCGTCGACGATGCGTCCCACCAGCGAGTGGCGCACGACGTCATCGCTGGTGAGGCGCGAGAAGTGGATGTCGTCGATGTCCCCGAGCACGCGGGTGACCAGCCGCAGGCCCGACGCGCCCTGAGGCAGGTCGACCTGCGTGATGTCGCCGGTGACGACCATCTTCGTCCCGAAGCCGAGGCGCGTCAGGAACATCTTCATCTGCTCGGGCGTCGTGTTCTGCGCCTCGTCGAGCACGACGAAGGAGTCGTTCAGGGTGCGCCCGCGCATGTAGGCGAGCGGTGCGACCTCGATGGTGCCCGTCGCCATGAGCCGCGGCACGATCTCCGGGTCCATCATCTCGTTCAGCGCGTCGTAGAGAGGGCGCAGGTACGGGTCGATCTTGTCGGTCAGGGACCCGGGCAGGAATCCGAGCCGCTCCCCCGCTTCGACCGCGGGCCGTGTGAGGATGATGCGCTGCACCTCCTTGCGCTGCAGCGCCTGCACGGCCTTCGCCATGGCGAGGTACGTCTTGCCGGTGCCGGCGGGACCGATGCCGAACACGATCGTGTTCTCCTCGATCGCGTCGACGTACTCCTTCTGCCCGAGCGTCTTGGGGCGGATGACCCGGCCGCGCGTGGACAGGATCGCCTCGCCGAGCACCTCGCTCGGGCGGGGGCCGTCGTCACGCCGGAGCATGCGCGCAGAGTTCTCCACGTCGCTGGGCACCAGATCGTGCCCGGATCGGGTCATCTCCAGCAGCTCTTCGACGAGACGCTTCGCCGCGGCGACGTCCGCATCCGACCCTCCGAGGTTGATCTCATTGCCGCGAACCAGCACCTGCACGCGCGGATGCTGCTTCTCGAGCATCCGCAGCAGCCGGTCCTGCGGACCGAGCAGCTGCACCATGGCGACCCCGTCGGCGTAGATGCGCTCGGTGCGCTCGGGCTGCGCGGGGAACTGCGGGCCGCCGCCGTCCGAAGGTGATGCCGTGTCAGAAGCCAACGAGCCTGTCCTCCTCGAGGTCGGCGAGCACGTGCGCGTGCACGTGGAAGACCGATTGACCGGCGCGTGCGCCGTTGTTGAAGATCAGGCGGAACTCGCCGTCGGCGTGCTCGGTCGCGATCTGCTCGGCCATGGCGACCATCTCGGCCATGAGCGCAGGGTCGCCGGCGGCCAGCTCGGTCACGTCGCGGTACTGCTCGGTGACGGGGATCACCAGCACGTGCAGCGGGGCCTGCGGATTGATGTCGCGGATCGCGAAGACCCGATCGGTCCTCGCGACGAAGTCACCGGGGATCTCCCCGTTCAGGATGCGCGTGAAGATCGAGGCTTCGGTCATGACGTCCAGTCTACCGAGGGCGGGGACGCTCGTCCCAGGTCACCAGCGTCCGAGAGCACCGGAGAGCACCGCGATCGCCGCGGGTCCGGCCGTCGAGGTGCGCAGCACGGTGTCGCCCAGCCGCACGCGCTCGGCCCCGGCCGCCTCCAGCCGCTCCAGTTCGTCCGGGGCGATGCCGCCCTCCGGTCCGACGACGAGCAGGATGTCGCGGCCGTCCGGGCGGATGCCGGAGAGCCGGGTCTGCGACCACGGGTCGAGCACGAGCATCCGAGCCTCCGCGGCGCGGCTCGCCAGCTGCGCCGTCGTCACGACCTCGGTCACGTCGGGGATCCACGCGCGATGCGCCTGCTTCGCGGCCTCGCGGACGATGCTCGCCCAGCGCTCGCGGCCCTTCGCGGCCTTCGCTCCTTCCCACCGCGACACGCTTCGCGCGGACTGCCACGGGATGACCTCGTCGATGCCGAGCTCGCACGCGGCCTGGACGGCGAGCTCGTCACGGTCGCCCTTCGCCAGCGCCTGTGCGAGCAGGATTCGCGCCTCGGGCGTCTCGTGCACCGTGCGCGACGTGATCCGCACGCTCACGTGGGCCGCGGCCACGTCCTCGGCAGCGCCCTCCAGCCACACGCCGCGCCCGTCTCCGAGCGTGATCGTCTCACCGACGCGCACCCGGCGCACGACCGAGGCGTGCTTGGCCTCGGCACCGGTGAGCGAGACGAGATCGCCGACCGCGGCATCGGCGCAGTCCGGGACGATGAAGTGCAGCGCCATGTCGGCTCCGATCGTGATCAGTGACCGCGGAAGCGGTCGCGCAGCTTCGAGAACAGTCCCTGCTGGAACTGGGCGAGCTTCGGGGCGGGGCCCTTCGCCTTCTTGGCGAAGTCCTCGATGAGCCTGCGCTGTGCGGAGTCGAGCCTGGTCGGCGTGATCACCTGAACGCCCACACGGAGATCACCGCGCTGCGACCCGCGCAGCGGCGTGACACCACGGCCTCCGATCGTCAGCACGTCGCCAGACTGCACGCCGGGCCGCAGCTCCAGATCCACCTCGCCGTCGAGCCCCTCGATGGTCGTGGTCGCACCGAGGATGGCATCCGTCATCGACACCTCGAGCGTCGCCAGCAGGTCGTCGCCCTCGCGGCTGAACACCGGGTGCGGGGCGACCGTGACCTCGACGTACAGGTCGCCGTGGGGTCCGCCCGCGCGCCCCACGGCACCCGAGCCGGGAAGCTGCAGACGCAGACCGGTCTCGACGCCGGCCGGGATGTCGAGCGACACGGTGCGGCGCGTGCGCACCCGCCCCTGACCGGCGCAGCCCCCGCACGGGAACGCGATGGTCGTCCCGAATCCCTCGCAGCTGCCGCAGGGCTGGGTGGTGACGACGTTGCCGAGCAGGCTGCGCACCTGTCGCTGCACGTGGCCGGTGCCCCCGCACACGTCGCACGTGACAGGCGACGTGCCCGGCTGACAGCAGCTGCCCTGGCAGGTCTCGCACAGCACAGCCGTGTCGACCTCGATGTCGCGGTGCACGCCGAAGACGATGTCACCGAGATCGAGGTCCACGCGCACGAGCGCATCCTCCCCGCGCTCCCGGCGAGAGCGCGGGCGGGCGGAGCGTCCGCCGCCGGCGGCGCCGAAGAAGGTCTCGAAGATGTCGCCGAACCCGCCGAATCCCCCGAATCCGCTGTTCTCGTCGCCGCCCATGTCGTAGCGACGCCGCGACTCCTCGTCGCCGAGCACGTCGTAGGCGTGGGTGACGAGCTTGAAGCGCTCGGAGGCGTCCTCGCCCGGGTTCACATCCGGGTGCAGCTGCCTGGCGAGCCTTCGATAGGCCTTCTTGATCTCGTCCTGTGAGGCGTCCCGGGACACCCCGAGGACTTCGTAGTGGTCCGCCACGATCACCTTTCTGCGTGTGCGTGAGTTGTGCGTCCGACCGCGTCAGCGAGCGGATCCGTCTTCTTCGAGCATCCGCGACAGATAGCGCGCCACCGCCCTCGCGGCGGCGAGGTTGCTCGGATAGTCCATGCGCGTCGGGCCCATCACGCCCACGCGCGCCGTGCCGCCGGGTGCGGCGTAGTTGCTGGCGACGATCGACGCCTCGCCGAGCCCGAAGGGCGCGTTCTCGGTGCCGATGCTGGTCGCCAGACCGTGCTCGTCGGTGACCATCTCGCTCATCAGTCGCAGCAGGGTCACCTGCTCCTCGATGGCCTCCAGGAGCGGGTGGATGCTGCCGCGGAAGTCCTGCTCTCGGCGCGCCAGGGTCGCAGCTCCGGCCATCACCAGCCGTTCCTGGCGGAACTCGGCGAGCTCCTCGCTGATCACGGCAGCCAGGCTGATCACGGCCGGCTGCAGCCGCGCGGCCGGTGAGCCGGGGTCGACCTGCCCGACGGCCTGCATCCGGTCGGAGGCCTCGCTCACCGCCCGTCCCGTGATCAGGGCCGAGAGCTGGGCGCGCAGCACGGCCACGTCGGAGTCGTCGAGCTCGATCGGCAGCGGCGCGATGCGCTGCGAGACGCCGCCGGCGTCGGTGACCAGCACCACGAGCAGCCGGTTCGGCGCGAGGGCCACGAGCTCGATGTGCGTGATGCTCGCGCGAGCGAACGAAGGGTACTGGGCCAGCGCGACCTGGCCCGTCAGCTGGGTGAGCACCCGGACGGTGCGCGCCATGAGGTCGTCGAGATCGGCGGGATCGGTGAGGAACGACTCGATCGCGCTGCGCTGGCCGGTGGACAGCGGGCGCAGCTGTGCGAGGTGGTTCACGAAGACGCGGTAGCCCTTGTCGGTGGGCACACGTCCCGACGAGGTGTGCGGGGCGACGATGAGGTCCTCGTCCTCGAGCTGGGCCATGTCGTTGCGGATGGTCGCAGCCGACACGCCGAACGCATGCCTCTCGACGATCGACTTGCTGCCGACGGGCTCGTGCGTGGCGACATAGTCCTGCACGATCGCGCGAAGGACCTCGAGTCCTCGTTCTGTGACCATGATCCCTCCCGCTGGCACTCAGACCTGTCGAGTGCCAATCCTACCCCGCCGGGCTGGAACGGGCCTGCGCGCGAGACGCCGGTCGCGTCTGCACGGAGCGGCACCGTCGGCGAAGGGGGCGTCAGTCGGTGAGCGCGCGCACGACCGCATCCGCCAGGAGCCGACCGCGCAGCGTCAGGCGCACGCGGCGCTCCCGCAGAGCGGCGGCGGGATCGACGAGCCCGTCGGAGATCAGGCCCGCCACGCGCTCCCGGCGGCTCTCCGCGATCTGCTCGATCGGCAGACCCTCCGACAGCCGGCTCTGCAGCAGCACCCTCTCGAGGTTGCGCGCCTGCGCGTCGGGCCGCTCCCGGCCGGCCGCCGGCGATTCGCCGGCGTGAAGCCGCTGGGCGTACGCCGCGGGATGCTTGACGTTCCACCAGCGAAGACCGGCGACGTGGCTGTGCGCGCCCGGCCCGAAGCCCCACCAGTCCGACCCCCGCCAGTACGCGAGGTTGTGACGGGAGCGGTTGGCATCCGACCGCGCCCAGTTGCTGACCTCGTACCAGGCGTATCCGGCCTCGCTCAGGCGCCGGTCGGCGGCCTCGTACATGTCCGCCTGCAGATCGTCGTCCGGCGCGGGGACCTCGCCCCGGCGGATCTGTCTCGCCAGCTTGGTGCCGTCCTCGATGATCAGGGCGTACGCGGAGAGATGATCGGGCTCGAGTTCCAGGGCCGCATCGAGCGAGCACTGCCAGTCGGCGAGGGACTCCCCCGGTGCGCCGTAGATGAGGTCGACGCTCACATCGAGCCCCGCGTCGCGTGCCGCGCGCACTGCGCTGCTCACGTTCTCGGGGCGGTGCGTGCGGTCGAGGGCGGCCAGCACGTGCGGCACCGCCGACTGCATGCCGATGGAGAGCCGGGTGACGCCCGCGTCGACGAGGGTGCCGACGACGTCGGGCGTGACGGTATCGGGGTTGGCCTCCACCGTCACCTCGGCTCCGTCGCGCAGCCCGAAGGAGCCGGATGCTGCGCGCAGCATCCGGGCGAGGTCACCGGGTGGAAGCAACGTCGGGGTGCCGCCGCCGAAGAACACCGTGTCCATCGGCCGCACCGCGCCCGCGTCGTCGAGCACGGCGTGCGCCAGCTCGATCTCGCGGATGAGGGTGTCCGCGTACTCGTCCTGTCTGGCACCGCGCAACTCGGTGGACGTGTAGGTGTTGAAGTCGCAGTACCCGCAGCGCACGCGGCAGAACGGCACGTGCAGGTAGGCGGAGAACGGCGTCGACGCATCGACCGGCAGGCCTTCGGGGAAGCGGCCGTCGGCGGGCGCCGGATCTCCGAGGGGCAGGGGGCCGCCCATCAGATCGGCGTGGTGTACAGCGGTGAGATCGCACGCAGGTACCGGGCGAACAGCTCTCTGCGACGACGCCGCACCATGCCGGGAACCCGGTACAGCAGCGCAACCGGCGCGTCGAACGCGCGCACGGTGAACCAGACCTCGTCGGTGTCCTCACGCCATTCGACGTCGAAGGACTCCTCGCCGCTCACCACCGAGCCGCCCACCGTGCCCAGCACGAAGCCGATGCGGCGACGCTCCTCGGTGACGGAGATGACACGCAGCTCGGCATCCGCTCTCATCCCGCCGACACGGCCGCGCAGGCGCAGCGTCATGCCCGGGGCGACGAACGGGGTGCCCTCCGAGTCGAACCGCTGCTCGACCTGGGTGCGGTTGGGGGCGATCGGTGCACCCTCGGCGTCGAAGCTGACACCCGTGTAGGCCGCGCCCGAGGCCGGCCGTACGTCGTGGAGCTCCAGCCCGGCGGCGCGCTGCGCGGTCCACGACAGCAGGGCGTCGCCGGCCGTGCGGAAGCGGTCCTCACCACTGCCGATGCGCCAGGAGTCCTCGGCGGGAGTGCTCCGCTCGGGCGGGAAGTGCATCAGATCGGGGGCGTGCGTCGCCCCGACCGCGGCATAGTCCACCGTGCCTTCTCGGAATGTCCCGCGACGCATGATCCAACCCTACGTGACCCGCCTGAGCGACGACCGACCGGCTCGCCGATCGGGCGCTCGGGGCGAGGACCGCTACTTCTTGTCCTTGCTCTCGACGTCGCCGGAGAGCGCGGCGATGAAGGCCTCCTGCGGCACCTCGACGCGGCCGACCATCTTCATGCGCTTCTTGCCCTCCTTCTGCTTCTCGAGCAGCTTGCGCTTGCGGCTGATGTCACCGCCGTAGCACTTGGCGAGCACGTCCTTGCGGAGGGCGCGGATCGTCTCGCGGGCGATGATCCGCGCGCCGATGGCCGCCTGGATCGGGACTTCGAAGTTCTGGCGGGGAATCAGCTTGCGCAGCCGCTCGGTCATGAGGGTGCCGTAGGCGTAGGCCTTGTCGCGGTGCACGATCGCGCTGAACGCGTCGACCTTGTCGCCCTGCAGCAGGACGTCGACCTTCACCAGATCCGCCGCCTGCTGGCCCGCGGGCTCGTAATCGAGGCTGGCGTAGCCCTGGGTCTTCGACTTGAGGTGATCGAAGAAGTCGAAGACGATCTCGCCGAGCGGCATGAGGTAGCGCAGCTCGACGCGCTCCTCGGAGAAGTACTCCATGCCCAGCAGCGATCCGCGGCGGGCCTGGCACAGCTCCATCACGGTTCCCACGTAGTCCTTGGGGAGCAGGATCGCGGTCTTCACCATCGGCTCCGCCACCGAGGCGACGCGCCCGTCGGGGTACTCACTCGGATTCGTCACCGTCACCGTCTCACCCGTGTCGGTCGTCACCTCGTAGATCACGCTGGGCGCGGTCGTGATGAGGTCGAGGCCGAACTCGCGGCTGAGCCGCTCGGTGACGATCTCGAGGTGCAGCAGGCCCAGGAAGCCGCAGCGGAATCCGAACCCCAGCGCGACCGATGTCTCCGGCTCGTACTGCAGCGACGCATCGGACAGCTTGAGCTTGTCGAGGGCCTCGCGCAGCTCGGCGTAGTCGCTGCCGTCGATCGGGTAGATGCCCGAGAACACCATCGGCTTGGGGTCGGTGTACCCCGCCAGGGCCTCGGTCGCCCCTCCCCGGCTCGTGGTCACCGTGTCGCCGACCTTCGACTGGCGCACATCCTTCACACCGGTGATGAGGTAGCCCACCTCGCCGACGCCCAACCCCTGGGTCGGGATCGGCTCGGGGCTCGAGACGCCGATCTCCAGCAGGTCGTGCGTCGCCCTGGTCGACATCATCTGGATGCGCTCACGCGGCTCGAGCTTGCCGTCCACCATGCGCACGTACGTGACCACGCCGCGGTACGCGTCGTACACCGAGTCGAAGATCATCGCGCGGGCCGGGGCTTCCGCGTCGCCGACCGGGGCGGGGATCTCCTGCACGATGCGGTCGAGCAGGTCCTCCACTCCCAGCCCGGTCTTGCCGGACACGCGCAGCACGTCCTCGGGCCTGCCGCCGATGAG
This sequence comes from Microbacterium sp. NPDC058342, assembly GCF_042723935.1. NCBI lineage: Bacteria > Bacillati > Actinomycetota > Actinomycetes > Micrococcales > Microbacteriaceae > Microbacterium > Microbacterium sp. NPDC058342. The sequence goes on from NZ_JBHXID010000001.1 coordinate 1,868,580, forward strand.
ATCGGCGAGCTCCTTCGCGAACTTGTCGGGGTCTGCCGCCGGCAGGTCGATCTTGTTCAGCACCGGGATGATCGTCAGGTCGTTCTCGAGCGCCAGATAGAGATTGGCGAGCGTCTGCGCCTCGATGCCCTGGGCGGCGTCGACGAGCAGGATCGCTCCCTCGCACGCGGCCAGGGAGCGCGACACCTCGTAGGTGAAGTCGACGTGACCGGGGGTGTCGATCATGTTGAGGGCGAAGGTCTCGTCCTGCGCCTGCCAGGGCATCCGCACCGCCTGGCTCTTGATGGTGATGCCGCGCTCGCGCTCGATGTCCATGCGGTCGAGATACTGTGCCCGCATGTCGCGCTCCGCCACCACGCCGGTGATCTGCAGCATGCGGTCGGCGAGGGTCGACTTGCCGTGATCGATGTGGGCGATGATGCAGAAGTTCCGGATCTGCGAGGCAGGGGTCGCGGAGGGCGAGAGCGGGGTGAGAGCGCGGGGTGACATGTGGTCCTTGGTGCGGCCGGAGGGGTTCCGTCGATTGTACGTTCAGGCGGCCCTAATCCCCCATTCGGCGGATCCGGTGATAGTCTCCCGAAGTTGCCCTGCCGCGTCTGACACCGGATGCCACGGGGCGCAGGACTCCGTCACAGCCGCCCGAGCTGTCGAAGTGCGCTTGCGCTCGGATGATGCTTGAATGTCATCCCGACCCAGCGTTGCGTCGGCAGATCCCGCGCGAGCTGTAGAAGAGAAAGAATCACCACCTTGATCAAGTATCTCGCGCGCCGGACACTCGGCTGGCTGCTGATGATCGTGGTCGCGACCAATGTCACCTACTTCCTGGCATGGGCGTTCCTCGATCCGCGCAGCAACTACGTCGGCCGGAAGCCCCCGCTCAGCCCCGAACAGATCGAAGGCCTGCTGGGCCCGCGCAACCTCAGCCAGAACATGCCGCTGCTGGAGCGCTGGTGGAACTGGTTCTCCGGCGTCATCTTCCGCTGGGACTGGGGCGTGAGCCCGACCGGCGGATCGGTCAACGACCAGGTGGGCTTCCGGATGTGGGTCAGCGCGGAGCTCGTGCTCGGCGCGACGATCATCGCGACCCTGCTGGGCATCGCCGTCGGCGTCTACACCGCCTCGCGTCAGTACAAGGTGGGCGACCGCATCTGGCAGGGCATCTCGATCGTGACGATGAACGTCAACATCATCGTCGCGGGCCTGGCCGTCGTGCTCCTCGCGATCAACTTCAACAACTGGGTCGGCACCCGGGTCTTCTACGTGACCGGGTCTTCCAGTGAGGGTGTCACCGGCTTCTTCCCGGTGATCATAGACGCGCTGCAGCATCTGATCCTGCCCACCATCGCCCTGGTGATCATCGGCTACGCGCAGTACCACTTCCTGCAGCGCACGCTGCTGCTCGACAACATCAGCGCCGACTACGTGCGCACCGCACGCGCCAAGGGTCTGACCAAGCAGCAGGCGATCCGCCGGCACGCACTGCGCACCTCGCTGATCCCGGTGGCCACGCAGGTCGCCTTCTCGATCCCCGCGATCTTCACCGGCGGCATCCTGACCGAGACGATCTTCGCCTGGCAGGGCATGGGCCGCTACTTCCTGACCACCATCAACGGGAACGACATTCACGGCGTGGTCGCCGTCGCGGCCTTCGGTGCCGTCCTGACCGCCATCGGCGCTCTGCTCGCCGACATCGCGGTCGTCGTCCTGGACCCCCGAGTGAGGGTGAGCTGAATCATGAGCACCGAGACCTTCGACCCCGCCATGCAGCCGCCGGTCGGCCCGGACACGACGGCTGAGCGCATCCCGGCCAAGCAGCTGAGCAAGTGGCGGCTGTACACCAGGCGCTTCCTGCGCAACAGGCCCGCCGTCGCGGGCATCGTGATCTTCGTCCTGATGGTGCTGTTCTCCATCATCGTGCCGCTCACGTCGCCGTACAAGATCGACGATCAGGACTTCATGAACCTCAGCACCGGTCCGTCCGCCCAGCACTGGTTCGGCACGAGTGTGGGCGGCCATGACACCTGGACGCAGACGGCGGTGGGTCTGCAGAGGTCGCTGATGATCGCGATCGTGGTCTCGGTCGGCGTCACCGTCCTGTCGGCGATCGTCGGCGCCGCGGCCGCCTATTTCCGAGGGCGTGTCGAGCAGAGCATTCTGCTTCTCATCCACTTCCTGATGGTCGTGCCGACGTTCCTCATCCTCGCCCTGATCTCCAACGGGGCGGGCGGCGACTGGCGCGTGATCTCACTGGCGATGATCTTCGTCAGCTGGTTCTTCCCGGCCCGCGTGATCTGGACGCTCGCGCTGTCGCTGCGAGAGCGCGAGTACGTCGACGCCGCCCGCTACATGGGCGTTCCCGGCATGCGCATCGTGCTGCGGCACCTGGTGCCGAACATCGGCTCGCTGCTGGTGATCAACTTCACCCTCGGCGTCGTGAGCGCCGTCATGACCGAGACCGGGTTGTCCTTCATCGGCTTCGGCGTGAAGCTGCCCGACATCTCGCTCGGTTCGCTGATCGGCACGGGAGCGGCGAGCGTCACCAGCGCATGGTGGCTCTTCGCGTTCCCCGCACTGGCACTGACCCTGCTGACCGTCTCCATGGCGCTGATCGCCGACGGCCTGCGCGACGCCCTCGATCCCACCTCGGCGGCTGGAGGCCGCGCATGAGCACTCCCATCGCAAAGACCGTCCTGTCCGTCCGCGACCTCAAGGTCAGCTTCGCCTCGGAAGCCGGCCGTGTGGACGCCGTCCGCGGCGTCAACTTCGACCTTGACGCGGGCAAGACCCTCGGCATCGTCGGCGAGTCCGGGTCCGGCAAGTCCGTGACGTCGCTCGCCATCATGGGTCTGCTCGACGAGAACGCCAAGGTCACCGGCTCGATCCAGTTCGAGGGCCAGGAGCTGCTGGGCAAGTCCGACAAGCAGATGTCGATGATCCGCGGCAACGGCATGGCCATGGTCTTCCAGGACCCCCTGACCTCGCTGACGCCCGTGTTCACGATCGGGGACCAGCTCGTCGAGGCGCTCACGGTGCACCGCGGTCTCTCCAAGGCCGAGGCGTGGGAGCGTTCGCTCGAACTGCTCCGCGTCGTGGGCATCACCGACCCCGAGAAGCGGATGAAGTCGTTCCCGCACGAGTTCTCCGGCGGGATGCGCCAGCGGGTCGTGATCGCCATCGCGATGGCGAACAACCCGCGTCTGATCATCTGCGATGAGCCGACGACCGCGCTGGACGTGACCATCCAGGCCCAGATCCTGGATCTCATCGAGAAGGCGCAGACCGAGACCGGCGCCGCGGTGATCATGATCACCCACGACATGGGCGTGGTCGCCCGCACAGCGGACGACGTGATGGTGATGTACGCCGGCAAGCCGGTGGAGCACGCGGCGGCGCACGAGCTGTTCCACAACACCCGGATGCCCTATTCGATCGGTCTGCTCGGTGCCATCCCGCGGGTCGACAAGGCCGAGAAGGAACCCCTGATCCCGATCAAGGGCAACCCGCCGCTTCTGATCGATCTGCCGGACGCGTGCCCGTTCGCTTCGCGCTGCCCCATCGCCATCGATGCGTGCGTCAAGCGGGAGCCCGACCTGGCGCCGATCGCCGACTCCGGCGACCGGGCGCACCTGGCCGCCTGCATCCGCGCCGACGAGATCGACTCCGCCGGGCGCATCGGGGGCCTGCCGGTGTACCCGGTGCCCGAGATTCCGGCCAGCGACCTGACCCGCACGCCGCGCGAGGAGCGTCCCGTCACGCTCGAGGTCCGCAACATGGTCAAGACCTTCCCGCTCATGAAGGGGTCGCTCTTCAAGCGCAAGGTCGGCGAGGTGCAGGCGGTCAAGGGCATCAGCTTCGATGTGCGCGAGGGCGAGACGATGGCGATCGTGGGCGAGTCGGGCTCCGGCAAGACCACGACGCTGCTGCAGATCATGGATTTCGAGAAGCAGGAGGACGGCGACATCATCATCGCCGGCACTAGCGTCAACGGACTCGACGATCGCAAGCTCGAGCGGACCCTGCGCCGCGACATCCAGATCGTCTTCCAGGATCCGATGGGCGCGCTCGACCCGCGGATGACGGTGACGGACATCATCGCCGAGCCGATGCGGGCCATCGGCATGCGCAAGGACGAGGTGCAAGCCCGCGTGCAGGAGCTGATGGACCTGGTCGGCCTCAATCCGGCCCACCGCGACCGCTTCCCCGGAGCGTTCTCCGGCGGGCAGCGCCAGCGCATCGGCATCGCGCGCGCGCTCTCGACCAATCCGAAGATCGTCGTGCTCGACGAACCGGTCTCCGCGCTGGACGTCTCGATCCAGGCGGGGGTGATCAACCTGCTCGACGAACTCAAAGTCAAGCTGGGCCTGTCCTACCTGTTCGTGGCGCACGACCTCTCCGTCATCCGCCACATCGCGGACCGCGTCGCGGTCATGTATCTCGGCGAGTTCGTGGAGCACGGCGACGTCGACGAGGTGTTCGACAATCCGAAGCACCCGTACACGCAGGCGCTGCTGTCGGCCATTCCCGTGCCCGATCCCGACGTCGAGCGCACGCGTCAGCGCGTGGTGTTCGACGCCGCGACGATGAGCACCAGGCCGGCCTCGGCCTGACGTCCCGGACTGCCGTGGACCGCACGGCGGACGACGGATCACCGTCCGATAACAGTTAGCCGGGATTCACTCCCGCACGCGTCCCCGCACGGCGATGCGAACTAATCTCCCCTTATGACACGCCGAAAGGCGAAAGGAGCACCATGAAGCAGCATCACAAGCTGATGGGAGCGCTGGCACTCACCGGCGCTTTCGCACTCGCTCTGAGCGGGTGCGCTTCCAACACCGGCGACAACGGTGATGGGGGCGACAACGGTGGCGACAAGCCGACCACCAACTTCGCGGACTACAACCCGCAGCCTCGTGAGAACCTCAAGGAAGGCGGCACGGTCAACTTCCCGATCAACGAGATCCCCGAGCAGCTGAACCAGTTCAACGGCGACGGCAGCGCAGACACGACGCGAGTGGCGGCGTGGTACATGCCGCAGCTCATCCTGTTCAAGGACGACGGAACGCCGTACAAGAACGACGCCTACCTCGACGAGTGGAACGTGGAGAACAAGGACGGCAACACCGTCATCACGTTCACCTTCAACAAGGACGCCCACTGGAACGACGGCACCGACATGGACTGGACCGCCATCGACGCCACGTGGAAGGCCAACCGCTCCGACAAGGACGGCTTCGTCCCGAACGCGACCAGCGGCTACAAGGAGGTCAAGTCCGTCGAGATGGGCGAGACCGCCAAGACCGCCATCGTCACCTACGACGGGGAGTACCCCTGGATCGCGAAGGGCTTCACGATCCTGCTGCACCCGAAGGTCAACACGCCTGAGCTGTTCAACACGGCGTTCATCGACGACCCGCACGCCGAGTGGGGTGCAGGCCCGTACACGATCGACACGTTCGACGCGAACAAGGACTTCGTCTCCTTCAAGCCGAACCCCGAGTGGTGGGGCGAGAAGCCGCTCCTCGACAAGGTGACCTTCCAGGGCATGGACGCGCAGGCCTCCATCAACGCGTTCAAGAACGGCCAGATCGACCAGGTCGGCACGAACACGAAGGACCGCCTCGCTCAGGTCGGGGACATGGACGGTGTCACGATCCACCGCGCCACGCAGACCGCGAACACGCTCATGCAGGTCGACGCCGAGAAGCCGCAGTTCGAGGATGTGAACGTCCGTGAGGCGTTCTTCAAGGCGATCAACATCGACCAGCAGAAGCAGATCGCGTGGAACGGGCTGGACTACGAGGAGGCCGACGCAGGCTCCTTCGTGATGTATCCCTTCCAGCCGGGCTACAGCAACTCGCTCGAGAAGGCGGGCTGGAAGTTCGACCAGGACGACGCGAACAAGCTCCTCGACGACGCCGGCTGGGAGAAGGGCGCCGACGGCATCCGCGAGAAGGACGGCGTGAAGCTCTCGGTCACCTACCCGATCTTCAGCGACGACCCGACGCAGGCCGCGCTCGCGCAGTCGATCCAGAAGTCCGAGAAGGAGATCGGCATCGAGGTCAAGATCGATGTCCGCCCCTCGAACAAGTTCGCCGAGGACTACAACTCGAAGAACTGGGACATCGTGAGCCTGCGCTTCACGTCGTCCGACCCGTACGGCGTGGGTGACTTCTTCCAGCTCTACGGCGTCGACCAGGGCCTGAACCTGTCGGGCGTCCCGACGGCGGAGACCGACGCGAAGATCCACGAGGTCGAGAAGATCACCGACGGCGACAAGCAGATCGCCGCCGCCATGGAGCTCGAGCCGGAGCTGCTGCAGGGCTGGGGCCTGATCCCGCTCTACAACGGTCCGACCATCTCGGCCGTCAAGGACGGGCTCGCGAACCTGACCCCCGAGCCCTACGTGGGCCTCGACGGGTTCGGCGTCCAGCCGGTGGAGAACGTCGGCTGGGAGAAGTGATCCCCAGCTGAGTCCCTGAGCTTCGGCTCAAGCGGGGCCGGTGGTTCATCCACCGGCCCCGCTTTCCTATGCTGGGAGCGTGACTGAACAGGTCGTCCTCGTCCATGGCATCCGCACCTCGGCGACCATGTGGCGCGCACAGGTCGCGCATCTCGAGGCGGCCGGCTTCCCTGTGACGGCCGTGGACCTTCCGGGGCACGGTTCGCGGCTGGGCGAGGACTTCACCCTGCACGAGGCGCTGCACACGATCGATGCCGCCGTCCGCGCCGCCGCCGAGCGCGGCCCGGTCCTGCTGGTCGGGCACTCGATGGGCGGGCTGCTCTCACTCGCCTACGTCGGCGGCGAGGAGCCGCCCCCGGTCGCCGGGCTGATCGCCGCCTCCTGCAGCGCGCTCCCCCGTGGCGCGGCGCTGCGCGCATACCGGCTGCTCGCGACTGCCCTCGACGCGCTCCCCGGGCGCGGCGCCTGGCTGACCGAGCGCGTCCTCGACGCGACGATCCCGGCGGAGACCCGTGCGGATTTCGGTGCGGGCGGCTACGCGCTGGATGCGCAGGACACCGCGCTTCGCAGCCTTTCTGCCCTGGACCTCACCACGGCCGTGGCGCGCATCCGGATCCCGCTGTGGTTCGTGAACGGTCAGTTCGATCAGCTGCGCACCCATGAGGCGCTGTTCCGCCGTCTCGCCCCGCACGCGGAGGTCATCGTGGTGCCGCGGACCTCGCACCTGGTCACCGCCATGCGCCCGCAGGTCTTCAACGCGGTGCTGGGACTGGCTCTGGCTGTCGTGCGAGGGAGGTCATGAGGCCGCCCACCAGCGAGAGCACCGCCGCCATCAGGAACACCAGCCAGAACCCGCCGACCAGGGCGACGAACGCCGCGCCGAGCACGGGCCCGATCAGCTGGCCCAGGGCGGCGGTGACGTTGACGATGCCGAGGTCCCTGGCGTGGTCGTGCTCACCCGGGAGCAGGTCGGTCGCGAAGGCGAGCCCCACCGTCGAGAACGCGCCGTAGCCCACTCCCATCAGCGCCGCGGCGACCAGGGTCGCCTCGAACGTCGGGAAGCTGACGATCACGACGCCCGAGGCAGCCTGGACGACCGTCGCGGCGATTGTGAGGCCGCGACGCCGGCCGGTGCGGTCGGAGACGATCCCGGTCAGCACCGACGCGATCACGACGAACACCGTGTACACGACGATCAGCATCAGCAGATTGTCCTGCGCGATCGCGCTCGGCTGCCCGAGACCGTGCAGCAGGAAGAACAGGAACAGGGCCGTCCCGAGCGCGTTCCCGATGTTGGTGACCAGCCGTCCGGACAGCATCCACGCGAAGTCGCGATCGCGCAGCGAAGCCAGTCGCGGCCTCGTCTCGGCACGCGGCGGACGATCGGATGCCGCAGCCGGCGGGTCGGGCAGCAGCACGGCGCTCAGGGTGCCGACGACCGCGATGACCCCCGCGAGCAGCAGATAGCCGGAGAGCACGCCGAGACCGAGCAGAACCACCAGTCCGACGCCGAGCACGATGCCCACCGCCTGACTGGAGCCGACGGCCGATGACGCGGCGCCTCGCTGTGACGATGGCAGCTGGTCGGCTATGAGCGCGGTGAACGCGGCCGAGGCGACCGACACGCCGGTGGAGACCCCCACCCAGCATGCGCCGACCAGCCACGGCCCCTCGACGAGGCCGGTCAGCACGAGGAAGATCGCCGACACCCACACGCCGAGCAGCGCCCAGGGGCGCCGGCGTCCGCGCGCGGATCGGGATCGGTCCGATATCGCCCCCACCAGGGGACCGGCCACGATGCCGGCCAGTCCTCCGATGCCGAGCACCAGGCCGGAGGAGACGACCCCGCGGATCCAGTCGTCCTCGGGTGTGTCCAGCTGCAGCGGCAGGAGAAGCTGCACCGGGGTGAGCTGAACGGTCCAGATGGCGAGCCAGGCGAGGGTGAACAACGACATCCACGTCGCGCCGACCCTGGTCGCCGGAGTCATCGGGTGCTCCCCTGGCCTGCGGCGCGGTCGTCGAGGATGAGTCGTCGGTACCAGTCGTAGGAGGCCTTCGGGGTGCGCACCCCGGAGTCGAAGTCGACGTGCACGAGTCCGAAGCGCTGCGTGTACCCGTCGGCCCACTCGAAGTTGTCCATCAACGACCACACGGTGTACTCCTCCACGCGTACGCCCTGATCGACCGCGTCGGCGACGGCGCCGATGTGCGCCGAGAGGAATGCGATCCTGTCGTCGTCCTCCACGGTCGCCGCGACGTCGGGCTCGGGGAAAGAGGCGCCGTTCTCGCCGATGACGATCGGCGGCATACCGGGATGGCGCCGGTGGAGGTCGACGAGGAAGTCGCGCAGTGCCTCGGGCATGATGGGCCAGCCGAACCCGGTTAGCGGAACGCCGGGGGTCGGCAGGAGCTCGAACGGCAGCGGGCTCCCGTCGGGAGCGGCTGCGACGGTGGTGGGGTTGTAGAAGTTGACGCCGTAGAAGTCCAGCGATCCGGCGATCGCCTCGAGGTCGCCGTCGTGCACCGGCAGGGGCGGCAGGCCGAGCGACTCGATGTCGGGGTAGGCGCCGGCCAGCAGCGGTTCGGAGAACATCCGGTTGTGCAGCGTGTCGTAGGCGAAGGATGCGGCGAGGTCCGCCTCGGAGCCGCTCGCGGGGAGCACCTGCGTGTGGTTGTTGGTGAGACCCACGCGGTGGGCTCCGGCGCCGCGAAGGACGGCGGCCGCCCTGGCGTGGGCGAGAAGCTGATGGTGCACGGTCGGGAGCGCGCCGAACATCAGCTGCCTTGCGGGGGCGAGATCGCCGATTCCGTACCCCTGCAGGGTCGTCATGGCCGCTTCGTTGATCGTGTACCAGCGACGCACCCGGTCGCCGAGACCCTCCGCGACGAGTGCGGTGAAATCGGCGAAGCGCGAAGCCGTGTCGCGGTTCAGCCAGCCGCCGGCGTCCTCGAGCTCGCTGGGCAGCTCCCAGTGGTACAGCGTCGGCTCGGGCTCGATGCCGCGCTGCAGCAGCCCGTCGACGAAGCGCGAGTAGCGATCGAGCGCTACCCGGTTCGCCGGTCCTGCTCCTGCGGGCTGGATGCGCACCCAGGGGATGGAGAAGCGGTAGCCGTCGACACCGAGGCCCGCGAGCAGGTCGATGTCGTCCTCGGAGCGCCGATAGCTGTCGCAGGCGGGTTCAGCGGTGCTGCCATCGACCACCGCGCCCGGGCGATCGACGAAATCGTCCCAGATCGAGCGGCCCCTGCCGTCCGCGGTGCGCGAGCCCTCGATCTGGAAGGCCGAGGTCGCCGCGGACCAGCGCAGGCCCCTGGGGATGCGGGTTTCGGGCAGCGCGCGGGTCATCGTGCTCCTTCGACGTCGTCGTCTGTCGGCTATCGTCGATTCTGCACCCGGCGCCCGCTTCCCGCGGCGCATTCGCGCTCTCGGCGCGCCCTCGGGCACCGTTTCGCGTGCAGGGGCCCGGTGCTGGTAACATTGACTCTTGGCTTGCGTGTGGGTTCGTCCCTCACGACCGCTGTCGGCGCCCCTCTCTCGTCTGCAGCATCCGATCACCATCCAGACAGAAAGCGTGTCCACACGTGGCAAACATCAAGTCGCAGATCAAGCGCAACAAGACCAACCTGAAGGCGCAGGAGCGCAACAAGGCCGTCAAGAGCGAGCTGAAGACCGTCGTCCGCAAGACCCGCGAGGCCGTCGTCGCCGGTGACAAGGAGGCCGCTGAGGCCGCCCTCAAGGTCGCTTCGGTCAAGCTCGACAAGGCCGTCAGCAAGGGCGTCGTGCACAAGAACCAGGCGAAGAACCGCAAGTCGGCCATCGCCAAGCAGGTCGCCGCGCTCTGAGCCGCACACACCTCGGAAGGCCCGTCCCGTTCGCGGGGCGGGCCTTCTTCGCATCCGCGACCGTCTCGGTCCTCTGACGGCGTCCGCTGACGGCCGCAGCGGTGCGGAGAACCTCAGCGGGTCGCGGCGAAGGGCTCGCGCGTGGCGATGACGGTGACCATCCGTTCGAGGGCGAAGATCGGGTCGCGCGCGGCGCCCTTGACCTCGGCGTCCGCCCGCGCGGTCGCCTGGATCGCCATGCCGAGCGAGCGTTCGTTCCAGCCGGCGAGGTCGCGGCGGGCCCGGTCGACCTGCCAGTCCTTCATCCCCAGGCGCTGGGCGAGCTGCCGGCTCGGCTCTCGGTTGCCGGCCACCCGCGCCATCGTGCGCAGCTTCATCGCGAAGGCGGCCACCATCGGCACCGGGTCGGCACCGGATGCCAGGGCGTGACGCAGCGCGATCAGCGCTTCTCCGTGACGCCCGGCGATGGCGGTGTCGGCGACGACGAACGCCGACACCTCGACTCGTCCGCCGTAGTACTTGGTGATGATGTCGTCGGTGATGTCGCCCTCGACGTCGCCGATGAGCTGCTGGCAGGCGGCTGCGAGCTCGGTGAGGTCGTCGGCGAAGGCGGAGACCAGGGATCGCAGTGCTGTGGGGGCGATGCGCTTGCGCGCCGCTGCGAACTCCCCCGCGGCGAAGTCCACCCGGTCGCCGTCGCGCTTGACTGCGGCGCAGGGGATCTCGATCCCCCCGCCCGTGCCCGAGCGCACCGCGTCGAGCAGCTTCTTGCCTCGCACGCTGGCGCCGGTGTGGCGGAGGATGACGGTGGCGCCCTCCTGGGGATGCTCGACGTACTTCACCGCCTCCTGGAGGAACGCGTCGGAGCACTTCTCGACACCGGCCACCCGCACCAGGCGCGGCTCGCCGAACAGCGACGGCGAGGTGAGGGCGAGCAGCGTGCCGGCCGCATAGTCGTCGGCACGCAGGTCGCTCACCTCGAGCGCCGGATCCTCGGCGCGCAGGTAGTCGCGTACGCCGGCGATGGCACGTTCGGCGAGCACCTCCTCCGGGCCCGACACCAGCACGATCGGCGCGGGTCGCGGCTCACGCCAGGCCACCTGGGGGATGTTGACGCCCTTGGCGGCACTGCCGCTTCCTCGGGATGTCGAACGGGGGCCGGCCATGCATCCAGCCTAGCCGCGGGCAGCGACATCACCCGCCCGAACCTCACGGACTCCCGTCGGACGGCGGGCGTTCCGACCACACTCTGAGTTCGTCGTCGCGCACTCCGAGGAGGATCATGCCGCGTTCGTCCGTGCGCAGCGGACGCGATCCGGCATGCTGCAGCAGCGCGAGGGTCTTGTCACGCGGGTGCCCGTAGTCGTTGTCCTTCCCGACGCCGATCAAGGCGGCCGGGGCGCGTACGAGGTCGTACAGCCCCGGTTCCTGATCGCCGCTCCCGTGGTGAGCGACCTTCACCACGTCGTACGTCCCCCGCACACGGCCCGAAGCGAGCAGCATCCGCTGCGGAGCGGCCGAGAGATCGCCGAGCAGCAGGGTGCGCGGTACACCGCCGCCTTCGATCTCGATCACCACGCTCGCGTCGTTCCCGGACGGGAAGACCACGGGGTCGGGCTCGGGCCACAGCACCCGCCACCGCGCGGAGCCGAGCGTGCCGGTCATCCCCGTGGTCGCATCTCTCAGCGTGGCGCCCGCGGCCGCGAGCTCCGCGAGCAGCCGACCGTCGGCGGGCTCCGACACCGGCCCGTGCAGCACCGCGCCCACACGGCCCTGCACGGCCGCCGTGCCGCCGACGTGGTCGAGGTCGTAATGGGTGAGCACGAGCAGATCGATCCGGGCGACGCCGGTCCTCACCAGACACTCGCTCAGCGCATCGGGTTCGGGTCCGGTGTCGATCAGCGCCGTGCGCCCTTCGGATCGGATGAGCACCGCATCGCCCTGTCCCACGTCGCACGCGGCGATGGACCAGTCCCCCGGGTTCGTCAGCGTCGCGAGCGGGCCCGAGAGCAGCATCCGCGCTCCGCCCGAGCCGAGAACGAGAACCAGCACGATGGCGGATGCGGTGCGCAGTCGGCGCGATCGCGGTCGGACGAGCACGGTGGTCAGCGCAGCGCTCACCAGAGCCACCACGAGTGCGGCGAGAGGGCCTGCGACGACGTCGAAGGTGGCCCCGGGAAGATCGGCACTCACGCGTGCGGTCGTCTCGATCCAGGCGGCGGGGAGCCAGGCCGCGGCCGCCAGCAGATCGGAGACGGCGGGCAGGGCTGCCGTCAGGCACGCCAGCAGCCCGATCACGGTCGCCACCGGCGCAGCCGGCGCGGCGATGAGGTTGGCCGCGACGCCGACGAGCGACTGCTGCTCGGAGAAGAGCGCGATGATCGGACCGCAGACCACCTGCGCCGCGAGCGGCACCGACAGCGCGAGGGCGAGCGGTGCGGGCATCCAGCGGCCGAGCCCTTTCAGCAGGGGCCGCGAGAGCACGAGCAGCGCCGCCGTCGCCGCGGCCGACAACGCGAAGCCGGGCGACGCCGCGAACCACGGGTCGGAGATCAGCAGACCGCACACCGCCAGCGACAGCATCGCCAGTCCCGCGCTCGGCCGGCCCAGCAGCACGCTCAGCATCGCGAGGGCCGCCATCACCGCCGCGCGCACAACGCTCGGCTCCGGTGTGACGAGCACGACGAACGCCCCCAGCGCCAGCATCGCGAGCACCACGCGCAGCATACGCCCTCCACCGGCGAGCGACACCATCCAGAACACCGCCGCGACGATGATCATGCAGTTCGCTCCCGATAATGTTATTCAGGCAGGTGAGTGCCCATGCTTTTACCTGATCAGATTCACTTTCCCTCCCGGCTCGGATTGAAGTTGCATCGAAATGGGTTGATTCCTCGGGCGAGACACGGAGCAGGTCCGCCAGAGGAGCCACTACGTCTCGATAGCCTGGGGCGATCGTTGGATGCCACCAGCCAACGAATGCTCCGACCGGCATGAGGTACCGATGAAGCTAACGAAGATCAAGATCACAGGGCACGCCGTGCTCGCCGACCTGGATGTTCCCGTACGGGAGCACCTCGTGATCGTGGGAGGGAACGACGTCGGGAAGACGTCGATCCTCCGGCTCCTTCACCAGCTGCTGGGAGCTTCAACACAGCAGCTGTATCAATCGCTTCGCCCCGAGCACATCCGCGAGGGCGCAGACATGCTTGTCGTGGAAGCGCGGCTCGAGGACTTCACCGAAGACGAAGCAGGCCAGTTCCCGTTCCAGATGTCCATTCGCGAAGGGGAACCGGACTACTTGCTTCTCCGACTGGAGGTGTCGAGGGTGGAGGGAGACGCCGACAGCGTCCTGATCGATCGCTACTTCCCAGATTCCGGGAACCGGAGACAGCCGACGCGGGACCAGCTCGCGGTGATCGGTTGGCAGTACCTTCCGGCCGATCGAAGCAACTCCGCGGACTACATGGAGGGCAAGCGGAGTGCGTTCCGCATGATGCTCGACTCCGTCGATGTCGGCGAAGACAAGGACGCTCTGGAACTCCTTCTCGAGTCCTTCAACGAGAAGCTCGCCGACAACGCCGCCCTCCAGTCGTTGCGCGAGGAAATCGCCGGGCACCTTTCGCGCGCCGTACCACGCTCTTATGATGCAGACGGCCTGACGATCCGCACGTCGGCTGACCCTCAGACCAGTCCTCTCGACGGCGCGACGCTGTACCTCCGTGACGGTGACCGCTACAAGGCACTCGGGGATCAGAGCGATGGCATGCGGCAGCTCATGGCGCTGACGTTCTTCGACCTCGCGCAATCGGCCGCGAACATCGTGGCCGTCGACGAACCGGAAATCCACCTGCACGCGGCGAGCCAGCGAACCGTCGCCGCCCTCTTCGCCGCGTCTCCGAAGCAGCGCATCGTCGTCACGCACTCCCCCTACGTGGTCCAGCGATTCGAGCCGAAGCATGTGCTCGTGGTCAACCCCGACCGGGAGGTGAAGCAGATTCCGGAAGCGAACTTCAGCGCCGTCGAGAAGGAGCGCATCCACTGGTGGTCGCCGCAGCTCCTCGAGGGGCTGACCGCCCGGAGGCTGCTTTTCGTCGAGGGCGCAGCGGACCGCGTGATCATCGAAGCGGTTGCGATGAACGCGGGCGTCAGCCTGGACCGTGCCGGTGTCTCTGTGTTCGTGCTTGACGGTGCGGACAAGTTCAAGAAAGTCCTTGAGATCGTTGGGAAGTACGGTTTCGACCTCGCCATGTGTGGCTTGTGCGACGAAGATCGCGAGCAGTCGTGGGCGAACACGCTGGGAATGAAGGCAACGGAGCTTGAGGACAACGGATTCTTCGTCGCGAGATCAGACCTTGAGCACGAGTACGTTCCGTGCCTTGAACCGAGCGTGGTTGCCGCGAAGCTGGTCGCTGCCGGCGTCGTTCGCGATGAGAAGGGATTCCTCAACGCGGCTGGCGTGACCAAGCTGGACGAACTATCGGCAGAGAACCTTGCCGACTTCATCGGAGCTCAGGGCAACCGAAAGATCCCAGCGGCGCGCGTACTCGCGCCGCTGCTCACGCCCGAGGCGATCGCCCCCTCTGGCGCGCTCAGCGGCTTGGTCGAACACCTCAAGGCGATGGTGGATTGATGGCGAACAGTCCGATTGGCGCGCAGCGGCAGGCTGTCGACAGCACGGCAGATCGATTGCTGGTGGTCGCGCCGCCCGGGTGCGGGAAGACGGAGCTACTCGCCATGCGCGCGGAACGCATGATTCGAGACGGCACCGTGCGGCCTGGCCGACGGCTCCTGGCAATTACCTTCACGAACCGCGCCCGTGACAACCTCCGTGAGCGACTCCGCCAGCAGCTCGGCGAGGCGCAGATGCGAACCAGTGTGTCGACTATGAACTTCCATGAGCTCGCGGCCCGGATCGTCGAGGCTCATGCACCCGTGATCGGTCTCGAGCGGGGATACAAGGGGCCGAATCCCGCCTGGCTCCGCCGCGCCCTCGCAGCCAAAGACCTGGGCCGGACCCGTGAACGAGAGGTGAAGGATCTCCTTCAGTCCGTCAAGCGGGAGCCACTGACCGACGATGAGGTTCTCGCGCGCCTTGCCCAGGATCAGGATGCGCTGGAGATTGAGGAGGCCCGCCGAGACGAGAACTACGTCGACTACGGCGACCTTATGCGATACGCGCAGCTCATCCTTCGCAACGACCGCGTCGCTGCGCTGTTCCAGGCCCACTTCGACGCACTGTTGGTCGATGAGTTCCAGGACCTGTCCCTGCAGCAGTACGAGCTCACGCAGCGCGTGTGTCGACGCAACGCCACATACGTCGGGGACCCATTCCAGGGGATCTATGGCTGGGCGGGCGCAGCGCCCGAACAGATCCAGGCCGACCTCGAATCAAGCTGCGAGGTACTGCACCTCTCCAGCTCCTTCCGTTCCTCCCCCGCGGTTCTCAAGGTCGTCAACACCGTGTCGGCCGACCTCGGCGCGCCCGCGCTCGAAGCCGCGCGACCAGAGCAGTGGGGCAAGTCCGGCGGGCACGCGTACGCAGCGGGCTACCCGAACGACGCCGCCGAAGCTGACGGGATCGTCGAACTCACGGACTACCTCGCTGAGAAGTACCCGGACGACCGCATCGGCGTCATCTGCCGTGCGGAGTACCGCCGCGGAGCGCTGGAACGCGCCTACGATCGCGCCAAGCATCAGCCGCAGTTCTGGGACATCGCGCTTGACACACCGAGGGTTGCGCGGCTGCTGAAGCTTCACGCCCGGCACGTCGACCCGGACGTGCCGTTCACGGATCAGGTGGACGACCTCCAGGAACGCGCGTGCGCGGCGATTCCTCCGACCGATATCGAGACACTGCGAGAAGTGCACGAAGCGTGCGAGCAGCTGCGCGAGTATGAGAACGCCGAAACCTCAGTCCCGGCGCTGGTGAGCCGTATCCGAGACCACCAGGTCGTCGCCACGATCACGCCCGGTGTGCACGTGCTGAACGCTCACGTCGGCAAAGGTCAGCAGTTCGACTGGGTGATCGTGATGGGTCTCGAGGACGGGCACGTCCCAAGCAGCTACTCCAAGACCCCCGCCGCGATACTGGAGGAGGAACGGATCCTGCTCGTGATGGTCTCCCGAGCCCGCAAGGGCCTTTTCCTCACCCACGCCAGTTCGAACACGAACCAGTACGGCAAAGTGTTCTACAACGACCCGTCGCAATGGTGGGACCAGATGGCCGAAGCGACGAAACCTCTGACCCCGGCGATCGCGAAGCTGATGAAGGCGCAGCCAGCGTAGGAAAGACTGGCCGCCAGTCATCTCTATGATCGAACCGTGAAACGACGAGCTGTATGGGCAGTGATCGCCGCCGTTGGCATATTTGCTGTCTTCTTCGCGAGCGTATGGTTTTGGGGCTCCTGGTGGCGCTTCCCAGGAATGCCCAGTGCCGAAGAATGGTCGGCGCTCTTCGGCGCAACCGCGCTGATCGCTCTGGGGTTCGCTTGGTATCAGATCCGCCAGGTCGACCAATCCAACAAAGCCCTGATCGCATCCAACGAGCACTCACAGCATGTGAACGCAGAAGCGGTAAGGCCGCGCGTTCAGGTCGCGCTTCGTGCTGACCGGACTGTACTGAAAGAGCGAGGCGGTCCCGTCAAGGGCACCCTCTACGTCGCCGTACGCAACATCGGCGTCAGCCCCGCGACCGACGTAAAACTACGCGTAACGCCTCCATTCACGTCCTTGGAGACCTTCTTCAAGCCCGGGATGATGGGCCAGCACTTCGAGGAAGTCAACCGAGTGTTCAACGGCGAAACTGCCTTTCCCACGTTGAATCCCGGAAACTCATACATCTGGTTCTTGGGGCGCGTACCCGAGCTCTTCGAAGAAGCCGCGGGCGTTCCCCGTCGCTGGGCAGTCGAGGCGGAATACACCGGGACAGTCTCAGACAAACCATTCCACGACACGTTCATCTTGGATCTGGACGTCGAGAAGCGCATCGAGCTCCCAGTGGACCCGCTGATCCGCATTGGGAAGGACATCCAGGTCGTCGGCGAGAAGCTGGAGAGGATCCGGAGTGCGACGCCCCGAACCTTCAACCTGGGTGAAGAGACGCTGGCTACGCTCCGCCGGCCCCAATCAGCCTTCAGACCGCGCCTCCGACTACCTCAGCGTCGATTCAGAGGACGCATCGATCCATAGATAAGCCGTTGCAAGCGCTGCATCTGATCAGGGGCCCCTCGCCTGCAGGCGACCCACGTCAGTAACTGTCTGCAGTCCAGTAGGCGTACAGTTCGCCAGAATCCGCAACGCCCCTTCGATAGCCGATAGCCGACATCCACTCGACGGCGATCTCGCAGAGCTCGCCAGTCGTGGACGCAAGCTGGTCCAGCGTCATGGGCTCATCGGCTGGGCTCAGCCGATGAAAGGCCGCGCTCCATCTCGCCCAATGATCCGCGAGGTATCGGTCCCACTTGACCGGAACCGGTCGAGGAACCAGCGGAACTGCGGCTTCATCCAGTCCAACTTCCGCGGACAAGTACGCGACGACCCTCAAAAACGCGCTGACGGCGTGATCGCTCGCTTCCGCGTACTTGGCAATGTCCCGTTGCCAATTTCTGCTTGCGGCCGCCAGTGCGGTTGACAGGTGATCGAGCGCACCCGGCAGGCCCTCAACATGCGAATACGGCGAGAGGAGGTTCTGGCGCACATGTCGCTCGATCCGAAAGTCGTCGATGTCGCGAGCAACAATGTGCGACCACGCCGCCGCTGACGGGTCGAGGTCAGCGAGGTCACGATACATCTCGGCGTTCTCCCCGCGCGTCATGAGAAGCGCGTGACCAGCTTCATGCCGCCCGAGATGCCGCGCGGTGGCAAGGGCATGCGCAACCACCTCCTCGAGCGAGTCCGAGTCGACAGGCGGGAACGCCAGATTGTTCGCGTCCAGGACGAAAAGGAAAGTTCCGTCCTCCTGAGGGAATGTGACACCGCCGACGTACCCCGAACCGCGGGTCGTCTTGTATCCGGACTGCAGAGGTCGATAATCCAGCGCGTTCACCGTGGCGCTCAGATCCCCGCTCAGATTCAGTCGCCAGCGGCTGGGATCGGGCATCAGCTCAAGAATCTGGGTCGCGATCTCGCCGAGAAGGTTGTACTCGTTGATCAGAAGCCCCAACGCTAAGTTGAGCACCGGGTTATCTCCGACATGCTCAAGCGTCACGCTGATGTCCTGGGCAGTACCCCTCTTCTCGTCCATGTATCCGTCTTAGCTCTTGCTTCCGACGTTCAATGTCCGAACCGCTTCTTAGAGTGCATGTGTGACCCAACTCGCAACTGTCGTGAACGTGATGATCGCGTCCCCATCGGACATCCCTGCCGCACGAGACGCCGTCGAGCGCGCTCTCCGGAGTTGGAACAGCGCCAACACGCCGGGCCGTGGGTTCGTTCTTCACCCGCTCCGCTGGGAAACCGACTCCGTGCCGATGCTCGGGCACCATCCGCAAGCCATCCTCAACGAGCAGCTTCTCGCCAAGGCCGATATCGTCATCGCGCTTTTCGGGAGTCGCGTCGGGAGCGAGACGCCGAACAGCATCTCCGGCACCGTCGAAGAGATCGAAGGCGCTGTCGCCAGTGGGAAGCCGGTGCATCTCTTCTTCTCGGAAGCACCCCATCCCGCGAATGTCGACCTTACCCAGCTCCAGGCGCTGAGGGGTTTCCGCGCTGCGCTGCAGGAGCGGGGTTTGTACGGGAGCTTCGAGAACGAGGACGAGCTCCTGACCAAGGTCTGGAGCGCTATCGAGATGGACCTTCGGGACATCATCCAGCCACTCCATGCGGCCGCTTCGCTGCCCACGCCTCCAAGCGAGCGATTCCTCGTACAGGGACGGAGTGAACGCGAACCGAAGACGGACAGCAAGGGTCGGGTTCATTACGACACTCGCCGCTGGGTCGAGATCACCAACCGAGGCAACGACGACGTCATCGAAGTCATGCTGGAGGGCGTCAGCGAGCAAATGCTACTTCCCGGGTGGGATCGCCCAAGGACGGTTCACGCGGGACAGAAGCAAACAGCGAGCTACTGGCTCGGCATGGGCGGCGGCGAGCCCCGGGTGAAACTGACCTGGGTGGAGAACGGGGAACCTAAGAGTAAGGAGTACGACATTTAGAACGCTGCCGACGATCTACCAGGGCGACAGCTCAGCTCGGACTCGCGCCCGCGAACATCTCTGAGGCCACCCCGTCCAGCAGAACACCTGGATCGACCTTGAGTGCTTCTGCGATTCGCACGAGGGATCGCACGTTCATCATCGCCCGGCCGGCTTCGTAGGAGCGGATGTTCGAAGAGTCGATCCGGCTCGCGACGGCGAGTTGGTCCACCGTCATCGACAACGCCTTCCGCGCATTCGCGATGTTGCCGCCGATCTGCACGGCGGCAGGCGAAGAGTTGCGAGGCATTTCTCTAGTATCGCGGATCAGTTTCGGTTCAGCCCGTGTTTGCGTGTGTCCAGCGCGAGCTTGAAGTGACTCTCCGCTGCGTCGATCTCGCGTGTCGGAGTCGACGGGTCGAACACGCGCAACAACGAGAAGCGGAATGTCGATGCGTCGAGACCGCGCAGCTCGACGTTGCCGCCATGGCCGTTCGTCGCGTAGGCGTTCCAACGCTGACGGAGGTTCTCGGCACCGTCGGCCTTGCCGACGTAGTGACGGCCGTCGCGCGTGTCGGTGATGAGGTAGATGCCGACGACCGACGAGAGCGCCGTTCGCCAAGCCGCGTAACGGTGCTCGCGCATGACCGCCTGAAGATGCGGGTGGTCGAGGACGAGGCGGTCGAAGCCCGGGAACGGCACCGGCTGCGCGTCCGCGATCTCCATCACCGGATAGCCGGCAGCGGTTGGTCCGTTCAGTCGCCACGTGCGGGGCGACCGCCAGCCGATGACCAGCCGGTTCCTGAGGTCCGCCATCTGCTCGGACACGACGAGATCGAAGGTTCTGAGCGCGCCGTCGTTCGCGAGCTCCCCGCGGTTCTCCACGACCGACCAGAACCGGGCCCGGTCGCCGCCCTCGCGGACGAACACCACCCAGATCGCCGGCGGCGTCGTCGGGAAGATCCTCGGGTTCGCGGACTGCTGGCTCGTGTAGAGCAGAATCTCTTCATCGGTGGAGTCGGCGTGGATGCCCTGGAGGCCGGTGTCCTCGTGCTCCTTCACGAAAGCATGCCGAAGCACCTGGGCCTCGAGCGGGTCGATCCCGGCGCTGCGCAGGATCGGATCGAGCGTGAGCTTCAAGGGCCCACCAACGGTCCGAAATCGTCAACGAAACTTGCGACGTTCTCCATCAGCTCGCTCTCGGAGCCGGATTGATAGCTCACGAGGCGGACGCTCGTCCCCTCGATGCGAGTGTAGAAGTAGGTGGTGCATCGCGTATCGCGCGATGACGACCTCAGCTGTACGAACTGCAGTAGATGTAGGGGGCGTTCCGAGCCGTCCTTCACGAGATACAGGTCACCGGCAACCATCGGATCGCCGACTCGATAGGCGTTCCTGCGGAAGGGCGACTTCGCCCCGAGCGCAACCTCCGCCGTTTGCACGTATCCATCTCGTCCTCGCTCAAGCCCGCCTGCACGGACAAGCGTCAACTGCGACCAGACGTCGCCGAGGATTTGCCGCAGTTCTCTGAGGTCCGCGACAAGGGATTCGATTCGATCCTGTCGCTCGTCATCGGAGGTATAGCCAGAGTGACCGATCCATTTGTTTCTCTTGCTGTTCGCCTCGTTGAACTTCCTGATGAGGTGCTTCGAGGCGAGCTTAGCGATAGATGCCTGTCCGAGGTCGCCAAACGCGGCCCGGACGCGCGCAAGTTCGTCGCGATCGTTAGAGTAGAGCGCCTGCCGCACGACGCTCGAGGCCTTCTCCGCGATCAAGACCCAAGTTCCGAACGTCGCCCGTTCGATCGTGAGCCCGTGCGCGTCAAGAGCCCTGCGGATCGAAGCCTGCATCTCGTCCCCCGTGCCCGGAATGCTCCGACATGCTGAGAGCAGAATGGTCGCGTGGAATGCGACGATCGCTTCCCACGCGTGGATGTAGGCGAGCTGCTTGTCACCGAGCGAAGACGCTGTCTCGGCTGTCCACAGCGCCGTGGCGATCGGATAGGGGAGCTGCTCGATCCATGAGCTGAGCGAGTCGTCAAAAGCGCCAGCGACACTATCTACAACTCCGTCCGCCGTGTCGGGAGCAACCCAGATGCCTGCCCGCCGCCTGTCCAGCTCTGATTGGAACGAGGCGAGACGCTCGTCTGCGGAGACCACGCTGATCTGAACCTCGCGTGGCGGCACTGGGACGATCATCTCGTCGGCCCAGCGCATCAATGAGCCCGAATCCGATCGGAGAGCTCGCACAAGAGCGCCAGTACTTCCGGCGTCGATCGCCTACGTCGGCTACTCTCGCCGACTTCAGAGTTGAGCCAGGCTGCCAGGAACCCCGTGTCGATCGAGACCTCGTCCAGTGGGACCCGAAGAACACGTCCTTCGGAGTTGGTGCCGGCGGACGCTGTCGACACGACGCCCACTCGTGTGGTCGGCACGAAAATGCTCGCGTTGCTCTCTTCGGTGCCATCGGACTGCGTCGGCTCACTCGCCAGCAGCGTGGTCAAACGCCGCGCCGACCATCCGGTGGCGGCGAGACTCTTCAGTATGTCTCCCGCGTCATCGCTGAAGTGGTGGCTCGGATCCAGATCTACGGTCTCGCGCGGTGAGCCGTCAACGGCGATGCCGCTTTCAGGCCCATAGCGCGATTCGAGGAGGTCCGAGTCGACCGGAGTGTCATTGAAGGACGTCAGCCGCCAGGAGAGCTTTCGCCCCTCGCTGGTTGTCCTGCCCAGGGTGGCGTCGCGACGGATGAACTGGCTAGTGCGAATAACACGGCTACGCGGGCCGGGCTTCCACCTGCGGAGTCCGGATTCCAGCTCGTCGAACGCTGACCGCAGTATTGAACGTCGACGCTTGTCGGTCGTGAACTGCGCCCGCAGATCCGCAATCATTGCCGTGTCCCGAGTCACTCGGCCCGTGGTATTCGTGAAGGTCAACAGGTAAAGCGGGATCGCGGTGTTCGGTGCGAGGCCTTCGGGAAGCCGTGTCACGGACTCGATCAGACCCGCGGCCATGATCGCGCGACGCAGCTCCTCCGTGGAGCCGCCTGAGCTCAAAGCCCTCGGCGCGACCAGCGCCGCCACTCGTCCTCCTCCTTGACTCGCCGGACGTAGTTTTTCCAGTGCAAGGGAGATGAACAGCCACGCACTGTCGCTGCCCTGCGGCAATCCGAATCGGAACTCGCCCCGATCGTGTCGCGCGTGCACCGCGGGACCCGAAGCTTTCCAATCGAGACCCCACGGCGCGTCCACAATGACCAGATCCGCAGTGAAGGTCGCGAATCGGTCTTCACCAAGTGTGTCCGTGTGCACGACCTCGGCGTCGGGCACCGAGGCAAGCCGATCTCGGGCCGCCATGACGGCCCGTTCGTTGATGTCCTGTCCGCGGTAGCGAACATTGATTCCGGCGGCCGTCAAGGCATCGGCCAACATGCCGCCCGCGTAGCCGGAGCCCACCGCCGGGTCCCAGATGTCGATCTTCTTCAGGCTCTGGTCCAGCCCGGCAAGGCAACCCACGGCCAGCGCCTTTGCGAGGCTCGGACTCGTGGTCATCCAATCATCCAAGTCGGAGCCCATAGTCGACGGCCGCGGACCTTCAAGGATGGCCTGGAGTGCCGGATGAGGGTTCTGCACGGACATCAGTAGTTCTCCCGGACGTACTGGTAGATCCGGTCGAACAGATCGCCCTTGATCGGGAGACCATAGTTCTTGAGTACCGCGCGCAGTTCTCGACGAACAGCCTTGTCCCCCGCGTCACTCGTCGTCCAGCCGGTGTAAGCGACCTCGTGGACAATCGCGTCGATGCGGTCGACAATCTCGGGCACGATCTGGTGGAGTCCCGGTGGGGTGTTCTCCTCGACGATCTGCGTGAGCACGCCGCGCTTGGGATCCGCGAGCCGCTCCAGCGTTTCATCGTCTCCCGCCTCGGCTGCCCGATCGGCAGCGACGACATCCTGCGCGATCCTCAGCGCTTCTTCGAGGAAAGCGAGCGAGTCTTCGACGTTCTCGATGGCCTTCGCCCGCAGCTTCTCGATCCGCTCCGCGAGCGACTTGTACACCGGGCTCTCGGTCTCGGCGAGACGCCGGTGGAGCCGCGCCTCGATCGAGTCGAGCACCTGCTGATACACGTCGGGTTGATCCGGCCCTTCAGGAGCGGTGCTGGGCACGCGAAGCTGTTCGGCGATGCGCTTCACGAGTGCCAAGCCGGCGGCGTCGAGGGTCACCGTCCGCGACGCCAGCGATTTCACGACGACCTCGTTCATGTGGCCGTGGATGAGCTCCGTGGTCTTGGCACCGAGACGCGCCCAGAGGAACGCCTTCGAGACGTCCTTCGGCCGGATCGACTCGTAGACCTTCGCCAGCCAGAAGTACTGCTGCTTGAACGGCGTCAGCATCGGGTGCGGGTCGAGGAACTCCCACACGGTCTGCAGCGCAACATACGTCTCGACGAAGTCCGAACGTCCGGCGCTGTCCTCGGGGATCCGTTCGTGCGCCTCGGCGAGCGAGTCGAACGACGAATCGGTGGTGTCGATTCCGGCGAACAGGTGCAGCAGGCGCGTGAGATCCGCGACGAACTTCCCTGCGAGTTTGGAGGCGTCGGTGACATTGAGCTCATCGTCTTCTCCTCCTCTTGCCTCCGGTCCGGAGATCGCGTTACCGATGGCCTTGGCCAACCCGATGTAGTCCACCACGCGCCCATAGTCCTTGCGCTGCCCGGTGATCGGGTTCTTCCACGGCCGGTTGGGCCTGGTGATCGTCTGGAAGAGATTTGCGTCCTTGGCCGGCTTGTCCAGGTACAGCACGCCCTCGATCGGCGCGTTGAAGCCGGTCATCCACTTCGCAGTGACGACGACGAACGACATCGGGTCATCGACCTTCTTGAAGCGGCGCTTCAGCGCCTCCTCCTGCTCCGGCGTGAGGAGGTGCTGCCGATACTCCTTCGGCGTGTCCTTACTGTCGGCGACGTGCATGACGACGCCGACTTCGCGAGGGCGACCATCAGGCATGACCGCGCCACGCTGGACGAGTTCATCCTCGATGGCGCGGGCATAGGCGATGACGAGGCTCTGGTTGTAGGCGACGACCTGGGCCTTCTGCCCGAGGGGTGCGACGTAGTTGAGGAAGTGCTCGACGATGTCGGCGCACACCGCGGCGACGCGATCGGGGTTCGACAGGATCGTCTCGATGTGCGATGCCTTCCCCGAGAGGTAGACCTTCTCATCCTCATCAAGGGCCTCCTCGGCCGCGAGCTCGTCGAAGGCTTCATCGAGGGCCTCCTTGTCGAGGCTGAAGCCGACGGATCTGCCCTCGACGATCACCGGCTTGGTGAACCCGTCGGCGATCGACTGCTCCGGTGTGTACCGAGACATGACGAAGTCCGGGTCGGCAGGATCGCCGAACAGCTTGAAGGTGGATCGGTCCTTGTCCTGAATCGCAGTGCCGGTCGCGCCGAAGAACTTGGCGTTCGGCACTGCCACGCGCCAGGCCTCGCCGAACTTCCCTTCCTGGGAGCGATGCGCCTCGTCAACGAGGACGACGATGTTCGATCGGTCGTTGAGGTGTCCGGCCTCGGCGAACTTGTGCACCGTGGTGATGATGACCCCCGGCTCCCCGTTGCGGAGGAGGGCGAACAGCTCCCGTCGGTTCCTGGGCACGCTCATGCGGGGCATGCCTGCGGTCTCAAACATCTCCGCCGTCTGGCGGACCAGATCCTTCCGGTCGGCGATGACGATGACCGTCGGTGCGCCGCCGAAGGACTCGGTCACCGCCGGGTCCCGCAGCAGTCGCGCCGCGGCGAACGCCATCAGCTCCGTCTTCCCCGACCCCTGATGATGCCAGATCAGGCCGCCGGGGCGACCGTCGAGGACCTTCTGATGGATGCCGAGCGCTGCCTCGAACTGCGGATACCGGGGCAGGAACTTGACGTCGATTTCGGAAGCATCGCGTGCATGGCGGAACATCGCCAGGTCCTTGAGAATGGGCAGGATCGTCTCCGGCCGCAGCAGCAGCCTTGCCGCTCGCTCGACACGAGCCGGGCCGGTGATGACCTTCGGGTCATCCTCCGTGGAGCCCCATGGAGCCCAAATCTCGGAGTCGGGATCTGGCACGGCACGAATCGGGGCCATGCGGAGTTCCAGACCTTCGGTCGCGACGTTGAAGACGTTCGTCGCGAAGAAGTTCGGATACTCCTCCTCGTAGGTGCCGTAGATGTCGCGCGCGGCGTTCACCCACGAGACCTGCTGCTTCACGGGCGTCTTTGTCTCCGCGACGACCAACGGGAACCCGTTGACGAAATAGACGACGTCGAAGCGGCGCGGCCTGCCTGCACCCGCGATCGTCACCTCGTCGGCCACGGTGAACCGGTTGCTGTCGAAGTTGTCGAAGTCGATCAGCCGACGCGGCACGTGCTCGCCGTCGATGGTCGGGAACGAGTGGTCCCCGCGCAGCATCACCGTCAGACGCTCGTTGGCCGCAACCAGGCCGTTGTGAGCATCCAAGATCGCTTGATTGAGCTCATGGAGCACCAGTTCCGTGGACTCGGAATCGTCGACGAGTTCGGGATTCAGCGCGAGCAGGGCCTCGCGAGCCCAGCCCTCGACGATCACATCGTGCTCGTCACGAGGCAGCTCGTCACCCCGGAGGTATTCCCAGCCGGCCTCCTCCGCCCACTCGATCAGGGAGCGCTGGATCGTGCTCGCTTCGGTGAAACCCATCTCACGACACCTCCTCGAGGAGACGGTCGTAGGAGTCGGGGATCTCGATCTCCTGGTTTAGAAGCGAGGTCAAGAGCCTCGCTCGGTAAGAGCGCAGGGTTGCGAGCTCAGACGACAGAGCGGCCGCGACGTGATCGAACGAGTCCAACGCAGAAGCGGTCCGTTCTTGGGCGGAATGAGATGGCACCGGAAGCGAAACCGTTAGGAGCTGTTCGGCACTCAACCTTTTCCTACGCTGGACCGAACCAGTCACTCGACTCTTCATCTCCCCCCACAGTCGAGACGATCGACACACGTGCTTAATCCACCGAGCACTGATCCCGTCATTGAGCGTAAACGTAGGAAACTCGTTGCTCGCGAGATAGCCATCGAACTCGTTGGGGACTACCGTGATCGGCCCCTCCCACGCCGTCAGCTTCCGCATCACAACCTGTCCGGCTCGCAAGACGTTCATGACCTCGTACCCGGTATCCTCGCCTCGAAAGACACCCTTGTCGATCAGGCCCTGACCCGCGTTGAGCACCCCGGCGCTGCGGTAGCTCTCGTTCATCTCGAGCCGACGACGTTCGACATCGAGTTTCATAAGTTGAGAGAAAGGACGACCGGCCGCTTCGGTACCGTCCTCTTCGTTCCACAGCACCCCACTTGTATGCGCGTACGCGGTGAGACAACGAGCATGCTCGCTCCTCAAGTTTTCGACGTGCGTATCGACAGCGGACATCAGGTCGACTACCCGACGCTGCTCCTCGATGGTCGGGAGCCAAACCGTGAGTCCCAGGACGTCCTCGATCTTCGATCGTTTGCGGCTTCCCGTCGTGCCCCTAGAACGGATATCGAGTTTCTCTGCAAAAGATCGCTCATCGCAAAGCAAGAAGAGGTATTCGAGCATCAGGCGCGTAGGATCTTTGCTCGTAAGGACGGCGAACTCGGTGGAGCAAACATGAGACCTACCTCCGGGCACCTTCCATGTTCGTTGAATACGCGGATTCAACATGGAAACAAGCACGCTCTCCACCGGAACCGCGAACTTGTGGCTCTTGATACCGGCCGCAGGTTCGACCACCGGTTGTTTGGAATCGTCAAACGCCGGGATGCTGAAGTGGGTGAGTTCAATATCTCCAAGCTGACGTGGATCGATACGATCACGCGAAGCAGTTACCACCTCACCGAGGGTCGTTTCCTCCCACTCACTCATCAAACACTTCCAAGGTACTCACATCGATACCAGCCGCCGCGAGACGCCCAAGCATGACCGCCTCAGTGTCGATGCGGCGCTGACGCGCCTCTGCGAAGGCGACGAGCGCCGTGGCCAGATCGGCGGTGTCCTCGGCGGCGACCTTGATGTAGCGCCCGATGTTCAGGTCGAAGCCGTTGCCCTCGATCTCCTCGAGCGGCACGAGGCGGACCTCGGTGTCGTCCTCACCGTCGGGGCCCTGACCCCTGCGGTAAGCGTCAATGAGGGCCTGGACATCGCTCTCATACATGACGTTCTGATTCTTACCCTTGGCGGACCGCGCGGAACCATCGATGAACAGGACACTACCCCTGCGCTCGGCGGGCTTCTGGTCGCGGAAGATCAGCAGGCAGGCAGGGATCGACGTCGAGTAGAACAGGTTCGGGGGCAGGCCGACTACCGCCTCTAGACGGTCCTCCCTAATGAGGCACTGCCGGATCTTCGCCTCGGCCCCGCCTCGGAACAGCACACCGTGAGGCATCACGACGCCTACTCGTCCAGTTCCCGAGTTCATCGACGAAATCATGTGCTGCACGAAGGCGAAATCGCCATTCTTAGCAGGTGGCACTCCGCAGAACGCTCGCGGGTCCGCCGCCCAGCGCTCAGCTCCCCAGTTCGCAAGCGAGAACGGCGGATTCGCGATCACGACGTCGAAGGTACGTACAGCTCCTCTGGTGTCCTTGAACGCCGGCGCTCGAAGCGTGTCTCCCCGCTTGATCTCAAAATCCTCGATCTCGTGCAGGAACAGATTCATCCGCGCGATCGAGGCCGTGGTCAGATTGATCTCTTGGCCGTAGACCCGCAGAGTGCGATGGTCCTTACCGTGTGCCCGCAATTGGTTAATCGTCGCCACCAGCATGCCGCCCGAGCCGCAGGTCGGGTCATAGACGGACTCGCCGGGCTCGGGTTGCAGGATCCCGACGAGAAGGTTCACCACCTCGCGAGGGGTGAAGAACTCCCCCGCCTTCTTGCCGGACTCGTCGGCGAAGTTCTTCAGGAGGTACTCGTAGCCGGCACCGAGTAGGTCGTGGGAGACGGTCGACGGGTCGAGGCGGATCTGGTTGAACGCTTGAATCAGTCCGAGCAGCGCCGACTCAGGGATCCGCTCTTTGTTACCCCAAGCGGCGTCGCCGAACACTCCGGCCAGCGACTTCGGGTTCGCCTTCTCGATGCGCTGGAAGGTCTTCGCAATCGCTGCGCCGAGATTGGCGACGGTTCCGGTGACCTCGTCCCACAGCGTGCCCTTCGGCATCTCGAAGCGGTGGAAGTCGGCCTCAATCTCATCGTCGAGCTCTTCGCCGTACTCCTCGATCGCCTTCTCGTGCTCGAAGACCCAAGTGTCGCTGATCCACTTCCAGAAGAGCATCGGGAAGACGTAGGTCTTGAAGTCGGCCGGATCAACCGGGCCGCGCAACGCGTTGGCCGCATCCCACAACCTGGATTCGAGTTCTTGCTGGGTGATCGTCACTGAAGTTGTTGCTCCTAGATTGCACGGTTCGGAAACGGGGCACTGCTTAGCCCTGACGCATGCCGATTGGGACCGGTCCACGCAAGACCCGTTCGCCACGTTCAAATCTATCGAGTCCATCCGACGATCCGACTCGGTTGAGAGAGGGGCGAGGGAGCCGACCGGAAAGTAGCCGCTGTCGATTCCTGGCTTGGAGGACTCATCCGGGGGCAGTCCAGCTGGGATCACTTCCCGCTGCACATCCCCGCGAGCAGCCCAATCAAGATATCTCACCAGATAGCTTGACACCCACGCAGGCGGGCACCACACTGGTGTTACCTATCTTGTCAGTTACCTTGGAAGCATCGTGATCCCGATCACCGTCCACGTCCGCGAGAATCGCGTCGAAGAGTTCTATGTCCGCTTCGCCGAGTTCATCGTCGAAACGCCAGATCTTGGCAGACCTCTCAACCTCGAGTCCGGAACAGTACCTGCATGGATCCAGACCCAGGAGGCGAAGGGCATGGCTACCAAGCTGATGAGCGAGATCTCACTTATGGGGTATGGCGTGCTGCGCCACCTGATCGAGGGAGCAGACAAGGAGACCATCCGCCTGCGCCCCCAAGAACTTGCGGACATCTCTAGGCACCCGAACGGAATCTCGGGCGTGGCCGGAGTTCTGGGCGGAGTCGGAAAGGCGATCCGTCGCGCTGGGCTGCCCATGTACCGCACGCCGAGCGGTGGCACATGGCACTACATCTGGGAGTGGGACGGCGAGGCTTATTCGATGACCCCTGAGGTCGCGAAGCTGCTTTACGCCAACCGAGCGCGTTAGACACGCGTGGGCGGTCCCGCAGAAAGACGAAGGGGCGACGAGCTCCTCCACGTCTTGTCGACTTTGGGTGAGATGGCTCTCCACCGATCCGACCCCGGTCTGGTCCAGTCAGATCAAGCGGTGACCCATGGCAGCGCATGCGGACCGCGGCGCATGGGACTTCCCGACGTAGGCGCGGGCTACGAAGCCGAAGATCGCGAGCTTGCAGCGCTTGTCGCGCGGCTGGATGGTGAGAGGCTGATCGAGCGCTCGGCTGACCTCTGACCTCATCTCGGGTCTCAGAAGCCGAGCCGGAAGTCTTCGACCTTCTGGCGGATTACCGTGCTGGGGTCCTGGCCAGTCGCGGACAGCGTAAGCATCGTTCGGAGGTCATCGTCGTCTAGCACAAGGATCAGCTTGCGGTGGATGACCCACTGCTCACGTCGTGTAATCTCAGCGCTGCGGTGCTCTGCCGTGCGACACACGATAATGCCGAAGAGTCCCGCACCATGGGCGCTCAGATAGTTGGCGATCTGCAGGACGTCCTTCTTCTTCACACCGCCTTTGTAGTTCTTGGCATCCACGACGACGTAGTGCGCCTCATAGTGATCCCGCAAGAACTTCCAGCCGCCGCTCTCGGCATAGTTCGCCAAGATGATGTCCCGCCGATTCACACCGCTTTGATTTCTGTGCTCGTCGAGCGGTTGTTCGAGGGGCGGCGAAATTGTCTCAGCCAAGATGTCGCGCACCACACGCTGATAGGCCGGCCACTCGGGCTTTCCCGGAGCGATGCTCGCGAGCCGACCTTCCAGTGAACCCCCGTCACTCCGCTTATCGGCACGAGGCCCAGACGAAACGTGGCGTTCACGAACCGCAGGCGGCCAGGGCAAATACGGCGCTGCGTCACGTAACGTTGGCCCGTCAACAACCCGGTCCACACCCGCCTTCCGCAGCTGGGCGACGTGCTCAAGCGTGAGAGTCCCGGAAACCACGAGAATTAGTTGTGGCGCGCGCCCACCCGAGGACTCGGCGAACGTCTCGCCGTACGAACGAAGCTGAGCGGCGACTCTCTCCAACCGGGCGCCCGTCATCGGGGTTGGGATCTTCAACTCCACGATGGCCGGAGTCCCATCCGAACGAACCACGAGGAAGTCGGGCCGCGCCCCGCCCTTCAGACGCGGTTCTCGTTCGATAGAAGCTGTGTCAAGAATCTCCGGCAACGCCTGTTGCACGAGCAGGCTGAAATCACGCTCGGTGAAGTTTTCCCCGAGGCGCTCAATTCCACCCGCCGCGCTCATCGTCGCAGACCGAGCAACGACATGACGGGTACCTTGAGCTGATTGGCAAGCGCATCGACCGAGTCCAAGGTCAGGTTCCGCTCGCCACGCTCGATTCCGGCGAGGTAGCGGGGCGTGACGCCGAGCTCCTCCGCGAGCCCCTCTTGGGTAAGTCCTCGGGATCGGCGGAGTTCGCGCAACTGCGCGCCCAGGACCGATCGGAGAGGTTTCGACACCTTTCAAGCGTCGCGGCGGGTACTCATGGCTTCCAGGTACTTATGCGTTCCGGTTGCGCCTTCGCGCGCCGCGCTTCTCCTCTAGGCTCGACCCATGGACTACGAGCGCATCGAGGGCCCGGACGGACTCGAGATCCGCGTCCCGCGCGACGACGGCTACCGCACCTGCGCGGTCTGCGGTGGCGACTGCGAGCCGGAACCCATGGTCACGGAGCAGCATGGCGTGCGTGTTGCGTTCACATGCCCCAAGCACGGGCCGCAGGGGGTCGTCGACCCGTTCGATGACGTTCGGTAAGGAGCACGTGGTGGCGATGACACTGGAGGAGTTCCTCGTCGACCATCCCGTCGATCGGGCGACCGTCGACGCTCATAAGCAGCGCATGCTCGATGCGATCGAGCAACTCAGCGTCGAAGAGCGACTTCCGGGGTGCGCCTCCGAACCGGCCGAGTAGGCTCTCTCCCCCGATGAGCCGTGGCCGCTTGGCGTTGCTACTCGGCCGAGCGATCCAGGTCGACCTTCTCGTAGAAGGCCGCCATCGTCGGGTAGTCAATGTGCTCGTGCCGCGCCGTGCACGGGGGCGTGACCGGCCCACGCGCGAGCGTCTGTAACGTCGCTGCCCAAGTACGAAGCGCTTCGAAGTCGTGCTCACGCAGGCCATGCGACGGATGGATGTCGAGCAGCCACCGGTCGAGTGCCGGCGGCCCGCCGCGATGGTCGCCGTAGTGACGGTGGAGCCACTCGCGGTCGGCTCGTGTGATGTCGTCGTCGATCCAGACCCATGGCCTACCGGGAGCGTGGGCGTCGAGCCAGCCGGCGATGATGCAGGTCTTCCAGGAGCCCGAGTGGTGCGCGTGCTGGCCCCAGCGCTTCATCTCCGACCAGGGCAGCCGGATCACCGGCAGCTCGGGCAGCCCGAGCACCGGCGCGATGAGCTCGTTCGCCGTGTGCTCCCACGTCGTCGCCCAGACCAGATCGTAGACCTCCGCAAGCTGGCGCAGCTCATCTCCGTGGTCGGGCGAGAGGAGCACCGTCAGAGCCCCGGGACCGGCCCAGCCACGTGGGTACATCTCCTGGCGCTCGTACTGGTAGCGCCGCTCACCGGGCTTCACCTTCGGCTCGAGAAAACCCTTCTTAGTGATAAGGCGGTAGGGGTTGAGCGGCCCGTCGACGTCGAGCAGGAGCAGCGGCTTCTCACCTCTCACGGGCATCTCCGTCGGCGGCATGATCTCCTCCTCGTCGTACGACCGTATCTTCCTGCGAGAGCCGACTTGTGCAGATGTCGTCGAGACCTGAGCAGCGCGACGCCATCGGGGGGCGAAGGGCGGCCCGTAGCTCATGGAGCGTCGCACGTGAGTTGGGAGGTTCCAGGTAGAGCCAACGTCAGGCGCATTCGATACGTTGCACGTATGAACAGGCCCGTGAATGACCGGCAGCTGCAGGTCCTGCGGTGGATCGCCGACGGGTGCCCCGCGGGCAAGTGGTCCGCGGACGACAACGTGCACAAGATCAGTGCCGCCGCCCTGAAGTCGCGGGGCCTCGCGACCATCACCGGCCATGGCAGAACCTGGACCGCGACGATCACCGACGCGGGCACGCACTACCTGGAGCATGGGAGCTACCCGCCAAGCGACGACCCGCCGGTCGCGGTATCGGCTGTCAAGCGTTCACGTCGCGAGACACAGCCGAAGCTCGATCTGGGCGAGGGAGCGTCAGACACGCTCGCGGAGGCGAAGACCTTGATCCAGCAGCTCCAGGATCAAGGGCAGCTCACGGTCACCGACCCGGAGGAGTCGATCAGGGCCCGCTATCGTCGCGTGCTGCACGCCTGCAGAATCCATCACCTGGTGCCAGATGGACAAGAACTGCGCTTCACCGGGCGCGCCTCGGGCGACATCGTCATCATGCTCAGCAGCGGCTCCCCGGCGGACACCACAACCTGGGACCGCATCCGAACGACGGCGCGCACCGTCACGACGAATCTCGACGTGCTCCGCACCGCGTTGGAGAACACGTCGATCCTGAGCTCGATCAGCGAGACACTTCGCCCCCGCGCCATCGAGGTCGTGCTCGGTCTTGCCGAGGAGCTCCGCGCGCACGAGCTGAGGCTCGCGGTAAACCAAAAGCTAAAGACGCCGAAGCTGTTCATCCAGGTCGACACGCGCCGCCGGAACCTGGAGATCACCGAACTCCTGGACGAAGTGCCCCACATGCTCACGGACGCAGAGCAGCGAGAACTCCGGCGCTCGCCTTGGAAGCAGACCCCAAAGTTCGACAATGTGCCGTCCGGGCGGTTGCACCTCAAGATCGAACGAGACGGCTCGCACCAGGTCGACCTCGGTCGCCAGAGCTACACCTATGAACGCAACAGCGACCGCTGGTCCGACGACAAGAAGCCGCTCGAGACCCGAGTTGGCGAGATCGCGCGCGTGATCAAGGAGGGTGTCGTCGAGGACGTCGATGCGGCCGAGCGCGAGAAGCAACGACGTGCCGAGGCTCATGAAGCATTTCAACGAGAGAGGGCCGCCGAGCGGCGTGCATGGGAAGAGGTGCGCGAACGCGCTCGCGCAAAGGCCCTTCTCGTCCAGCGAGAGGTGATCTTCGCGCGAGCGTTCGAGAGCTGGCGAGGGGCGCAGGAGCTACGGGACTTCGCGAGCCAGCTCGAGACCGAAGCAACCGCGAAAGGGCTACTGGAAGATCGCCCCAGATTGCAGGAGTGGTTGGAATGGGCCCGTCGTCGCGCGGACGAGTTCGACCCGATGGTCAACCTCGCGCACCTCGACGACGGTGTCTTCGACGCGGAGCCATCGGCCAAGGACTTGCGACCGTACATGGAGGGCTGGGATCCCTCAGCGCCCCACAAGGACTACAGCATCGGTCGCGACTCGCACGAGCAACAGGCCCGACATTCGCCGGAGCCTCGGGCCTGGCACCCGGGTATGCGCGACCGGCCCAGCTGGTGGCGTCGCTAACGCAGGGTCTCAATCACGATGCGAAGCGGTTCCGCTCACCGCTGATACCACCCGGTTGACCTGGTGAGAAAGTGTCCGCCGCGGGCGATAGCCTCGCTCCATGGCATCCAGGTTGGCGTGATCGCCGGCGTTCCGGTGTCGTGAAGGCTGTCACGATGCTTGTCCTGTGTGGCTCGACTGAGAGGAGGCGCAGATGGCTGCGAAGAAGGACCTGTCCCCCGCCGCGCGCGACCTTCTGAAGTTGGTCAAGCAGCGCTACCTGAAGTCGAGGGACTTCAACGGGTTGCACATCCGTCCGAACCGAACCGGCCAGGAGGTGATCGATGCCGCGGTCGAGCTCGCGGAAGCCGGTCTCGTCCAGGTCGTCGGGCACGAGGACTACATGAACATCCACATCCGGCCATGGCCGTCGCGCCGGACCGTTGCCGCTCAGATCGAGGAGCTGCGCGAGCTTACCGAAGATGACTACGGCGTCGCGCTCTACCCGATGGCGAAGGCAATGAAGGGCGTGAAGCTCCCGAAGAAGTTCGAAGATGCTCCGTTCTCCCGAGCCATGGCTCGCGGCCGCTCGACGCTGGAACTGGCCTTCTTCAGCGCGGACGTGCTCGAGGGGTATCGCAACGACGCGCGGTTCCGGTTCGGCATGGGGGACTTCGGCATCAACTTCGGGCTGTCAGACGAGGCGTACGACGACAATCAGCCTGACAAGGACCACGTTGGGATGATGCATCTCGGCTTCGCATACGACATGAGTCAGTACGACCCTGAGGAGCCGGACTCCCCGATAGTTCGACGCGTCGCAGCGTTCTACGGCGATCTGAAGGACCTGACGCCCGAGCATCAGCAGCGGTGGGCCAGCTTCCAGGTCGAGGCCGACGACGTCGACCCCCATCCGGTCTGGTACGGCACGCAAATGGGCCGCTGGCCGGACGGCATCGGGCCGTTTGCCAGGCTGACTCAGGAGCTCGAGAACATCAACGACTTGTTCGAGAACGTCTGGGACGCGAAGCTCTTCAAGACCCATGAGCCGCCCGAGGACTTCGGGTGGATCCTGCGTGCAGATCAGCGCGAGTGGGACCACTTCATTCACTCGTTCGACAAGCTCTTGTCGGACAACATCGATGGCAAAGCGCTCGATAAGGCGGGAGTCCCCAAGAAGAACGCCGCCGGGCAGCCTCTGGGTACCCTCGTGCGGCTCGAGATGTTCATGACGATGAACCGCGTGGAAGCCGACAGGGCGAAGTGGGCACTCGCACCTCTACGTGAGGTGCGCGCCGCACGGCAGAAGCCCGCGCACGTCCTCCGCAGCAACGTGACCGACCGGACCTTCGTACGCAAGCAGAAACGCCTGATGCACGAAGTCGACGAGGTCCTGATCAACATCCGTCAATGGCTGGCCAGCCATCCGAAGAACCGCGATTGGAAGGAGCCTTGGCCCGACGCCAAGGACTACCCGATCTAGGAACGTTGCAGTCATGAACATGGGCCGCAGCGAGCCCGGGCTGCCGATACACGTGCCCAACGATGGAGTCGCGAGACGTGCTCCGAGCGCGCAGCCAGCTCTGGAAGTAGTCCGCGCGGCCGTTCCTGGCATGGTGAAGGCCCGCCCGACTCAGCAGCCAAAGACAGGAAGTGATAAGTTCCAGTAGCGGCAACCTGATCCCCGTTGTTCCGCGCGCAGGTCGGGATGATTCGCCGCTCGCTCCTGCTGCCCGCGCGATCTAGCGATCACTGAATGCCACCCACGCGCGCGCAGATCAGCGTTGCGCTCGACATCGCCGCCGGCGACGCACTCGACGCGCTCGTCGCCAACGGAGCTTCGATCGGCGATGCCGTGCGCGCCGCGATCGTCAGTGCGGCACATACGCATTTGGAAGTAGACCTCTGCAGCACCAACCAGTCCTCGTCTCGTGAAGCGCAACACGACGCACTGGCAAACAGTCCGGATCTGGCGAACAGGTCCATCGAGGTCCTCACCGCGAATCGCTCTGCGGCTCGATGCATCTACGACAGACTTGAGCGCATGGGCGCAGAGGCTGGCATATCGGCCGCACGAAAAGGCGGTCGTCCCTCGAAGTATCTGCTGAGCCGTCTTGCCCTGTGTGGCGTGTGCGACGCGCCTCTCCGTGTCGGCGCTCAGAACGGCCGCAGGCCTCGTGCACGCGGCTCGGTCGCTGAGCCGTCGAGGTACCGCGTCTACGAATGCCCTGGACAACCCGGCCAGACCGGATTCCACGTGTCCATGAGGCAGGAGCACCTCGACCAGATCATCACCGAGGCTGTGCTCGAACGGGTTGCACAGGAGAGTTTCCGAGTGCCGTCACGGCTGAAAGACGAGGCAGCTCGTGACGAGCACGAGGCGCTTCGACTCGAGATCGCAGGCCACCGGGCCTGGCTCCAAGAAGTACACGAAGAATACTCGCGACGAGGTCCGTCCAGCGACCTGTTGAAACCGCAACAGGACATCGTTCTCCCCAAGATCCAAGCAGCCCAACATCGGATGATCGAACTCGAGGCGCAGGACCCTCTCGTGACCGCGTTGTACAGAGCGTTCCCGGTCGCGGCACAGCTCTGGAAGCGGATGTCGATCGCTCAACAGCGACACGTCGTTCGTGCACTCGTCAATCCTCGGATCCATCCGATTGATCCGTCCGATCGAGGCTTGAGAGGAATCAACGAAGGTCGGGTTGAGCTCGTCTGGAGATGAACCAAGATCGTGAGTTAACAGGTGGGTCGGTTACAGTGAGAAGGTGGGTTCATAAACCGACCCTGACCGGGCGCTAACCTGGAGAAAGTGGCTGATCCGTTCTCGCGAATGCTCTCAGATGAGGCGCGCCGCTCACCGCGGTGAGGTGACTCAGCCCCGAGGCGAGCATCGCCGCGTTCAGCTCCTCGGAGACGGCCGTCGTGTCACCCACCGCGAGGCCGGGGAGCAGGCCGGCGCCGGGTTG
Organism: Microbacterium sp. NPDC058342; assembly: GCF_042723935.1. Classification (NCBI taxonomy): domain Bacteria; kingdom Bacillati; phylum Actinomycetota; class Actinomycetes; order Micrococcales; family Microbacteriaceae; genus Microbacterium; species Microbacterium sp. NPDC058342. The sequence continues at coordinate 1,905,657 of NZ_JBHXID010000001.1, forward strand.
CGGCAATCGTGTCGCTCGGGCGACGAACGCGGCGCGGGTGCCGGCCGCGACCGCGAACACGCCGGATGCGGGTGCCAGCACCTCCGCATCGGCACCGAAGACGACCAGTCCGGCCCGCTCCGCCGGCTCAGTGGCCTTCGCCTGACCGGTCACTCGCAGCCGTGCGCCCATGTCGACGCCATCGATCGGATCCACGCCCACCCGCACCGGGGCGCGCAGCGGCCGCATCGCATCCGGCGCGCCGAGCGCAACGGTCTCCGCGTCGAACCAGAGGCGCCCGTCGGAGCCCACCGACGCCGAGGAGGACACCTCCACGACGGCCTCCACCGCACGCCCGTCCGATTGCGCGAGCACCGCTCTCCGAGGCTGCGCCCCGGCGACGGCGAGACCCACCGCGCAGCAGCAGACCAGCACGAGCACGACCAGCCCGTTCGCACGCTGCCGTGTGAGCCGTCGCACGACGACGTACGACACGGCTCCCGCCCCGCATGCACCGGCCAGCGCAAGCGCCAGCGGCGGAAGGTGGATGCACATCAGCGCGACCGCCCAGAGGACGACCGCCAGCAGGCTCGTGCGCAGGTCCTTCACACCCGCACCTTCTCGCGCACGCCCGCGAGCAGCTTCTCCCCGATGCCCGGCACGGCGAGCAGATCCTCGACGGCGCGGAACCGGCCGTTCTCCTCGCGCCAGTCGAGGATGCGCTGCGCCAGCGCCGGCCCGATCCGCGGCAGCGTCTCCAGGTCGGCCTGGGACGCCGCGTTCAGGTCCACCCGGCCGTCAGAATCCACCGCCGAATCGGACGACGCGCCCGTTGCGCCCTGCTGACCCTGCGCGGGCACGACGATCTGCTCGCCGTCGCTGAGGGGACGCGCCAGATTTACCGCCTTCAGATCCGCGGCGTCGAGGGCGCCGCCCGCGGCCGCAAGCGCATCGACCAGCCGGGCGTCCGTCTCCAGGATGTACAGTCCGGGGTGCGCGACTTCGCCCAGCACGTGCACGTAGAGCCCACCGCCCTCGTCGACGCTGACCTCGCCCGACGACACGGAGTCATCGAGCCCGAGCGCCTCCACGGGCGCCGCCTGGCCGCGCAGGATGCCCCATCCCACCGCGGCGGAGAGCACCACCAGGCCCAGGGTGACGGCCGCGCCGACGCCGAGCCGCAGCCGCGGCCTGGCCGGCGCGTCTGTCGGTTCTGAAGGGGGCACGTCGTCACGCTACGCATCCCGCATCCGTCCGGAAGGCGCGGGCCCGGCAGATGTGGAGAACTCCCGCACATCGCCGGATGTGCAGGAGTTCTCGAGGTGTCTGGTCAGCCCTTGACGGCGAAGTTCACGATCTTCGGTGCACGCACGATCACCCGCACGATCTCCTTGCCCTCCAGGGCGCGCTGCACCTTCTCGTCCGCGCGGGCGGCGGCCTCGAGATCGGCCTCGGAGATGTCGGCGGGCACATCGATCGTCGCGCGCACCTTGCCGTTCACCTGCACGGCCGTGGTGACGGTGTCCTCCACGAGCAGCGCGGGGTCGGCATCCGGCCACGGCACGGCGCTGACCGAAGGCTCGTGTCCCAGACGCGCCCACAGCTCTTCGGCGGTGTGCGGTGCGATGGGTTCGAGCAGCAGCGCCACCGTCTCGGCGGCCTCGCGCACGGCGGGATCCGACGCGCCGGCACCCGCGTCGATCGTCTTGCGGATGCCGTTCACCAGCTCCATCAGGCGTGCGACGAGCACGTTGAACTTCGTCTGCTCGAGCAGACCGGGAGCATCGGCGAGCAGGCGGTGGGTGATGCGGCGCAGCGCCGCGTCACCGATCGCCGCGTCGGCGCCCACGGCGCTCGACGTCTCGTCTGCGGCTCGCAGGGCACGAGCGAGGAACTTGTGCGCGCCGGCGATCGAGACGCCGTTCCACTCCTTGTCGTCCTCGACCGGTCCGGCGAACGCCAGGCCGAGCCTCAGCGCGTCGGCGCCGTACTGGCCCAGCAGGTCGGAGAGCTCGACGAGGTTGCCCTTGCTCTTGGACATCTTCGCGCCGTCCATGATGACCATGCCCTGATTGACGAGGTTCGAGAACGGCTCCTCGAACTCGATCACCCCCAGGTCGAAGAGCACCTTGGTGATGAACCGCGCGTACAACAGGTGCAGGATCGCGTGCTCCACGCCGCCGAAGTAGCCGTCCACCGGCGCCCAGCGCTTCGCCTCGGCCGGATCGAACGCGAACTCGTCGCTGTTCGGCGACAGGAAGCGCAGGAAGTACCACGAGCTGTCGACGAAAGTGTCCATGGTGTCCGGGTCGCGCAGCGCGGGCTCCCCTGAGGCCGGATCGACCGTGCGCACCCACGACTCCGCCGCACCCAGCGGGGACGTGCCCTTGGGCCGCAGGTCCAGGCCCTCCACGCTCGGCAGCTTCACCGGCAGCCGGTCCTCGGGGACGGGGACCACGGATCCATCCTGCAGGTGCAGCATCGGGATGGGCGTGCCCCAGAACCGCTGGCGTGAGATCAGCCAGTCGCGCAGACGGTAGTTCTTCGCCGCGCGGCCGGTGCCGTCGGCCTCCATGCGTGCGATGGTCGCCGCGATGGCGGCATCCTTGTCCATCCCGTCCAGCTCGCCCGAGCCGGTCATCCGTCCGCTGCCGACCAGTGCCTTACCGGTGGTCGCGGGGTCGAGCTCGGCGAGATCCTCGCCGTCGTCCGCTCCACCCGAAACGGTCGTGTCGACGACGACCCTGACGGGCAGGTCGAAGGCGCGGGCGAAGTCCAGATCGCGCTGGTCGTGCGCGGGCACCGCCATGACGGCGCCATGGCCGTAGTCCGCGAGCACGTAGTCGGCGGCCCAGATCGGCAGCAGCTCGCCGTTGACCGGGTTGACGGCATGGCGCTCCAGGAACACGCCGGTCTTCGGGTGGTCGGTCGACTGCCGCTCGATCTCGGTCTGCTTCTGGACGGTGTCGAGGTAGTCCTGGAACCGCATCCGCACCTCGGCCGATGCGCCGGCGGCCAGTTCGGCGGCCAGGTCCGAGTCGGGCGCGACCACGAAGAACGTCGCGCCGTGCAGCGTGTCGGGGCGCGTGGAGAACACCGTGACGGGCTCCTCACGGCCCTCGATGCGGAAATCGACGTCGGCGCCGGTGGAACGGCCGATCCAGTTGCGCTGCATCTGCAGCACCTTGTGCGGCCAGTGGCCCTCCAGGGCGTCCAGGTCATCGAGCAGCCGGTCGGCGTAGTCGGTGATCTTGAAGTACCACTGCGTGAGCTTCTTCTTGACGACCTCGGCGCCGCAGCGCTCGCAGCGCCCGTCGACGACCTGCTCGTTGGCCAGCACGGTCTGGTCGTTCGGGCACCAGTTGACGGCGCTCTTCTTGCGGTACGCCAGGCCCCGCTCGTACAGCTTCAGGAACAGCCACTGGTTCCAGCGGTAGTACTCCGGGTCGGAGGTGTGCAGCACGCGCGACCAGTCGTAAGACATCCCGTAGCCGCGGAAGCCGGCCTTGTGCTGGTCGATGTTCTTGTAGGTCCACTCGCGCGGGTCCGCGCCGCGCTTGATCGCCGCGTTCTCGGCGGGCAGGCCGAAGGAGTCCCAGCCGATCGGATTCAGGACGTTGTGCCCGCGGTGGCGCCAGTAGCGCGCCACGATGTCGGGGTACAGATAGTTGATCGCGTGCCCCATGTGCAGGTCACCCGAGGGGTAGGGGAACATCCCCAGGATGTACTTGCGCGGACGCTCGTCGTCGGCCCCGCCCGCGAGGAAGGTCTCGTTCTGCGCCCAGTACTGCTGCCACTTGCTCTGGATGTCGTGCGCCGACATCGCCTCGGTGGACTCGGCGGTGGACTCTGCGGGATGCTCGGACAAGGAACGGCCAATCTGACGCTGCGGGACGGCCCGGAAATCGGGTCCTTCCAGGTTATCGCGACTGGACGACGGCCGCCCACTCGCCGGGCACCGTCGCACCCAGCGCCGCCAGTGGCGCGCGCGCCTTCACCGCGACCTCCGCAGCCTCGGCCGCCGGTTCCGAGAGCCAGGTGATCCCCCCGCCCGCCCCCACGTAGGCGATGTCGTCCTCGACGACGATCGAGCGGATGACCATCGCCAGATCGAGCCTGCCGTCGAGGCCGACGTGCCCGAAGCACCCCGAGTAGATGCCACGGGGCACCTTCTCGAAGGCGTGCAGCAGCGTCATCGCCGAGAGCTTCGGCGCGCCGGTCATGCTCCCGGCCGGGAACGCGGCGTCGCTCAGGTCTCCGACGGTGACGCCCTCTCGCAGTCGCACACTGACGGTGCTGACCAGCTGATGCACGGCCGGATACGACTCCACCTCCCACAGCCGCTCCACCTGGATCGTGCCGGGGACGCCGACGTGCGACAGGTCGTTGCGCATGAGGTCGACGATCATGACGTTCTCGGCGCGCTCCTTGACATCGGTGCGCAGCTCCTCGGCGAGCCGCACGTCGTCCTCGGCGGTCGCGCCCCGAGGCCTGGTCCCCTTGATGGGGCTGGTGGATGCGACGCCGCCCTCGACCGCGAGGAACTGCTCGGGGCTCGCGCTGAGCAGGTGCCGGCCACCGATGCGGATGTAGCCGCCGTGGTGTGCGGGTGTGACGGTGCGCAGGCGGCGGTACACGTCGATCGGATGCTCGGGGCGCGGCACCGTGAACCGTGTGGTCAGGCACAGCTGATACGCGTCCCCGCGCTCGATCGCGGCACGGCACTCCTCGACGAGACCGATGTACCCGGCGACGTCGTGCCGTGCCGTGGCAGGGCGAGCGACGCTTGCCGGCTCGAGCACCGGCGCGGGCGCACCTGGATGCAGGACCTCCTGCACACGAGCGCGCCATCGGTCGACGTCACCTGCCGGAGCCAGCGCGAAGGCGCGCCCCGCGGCGTGGTCCACGGCGACCGCACGGGAGACCTGCATCCACGCACCCGAGGGAACCGAACCGGCGACCGGCGCGCCCAGCGCTGCGGCGCCGAGCTCGTAGTCGAGCCAGCCCACCCATCCGCCGGCGAACGGCAGCTCAGTCGTCGTGTCCGGGCGGGCCGCGGTCAGCGGAACGGACCGCACCGCCGCGGGATCCGGCTCCTCATCGCCTGCGCCCAGGATGCTCCAGCCGTCCGCGGCGCCGTCTCCCGCATCCAGCCAGAAGGCCGCCTGCTCGTCGGCGAACAGGCGGAGGAAGAGGCTCTCGGCGTCGACGGCTCCCTCCAGAGGACGGACGGCGAGCGGGCGCGGTGCAGGCACCTTCACAGCGTAGAGCGCGCAGGCAGGCCCTACGCTCATGGTGTGGATGACTTCGTGTCCTGGGCGATCGAGGCCGTGCGGTCCGTCGATCCCGTGCTGCGCACCGTGCTCGCCGCCGTCGCGATCATGCTCGAGACCAGCATCCTCGTCGGGCTGGTCGTACCCGGCGACACCGTCGTGCTGGTCGCCGCCATCGGCGTCACCTCGTGGGCGCAGGGCATCGTGCTGGGCGCAGCGGTCATCGTGGGCGCGCTGATCGGCGAATCGCTCGGTTTCTGGCTGGGTCGCTGGGCGGGCCCGCACATCCGCTCGTCGTGGCTGGGCAGGCGCATCGGCGAGGATCACTGGGAACGATCGGAGCGCTACCTCCGGCGCCGCGGCGGCATCGCCATCTTCCTCTCCCGCTTCCTGCCCGTGCTGCATTCGCTCGTACCGCTGACCGTCGGCATGAGCGGGTACGCCTACCGCCGGTTCATCGCGTGGACTCTGCCCGCCTGCACGCTGTGGGCGACGATCTACGTCGGGCTCGCCGCGGGAGCCGCCGGCAGCTTTCAGGAGCTCTCCCAGCGCGTGCACTACGCCGGATACGTGTTCGTGGGCGTGATCGCCCTGCTGCTGGTCGGGCTGTTCGTCGCGAAGAAGGTCATCGCCCGGCGCGAGGCGCGTCACATGACGGATGAGCCCCACGCGGAACCGTGAAAGACTGGAGGCGATGTCCCCAGCCACAGCGGCCAAGATCCACTGGTTCGCTCGCCTTGAGCACCGCTTCCACGTCTGGCGCGAACGCCGCGCCCGCCGACGCGGGCGTTCGGCGACCGTCGTCCCGTTCCCGGGCTACGGCGGCACCGGCTGGATTCGCGTCGTCGGCCGCGTGCTGATCGTCCCACCGCCGAAGGGTTCACGGGGCGAGGGCACCGGCGTGCGCGGATGGCGCGCTTTCGTCGGCATCCCGGTCAGCTTCGCCTCGGTGCAGGTGCATCTCGGCGGCCGCACGCACGACGTGGTCGCCGACCGCGGCGGTGTGATCGACACGGTGATCGACGCGGACCTCGAGCCCGGCTGGCAGACCTTCACGATGTCGGTCGAGGGGCGCGAACCTGTCGAGGCCACGGTGTTCGTCGTCGCCGAGGGAGAGCGCTTCGGCGTGGTCTGCGACGTCGACGACACCGTCATGGTCACCGCACTGCCGCGTCCGTTCATCGCCGCGTGGAACTCCTTCGTGCTCAACGAGCACGCGCGCACGCCGGTGCCCGGCATGGCGGTGCTGCTCGAACAGCTGCGGCGCGACCACCCGGGCGCGCCGATGATCTATCTCTCCACCGGCGCCTGGAACATCGCGCCGACCCTGCGCCGGTTCCTCAGCCGCAATCTGTTCCCCGCCGGTGCCATGCTGCTCACCGACTGGGGCCCCACGCACGATCGCTGGTTCCGCAGCGGCCGTGAGCACAAGACGGGCAATCTGCGCCGCCTCGCGCAACAGTTCCCCGATGTGCGATGGCTGCTGATCGGCGACGACGGCCAGCACGACGAGGCGATCTATTCGCAGTTCCTGGACGAGCATCCGGAAGCGGTCGCCGGCGTCGCCATCCGTCGCCTGCTCCCCGCCGAGGCTGTTCTGGCCGGTGGCCGGGCCTCGGTCGAGCACACCGCCGACGAAGTGCCGTGGGTCAGCGCCGAGGACGGCGCGGGACTGCGCGACCGACTGGGCGAGGCCGGCATCATCGACGCGAAGCCATGACCGTTTCGGCCAGTCCTGCCCTCTCCCGCACGGAGTGGACGTCGCGCGCGCAGGCGCACGCCGAGCGCGCGGATGCTCTCACCGCCGCGCACCGCGAACGCGCTGCACGAGGCGAGAAGCATCCGGTCTGGGACTTCCTGTTCACCTACTACGCCTACAAGCCGGCCGTGCTGCGGCGCTGGCATCCGGGTGCCGGCGTGGCTCTGACCGGAGCCGAGGAGCGCGCGGGATGGCGCTGGTACTCCCCCGCCGCCGGCGGTGTCGCTCCCGATGCCGCCCTGTTCCGAGCCGACAAGCCCCAGCTCGCTGACCTCGTGGAACGGATGCTGCGCCGCACCGCCTCTCGTCCCGCACAGTTCGGATGCTTCGGCCTGCACGAATGGGCGATGGTCTACCGCGACCAGGAGCACCGACATCCCGTCCCGCTGCGCCTCGGCCAGGCGGGAACGGATGCCGTGGTCGAGGCGAACGACCTGCGCTGCACCCATTTCGACGCCTTCCGCTTCTTCACCGGCGCCGCCGCGCCGCGCAACAGGCAGGTGCTCACGCGCGACACGCAGCCCGAGCTCGAGCAGCCCGGATGCCTGCACGCGGGCATGGACCTGTACAAGTGGGCGGTGAAACTCGGACCGCTCGTGCCCGGAGAGCTGCTGCTCGACGCCTTCGAGCTGGCACGCGACATCCGCCTGCTGGACATGCAGGCGGCCCCCTACGACCTCTCCGCCTGGGGCGTGCTCCCCGTGCTCATCGAGGACCCGGAGGGCAAGGCCGAGTACGTACGGCGTCAGCGCGCCTTCGCGGAGCGCGGTGCGGCGCTGCGCGCACGGATGCTCGAGGCCTGGCTCGGCGCCGCGGCATCCGACGCGGCTTAGCCCGACAGCTGCATCCGCAGCTCCATCACGCGTTCCGCGGCGTCTCTGAGCCTCTCCGCCGGAAGTGTGCCCTCGTCGACCGCTCGGGCGATGCCTGCCGCCATGTCGTGCGCGGTCTGCGCGCTGGAGCCCGCGATCATGAGCACCATGTCGTTCCCTGCGCCGATCGACGCCACGGCGTTCGCCACCGGGTCCCGGTACGCCGCGACGCCGGAGGAGCTGAGCATGCCCAGGTCGTCGGTGATCATCACGCCGTCGAATCCGAGCTCTTCGCGGGCGATGGCGTGCCAGCGGGCGGAGAGCGACGCCGGGGCGTCGTCGACCGACGTGTAGGCGAGATGTCCGAACATCAGCAGTTCGGCGCCCGCGTCGATGCCGGCCTGGAAGGGCGTCGCGTCGGCGGCGCGCCACTGCGACAGCGTCATCCCGGATGACGGGACGCTGTGGTGTGAGTCGCCCGGCGCGGCGCCGTGGCCCGGGAAGTGCTTGAGAGTGGAGAGCACGGTCCCCCGCTCGCCCTCGACGGCGGCGGCGACGCGCGCGGCGGCCGAGTCCGCGTCTGCGCCCAGCGCCCGGGACGAGATGAACGACGACGAGTCCATCGGCACGTCGGCGACGATGCCGAAGTTGACCTGGGCGCCGGCCTCGGCGATGAGCTTCGCCCGCTGCGCGAACACATCGCGGGTACGTTCGGGGGTCTCGGCCTGCAGGGCACGTCCTCCGGGCAGGTCGTCCCAGGGCAGCCGCGAGACGACGCCGCCCTCCTGGTCGATCGCGATCAGCGGGGGCAGTGACGCGTCGAGCGTGAGCGCGTCCGCCACGGCCCTCACCTGCGCGGCGTCGCCCGGAACATTCGCGCCCATCAGGATGAACCCGCCCAGCGCCGCTCCATCGGGCCCCGACGCCATGTACGCGCGCAGCGTCGCCGGGTCGGTGCTGGGCACGTGCCCCATCACGACGCTCGCCGCCTGCTCTGCCGTGCTCATCTCCGCGACCGCGGCCGCGGCGGGTTCGACGGTCGGCGTGGGCGTCGGCGTGGGCGTCGACGCCGTCGGACTCGACGCCACGGTCGGTGCGGGTGCGGGCGCGCAACCCACGAGCAGAGCCACGGCGGCGACCGCGGCCAGGCCGCTCTGAAGCATCCTGCGCATGCCAGCGACGCTACGCCACGGCGCTGGATGCCACCATCAGCGCGAGCCGGCGCTGCACGCCCCGGGCCGCGGTGCGCCCGGCGCGGTTCGCGCCGATCGTGCTGGCGGACGGCCCGTAGCCGACGAGTTGGATGCGCGGATCGGCGACGGCGGTGGTGCCGCGCCCGTTCCGATCCAGCTGGATGCCGCCCATCGGGCCGCGCAGGTGCAGTGGCGCGAGGTGGGCGACCGCCGGACGGAAGCCGGTGGCCCAGAGGATGGCGTCGACCCTTTCGAAGCTCCCGTCCGGCCAGCGGACCCCGTCGGGCTCGATGCGCTGGAACATCGGCCGGCGTCGAGCGTAGGCGCCCAGGCGCTCGGCCTCGCGCTCCTGGGGCCGCAGCATCAGGCCGGTGACGCTGACCACGCTCTCCGGGGGCAGGCCTCGGGCGACGCGCTGCTCGACGAGGGAGACCGCTGCCGCCCCCGCCTCGGGTGTGAAATCGTCTGTGCGCCACACGGGTGGGCGGCGTGTGACCCACAGGGTGTCGGCGATGGGTGCCAGAGCACCCAGGAACTGCACCGCGGACGCACCGGCGCCGACGACCAGAACGCGTCTGCCGCGGAAATGCTCGGCCCCCGGATAGTCGACCGTGTGCAGCTGCTCGCCGAGGAACGTCTCCATCCCGGGGTAGTGCGGCAGGAACGGTCTGGTCCACGTGCCGGTGGCGTTGACGAGGGTACGGGTGCGCCACTGCCGCGCATCCGCATCGACGGTCAGGATGCCGCCGGCGTCGCTCACCCGGCGCACGGTGACGGGGCGGATGACCGGGAGCGCGTGCGCACGCTCGTAGGCGGCGAAGGTCGCCGGCACCACTCGGTTTGCGCGCTGAGACGAGCGCGCTGGTGGGGCGTCGGCGGGCAGCTCCGCGACACCGTGCACATCGTGCATGGTGAGGGCGTTCCAGCGGTGCTGCCACGCGCCGCCCGGTCGATGGTTCGCATCCAGCACGACGCGCTCGATGCCGAGCCGCTTCAGATGGTACGAGGCCGACAGGCCGGCCTGACCGGCCCCCACCACGACGCTCTCCAGGATGGTCACGTCACCCTCAACGCCGCCCGGTCCCCGCCTGTTCCCGGATAGGATGGCGTGGAAGCGACCGCCGGGACGACCCGGGCGGCGAGAACAGAGCTGGGACGGCCCCGCAGATTCGGCATCCTGTCATGCGCACCACCGTCCGCTCGATCCTCACTCCTCTCGCCCTGACCCGACTCGCACTGGGCTGGCTCTCCTTCGGCGTGCTGTCGGCGCTGGCACCGCTCCTCGACGCTCCGCTGTCCACGGGCATCCTGTGGCTTCTGCTGGCCGGCATCGTCGCCGTCATCACCGTGTGCGCGTTCGGCGTCGTCACCGAGGCGGAGCACCTCGCACGTCGCCTGGGCGACCCGTACGGCACGCTGGTGCTGACGCTGTCGATCGCAGGCATCGAGGTCATCCTCATCGCCGCCGTGATGCTCGGCCCCGGCGAGCACCCCACGATCGCCCGCGACTCGGTGATGGCGGTGTCGATGATCATCATGAATCTGGTCGTCGGTGCGGCGCTGGTCATCGGCGGACTGCGGCATCGGCAGCTGCGCGCCAACCGCACGGGCGTCTCGGCGTACCTGGGAATGCTGATCGTGCTGCTGTCCACGGCGTTCGCACTCCCGGGGCTCCTCGGAGTCGGCGGGGCCTTCGCCCCCGCGCAGGCGATCGGGATCATCGCGCTCACGATCCTGCTCTACGGTTTCTTCCTCGTGCGCCAGACCGGTGCGCAGCGCGCGGACTTCCAGGAAGTCGCCGAAAGCGCCCCTGCTGCCGCATCGGATGCCCGGCCGGGCGGGCCGACCGGTGCCAGACCGGCCGCGCATCGCACCGAGCTCCTCGGGCGCACGATTCTGCTGATCGCCCTGGTACTGCCCATCGTGCTGCTCTCGCACGACATGGCGGTGCTGCTGGATGACGGCCTCGCGCGCGCAGGAGCGCCGGTCGCCCTGTCGGGCGTGCTGATCGCCATGATCGTCTTCCTGCCGGAGACGATCACCACGGTGCGCGCCGCGCTGCTCGGCGAGATGCAGCGCGTCAGCAACCTGTGCCACGGCGCGCTGGTGTCCACCGCAGGCCTGACCATTCCCGCGGTGCTCACCATCGGACTGCTCACCGGCCAGCACGTGCTGCTCGCCGAGAGCCCCGTGAACCTGCTGCTGCTCGGCGTGACGCTGCTGCTCACTCTGGCGACGTTCGCGGGCCGGCGGGTCACGGCGCTGCACGGCGCGGCGCACCTCTTCGTCTTCGCCCTGTACGCGATGAGCGTGTTCTCGTAAGCCGCAGCGGACGACACTCCCGGTGTTCGAGCCGGATTCGCACTGTGCTCGGCGGCCGTAGTATGCTGAACAGGTTGCCGCGAGACGGCAGCGATGGGCCTGTGGCGCAGCTGGTAGCGCACCTGCATGGCATGCAGGGGGTCAGGGGTTCGAGTCCCCTCAGGTCCACCGAATGTGAGATGTTCAGAAACGTCTCCAGCTGCACGCCGGTAATCGAGCGATCGGTAGCCAGTCGATAGCTTTGCTGTATGAGCACCATCACCGTCGTTCGTGGCGACATCACCCAGCAGCTGGTCGACGTCGTCGTCAACGCAGCCAACCACCGCATGCGCGGCGGAGGCGGCGTCGACGGCGCCATCCACCGCGCAGGGGGACCCGAGATCCTCGCCGACTGCATCGAACGCTTCCCGGACGGGCTCGCGACCGGCGACGCCGGCTACACGACCGCAGGCGACCTGCCTGCGCAGTGGGTCGTGCATACCGTGGGTCCGAACTACAGTGCCGGCCAGCAGGACCCGGAACTGCTCGCCTCCTGCTACCGCAGATCTCTCGCCGTCGCCGACGAGCTCGGCGCGAACAGCATCGCGTTCCCACTCATCAGTACAGGGATCTACCGGTGGCCGCTCCGTCACGCCGTCGAGATCGCGGTGCGCACGATCCTTGAGATGCCCGGCACAGTGGAGGACATCCGGTTCGTCGCGTTCGATGAGGAGACCGAACGCGTCGTGCGCGCCGAGCTGGAGCTGAACATGCTCATCCACATGTTCGAGGGTGTGCGCGTGCTGCATGAACGCGGGTACGAGCAGGTCCGAGCGCTCCCCGGAATGAGTCCGTCGGGCGCGTATTGGCGCGTTGCCATCGCCGAAGCCCGAGTCCTTGCCGGAGAACTCGACCACACACGAAGGGAAGAAGCCGGGCCGATCATCCGGTACTCGACCGCAGGCGGCATGGAGTTCGCGGAAACCATGGTCTCGGTGACCACGAGCCCGGCCGACTTCGCAGAGCTGATCGCCACCGCGCTGGGGTTGGAAGCCACAGAGCCGGATCCGGAGTACAGACGATGGTTCTCCGGACTCGTCGCCCTCATCACCGACCATGCTGCGCTGCCCGTCGCGTACTCCGACGCGTACGAACCGAAGCCGGGTTGGGAGATCGGATGGGGTTCGGGCATCCGGTATCCGGAGCCGCCTGGCATTCGCGCAGGCGATGGATAGACTCCGGTCATGGCTGAACATCACCGCCTGGTGGCGTGGATCCCCATGACCGGCGCGGTCCTGGTCTTCGGCTCGGCTGCCTTCATCGGGTTCTGGCTCAGCAGAACGCTCGTCGTCGGTGTCTCCATCGACACCGGCGACCTACCGGTTCTGAGCCTGGCGGCCCTCGTCGGACTCGGTGGCGCGACCCTCATGATGAAGGTCCGACGCGTCGAGACCGACCGGTCACTGCTCCCGTCCTTCGCACTCATGGCGCTCGGCGGCGCCCTCGGGGTCGGTGTCTCGGCCGCCGTTCTCGGAACTCCGCTCGTGGCCGTCTTCGTGCTGCTCCCGCTCGCCGCCGCCCTCGGCGCCGTCTCGTGGTGGCGGGCCCGGCGTATCCGCCACATCCTCACACGCGGACATCAGGTGGACGCCGAGTTCGTCGAAGTGCGCGGCGGCCACTCGGACGCCACCTCCGCGTACGAGGGCGTGAGCTACCTCATCCGCTACTCCGACGAGGCGGGAGCGCCCCGAGAGCTGCGCGGGTCGACGAGCGTCCCGTCCGGAAACATCCCCCGACCCGGCGACCCGCTCACCCTCTGGTACGACCCGCACAACCCCCGACGCCACGTGGTGCGCGTGACGTCGGAGCAGGACTGATGGATAGCGCCGCGAGCCGGCGACGTCAAGGTTCTCCACGACAGAGGACGATCGGGCTACGGTCCGTAGCATCCACTGAGACAGGAGCGGATCATGTCCAACCCCACACCCAACTACCTTCCCGAGGATCCCGACGCGCGCGAGGAGGACGGCCCCGCCACGCGAGAGGTCGACGGCGAGACCGAGCTCGACCCGGATGCCGACCCGGAGCTGATCGACAGCGCCGAAGCGGACCGGCTCGCGTCCGGCGGTGACGAGGAGTAGAGCCCGGCTACTCCCCCGAGACTCGCTCGGTGATCTCGATCGGGATCACCGGGCAGTCCTTCCAGAGCCGCTCGAGCCCGTAGTACACGCGCTCCTCGGCGTGGAAGACATGCACGATCAGATCACCGAAATCGAGCAGCACCCAGCGCGCCTCGGCGCGCCCTTCGCGGCGGATGCGGCGGTGGCCGGCCTCGTACAGCCGGTCCTCGACCTCGTCCGCGATGGCGGCGACGTTGCGTTCGCTGTTGCCGGTGACGAGGAGGAAGGCGTCGACCAGCGGCAGCGGCCCGGAGACGTTCAGTGCGACAAGGTCCTCGCCGCCCTTCGAGTCCGCCGCATTCGCGGCGATCTGAAGCATCTCAACAGCGTTCTCAGGGGATTGCATCAACCAAGGACTCTCGTGGTGAAGGCGATGATGAGGGCGGCGGCCAGCGCGAGCGCGAGTCCGCCGGCGACGATCGCCAGGGTGAGCATGAGCTTGTTGCCCTTGTCGGGCGCAGGCGGACGGATGACCTCGCCGGCCTGCTTGGAGGTGCTGATCGCGGAACTGGCGGCGATCGGCGTGGGCGACGACGCGGGAGCGAGCTCGCCGTCGATGAGCATGGCGTCCAGGTCCTTGCCGTCGGCCACGCCGTGCGCGTGCCCCTGCGACCCGATCCCGTCGGGCAGCGTGTAGGTGCCCGTGATGAGCATCTCGCCCGTCGACGCGATGGGACCCGACAGCGACCCCGACCCGAGCGAGGGCGTGAAGATGAGCGCAGTCGGTGCCCCGTGCTGCGAGCCGGAGGTCTCGCCGTCGATCAGCTCGTCGAAGAGCGAGTCCAGTGCGGGATCCTTGTGCTCCGCCTTCACGCCGATGCCGAAGGCGGCTCCGACCATGGGTCGCTCCGGCTCCGTGGCCTTCGACGCGTCCGCGGCCGTGGCGTTCCGCGGCTCCTGCTCGTCGACGGACTCGACAGCGGCCTGATCGAAGATCGCCGCGACCTGCTCGCGGTCGGCGGCGGCATCCGTCGGTGCGGAGGCCTGCTCGCCGTTCTCTGCATCGAACCGCGGAACGGTCGGCCGCGGAGCTGTATCGAACGAGGGAAGGCCTGAGACGACCTCCTGGTCCTGGTCGTGGTCCTGGTCCTGGTCCTGCGACGGTGCCTGATCCTCCGCCGGGGCAGAAGCAGGGGCGGTCTGCGGGGCGACGGTCGCCGTCGGCAGGGTCACCGGAGCATCCTCCCGGTTGCCCGTCGGCTCCTCAGGCTGCGGTGCGCGAGCCGCCTGCTCCTCTGCACGGACGTGCTCGAGGGCGCGCATCTGCCGCCGGGTCAGGGGCGCACCGGGGGCGGGCTCGTCCGCGGGCGGGGCAGGCGCGATCTCGACCGGCTCGGCGGCACGGGGAAGCACCGGCGTGGGCTGCGCCGCAGCCGACGCGGCCTCCTCCTCGCTGATGACCGGCGTGGAGCCGGTCAGTCGGATCTCACGCAGCTGCTTGCGCGTGAGGCGTGCCTGTCCGTCCTGGTCCGATGTGCTCATGCCTTGCTCCGATACAGATGATGCTTTGCGATGTACTGGACGACCCCGTCCGGCACCAGATACCAGACGGGCTGTTCGTCGGCGACCCGCTCGCGGCACGCGGTCGACGATATCGTCAGCGCCGGCACCTCCAGCTGGCTCACGTTCTCGGTGGGCAGTCCGTCGGTGCTCAGCACGTGTCCGGGTCGGGAGACCGCGACGAAGTGGGCGAGGTCCCACAGTTCATCATGGTCCCTCCAACTGAGAATCTGCGCCACGGCATCCGCACCCGTGATGAAGAAGAGCTCCGCGTCGGGCCGCTGCCGCTTCAGATCCCGCAGCGTGTCGATCGTGTACGTCGGTCCCTTTCGGTCGACATCCACCCTGCTGACCGTGAAGCGGGGATTCGACGCCGTGGCGATCACGGTCATGAGGTAACGGTGCTCGCTCGGCGAGACGTTCTGCTTCTGCCACGGCTCGCCCGTGGGCACGAAGACGACCTCGTCGAGGCCGAAGGAATGCGCCACTTCGCTCGCCGCGACCAGGTGACCGTGGTGGATGGGGTCGAAGGTGCCACCCATCACGCCGATGCGCGGTGCCCGAGCGGTGGAATCGTGCATGCGCGCCTAGTGGCCGTGACCTTCCTTGCCGTGCTTCTCGGCGAACGCCTCGGCCTTCGCCGAGTGACGGTTCGCGACGTTGCGGTACGACAGCGTGACGACAGCGAGCAGACCGAACGCGAGGGCCGCGAGAACGCCGTAGATCAGGGTGTCGGCCGCCACATTCCCGTGGTGCTCGGTCTCGGCTGCGGCCAGCGCGACCTGTGCGACGAGGTTCATTCTTGCTCCATTTCTGAGCTGTCAAGCAAACGCCTGACCAGTCTAGTCCTCAACCCCGCGTCTGGCCGGACCCCCGCGCGAGCCATTTGGTGCTGGTCAGCTCCGAGACGCCCATCGGCCCGCGGGTGTGCAGCTTCTGGGTGGAGATGCCGACCTCGGCGCCGAATCCGAACTCGGCGCCGTCGGTGAAGCGCGTGGAGGCGTTGGCCATCACGACCGCCGAGTCGACCTCGGCGAGGAAGCGCTCGGCGTTGCGGGAATCGGTCGTCACGATGGACTCCGTGTGGCCGGTGCTGTACCGCCGGATATGGGCGAGGGCGTCGTCGAGCGTGTCGACGACCTTCATCGCGATGTCCAGGCTGAGGTATTCCGTCGACCAGTCCTCCTCGGTGGCCGGGATCACGTTCGACACGAGCCCCGCCACCATGTCGTCGCCGTGCACCGCCACGCCCTCGCTCTGCAGCGCGCTCGCGACCACGGGAACCAGCAGCGGCGCGGCCTGGCGCAGCACCAGCACCGTCTCGACCGCGTTGCAGACGCTGGGTCGCTGCACCTTGGCGTTCACGACGATGTCGCGCGCCCACTCCACCGGCGCCGACTCGTCGAGCACGATGTGCACCACGCCGGCACCCGTCTCGATCACGGGCACGGTCGACTCGGTGACGACGGTCTCGATGAGAGCGGCACTCCCCCGCGGCACGAGCACGTCGATGTATCCGCGCCCGTGCATGAGCGCCCTCGCTCCCTCGCGACCGAAGTCGTCGACGGTCTGGATGGCCTCGGGGTCGATGCCGGCCGAATTCAGCGCCGCGCGCATGATCTCCACCAGCACCGTGTTCGACTCACGTGCCGCGCTCCCGCCCCGGAGCACGGCTGCGTTGCCGGCGCGCAGCGCGAGCGCGGCGATGTCGACGGTGACGTTGGGACGAGCCTCGTAGATCGCCCCGACCACCCCGAAGGGCACGCGCACCTGCTCGAGGGCGACGCCGTTGGGCATCCGGTGTCCGCCGAGCACCTGCCCGACCGGGTCGGGCAGGGCGGCGACGTCGCGCACGGCGGATGCCAGGGCGCGCACCCGCAGCTCGTCCAGGCGCAGCCGGTCGATCAGCGCATCCCCGATGCCGTTCTCCCGGCCGTGCGCGATGTCGAGGGCGTTGGCGGTGACGATGCGCTCGATGTTCTCCTCGATCGCCGTCGCGATGGCCTCCAGCGCCTGCTCCTTCTCGCCGCTCGTCAGCCGGGCGATGGATCGCGAGGCCTCCTTCGCGCGCGCCAGGCGATGCTGTGCGGTGTCCGGCGACGAGTCGACGACGGTGGGGATGCTCATCCGGTCAGTGTATCGGCGTGCGCATAGGCGCCGACCGCGTGTGACCGGCGCTCAGCGGCCGGCGGGCTCGAACCAGGTGCCGACGGCGGCCCCCTCGAGGGCCTTTCCCACGAGGTCCGCGCTGGTGACCAGCACGCCGATGCCCGAGGCCGCGGCCATTCGGGCGGCGGAGACCTTCGTCGCCGCGCCGCCGGTGCCCACGCTGTTCACGACCGATGCGCCGAACTCCAGGCCCGACAGATCGGCGTCGGAGCGCACCAGATCGATCGGCTCCGCGCCAGGATCGGCGGGAGGCTTGGTGTAGAGGGATTCGACGTCGCTGAGCAGCACAAGCGCATCGGCGTCCAGCAGCTGGGCGACGAGAGCCGCGAGCCGGTCGTTGTCGCCGAAGCGGATCTCCTGCGTGGCCACGGTGTCGTTCTCGTTCACGATCGGCAGCACCCGCAGCGCCAGGAGGCGGTCCATGGCCCGGCGCGCGTTGCTGCGCGATGTCGCGTTCTCCAGGTCACCGGTGGTCAGCAGCACCTGACCCGCCAGGATGCCGAACGGCCGCAGCGCCTCCTGATAGCGGTAGACGAGCAGGTTCTGGCCGACCGCTGCGGAGGCCTGCTGTGTGGCGAGGTCGGTGGGACGAGACTCCAGCGCCAGCACCGGGATGCCCGTGGCGATCGCACCCGACGAGACGAGGATGATCTCCGCACCGCGGCGGTGGGCGGTGGACAGCGCCTGCACGATCATCGGGATGCGCCACGATGCCTCGCCGCTGATGGAGGACGAACCGACCTTCACCACTATTCGTCCGGCGGATGCCAGATCCGCGCGGTTGACGGTGGTCATTCCTCACCCTCTCGGGACGCGCGGCGCTGCTCTTCGAGCTCGGCGCGCGCCGCCGCCTTGGCATCCATCCGCTCGTGATAGCGCTCACGCCGCTCACTGGTCGTCCGACGGTTGCTGCCGCCGATGCGCACATCGGTGCCGCGCGGCGAGGTCATGAGCTCTGCGGTGGAGGCGATCGAGGGCTCCCAGTCGAACACGACGCTGTTGTCACCCTGGCCGATCACGACGGTGGAGCCGGCCACCGCGCCGGCTTTGAGCAGGCCGTCCTCGACGCCCAGGCGCTCGAGCCGGTCGCCGAGGTAGCCGACCGCCTCCTCGTTCTGGAAATCGGTCTGCTGCACCCAGCGCACGGGCTTCTCGCCGAGCACGCGGTAGACGTTGCCGTAGGTGCCGCCTTCGACCCGGATGCTGAACTGCGCTTCGGTTCCCCGGGGACGGATGACGACCCTCTCCGGCGGCACCTCCACGGCGACTGCGGCACGGTGCTCGTCCACCAGCTCCGCGAGGGCGAAGCTGAGCGGGCGAAGCCCTTCGCGGGAGACCGTCGAGATCTCGAACACCCGGAAGCCGCGTGCCTCGATGTCGGGGCGCACCAGTTCTGCGAGCTCGCGCGCCTCGGGCACGTCCAGCTTGTTGAGGGCGACCAGCTGGGGACGCTCGAGCAGGGGCGTCTGCCCCTCGGGCACCTCGTAGGCGGCGAGCTCGGCGAGGATCACATCGAGGTCGGACAGCGGATCACGGCCGGGCTCGAGTGTCGCGCAGTCCAGCACGTGCAGCAGGGCGCTGCAGCGCTCGACGTGGCGCAGGAACTCCAGACCCAGGCCCTTGCCCTCGCTCGCGCCCTCGATGAGGCCTGGGACGTCGGCGACGGTGTAGCGGCTGTCGCCCGCCTGCACGACGCCGAGATTCGGGTGCAGGGTCGTGAAGGGGTAGTCGGCGATCTTCGGCCTGGCCGCGGACATCGCGGCGATCAGGCTGGATTTGCCGGCGGAGGGGTAGCCGACCAGTGCGACGTCGGCCACGGTCTTGAGCTCGAGGACCACAGAGCCCTCGTGACCGGGGGTGCCGAGGAGCGCGAACCCCGGCGCTTTGCGCTTGGGCGAGGAGAGAGCGGCGTTGCCAAGGCCTCCGCGCCCGCCCTCGGCGACCACGAAGCGCTCCCCCGGCGTGACCATGTCGTGCAGCACATCGCCGTCCGCGCTCTTCACGACGGTGCCCAGGGGAACCGGGAGCTCGAGCGACTCCCCCTCGGCGCCGGAGCGGTGATCGCCCATCCCGAAGCCGCCGTTGCCGGCGCTGCGGTGCGGAGAGTGGTGGTACGACAGCAGCGTCGTCACCTGTGGGTCCCCGACGAGCACGATGTCGCCGCCGTCGCCGCCGTTGCCGCCGTCGGGTCCACCGAGAGGCTTGAACTTCTCGCGGTGCACCGAGACGCACCCGTTCCCGCCCTTGCCCGCGCGCAGGTGCAGGGTGACGGTGTCGACGAAGGTGACCATGTCGTGCTCCTCTGACTGTGGCTATACGCAGGACGGGGCGAGCCGAAGCCCGCCCCGTCCTTGCTGCGCGCTGCGCTTACTGCGCGGCTGCGACGATGTTGACGACCTTGCGGCCGCCCTTCGCGCCGAACTCCACCGAGCCGGCGGCGAGGGCGAAGAGCGTGTCGTCGCCGCCACGGCCGACATTGACGCCGGGGTGGAAGTGCGTGCCGCGCTGACGGACGAGGATCTCGCCGGCGTTGACGGTCTGGCCGCCGAAGCGCTTCACGCCGAGTCGCTGTGCGTTGGAGTCACGACCGTTGCGGGTCGAGCTCGCACCCTTCTTATGTGCCATTGTTCAGCCTCTTCCCGTGCTTACTTGATGCCGGTGATCTTGACGCGCGTGAGCTCCTGGCGGTGGCCCTGGCGCTTCTTGTAGCCGGTCTTGTTCTTGTACTTCTGGATGATGATCTTCGGGCCGCGGAGGTCGCCGAGGACCTCAGCGGTGACCGTGACCTTCGCCAGCTTGTCGGCGTCGGTGGTCACCGTGGCGCCGTCGACGAGAAGCACGGCGGGAAGCTCGATCTTCTCGCCCTGGGCAGCCTGAACACGGTCGAGCTGAACGATCGTGCCGACCTCGACCTTCTCCTGCCGGCCACCGGCGCGCACTACTGCGTAAACCACTTCATACCTGTTTCGTTGGGGAGCGGATCGCTCCGGGAATCTCACGGGAAGACTGTTGCTTGCGTTCGCCGCCTGAGCGGCGGGTGCGGACGCAAGACTTCTCCTGCGACCGGGACAGCCGGCAGGGGCCTCGCACCAAAGGACAACTTTACCGGAAGTGAGGCGATGCCGCAAAGCGAGCGGCGGGGCGTGTCATCGGCCTAGGATCTCGGCATGACCGTTCTCGTCGACGACCCCATCTGGCCGGCGCACGGCCGGCTGTGGGCGCATCTCGTCAGCGACGAGAGCCTGACCGAGCTGCACGATTTCGCGATCGCGCAGGCGCTGCCCCGCCGGGCGTTCGACCGCGATCACTACGACGTCCCCGCCGACGCGCTGCCGCGGCTCCTCGCCGCCGGGGCGGAGCGCGTCGGCGGCAAGGAGCTCACGAGGCGTCTGATCGCATCAGGACTGCGGGTCCGGGCCCGCGACCGCTGAGGCGTCCTGACCGGTCGACGGCGAAGCTGTCAGCATGGCGGTGGTGACCCGGCGCCGGCCGCGCCCCTGGCCGGGGGCCTTAGGCTCGGGAAGGGCGTCGAGCACGGAGTCCAGCAGCTGCTCGGCCTCCGACTTCGGCGCGCGGCGCTCGGCACCGCGCTTCTTCCGGCCCTTCTTCGGCCGCTCGGCTGCCGTGTCCGGCTCCGGAGCCTCACTCACCGGCACCTCGCCCGTCACCGGCGCGATGGTGGAAGCGGCGATCGCGGCCAACGCCGACTTGGCGCCCTCGGTGATGCTGTGGGTGCCCCCGTTCGCCGCGGCCGGAGCCGGAGCCTGGGCCTGACTGTTCTGCTGCGAGGAGGAAGAGCCCCCTCGCGAGCGGCGGCCCTGTGCGTTCGAGGCACCACCGCGGTGCTTGACGACGGGATCGTGGTGCACGATGACGCCGCGTCCCGCGCAGACCTCGCACGCCTCGCTGAAGGTCTCCAGCAGCCCGAGTCCGAGCTTCTTGCGCGTCATCTGCACCAGGCCGAGCGAGGTGACCTCGGCGACCTGATGCTTCGTGCGGTCACGACTCAGGCACTCGACCAGACGGCGCAGCACCAGGTCGCGGTTGGACTCGAGGACCATGTCGATGAAGTCGACGACGATGATGCCGCCGATGTCGCGCAGTCGCAGCTGGCGCACGATCTCCTCGGCCGCTTCGAGGTTGTTCTTGGTGACGGTCTCCTCGAGGTTGCCCCCGGAGCCGACGAACTTGCCGGTGTTCACGTCGACGACCGTCATCGCCTCGGTGCGGTCGATCACCAGCGAGCCGCCCGAAGGCAGCCACACCTTGCGATCGAGGGCCTTCTCGATCTGCTCCGTGATGCGGTAGGCGTCGAACGGATCGACGTCGTCGGCGTACGTCTCGACGCGTTCGAGCAGGTCGGGCGCGACGCTTTCGAGATACGCGCTGATGGTGCGATGCGCGTCATCGCCCTGGATCGTCATCCGCGTGAAGTCCTCGTTGAAGACATCGCGGACGATCTTGACCAGCAGGTCGGGCTCGGCGTGCAGCAGTGCGGGCGCCTGCTGAGACTCGACCAGCTTCTGAATGTGCTCCCACTGCGAGGTGAGGCGCTGCACGTCGCGGGTCAACTGCTCCTCGGTGGCACCCTCGGCCGCGGTGCGGACGATCACGCCGGAGGATTCGGGCAGCACCTCCTTGAGGATTCGCTTGAGGCGCGCGCGCTCGTTGTCGGGCAGCTTGCGCGAGATGCCGTTCATCGATCCGCCGGGCACGTACACGAGGTAGCGGCCGGGGAGGGAGATCTGGCTCGTCAGGCGAGCGCCCTTGTGGCCGACCGGGTCCTTGGTGACCTGGACGAGCACGCGGTCACCGGGCTTGAGTGCGAGCTCGATGCGACGAGGCTGGTTGCCGGTCTCCACGGAGTCCCAGTCGACCTCGCCCGAGTACAGCACGGCGTTGCGGCCGCGCCCGATGTCGACGAACGCGGCCTCCATGCTGGGCAGCACGTTCTGCACGCGGCCGAGGTAGACGTTGCCGATCAGCGATGCGTCCTGGTTGCGCGCCACGTAGTGCTCCACGAGCACGTTGTCCTCGAGGACGCCGATCTGGGTGCGGCCGTTCTTGGCGCGCACGACCATCATCCGGTCGACGGCCTCGCGACGGGCGAGGAACTCGGCCTCGGTCACGACGGGACGTCGGCGGCCGGCATCGCGGCCGTCGCGCCGGCGCTGCTTCTTGGCCTCCAGGCGCGTCGAGCCCTTGATGGCCTTGGGCTCGGTGATGTACTCGACCGAGCGCTGGCGCTGGCGCGGTTCGTCGCGGCCGTCGTGGGGGGGGGGGCGGGCCCCGCGACCCCCGGAACCCCCACCCGGCGCGGCGGGCGGCGCCGGCTCCCCCACGGGGGCCCCGGGGCGCGGGGCGGAATAC
>NZ_JBHXID010000001.1:1928202-2123156 GCF_042723935.1 Microbacterium sp. NPDC058342
GGTTTTCCACCCCCCGGCGCGGGGGCGGGGGGGGGTTGCGGCGCGCCCGCCGCCGGCGCGCCCCGGCCCGCCACGACGCGAGAACGCCGATCCGCGCTCGTCGTCGTCCTCGTCGTCACGACGGGACGCCGCGGGCAGCGGGACGATCTCCGGCGCGTAGAAGTGCAGCTGCGTCGAGACCTTCGAGACGAACACCTCGGGAAGCAGCCCGAGGCTCACCGCCGTCACCGGCTCCGCCGACTTCTCAGGCTCGGCCGCCTGCTCGGATTCTGCCGACGTCGCGGGCTCGACCGACTGCTCGGACTCTGCCGACTTCTCGGGCTCGGCCGGCTGCTCGGGCTCGGGCTGCGCCGTCGGCTCGTCGGCATCCGCTGTGCCTCCCGACGCCGTCTCCGTCGGGACGTCCGCGACGAGAGCCGGGGCCGGCTCGACGGAGGCGGGCGTGCTCTCGTCGACTACCGCCGGCTGCGCCGGTGCGGTGTCGTGGAGAGGGGTGGTCTTGTCATCGTTCTCATCGGCCATCTCTGGCTTACTCCCTGCGCGGGCACTGCGTGCGCCGCGGAAACTCGTGCGGCGAAACAGCAGCCGCGAACTCAATCGGCATGCGATCTGCTCAATGGCCAGACCGCGTGGGGCGTGCCGCCCCGAAGTCTTTTCGATGCGACCGCGACTGCTCGCGACGGCATCCGGAGCCATTATCGCACCTCTCGCGCAGTGCCGCCGCATCCGCCGCCGCGACGCGCGAGTCGCGCTCACGTCCAGCCCATAGCCGACGCTGGAATAATCCCGGTATGAGCGCGCAGCGAACACGGCACACCGGCTACGGCATCTGGCTCATCGCCGCGAGTGTGCTGGGCTGGTGGGCCGCCTTCCAGCTGACCATCGAGAAGTTCTTCCTGCTGGAGAATCCGAGCGCGCAGTCCAGCTGCTACGTGAGCGTGATGCTGCAGTGCGACAAGAACCTCGGCTCCTGGCAGGGCGAGGTCTTCGGATTCCCCAACCCCCTGATCGGATTGACCGGCTGGATGGCCGTCCTCGTCGTGGGCGTCGCCGTCGTCGCCGGCGTGCGCTTCCCCCGGTGGTTCTGGGCGCTGTTCGGCCTCGGGATCCTCGGCGCCTTCGCCTTCATCGTCTGGCTCATCGGTCAGAGCGTCTACGCACTCGCGGTGCTCTGCCCCTGGTGCATGGCGACCTGGGCGGTGACCATTCCGACGTTCCTCGCGACGCTCGTGCATCTGCTGCGCAACGGCACCCTGAACCGATCGCCGCGCGTCCAGGCGCGCGCGGGACGCCTGATGGCGTGGGTTCCGCTCATGACGATCATCGCCTACGCGATCGTCGTCGCCATCGTTCAACTGGCCGGTCTGGATCTGCTCGGCGAGGCGTTCGACCTCGTCTTCTGACCCGCCGGGCCGTAGACGGAGGAAGGGGCGCCCCGCGGGGCGCCCCTTCCTCCGTCCGGCAGATCAGAACCAGATGCCGAGCTCGCGCTGTGCGGACTCCGGGCTGTCCGAGCCGTGCACGAGGTTCTGCTGCACCTTCAGGCCCCAGTCGCGGCCGAAGTCCCCGCGGATGGTCCCCGGTGCGGCAGTCGTCGGGTCGGTCGTGCCCGCCAGCGAGCGGAAGCCCTCGATCACCCGGTTCCCGGCGAGGCGGATGGCCACCGAGGGACCGGACATCATGAACTCGAGCAGCGGCTCGTAGAAGGGCTTGCCCTCGTGCTCGGCGTAGTGCGCGGCGAGCAGGTCGCGGTCGGGCTCGACCAGGCGGATGTCGACGAGCGCGTAGCCCTTCGCCTCGATGCGGGCGAGGATCGTCCCCGTGAGGCCGCGGGCGACGCCGTCGGGCTTGACGAGGACGAGGGTTTCTTCAGTGGCCATGTCATTCGCTCTCTGTGTGAGGGTCAGCCGGTGTGTGGATGTCGTCGGCGCTCTGCGTCGGAGTCCTGCGATCGATCCGGGCACCCCCGATCGTCGCATACGCCCACATGCCGCCGAAAATCAGAGCGACCAGGGCGATGGCGGGAACGAGGACGGCGGAAGCGAGCACGAGCCCCTGCAGCACCCAGCCGGTCGCGATGGCTCCCGGGCGGGAGATCGCCCCCGCGAGGGCGATCATCGCGATGGCGAGCACGAGGCCACCGATGATCCCCCACCACGGCGGAATGCTCTCCGGCATCGCCTTCAGCCCGTAGACGGTGAGGCCGGCGAGGAACACGATGATCGCCTCGAAGCCGAGCACGATCGATCCGAGCTTCTGCGCGAGGGTGCGAGGAGCGCGCGGCGCACTCATGCCCGCCACCCGCTCTTCCAGTCCTCGTCCTCCGAGAGCAGCACGGCCTCGCCGGCGAGCACGATCGATCCGGCGATGACGACGGCACGACGCTCCGATGCCGCTGCCCATTCCCGGGCGGCGTCCGCGGCCTCGGCGAGCGTGGGATGCACGCTTGCGCGGCGTCCGCGCGCCTCGACGAGATCTGCGATGGCATCCGCGTCCTCCGCGCGATCGGAATCGGGCGCTGTGGCGAACACCTCCGCGACCGCGGGCAGCAGCTGATCGACGATTCCCGCGATGTCCTTGTCGGCGAAGCTCCCGAGCACCAGCCCCCATTCGTCGAAGTCGAAGCTGTCGTCAAGGGAGCGCGCGAGCGCGGCGGCCCCATGCGGGTTGTGGGCGGCATCCACCACCACGGTGGGCGCGATGCCGACCAGCTGCAGACGGCCGGGTGAGGTCGCGCCCTGCAGGCCGTCGGCGACGATGTCGCCCGCGATGGGTTGGCTCGCCCCGCCGATCAGCGACTCGACGGCGGCCACGGCGAGGGCGGCGTTGTGCCCCTGGTGCGCACCGTAGAGCGGGAGGTACTCGTCCGCGTACTCCGCCGCCAGGCCGTGGATGCTGATGAGCTGTCCGCCGACGGCGAGCGTCTGCGCCGACAGGCCGAACCCCTCTCCCTCGAAGGCGATGGTCGCCCCCTTCTCAGCCGCCACGCGGCGCAGCACGGCGGCGACCGCGGGATCCTGCTCGGCGGAGACCACCGATGCGCCGTCCTTGATGATCCCGGACTTCACCTCGGCGATGGCCTCGATCGTGTCCCCGAGCCGGTCGGCGTGGTCCATGTCGATCGGCGCGAAGACGGCCACGTCGCCATCCGCGGTGTTGGTCGAATCCCACGACCCGCCCATGCCGACCTCGAGGACGAGCACGTCGACGGGGGCATCCGCCGCCGCGACGAAGGCGAGCACGGTGAGCAGCTCGAAGAACGTCAGGGGCGCGTCACCCGAAGCCTCCAGCTCGGCGTCCACGATGGCGATGAACGGCTCGATCTCGTCCCATGCGTCCGCGACCGCCGCATCGGCGATCGGCTCGCCGTCGATCATGATGCGCTCGGTGAAACGCTTGAGGTGCGGACTCGTGAACAGCCCGGTGCGCAGTCCATGCGCGCGCAGTAGGCTCTCGATCATGCGGGCCGTCGACGTCTTGCCGTTGGTCCCCGTGATGTGCACCACGCGGTACGTCTTCTGCGGATCGTCCAGCAGCTCCAGGATGCGCGCGGTGCGCTCCTTGCGCGGTTGCACCCAGCGCTCGCCGGCACGATCGAGCAGCTTCTCGTAGAGGGCGTCGGCCCGCTGCGCGTCGCTCATCGCTCCGCCTCCTCGACGGCGGTCGCGTCGATCGTGACGATCACCGGCGCCTTCCGCGCGCCCAGCGCCTCCGCCGCGGTGCGGAACACCCCGTCACCGGGGCTGGTGACCGACGCCGCGAGCTCGGCCATGCGCTCGGTCGGCTGCACGGAGAACCCGACGGCCAGCGTCTCCGCCGCGATGAGCCCGGCATGCGCCTGCAGCGCCTCGGCATCCTCGGGCGACGCGTTCAGGGCGAGCACGATGCGATCGCTCACATCGAGACCCGCGTTCTTGCGCGCCTCCTGCACCACGCGGATCGCATCGCGTGCGACCCCCTCGGCTTCGAGGCCGGGGGTAGTCCGGGTGTCGAGCAGCAGAAATCCGCCGCCGGGAACGAGCGCGAGCGCCTCGCCCTCGGGCCGGCCCGAGGTCTCGAGCACCAGCTCGTACTCCCCCGCCTCCAGTGCGATCCCGTCGGCGGTGACCACGCCGCCCTGTTCCGTCCAGCGGCCCTCCTTCGCGGCACGGATGACCTTCTGCACGTCCTTGCCCAGGCGCGGCCCCGCGGCGCGCGCGTTCACGCTCAGCCGGTGGCTGATGCCGTACTCGGATGCCGTGTGCTCGCCGAGCCCCACCAGCTCGACGGACTTGACGTTCAGCTCCTCGCGCAGGATGCCTTCGAACTGGGCGAGGTCGGCGGCGAGCGGCGACACCACGGTCAGACGCGCCAGCGGCAGGCGCACGCGCAGCTTCTCCTTCTTGCGCAGCGCGTTGCCGGCGCTGGAGAGCTCTCGCACGGCGTCCATCGCGTCGCGCACATCATCGGCGGAGGGGAAGTCCGCGGCATCCGGCCAGTCCGTCAGGTGGACGCTGCGTCCGCCGGTCAGCCCCTGCCAGATGCGCTCGCTGATCAGCGGCACCAGGGGCGCCGCGACCCGGGTGAGCGTCTCGAGCACGGTGTAGAGCGTGTCGAAGGCCTCGGTCGCGGTTCCTTCCCAGAAGCGATCGCGCGAACGCCGGATGTACCAGTTGGTCAGCACCTCGGCGAAGTCGCGCAGGCGCGCGGACGCCGTGGTGGAGTCGAGGCCCTCGAGGTCCGCGCGGACATCCCGGACCAGGTCCCCCAGGCGGGCGAGGATGTAGCGGTCGAGCACATCGGTCGAATCCGTGCGCCAGGATGCCTCGTAGCCGCCGGCCTTCGCCGCGTTGGCGTAGGTGGCGAAGAAGTACCAGGAGTTCCACAGCGGCAGCAGGAACTCGCGAACGCCGGCGCGGATGCCCTCCTCGGTGACGGCCAGGTTGCCGCCGCGCAGCACCGAGCTGGACATCAGGAACCAGCGCATGGCATCGGAACCGTCGCGGTCGAGCACCTCGCTGACGTCCGGGTAGTTGCGCAGCGACT
The DNA here is from genome assembly GCF_042723935.1 of Microbacterium sp. NPDC058342. Taxonomy (NCBI): domain Bacteria; kingdom Bacillati; phylum Actinomycetota; class Actinomycetes; order Micrococcales; family Microbacteriaceae; genus Microbacterium; species Microbacterium sp. NPDC058342. The sequence goes on from NZ_JBHXID010000001.1 coordinate 1,933,228, forward strand.
TCGACATCTTGTAGCCGTCGGAGCCGAGCACGATGCCGTGGCAGCTGACCCCGGTGAACGCCGGACGGTCGAACAGCGCGGTCGAGAGCACATGCATGACGTAGAACCAGCCGCGGGTCTGTCCGATGTACTCGACGATGAAGTCGGCCGGAGCGTGCGAGTCGAACCACTCCTGATTCTCGAACGGGTAGTGCACCTGCGCGTACGGCATTGAGCCCGAATCGAACCACACGTCGAAGACGTCCTCGATCCGCCGCATCGTGCTGCGTCCGGTCGGGTCGTCCGGGTTCGGACGCGTCAGATCGTCGATGTAGGGACGGTGCAGGTCGACCTCGCCCTCGGTATTGCGTGGAAGCGCGCCGAAGTCGCGCTCCAGCTCCGCAAGCGACCCGTACGCGTCCACCCGCGGGTACTCGGGATCGTCGCTCTTCCAGATCGGGATCGGTGAACCCCAGTAGCGGTTGCGGCTGATCGACCAGTCGCGAGCGCCCTCGAGCCACTTGCCGAACTGGCCGTGCTTGACGTTCTCGGGCACCCAGGTGATCTGCTCGTTGTTCTTGAGCAGATCGTCCTTGATGTCGGTGACCCGGATGAACCAGCTCGACACGGCCTTGTAGATCAGCGGATTCCGGCAGCGCCAGCAGTGCGGGTAGGAGTGCACGTAGCTCTGCTCGCGCAGCATCCGGCCGCCCGCGCGCAGGATGCGGATCAGCGGCGTGTTCGCATCCATCCACAGCTCTCCCGCCACATCCGTGACGTGCGGCAGGAAGCGCCCCCCGTCGTCGAGGGAGATGATCGTGGGGATGCCAGCGGCGGTCGTGACGCGCTGGTCGTCCTCACCGTAGGCCGGCGCCTGGTGCACGATGCCGGTGCCGTCGGTGGTCGTGACGTAGTCGTCGACGAGGATGCGCCAGGCCCGGCCGGTGCCCCAGGTCTCAGCATCGGCGTAGTAGTCGAACAGGCGGTCGTAGGTGACGTCCTCGAGCGCCGATCCGAGATGGGTGGCCTGCACCGCGGCGAGCGCGTCGTCGACCGACTCGTAGCCGAGGTCCTTGGCGTAGCCCCCGAGCAGGTCCCGGGCGAGCAGGTAGCGGTGCGCGTCGCTCTCGGCGGGGTCGTCGCCGGGGATGATGTCGGCGGCGCCGTTCGGGCCGGGCGGCAGCACCACGTATTCGATGTCGGGACCGACGACGAGGGCGAGGTTGGTGGGGAGCGTCCACGGGGTGGTCGTCCAGGCGAGGGCGCGCACGGCGGTCAGCCCGAGCGATTCGGCCTTGACCCCGGTGAGCGGGAAGGTGACCGTCACCGAGGGATCCTGCCGATCCTGGTAGACGTCGTCGTCCATGCGCAGCTCATGGTTCGACAGCGGGGTCTCGTCGCGCCAGCAGTACGGCAGCACGCGGTACCCCTCGTAGGCCAGGCCCTTGTCGTACAGCTGCTTGAAGGCCCACAGCACGCTTTCCATGTAGCCGAGATCGAGCGTCTTGTAGCCGCGCTCGAAGTCGACCCAGCGCGCCTGGCGGGTGACGTAGTCCTGCCACTCCCTGGTGTAGGTGAGGACCGAATCGCGCGCCTTCCCGTTGAAGACGCCGATCCCCATCTCCTCGATCTCGCTCTTCTCGGTGAGACCGAGCTGCTTCATGGCCTCCAGCTCCGCCGGCAGCCCGTGGGTGTCCCATCCGAAGACGCGGTCGACCTTCTTGCCGATCATGGTCTGGAAGCGCGGGAACACGTCCTTCGCGTACCCGGTGAGAAGGTGGCCGTAGTGCGGCAGGCCGTTCGCGAAGGGAGGGCCGTCGTAGAACACCCACTCCTCGGCGCCTTCGCGCTGCGCGATGGATGCCCGGAAGGTGTCGTCCGCCTTCCAGAAGTCGAGCACGTCCGTCTCGATCTCGGGAAAGCGCGGGCTCGGGGTGACGGCGGCGGGGCCGAATGCTGTGCCGGAGGTGCGCGGGTAGGTCATCGTCTCTCGCAGTGATCTGTGCTGGTGGCGGTCGGATGCTGCTGCAAGGACGACCCGTGCTCGCGCGCGGACCGCGGTACCACCCTGCGTGCGGCGCCGGACGGCGTCGCCACTCTCACTGCGGCGATGACGGGCCTGCCCCGCTCGGTTCTACTGAGCCCGAGGGCCGTTCTTCCGAGAGCTCCCCGGTGATGGCCGGATCACAGCATGTCCGGCCATTGTACGCGTTCCCCGCACCGAAGTGCTGTCGTCGCGTCCGGTCACGTCGAGCACTTGGCGCGGTCATGGGCGCCAGCGGCGGACAGATAGTGGGAGTTCGTCCGCGCGAAGCGTACATCTCCGCGCGAAGCGCACACGATCACGCCGCGAGATGGAGTCCCTGCGCGACTGCGCGCATGATCAGGTCCTGCACCGCCGGCCAGTCGAACATCATCTGCGCGTAGGACACGCGGACGTGGTACCCGAGGAGGGAAAGCGCAGATACGTCTCGAGTCCGGCATCCGCGAACGGCGTCGCCTCAGCCAGCACCCTGCGCGCCGCGGGACGCAAAGGCAGCCGCGTCATCGCGGCCATCTCGACGAGGCCTTTGTTGAATGCCGAGTCCCAGGTGGCGACGGCCTGCTCGAAGGGCTCGCACTCGGCGATGAATGCAAGGACGTTCTCGACGGGATCGATGAGCGCGTCAGGGTCGCGAGGAATCAGCGAGGCACCCCAGTGCACCTTCGCCCGCACGGGCACCCGACCACCGCGCGACACCGGGACCGCGACATGCGGATCGCCCTGCGGGTCATGCAGCCAGAGGTCGTAGTGCCGCGCAGCCGTGCGGCAGGTCAGAACGACGCCGAACCTCGCCGCGTCATACAGCATCCGCGGAGCGCTCTTCGCAGCAAGCCAGCCCCGCCGAGGCCGGCTGAGCAACCCGCCGGCGACCGCCGCATCCACCGTGCGGCGGCTGAAGCCGCGCTCGGCAACCCGCGCCGCGCGCACAATCCCTCCGCAATCGGAGACGAAGCCCACGAGGTCTGAGATCCGGGATGCCATGTCGACATGGTGCTCGACCATGACACGACCCGGGTTCCGGAGTCCCGCGCATGGGGACAGATCGTCGCCGAAGCCGAACTGTGCAGGAGGAATCGAGCCACCGCACGAAACCCGCTGATCGCGTCCGGCTGTCAGCCCGCGCGCTTCACGCGGACATGTGCACCAGCTGAGGGCGATTTCTGAAGCTTCGTCCGCAGGAAGCGCACTTATCCGCGCAAGGCGTTCAGGTGTTCCGGTCAGTCTTCGCGATGGTAGCCGTACAGGTCGGTCGGGGCGTCGTTGACGCAGACGTCGGCGCCGCCGTCAGGGTCGGGAATGCGGATGCTGCGGCCATAGGCCTCATCGAGAATGGACGCCGCGAATCCGGCATCCATCAACCGTGCGGCGAGCGCATGCAGGTCTCCGGTGGTCTGGAACGACAGCCCGACGCCGGGCCCATGGCCCTCTGCACGTCCGGTGACCGAGTGAACGCCGACGGCACCCGCATCCGCTCGCATCTCAACCCACCCTCCGCGATCGGCCACGACTGCCGCCCGCATCCCGAGCGCTTCGAGGATGCCGCGCACCTCGGCGATGTCTTCGTGGAACCAGATGGGCTGCACGGTGACCTCGCCGGTGACGGCGACGGCACCGGGGAAGACCGAGATCTCCGCACCCGATCGGGTACGCACGGTGAGGTGATCGCCGACCATCTGCATCCGGCCGCGGGTGACCGAGTATGCGGCGAGCGCCCGCTCGGCAGCGTCCAGATCGTCGACGAGCAGGTTCAGATCCACCGCACCCACGGGACGGTGGTCATCGGCGCGGTGCACGGCGAGCACCCCGTCGCCGCCGAACTCACCCCAGTCCGGCGAGGGGGGATAGAACGCCGTCAGGCCAAGGGACTCGGCGAGCGCATGCCAGCGCTCGGCATGCACGGTGTAGACGACCTGCTGGACGATGATCACGAGCTCTCCTCCACGTATGCGCGCAGTGCGCGTTCGACCAGCGCCGAGAGGCTGGACTCCTCATCGATCGCCCGATGCTTGACCGCACGGACCACGTCGGGCGGCAGATAGACGTTGAACTGCACCTTCGCATCGCGTGACTGCATGCTAGCAACCTAACCATGATCCCGACGGAACGGCAAGCTGTCGGCGTTTCCTGGGCATCTCCATGCGGGACTGATCCGGTGCGCCCCGTGTACGACTCGCGCGGAGATGAGCGCTTCCTGCGGAGCATCCGCTCGAGCTGATCCGCACGACGTGCACATCCCCGCACCAGGTGCACGATCGCCCCGTGCCGGTTCAGCGTCCTGCGGCGAGCAGCTCCCGCGTGAACGGATGCCGAGGGTCGGCGAACACGTCGGCCACTGCACCCTGCTCGACGATCACGCCGTCCTGCATGACCAGCACGTCGTCGCTGACCGCGGCGATGACCGCGAGGTCGTGCGATACGAACACCATCGTGAGGGCGCGCTCCCGCTGCAGTCGGCCCAGCAGATCGAGCACCCGCTGACGCACTGTCGGGTCGAGGGCCGAGACCGGCTCGTCGAGGACGAGCACTTGCGGGTCTGCGGCGAGCGCGCGGGCGATCGCGGCGCGCTGGCGCTGGCCGCCGGAGAGCTCGTGCGGGCGCCGACGCGAGAGCGCCCGGTCCACGCCGACCTCGTCCAGCAGCTCGACCGCTCGCGCTTCGCGGGAGGCACGCGGCACCCCGGCGGCCTGCAGCGCCTCGCGCAGGGAACGGCCGATCGTCCACCGCGGATCGAAAGCGCCGAGCGGGTTCTGGTGCACCAGCTGCACCCGCTGGGGCGAGACCCACTGCAGCGAACCGGAATCCGGATGCTGCACACCGACGATCATGCGCGCGAGCGTGGTCTTGCCTGAGCCGGACTCGCCCACGACACCCAGGGTGCTCCCCGACCGCAGGGTGAAGGCGGCGCCGACGACGGCGGGGCGATCGAACGACTTGGAGACGTCGACGGCACGCAGCAGCGGTGCTCCCGAGGAGAGCTCTGGCGGCCGCGGCGCGAGCGTGCTGGCCGCCAGGAGCTCACGTGCGTGGTCACTGCGCGGCGACCGCATCACCTCGTCCGCCGAGCCCAGCTCCACGATGCGGCCTGCCCGCATGACGATCACGCGATCGGCCACCCTGCGCACGGCGGCGAAGTCATGGCTGATGAACACCACGGCACGGCCGCTGTCGGCGATGCCGCGCAGCAGCTCCAGGATGCGTGCCTGAACCGTGGCATCCAGCGCCGTCGTGGCCTCGTCGGCGACGATCACGGCAGGATCAGCCGCGATGGCTGAGGCGATCAGCGCGCGCTGCCGCAGCCCGCCGGAGAGCTCGTGAGGACGGTTGCGCATCCGGTGCTCCGGGTCGGGCATCGAGACCGACTCGAGCAGTTCGATCACCCGCGCACCGTCCGCACGCAGCCCGTGGATCTCCAGGGGTTCGGCGACCTCCCGGCCGATCCGTCGCAGCGGGTCGAGCGCGGAGAGCGCGTCCTGTGAGACCAGAGCAACCGTCCGCCCGCGCAGCGCTCGCCATCCCCGCTCGCTCCTCGTCGTGACGTCGTGACCTTCGAGCCGCAGCCTCGTCGCCGTCATCCGGGCCCGCTCCGGGAGCAGACCGAGCAGGGCGCGGGCGGTGAGGGACTTGCCCGCCCCGGACTCGCCCACGATCGCCAGGCATTCGCCCGCGGCGACCTGGAAGGACACGTCATCGACGAGGGTGCGACCGGCGATCTCGATCCGCAGGCCCTGCACGTCGACCGCGCTCATGCCGCACGTCCGTCCATGCGCGCGCGCAGCGCGCGGCCCAGCACCGTGGCACTGATCACCGTGAGCGTGATCGCCAGGCCCGGGAACACCGAGATCCACCACGCCTGGCCGAGCACGTTGCGGCCGCCGGCGAGCATCAGCCCCCATTCCGGCTCCGGCTCGGCCGGTCCGAGCCCGAGGAAGCTCAGGCCCGCAGCGGCGAGGATCGCCGAGCCGATGCCGATGGTCGCCAGCACGCTGAGCGCGCCGAGCACCCCGGGCACCACGTGCCGTAGGAACGCCCTGATCGGGCCGACGCCGACGATCCGCGCCGCCTCGACGTGCTCGGCCACGCGCAGGGTCCTGGTCTGCGTGCGTGCCAGCCTCACGTACACCGGCACGGCGGCGATCGTGACGGCGATCGCGACGTTCGCTCCACCCGGGCCGAGCACGGCCACCACGATGAGCGCGACGAGGAACTCGGGGAACGCCAGCAGGATGTCGGTGAGTCGCATGGTGGCGACATCGACCGGCCGCGGGGCGATGCCCGACAGCGCACCGACCGCGAGCCCCAGCAGGAGTGCGAGGGCGGTGGCGAGCACGCCGATCCCCACCGAGCGCGCAGCACCGTGAACCACGCGGGCGAGCACATCGCGGCCGGACTGGTCCGTGCCGAACGGGTGGGCGGTCCCCGGCGCCTGCAGCGCCTCGCGCACGTCGGTCTGCAGAGGGTCGTGCGCGGTCAGCAGGTCGGGGGCGAGCGCTGCCAGCGCCACGAGTGCGAGGAAGGCGCCGGCGAGCCAGAGTCCGGCAGCGCGCGCGATCACCTCCGCTCTCCGATCGCGGGCGCCTCGAACGCTCCCGTCCTGTCCCGCAGGCGGGGATCGAGCACCGGATGCAGCAACTCGACCAGCACATTGACGATGACGAAGACGAGGGCGCTGAGCATGATGATGCCGGCCACCACCGGCAGGTCGCGGTTGATGATCGCGGCGAGCGTCACTCGGCCGAGTCCGGGGCGGGCGAACACCGTCTCGACGAGCACCGCGCCGCCGAGGAGCGATCCGACCAGGTACGCGGTGAGGGTGAGCGCGTTCGCGGCGCCGTGCCGCAGCGAATGTCGCAGCACCAGCCGAGCCGGTCCCGCACCGCGTGCGCGCGCCGTCTCGGCGAAGGGCTGCCGTTCGGCGTGATCGATGCCATCGCGGAGCACCTGCCCGATCAGCGCCGCGACGGGAAGCGCGAGAGTGACCGCCGGCAGCACGATCGTGGCCGGGTTGCGCGAGCCTGCCACCGGCAGCCAGCCGAGCCCGAACGCGAAGACGGCCAGAAGCAGGAGCCCGATCCAGAACACGGGTGATGAGAGCACGACGAGCTCCGCCGTCACCGCCACGCCCCGCGCGATGCCCCGCCGGGCGAACAGTGCCGCCGCGACCGCGAGCAGCACCGCGAGCAGCAGCGCCACCAGGGTCAGCTGCACGGTGGGTCCGAGCTGGCGGCCGATGACCTCGGTCACGGGCATCCGCAGCTGATAGGAGCGGCCGAGGTCGCCGTGGAGCAGACCTGCGAGATAGGACAGGTACTGCTCCAGCGGAGGACGATCGAGCCCCAGGTCGGCACGGATGCCCGCCTTGACCTCCTCGCTCACCTGCGCCTGCGGTCCGAGCATCACCGACACGGCGTCGCCCGGGATGATCCGGAACGCCAGGAACGCCAGCGTCGCGGCACCCCAGAGGACCACCACGACGGATCCTGCGACCCCGGCGAGCCGGATCAGAGCGCGTGACACGTCGTCGTCGCGGGTCAGCCGGCCAGACTCACCGTGTAGAACAGCGGGCGCCCGTAGAGGTCGTAGTCGAGTCCTGAGACGTCCTTCGCGGATGCTGTGATGGCCGACGCCACGTACAGCGGCACGATCGCCACGTGCTCGGCATTCCACTGCTGCAGCTGCGCGTAGATCTCGCCGCGAGCGGCGGTGTCGGAGGTGGACAGCCCTGCGGAGAGCAGCTCGTCCACGGCAGGATCGCTGACCTGCGAGGCGTTCTGGAAGCCGTCCGTGCCCAGATGACTGCGCAGCAGGTCGGCATCCACCCCGGAGAACTCCCAGTCGGTGATGTCGTACGTCTTCGGACCGTACTGCTCGTTGTACGCGGCCGGCTCCAGCGTCTCGCGCACGATCTCGAAGCCGACCTTCTTCAGATCGGACTGGATGGCGTTGGCCAGCGCGGTGCGATCGTCCGACACCGGCGTCCAGGCGATCCAGCGCGCGGAGAGGCGCTCGCCGTCCTTCACGCGGATGCCGTCGTCGCCCCGCTCGGTCCACCCGGCCTCGTCGAGCAGCCGGTCCGCCTCGTCGGGGTCGAACGCCCAGGTGCCCTCGAGGCCCGCATCGTATCCGGGGGTGGTCGGTCCGAGGATGCTCCAGGCGCGCGGGAACTCGCCGAAGAAGATCTGCTCGACCGCGGCGTCGACGTCGATCGACAGCTCGAGCGCCCTGCGCACCTTCTGATCGGCGAGCACCCCGTGCTTCTCGTTGAGGAACAGCGAGTAGGGCAGGCCCGGGTACTCGTTGGATGCGACCGTGATGTCGTCGCCGAGCCCGGCGACCGCGTTCGGCGGCAGCTGACCGGCGATCTGCGCCTCACCGGAGGTCAGGACGCCGGCGCGCACGGATGCCTCGGGCAGGATCTCCACACGCAGGGTCTTGATCTTCGGAGCCTTCGCGCCGCCGGGCCCCCACGCGTAGTCGTCATTGCGCGTATACACCAGCTCCTGATCGGCGGTGTACTCCGTGAGGATGAACGGGCCCGTGCCGATGTTCACGTCGGGGCCGCCGGCCTTCAGCTGATCGGCCGAGGCCTCCAGGACCTTCGGCGACCAGAAGCCGAGCTGAGCCGTGCTCGCCGCCTGCAGGAACGGCGCGTAGGGCGCGGTGAAGTCCACCTCGACGCTGTGTTCGCCGAGCACCTCGGTGCCCGCGTAGAGCTCGGCCCCGAGCATGCTGTACGCCTGCGCGGACTCGGTCTTCGGATCGATGATGCGGTCGAAGTTCGCCTTCACCGCCTCGGCGTCGAAGGGCGTGCCGTCGGTGAAGGTCACGTCGTCGCGCAGTTCGAACGTGTAGCTCCTGCCGTCCTCGGAGACCTTCCAGCTCTTGGCGAGCCACGGCGAGAACGATCCGTCCGGCTCCTGGAACACCAGCGAGTCCAGCACCTGGCGCTGCACCATGGCGGACACGTCGAGCTGGCTGGTCTGCGGGTCCATGTGGCCGTTCGCGAGGTTGGCGCCCTCGATCGCCCACACCAGCTCGGCGTCCGGATCGGTGGCGGTGGAGCCGCCGGAGGCGGGGCCGGCGCAGGCGCTGAGCACCAGGGCGGATGCGGCGGCGAGCGCGGCGAGGGGAAGGGATCGGCGCACGGAGAAGAAGGGCATTCGGGACCTCTGGGAAGTGCGGAAGGTTGACATTCCATGCTACCCGCGATTCTTGGACGCGGTCGATCTAGGCCTGTTCGGCGATGTGTCGATAGAATCGCCCCACAACCCACACTCAGGCACGCTCACACAGTGCCGCACACATCGCCCGAGGAGACCTCCATGTCAGAGAACGCTGCGTCCGCCATTCCCGACAAGCCCGCATTGGAAGGTCTCGAGGCGAAGTGGGGTGAGCGCTGGTCGGAGCAGGGGACCTTCCTGTTCGACCGCGCCGGTGCCGCGGCATCCGGCCGTGAGTGCGTCTACTCGATCGACACTCCCCCGCCCACGGCGTCGGGCAGCCTGCACATCGGCCACGTCTTCTCGTACACGCACACCGACATCAAGGCCCGCTTCGAGCGGATGCGCGGCAAGAAGGTCTTCTACCCGATGGGCTGGGACGACAACGGCCTGCCCACCGAGCGTCGCGTGCAGAACTATTACGGCGTGCGCTGCGACCCCTCGCTCCCCTACGACCCCGGCTTCACGCCGCCGTTCGAGGGCGGCGACAACAAGTCGTCCCGCGCCGCGGATCAGCAGCCGATCAGCCGCCGCAACTTCATCGAGCTGTGCGAGCGGCTCACCGTCGAGGACGAGAAGCACTTCGAGGCGCTGTTCCGTCAGCTGGGCCTGAGCGTGGACTGGACCCAGACCTACCGCACGATCTCGGACGACACCATCCGGCAGAGCCAGCTCGCCTTCCTGCGCGGGCTGGAGCGGGGCGAGGCGTACCAGTCGCTGGCGCCGACCCTGTGGGACATCGACTTCCGCTCCGCGATCGCGCAGGCCGAGCTCGAGGATCGCGAGCAGCAGGCCGCCTTCCATCGGGTGGCGTTCCACAAGAGCGACGGCTCGGGCGACATCCACATCGAGACGACCCGTCCCGAGCTGCTCGCCGCGTGCGTGGCCCTGGTCGCGCACCCCGACGACGAGCGCTACCAGCCGTACTTCGGGTCGACGGTGCGCACCCCGATCTTCGACGTCGAGGTGCCCGTGCTGGCCCACCACCTCGCGCAGCCCGACAAGGGCTCCGGCATCGCCATGATCTGCACCTTCGGCGACGTGACCGACATCGTGTGGTGGCGCGAACTGGATCTGCCCAACCGCACGATCCTGGGCATGGACGGCCGGGTGCTCGCGGATGCCCCCGAGGCCATCGTGTCGGATGCGGGCAAGGCGGCGTACGCGGAGCTGGCCGGCAAGACCGTCTTCAGCGCCCGCAAGCAGATCGTGGAGCAGCTGCAGGCGTCCGGCGATCTGGTCGAGGTGGGCAAGCCCTTCAGCCACGCCGTGAAGTTCTTCGAGAAGGGCGACCGTCCGCTCGAGATCGTCTCCACCCGCCAGTGGTACATCCGCAACGGCGCCCGCGACGAGCAGCTGCGCGACCAGCTGCTCGAGAACGGTCGCCGGATGGCATGGCATCCGGACTTCATGCGGGTGCGCTACGAGAACTGGGTCGGCGGGCTCACCGGCGACTGGCTCGTCTCCCGTCAGCGCTTCTTCGGCGTGCCGATCCCGGTCTGGTACGGCCTGGACGAGAACGGCGAGCGCGACTACGACCGCGTGATGGTTCCGTCGCACGACCGGCTGCCGATCGACCCGACGAGCGACGTGCCGGAGGGGTACACCGAGCAGCAGCGCGGCGAGCCGGGCGGCTTCGACGCCGAGAAGGACATCTTCGACACCTGGGCGACCTCGTCCCTCACCCCGCAGCTGGCCGGCGGCTGGCAGCGCGACGAGCAGCTGTGGAACCTGGTGGCTCCGTTCGACCTGCGCCCGCAGGGCCAGGACATCATCCGCACCTGGCTGTTCTCGACCATGCTGCGCTCGACGCTCGAGGACCAGCGCGCGCCGTGGCGCAACGCGGCCATCTCCGGCTTCATCGTCGACCCCGACCGCAAGAAGATGTCCAAGTCGAAGGGGAACGTGGTCACCCCGGCCGACATCCTCGACAAGCACGGCTCGGATGCCGTGCGCTACTGGTCGGCCTCCAGCCGCCTGGGAATGGACGCCGCCTTCGATCCGCAGAACCCGACCCAGGTGAAGATCGGCCGGCGCCTGGCGATCAAGATCCTCAACGCGGCGAAGTTCGTGCTGTCGTTCCCCGTACCGGAGGGCGCACAGATCACCCACGCGCTCGACGCCTCGATGCTGGCCACGCTCGACCGGGTGGTCCGCGAGGCGACGGCGGCGTACGAGAACTACGACCAGGCGAAGGCTCTCGAGGTCACCGAGGCGTTCTTCTGGGCGTTCTGCGACGACTATCTGGAGCTCGTCAAGGAGCGCGCCTACGACCAGACCGATGTCGGCCAGGCGTCTGCGGCGCTGGCGCTGCGCCTGGCGCTTTCGACCCTGCTCCGCCTTCTCGCGCCGATCGTCTCCTTCGCGACCGAAGAGGCCTGGTCCTGGTTCGAGGACGGTTCGGTCCATACCGCCACCTGGCCGGAGCCGCTCGACATCGACGGCGACGCGACGGTGCTCGCGACCGCGAGTGAGGCGCTGATCGGCATCCGCCGGGCCAAGACCGAGGCGAAGGCCTCGCAGAAGACCCCGGTGTCGACGGCCACGATCTCGGCGCCCTCCGCGAAGATCGAGGCACTGCGCGCGGCGGCCGACGACCTGCGCGCGGTGGGCCGGATCGCCGAGCTGAGCTTCGCCGAGGCTGATGAGCTGGCGGTCACAGCGATCGAGCTGGCCCCGGTGGAGGCGTGATGCAGCTGGGGACCCGCTGGGCCGCGGGGGCGCGGCCGCCGGCATCCGTGCCGGCCGAGCTGCACCCCGCCATCGCCGAGGTCGAGGGACGCGGATTGACCGGCCATTGGACCCTCACCTGGCTGGAAGGCCGCCCGCTGGCAGAGCTGGATGCCGGATGGGAGGTCCTGCTCACCGCGTCCGGCGAGGTCGTCGCCCGCCCCATCGAGGACTAGCTTCCGTCACCGCGGCTTCCGTCACCGACCATCCGGCCGCACCAGCGGCAGGAAGACGTCGTCCACGATCTCGATGATCATCTCATCGGTCAACGGGGCGGCGGTGATCAGCATCTCGTGCCGGAACAGGTCGACCGCGACCGACCGCACGCGCCGGGTCAGCTTGGCCGCATCCGCCTCCCCTCGGGCGACGGCGCGCTCCAGGATGACATCGAGCGGACCGCCTCCTCGCGGGCCGAGCGCTCGCTCGCGCACCTCGGCGAACGTGCGACCGGAGTCGGCGTAGTAGGCACCCATGAAGACGCTCATCAGCGGCGCGACCGAGCCGCGCAGCCGGTTCGATCGTCGCAGCGCCTCGATCATGTCCTCTCGCAGGCTGCCGGTGTCGGGCGGCGTCGTCTCCCGTCCCTGATTCAGACCGTGGGTGAGTGCCGCCTCCAGCAGGTCGTCACGATCGGGCCAGCGGCGATAGATCACCGAGCGGCTGGTGCCGGCCCGTTCGGCGACGGCATCGATCGTGAAGGCGTTGTATCCGCCCTCGACGAGCTGGTCCCAGCCCGCAGCCAGGATCGCGTCCTCGAGCTCTTGTCCTCGGCGACGCTTCGCCGGCTTCTCAAGATCCATTTGTGTATCTTATCGGATCCGCGTACACTCCAACGCTAGATACACACCTGTATCTTATCTGAAGGAGCTCACATGTCAGCGACAACAGCGCCCGCCATCCCCCGCAGCGCCATCATCTCGGCACTGGTGCTGGTCATCGGCGGCCTGGCCGTCATCTTCGACGGAACCATCATGAGCGTCGCGCTGGCGACACTCGCCAGCGACCTCGACGCGCCCGTCAGCACGATCCAATGGGTGACCACGGCCTACCTGCTCGCCCTCGGCGTCGCGATCCCGGTCGTCGGCTGGGCGCAGGTGAGACTCGGAGGAAAGCGTCTCTGGATGATCGCACTCACGATCTTCCTGCTCGCCTCGATCGCGTGCAGCCTGGCCTGGGACGCCCCCAGCCTGATCGCCTTCCGCGTCGTGCAGGGCATCGGCGGCGGACTGATGATGCCGCTCATGGCGACGCTCGCGGTCCAGCAGGTTCCTGCTGGAGCGAGCCTCGGACGTCTCATGGCGATGGTCAGCCTTCCCGCCGCACTCGGGCCCATCCTGGGCCCGACGCTCGGCGGACTCATCCTCACCTGGCTCGACTGGCACTGGATCTTCTGGATCAACGTGCCCTTCTGCGTCATCGGTCTGGCATTGGCCTGGCGGCTCCTCCCCTCGGATCCTCCGCAGGGCCGGCCCGCACTCGACTGGCGCGGCCTGGTGCTCATCTCCCCCGCACTCGTCGGCATCCTGTACGGCCTCTCGAACGTCGGCCAGGACGGCGGATTCTCCCGCACCGACGTCTGGCTCCCCCTCCTGGCCGGAATCGCGCTGGCCATCGCCTTCGTGCTCACCCAGGTGCGACGGCGCGCGGGAGCCCTGATCGACGTCGGACTGCTGCGGCGGCCGACGGTGGCGGCCTCGGGCGCGATCCTGTTCCTGTCCGGAGCCGCCCTGTACGGATCGATGCTGCTGCTGCCGCTGTACTTCCAGATCGTGCGCGGCGCCGACGTGCTCGCGGCGGCGCTCCTGCTGATTCCCCAGGGGGTGGGCGCGCTGCTCAGCCGCACGATGGCCGGGCGACTGACCGACTCCCTCGGAGCACGCAGCGTGGCGATCGCGGGGTTCGTCGTCATGGGCCTGGCCACGATCCCCTTCGCCGTGGCGGACGCCGGCACGGACATGACCTGGCTGATGATCGCGCTGCTCGTGCGCGGGTTCGGCATGGGCACCCTGATGATCCCGATGATGTCGGTCGCGTTCGTCGGACTGGAACGCGATCAGGTGCCGCACGCGAGCATCATCACCCGGCTCGCACAGCAGATCGGCGGCGCTTTCGGGACGGCGATCCTGGCCGTGATACTCGAGGCGACGACCAGCGGCGCGACCGACCTCACGGCACTCGCTGCCGGCTTCGACACGGCCTTCTGGTGGGCCGTCGGGTTCACCGTGGTCGCCGTGGGCGTCTGCATGGCACTGCCGTCGCGGACCGAGCCGGCGGAGGCTGCGCCCGCCACTCCGAGCGCTGCGGCATCCTGACGGTCGCGAGACGAGCGTCCTCAGCGCGGGCGCGAGCCGAGCGAGAGCAGGGCGATGTCGAGCGCGCGGGGGTCCCGCCTGCGCGCCTGCTGCTCGCGCAGCGTGTGGAAGGCGATCTCCCGCCGCTCGGCCCGTTGGGCGATGCGGTGGTCGACGTAGCGGGAGATCGCGACGGCGAAGGCGCGAAGGGCACGCTCGAGCGCCGTCGGGGTCGCGAGGCGAAGCGTCGCACTGGTCATGATCACTCCTCGTTCCTGGCGTCGTGCATCCGGGGTGGGGCCTGATCGAAGATCTCGGCCCGCAGCGAGACGCGCCGGGCGCCCGAAACGCCCTCCTGGCCCTTGTACCGCTCGACGATCGCGTTCACGACCGAACTCATCTCGGCGGTCACCTCGGCCATCTGCGCGGGGGTGAGCTCCAGCGTCGACGTCATCACGAGCCCGGCATCCCGCCACTCCTCGGGCTGCTCCGAGTCCGGACGGTTGAGATAGTCCATCAGCGTCTGATGGCGCAGGCGGAAGAACTCCGAGGTGACGATCTGCGCGGCAGCTCGGTTGGACGGCGACATGCTGTCGTCGGGGCCGGGCAGATTGATCCGCCCTCGCGGCCTCTCCCACCAGCGCTCCCGGGCGGTTCCGCGGTCACGCACCTCGCGGATCAGATCGTGCGCCGCGAGCGCGCGCAGGTGATAGCTCGTCGAGCCGGAGGTCTCGCCGATCAGCGCAGCGAGCGAGCTGGCCGTCTGCGGTCCGCGCTCGCTGAGCAGGTCATAGATGCGCACGCGCAGTGGGTGCGCGAGCGCCTTCAGCGCGCCGGCGTCGAGGGTGCGGACCTGCCTGTTCTCCGTCATGGATGCAAAGATACACTTGCAAACCCATCTTTGCAAGTGTTTCTTTGCAATAGGTTCTTTGCACAGCCTCCGCGTCAGCTCGCGGCGGCGCGGGCCGCGACGAAAGCGGCGACGCAGCGTTCGATCTGGTCCCGGGTGTGGGCCGCGGAGAGCTGCACGCGGATGCGCGCGCGCCCGCGGGGGACGACCGGAAAGCTGAACGCCGTGACGTAGACGCCGTGCGCCTGCATCTCATTCGCGATACGCGCCGTCATCCCGGCGTCCCCGAACATCACGGGCACTATCGGGTGCTCTCCCGGCAGCAGTTCGAAGCCCGCCGACGTCATCCGTTCACGGAAGAGCGACGCATTCTCCCGCAGACGCGCACGCAGGTCGGCCGAACCCTCGACGAGGTCGAGAGCGGTGAGCGTTCCGGCGACGATGGCCGGTGCCAGCGTGTTCGAGAACAGGTAGGGCCGTGAGCGCTGGCGCAGCAGCGCCACGACATCCCGATGCGAGGCGACATATCCGCCCGACGCGCCGCCGAGGGCCTTGCCGAAGGTGCCCGTGTAGATGTCCACGCGGTCCGACACGCCGCACAGTTCCGGCGTCCCTCGACCGTTCTCGCCGATGAAGCCCACCGCATGCGAGTCGTCGACGAACACGAGCGCGTCGTAGCGCTCGGCGAGATCACAGATCTCCCGCAGCGGCGCGATGTACCCGTCCATCGAGAAGACGCCGTCGGTGACGATCACCCGGAATCGCGCGTCGGCAGCATCCTTCAGCTGCTGCTCCAGATCGGCCATGTCACGGTTGCGGTAGCGCAGGCGGCGCGCCTTGGAGAGCCGGATGCCGTCGATGATGGACGCGTGGTTGAGCTCGTCGGAGATGATGGCGTCCTCCGCCGAGAAGAGGGTCTCGAACACGCCGCCGTTCGCGTCGAAGCAGGACGAGTACAGGATGGCGTCCTCGGTTCCGAGGAAGGCCGACAGTCGACGCTCGAGCTCCAGATGCTGCTCCTGCGTGCCGCAGATGAAACGCACGCTCGCCATGCCGTATCCCCACTCGTCCAGGGCACCCCTGGCCGCATCGAGGATGCGGCCGTCATCGGCGAGGCCGAGATAGTTGTTGGCGCAGAAGTTCAGCATCTCCGCACCGCCGGCGGTGATCTCGGCGCTCTGCGGTCCGCGGATGCCCCGTTCGTGCTTGGTGAGCCCGGCCTCCTCGATTCCAGCGAGCTCGGTCTCGAGGTGCGTCTTGAAGGTGCTGTACATCAGAGTTCCGTCCAATCGAGGATGATCTTGCCCGTGCCCGCGGCCTCGGCGGCGGCGAACCCTCTTTCCCAGTCCCGGGCGGGGATCACCTCTGCGATGACCCGGCCGATCGAGTCGCGCAGTGCAGCACTGGTCTGCAGCATCGCCCCCATGGCGTTCCACGTCTCGAACATCTCCCGGCCGTAGATGCCCTTGATGGTGAGCATGTGGGTGACGAGTTTGCCCCAGTCGATGTCGAAGCCGACGCCGGGAAGCCCGAGCATGGCGATGCGCCCGCCGTGGTTCATGTTGTCGATCATCGCGGGCAGGGCGCTCGGCGCGCCGCTCATCTCGAACCCGACGTCGAACCCCTCACGCATCCCGAGAGCGACCTGCGCCTCACGGATGTCGTGCTTCGAGACGTCGATGACCTGATCGGCGCCCATCGTCGCCGCCATGGCCAACCGGGGTGCACTGACATCGGTCGCGGTGATGAAACGTGCGCCGGCATGCCGGGCGACGGCGATCGCCATCAGCCCGATCGGGCCGCATCCCGTCACCAGCACGTCCTCTCCGACGAGGGGGAAGGTCAGGGCCGTGTGGACGGCGTTGCCGAGCGGATCGAAGATCGCGCCGAGCTCGGGGGTGACATCGTCGTGATGCACCCACACGTTGGTCGCCGGCAGCGACACGAACTCGGCGAACGCTCCGTCGCGCTGGACGCCGAGCCCGATCGTGCGGATGCACATGTGCCGGCGTCCCGCCCGGCAGTTGCGGCAGGTGCCGCAGACGATGTGGCCCTCGCCGGAGACACGATCGCCGACGGCGATGTCGCGCACGAGAGATCCAACCTCGACCACCTCGCCGGAGAACTCGTGTCCGGGGATGAGCGGCGCCTCGACCGCGGAGTCGGCCCAGTCGTCCCAGCGTCGGATGTGCAGGTCGGTGCCGCAGATCCCGGTTCGCAGCACCCGGATGATCACATCCTCCGCCCCTGCGGTCGGGTCCGGGCGGTCTGCGAGCTCGAGCCCGGGGGCGGCGGCGGGCTTGAAAAGAGCCTTCATGCTTCGATACGACCGCACCGGACGATGTAGATCAATCACCAGTTCCTGCACAATCCATTCAGAAGCCCTAAAACATAAGATGGCGGGCATGGAACTCCATCAGCTTCAGATCCTTCGAGAGCTGGGAGCGCTCGGCAGCGTGACGGCCGTCGCCGAGGCGCTGCGCGTGACGCCCTCCGCCGTGTCGCAGCAGCTGGCGGCGCTGCAGCGGGGAGTGCGGACTCCGCTGACACGCAAACAGGGGCGCACGCTGGTTCTGACGGCGGCCGGTGAGGTTCTGGCGACGGCCGGCGCCGATGCGATCGATGCGATGGCGGCGGCGCGCAGCGCGTTGGACGAGTTCGAGCACGACGCGACAGGACCGGTGTCGGTGAGCGGATTCCACAGCGTGGGTCAGGCGCTGTTCGGACCGCTCCTGCGCGCTCTCGCGGCATCCGATCCGTCGCCGATCGTGCATCTGACGGACGAGGACGTCGCTCAGAGCGAGTTCCCCGCCCTCACCGCGCGCTACGATCTGGTGCTGGCGCACCGGATGCAGCATTCCGCCCCCTGGCCGGTCAGCGGCATCCGCAGTCTGACCCTCGTGCGTGAGCCCCTGGATGTCGCCGTAGCGCGTTCGCATCCGCTCGCCTCCCGCGATTCGCTGTCCCCGGCCGACGTCGCAGGTGAGAACTGGGTGACGAGCCGCATCGGCTACTCGCCGGACGACGTGCTGAGGGCGGTGGCGGCTGTCGCCAACCGTCCGGTGCAAGTGCATCACCGCATCAACGATTACGGCGCGGTGGCCGCGGTGGTCGCGACCGGTGACGCCATCGGCATGCTGCCCCGATACACCTCGCGGAGCGTGGACGATCGCGACATCGTCCGACTGCCGCTGGAGGGTGTGAACACGCTCCGCTCGATCGATGTGCTCGCACGGCCCGAGAACCTCCGCCGCCGATCGGTCCGCTCCGTGACCGAGGCGCTGCAGGGTGTGATGGCGCGCCTCAGCAGGTGAGCGGTGCGCCGAGGCCCAGGTCATAGGCTCGAGGGATGACCGAGCTCTCCAACCCGCTGCTGCAGCCCTCATCCCTGCCGTACGGCCTGCCCGACTTCGCGGCGATCCGGCCCGAGCACTACCTGCCCGCCTTCGCACGGGCGTTTCAGGAGCAGCTCGCCGAAGTGAGCGCGATCACCCGGGTGCGGTCCGTGCCGACGTTCGCGAACACGATCGAGGCGCTGGAGCGCAGCGGCGAGCTGCTCGACCGGGTGGCGCACGCGTTCTACACCGTGAGCTCGGCCGACGCGACACCGCAGATCCAGGCGATCGATGAGGAGCTCGCACCGCTCATGGCGGCGCATGACGACGCGATCCGGCTCGACGGTGAGCTGTACCGGCGCGTCTCCCAGGTGCACGACCAGCTCGACGAGCTCGACCTGGATGCAGAGCAGCGCTACCTCGTCGAGCGGCACTTCCGTGAGATGACGCACGCCGGCGCCGCCCTCGGCGACGAGGCGAAATCGCACCTGACCGAACTGAACAAGCGCCTGTCGACGCTGAGCGCCGTGTTCGAGAAGAACCTCCTGAACGACACGAACGATCTCGCCGTGCTGTTCGATGACGCAGCGGAACTCGACGGGCTGACGGCGGGCGAGCTCAGCGCGACGGCGCGGGCCGCTGCGGACCGCGGGCACGAGGGTCTCCATCTCGTCGGCCTCCCCCTGTTCAGCGGCCACCCCTACCTCTCCGCGCTGACGGTCCGTGAGAGTCGTCGTCGCCTCCTGGAGGCGTCGCGGTCGCGCGCGTCGCGTGGGAACGCGAACGACAACCGTGCAGTGCTCACCGAGATCGTGCGACTGCGCGCGGAGCGCGCCGCCCTGCTCGGGCATCCGTCGCACGCCGCATATGTGACGTCCGACCAGACGGCGGGCACGCCGGAGGCCGTCGAACGCATGCTGCGGGAGCTCGCGGCTCCCGCAGCGCGCAACGTCGATCGCGAGAGGGTCGCTCTGCAGGAGATCATCGACTCCACCGAATCGGCGCCGTTCGCACTCGAAGCGCATGACTGGGCGTTCTACACGGAGAAGGTCCGGCAGGCTCGGTACGACATCGACACAGCGGCGCTTCGTCCCTGGTTCGAGGCCGAGAGGGTGCTGCGCGACGGCGTGTTCTTCGCCGCGACCCTGCTCTACGGCGTGACCTTCACCGAGCGCGACGACCTGCTGGCCTATCATCCGGATGCCCGGATCTTCGAGGTGCACGATTCCGACGGCTCGGCGGTGGGACTCTACGTGCTCGACCTCTACACGCGCGACTCCAAGCGAGGTGGAGCGTGGATGAACCCCATCGTCAGCCAGTCCGCGTTGCGCGGAACCCTGCCGGTGGTGGTCAACAACCTCAACGTGACGCGACCCGGCGACGGGCAGCCGACCCTGCTCACCCTCGACCAGGTCACCACCCTCTTCCACGAGTTCGGACACGCCCTGCACGGGCTGTTCGCGCGCGTGACGTATCCGCACTTCGCCGGCACGAACGTGTTCCGGGACTTCGTGGAGTTCCCCAGTCAGGTGAACGAGATGTGGATCCTGTGGAGCGAGGTGCTCGGCAACTACGCCCGCCACCACGAGACCGGCGAGGCACTGGACCCGGTGATCGTCGAGCGGCTTCGCGCGACCGAGACCTTCGACCAGGGCCGCGCGACCGCCGAGTACCTGGCTGCCGCGTGGCTGGACCAGGCGTGGCACCGCGTCGCCGACGGAGCGGATGTCGAGGACGTCGTCGGCTTCGAGGCATCCGCCCTCGCCGACATCGGCCTCGCGAACCCGCTGGTCCCGACACGGTACTCGTCGACGTACTTCGCCCACGTCTTCTCGGGCGGGTACAGCGCGGGCTATTACTCGTACATCTGGAGCGAGGTGCTCGACGCGGACACCGTCGAGTGGTTCCGCGAAAACGGCGGGCTCACTCGCGAGAACGGCGAGCGGTTCCGCGACCGGCTGCTGGGCGTCGGCGGGTCAAAGGACCCGCTTGAGGCCTACCGCGACTTCCGTGGCCGGGATGCCGACATCGCCCCGTTGCTGAGGAGGCGTGGTCTCGAGGACTGACCCCGCTCAGAGATGGGCGAGGGCCTTGTACCAGGTGAGCTGGTGGAAGCTCTGCAGCAGCTGCTGACCGAGGTCTGCGACCGGCACCGCGTGCACGGTGATCGTCTCGCTGTCGTCGAGCGACTGCTCGGCGACGCGGACGCACCCCTTCGCGAGGAAGTGGTGCACGCGATTGGCGTGGTTGCCGAAGTTGGCCCAGGTCGCGCCGAGCTCGATCATCTCGGATGCCGTGAAACCGGTCTCCTCGAGCAGCTCGCGTCGTGCGGCATCAGCCGGCTGCTCTCCCGCCTCGACCGCGCCACCGATGGTTCCGAGCGCCACGATGCCGGCCCCGTGCCGATACTCCTCGACGACGAGGGCCTCACCGGAGGCGCTCAGTGCCAGCACCGAGATCCAGTCGTCGGGTTCGAGCACGTAGTACGGTGCGATCCTGCGGCCCAGGGCGTCTTCGCAGTCGTCCGCGCGAAGGCGGATCCAGCGGTCCGAGACGATCGTGCGGCTGTTGCGAACGTGCCACGGTGTCGGCCGGGCGCCCATCTTCCGGATCCGCCGGTCAGGCGCTCTTGCGCTTGCGCGACATCACGACGGTGGGCGCAGCCCCCTCTTCGACCGCCGACTTCGTGACGACCACCTTCGTGACGTCCTCCGCCGACGGGATCTCGAACATGATCGGTCCCAGCACGTCCTCCAGGATGGCGCGCAGACCACGTGCTCCGGTCTTGCGGAGCACCGCCAGGTCGGCGATCGCGCGCAGCGCGTCGTCCTCGAACTCCAACTGGACGCCGTCGATCTCGAACATGCGCTGGTACTGCTTGACCAGCGCATTGCGCGGGCCGGTGAGGATGTCGATCAGCGCATCCTGGTCCAGCGGCGACACGGAGGTGACGACGGGAAGACGGCCGATGAACTCGGGGATCAGACCGAACTTGTGCAGATCCTCGGGGAGGACCTCGCCGAACAGGTCGAGGTCCTTGCCCTTGTCGTGCAGAGGCGCGCCGAAGCCGACGCCGTGCTTGCCCACCCGTGCCGAGATGATGTCTTCCAGGCCCGCGAACGCGCCGGCGACGATGAACAGCACATTCGTGGTGTCGATCTGCAGGAACTCCTGGTGCGGATGCTTGCGGCCGCCCTGCGGAGGCACGGAGGCCACGGTCCCCTCGAGGATCTTCAGCAGCGCCTGCTGCACGCCCTCGCCCGACACGTCGCGGGTGATGGAGGGGTTCTCGGCCTTGCGAGCGATCTTGTCGATCTCGTCGATGTAGATGATGCCCGTCTCGGCGCGCTTGGTGTCGTAGTCGGCCGCCTGCAGGAGCTTGAGCAGGATGTTCTCGACGTCTTCTCCGACGTAACCGGCCTCGGTGAGCGCGGTCGCGTCGGCGACGGCGAAGGGCACATTGAGGCGCTTGGCCAGGGTCTGCGCGAGGTAGGTCTTGCCGCATCCGGTCGGACCGAGCATGAGGATGTTGCTCTTGGCGACCTCGACCTCTTCCGCCTTCTGTTCGGCGGACTGGATCGTGCCGCGAGCCCGCACGCGCTTGTAGTGGTTGTAGACGGCGACCGCGAGCGAGCGCTTGGCCGCGTCCTGCCCGACGACGTACTCCTCGAGGAAGGAGAAGATCTCGCGCGGTTTGGGCAGCTCGAAGTCGGCGACGGGACCGCTGCCGGCCTCGGCCATCCGCTCCTCGATGATCTCGTTGCACAACTCGACGCACTCGTCGCAGATGTATACGCCGGGGCCGGCGATCAGCTGCTGCACCTGCTTCTGGCTCTTGCCGCAGAAAGAGCATTTGAACAGGTCAGCGCTCTCACCGATGCGTGCCATGCGCGTCCTCCTCGAAGCGAGCGGCCAGGCGGGGTCCTGGTGCCGTCAATCGAGCCTAACCGGATGGACCGACACCGGGCCGCATTGGCGCGCACGCGGCAGGGCCCGGTCCGCCGTCAGCGGAACCGGGCCCTGACTGCCGGATGCGGATCGGCGCGTCACACCATGCTCTTGGTGTGCCAGACGGTCTTCGTCTCGGTGAACGCGGTGATCCGGTCCAGGCTCTGGTCGACCACGCCCGGTCGCAGCACGCGCTTGAGCGTGTCGGCGGCCGCGATCTCGAAGTCGACCCAGTCCAGGTCCCCGGCACCGGCCAGGTCGATCGCGTTCACGTCGGCGTGCGAGGCGAGCCACGGCGTGATCTCGGCGGGCGAGCCGGTGAGCACGTTCGCGACACCCCCAGGAACGTCGCTGGTCGCGAGCACCTCGGCCAGGCTGATCGCCGAGAGCGGGAAGCGCTCGCTGGCGATCACGACCACCGTGTTGCCGGTGACCAGCGCCGGCGCGATGACGGACACCAGGCCGAGCAGCGACGAGTCCTGCGGCGCGACGATCGCGACCACGCCGGTGGGCTCGGGAACCGAGATGTTGAAGTAGGGACCCGCCACCGGGTTGGCGTTGCCGCCCACCTGCGCGTACTTGTCGCACCAGCCGGCGTACCAGACCCACAGGTCGATCGCGGCGTCCACCTGAGCGCCTGCCGCGGCGGCCGAGACGCCCTCCTGATCGACGATCTCGTCGATGAACTGCGCGCGGCGCCCCTCCAGCATCTCCGCGACACGGTACAGCACCTGTCCGCGGTTGTAGGCGGTCGCGCCCGACCAGCCCTTCACGGCGCTGCGCGCCGCGACCACCGCGTCCCTGGCATCCTTCCGGGATGCCTGCGCGGCGTTGGCGAGAAAGGCGCCCTGGGCGGAGAGCACCTCGTAGGTGCGGCCCGACTCGCTGCGCGGGAAGGCTCCTCCGATCGCGAGCTTGTACGTCTTCGGAACGCTGAGCCGGTTGGTGTCGGTGGGTCGCTTGCTCATGCCGATGCTCCCTTGAGGTACGCGGTCAGGCCGTGACGGCCGCCCTCACGGCCGTAGCCGGATTCCTTGTAGCCGCCGAACGGACTCGACGGGTCGAAGCGGTTGAAGGTGTTCGCCCACACGACGCCGGCACGCAGCCGATCGGCGACGGCGAGGATGCGGGATCCCTTGTCGCTCCAGATCCCGGCGGACAGACCGTACGGCGTGTTGTTCGCCTTGGCGACAGCCTCAGCCGGGGTGCGGAAGGTGAGCACGGACAGCACGGGGCCGAAGATCTCGTCACGGGCGATGCGGCTCGACGCCTCGACACCGGTGAAGATCGTGGGTGCGAACCAGAAGCCCTTCTCCGGGATGGCGCAGTCCGCCGTCCAGCGCTCGGCGCCCTCGGCCTCGCCGATGTCGCTGAGCTCGCGGATGCGGGCCAGCTGTGCGGCGGAGTTGATCGCACCGATGTCGGTGTTCTTGTCGAGCGGATCTCCCAGGCGCAGGGTCGACAGGCGGTGCTTGAGCCGGTCGACGACCTCGTCGTGGATCGACTCCTGCACCAGCAGGCGGCTGCCCGCGCAGCAGACGTGGCCCTGGTTGAAGAAGATGCCGTTCACGATGCCCTCGACCGCCTGGTCGATGGGGGCGTCGTCGAACACGATGTTCGCGGCCTTGCCGCCGAGCTCGAGTGTGACGCGCTTGTCGGTTCCTGCGATCGCCCGGGCGATGTCGCGGCCGACGCCGGTGGAACCGGTGAAGGCGACCTTGTCGACGTCCGGGTGGCGCACGAGCGTCGCCCCCGTGGGGCCGGCCCCCGTGACGATGTTGACCACGCCCGCGGGAAGATCCGCCTGCTGCAGGATCTCGGCGAAGATCAGCGCCGTGAGCGGCGTGGTCTCCGCCGGCTTCAGCACAACGGTGTTCCCCGCCGCCAGAGCCGGAGCGATCTTCCAGGCGAGCATGAGCAGCGGGAAGTTCCAGGGGATCACCTGACCCGCCACGCCCAGTGCCCTCGGGTTCGCGCCGAGTCCGGCGTAGTCGAGCTTGTCCGCCCACCCCGCGTAGTAGAAGAACCACGCCGCGACGAGCGGCACATCCACGTCACGGCTCTCCTTGATGGGCTTGCCGTTGTCGAGACTTTCCGCGACGGCCAGCTCTCGTGCGCGCTCCTGCACCAGGCGCGCGATGCGGAACAGGTACTTGCCCCGGTCGCGGCCGCTCATCTTGGACCACACCTTGTCGTGCGCGCGCCGCGCAGCGGCCACGGCGCGATCGATGTCCTCGTCGGATGCCGAAGCGATCTCCCCGATGCGGCTCTCATCCGCGGGCGAGATCGTGTGGAAGCTCGAACCGCTGCCGTCGACGAACTCGCCGTCGATGAACAGCCCGTAGCTGTCCTTGAGCTTCAGGATCGCCTTCGATTCGGGCGCGGGAGCGTATTCCAGGAATGACATATCTGATCTCCCTGTCAGTCGATGGTGACGTAGTCGGGGCCGGAGTAATGGCCGGTCGTGATCTTCTGGCGCTGCAGCAGCACGTCGTTGAGCAGGCTCGACGCGCCGAAGCGGAACAGGTGCGGCTGCAGCCACTCCTCCCCCGCGGTCTCGGCGACCGTGACGAGGTACTTGATCGCGTCCTTCGACGAGCGGATGCCACCGGCCGGCTTCACGCCGATCCTCTCGCCGGTGGCGCGGTGCCAATCGCGGACGGTCTCGAGCATGAGCAGGGTTGTGGGCAGCGTGGCGGCCGGCTGCACCTTCCCCGTGGAGGTCTTGATGAAGTCGCCGCCGGCGAGGATCGACAGCCAGGAGGCGCGCTTGATGTTGTCGTAGGTGTTCAGCTCGCCGGTCTCCATGATGACCTTGAGCGACGCGTAGCTGCCGTCCTCACGACGGCACGCCTCTTTGACGCGTGCGATCTGGTCGAAGACCAGCCCGTAGCGCCCCTCGAGGAATGCCCCGCGGTCGATGACCATGTCGATCTCGTCGGCGCCCGCGGCCACGGCATCCGCCGTGTCGGCCAGCTTCACCTCGAGTGACGCGCGCCCCGACGGGAATGCCGTCGCGACCGCCGCGACCGAGATGCGCCCGTCATCCGGGTCGCCGTGCAGCGCTCCGAGGGCCTCCACGGCGTGCCCGACCATGTCGCCGTACACGCACACCGCGGCCACCAGCGGGGTGGTCGGGTCGGATGCGTCGGGGGTCTTCGCCTTCGCGACCAGCGAGCGGACCTTGCCCGCGGTGTCGGCGCCTTCGAGCGTGGTGAGATCGATCAGCGAGATGATCCTGTCGAGGGCCCAGGCCTTCGAGGTGGTCTTGATCGAGCGCGTGCCGAGTCCGGCGGCGCGCTGCTCGAGGCCCACCGCGTCGACGCCGGGCAGGCCGTGCAGGAACCGGCGCAGGGTCGCGTCGTCGGGCTCACCGCCCAGGACGTCGACGGCGTTTCGCCGTGTGAGTTCTGTGGTGGTCACATCTCCTCCAGGAGTTCGAGGGCGGTGGATTCGTCGGTCACCAGGACGTTGCACAGTCCGTTGCTGACGACTGTACGCGCGATGTCGTGCTTGGCGGCGCCGGCGGTGACGAAGATGGAGCGAGGCGCTGCGCGCACCTGGTCGAGTCCGACGCCGACGGTGCGGGCGTCGAGCCGGGGATCGACGATGTTCCCTTCCGCATCGATGTAGCGCCCGAGCAGATCTCCCACGGCGCCGCGGCGGGCCAGCTCGGTCATGTCGTGTGCGGTGAGGTATCCGTTCTCGACATGCGCGGACGCCGGATCGCACGGCCCGGCCGTGAAGAGGAAGGTGCTGGCCTGTGCCGCCTGGTCGAGGGTGGATGCGACCGTGCGGTCGGACTCGATCGCCTGCTTGGTCTCGACGCGCTCGAGGATCGCGGGACTGGGCAGAAGCACCGCCTGTCCCGAGCCGCGCTGGGCGATGGTCATCGCGACGGAAGCCGCCCCGCCCGATCGCCTGTTCAGGCTCACTCCCCCGTTGGCCTGCACGACCGTGACGCCGCGTGCCCAGCCGTCCGGCAGTGCGTCGGCGATCGCCGTGAGGGTGCGCCCCCCGGCTCACGGCGAGGGTGCGCGGGACGGGTCGCAGCGCTGCGAGCATGTCGGCGGCGGCGCGGGCCACCCGGTCGAGGACGGCGTGCTGCTCGTCCGGTGCAGGCACGACGACCGCGTCCTTGAGACCGAAGCGCTCGACCAGCGCGCGTTCGAGGCCGAGTCGGCGGGCCCGCGGATGCACGATCTCGATGCGCACGATGCCGCGCTCCCGCGCCTGCACGAGCAGACGCCCGGCCTTCCATCGCGAGATTCCGAGGAGTGCGCCGATCTCGTCCTGCGTCTTGTTCTCGTCGTACGAGAGCTCGGCCACACGGACCATCAGCAGTTCGTCGTCCACGGCATCCTCCTTCGCGTCCAGCCTACGATTCCGCCGACGCACGCGCACGCGTCTGCTCAGATGAGCAGCACGGGCCGCCCCTCATGCGCATCCGCGGGCCGGCATCCTCCCGTTCCGCGCCGCCTGCACCGTACGCCCCGCGCGGAGATGTGCGCTTGCCGCGGACGAATCCGACGAGAACGTCCGCGCGACGCGCACAAGTCCGCGCGAAGCGCACACGCGAGAAGAGCGGCCCGAGGTGTCCCGGACCGCTCTTCGTGATGGTGCGTGTCAGCCGCGCTTGCGCGAGGTGAGCACCTGATCGACGATGCCGTACTCGAGAGCCTCGGCTGCCGAGAGGATCTTGTCGCGGTCGATGTCGCGATTGACTTGCTCCACCGGCTTGCCGGTGTGGCGGGCCATGGTCTCCTCGAGCCAGGTGCGCATACGCAGGATCTCGGCGGCCTGGATCTCGATGTCGGAGGCCTGGCCGTGGCCGGCCTCGCCCATCGCCGGCTGGTGCATCAGCACGCGGGCGTTGGGCAGGGCGAGTCGCTTGCCCGGGGCACCGGCGGCGAGGAGCACGGATGCCGCAGAAGCCGCCTGCCCGAGGACGACCGTCTGGATCTGCGGCGCCACGTACTGCATAGTGTCGTAGATCGCCGTCATGGCCGTGAACGAGCCGCCGGGCGAGTTGATGTACATCGTGATGTCGCGCTCGGAGTCCTGGCTCTCGAGCACGAGCAGCTGCGCCATCACGTCGTCGGCCGAGGCGTCGTCGACCTGCACTCCGAGGAA
Organism: Microbacterium sp. NPDC058342; assembly: GCF_042723935.1. Lineage (NCBI taxonomy): Bacteria > Bacillati > Actinomycetota > Actinomycetes > Micrococcales > Microbacteriaceae > Microbacterium > Microbacterium sp. NPDC058342. The sequence goes on from NZ_JBHXID010000001.1 coordinate 1,960,755, forward strand.
GATCACGCGGTCCTCGAAGAGCTTGTTGTACGGGTCCTGGCGCTTGAAGCCGTAGGCGGTGCGCTCCTCGAACTGCGGGAGGATGTAGCGGCTCGAGGGCAGGCTGCCGGCGGCGCGGAAGGTGGGTGTGTACATGTGTTCCTGCCTTACTTGTCCGCGCCGGTGCCGCCGCCGCCGTGCACGTCACTGGCGTGCTCGCGGATGTGGTCGACGAATCCGTACTCGAGTGCCTCGTCGGCGGTGAACCAGCGGTCGCGGTCACCGTCGGCGTTGATCTGCTCGACGCTCTTGCCCGTCTGCGACGCGGTGATCTCGGCGAGGCGCTTCTTCATCGACAGGATGAGCTGGGCCTGCGTCTGGATGTCGCTGGACGTCCCGCCGAAGCCGCCGTGCGGCTGGTGCAGCAGCACGCGGGCGTTGGGCGTGATGTAGCGCTTGCCCTTGGTGCCGCTGGTCAGCAGCAGCTGGCCCATCGACGCCGCCATGCCGATGCCCACCGTGACGATGTCGTTCGGGACGAACTGCATGGTGTCGTAGATGGCCATGCCCGCGGTGATCGAGCCGCCGGGCGAGTTGATGTAGAGGTAGATGTCCTTGTCGGGATCCTCGGCGGCGAGAAGGAGGATCTTCGCGCAGATCTCATTCGCGTTCTCATCGCGCACCTCAGAGCCCAGCCAGATGATGCGATCCTTCAGCAGCCTGTCGAAGACGCTCGTCGCCATCAGGGGTTCAGCCATGTCAGCTCCTGTTTCCGTGTTTCGGTGATTCGAATCTACCGGCGGCCGGATGCCCGATCCCCCGTGTTCGCCGTCGGCATATCAGCGTGGCGCGGCGGGACGCCCGAAGACGGAAGAAGGCGGATGCCACGACAGCATCCGCCTTCTCTCCTGATGGATCCGCGATCACTCGGCCTTGTCGGCGTCGTCCTTCTTCGCGGCGGTCTTCTTGGCCGGAGCCTTCTTCGCAGCGGGCTTCTTCTCCGCGTCGTCGGCGTCGTCCTTCTTCGCCGGAGCCTTCTTCGCGGCAGGCTTCTTGGCCGGAGCCTTCTTCGCAGCGGGCTTCTCCTCGGCGGGTGCCTCCTCGGCCTCGGCCTCGTCGACGTCGCCGATGAACTCGGAGAGATCGACGGCCTTGCCGTTGCTGTCGACGACCTTCACCTTGCCGAGCACCGAGGCGAGCGCCTTGTTGCGCGCGATCTCGCCGACGAGTGCGGGCAGCTGACCCGCACCCTGCAGCGCCTCGACGAACTCCTGCGGAGCCATGCCGTACTGCGCGGCGGACTGGACGATGTACTGGCTGAGCTCCTCCTGCGAGACCTGCACGTTCGCGCCCTCGGCCACGGTGTCGAGCAGCACCTGGGTGCGGAACTGCTTCTCGCTGGCCTCGGCGACCTCGGCGCGGTGCTCGTCGTCCTCGAGACGGTTCTCGTTCTCGAGGTGGTTGTGCACCTCGTCCTCGATGAGCTGCGGCGGAACGGGGATCTCGACCTTCTCGAGCAGCGCCTCGATGAGCTGGTCGCGAGCGGCGGCTCCCTGGGTGAAGACGCCCTGCTGGCTCACACGCTCGGCGAGGCTGGCGCGCAGTTCCGCGACCGTGTCGAACTCGGATGCCATCTGCGCGAAGTCATCGTCGGCCTCGGGGAGCTCGCGCTCCTTGACCGCCTTGACGCTGACGGAGACCTCGGCCTCCTCACCGGCGTGGTCTCCGCCGATGAGGGTGGAGCGGAACGTCGTCTGCTCACCGGCGGTGAGCGAGTCGATGGCCTCGTCGATGCCCTCGAGGAGCTCGCCGGAGCCGATCTCGTACGACACGCCGTCGGCGCGGTCGATCTCGGTGCCGTCGATGGTGGCGACGAGGTCGAGCTCGACGAAGTCGCCCTTGGCGGCCGGGCGGTCGACGGGGATCAGCGTGCCGAAGCGGGCGCGCAGACCGTCGAGCTCGGCGTCGATGGCGGCGTCGTCGGTCTCGACGGCGTCGACGGTCAGGGTGATGTCATCGAAGGAGGGCAGCTCGATCTCCGGGCGCACGTCGACCTCGACGTCGACGAGCAGATCACCGGAGAAGTCCTTCTCGTTCGGCCACTGCGTGATGTCCGCCGACGGGCGGCCGACGATGCGCACGTTGTGCTCGGCAGCGGCCTCGCGGAAGAACTGGTCGAGCCCCTCGTTGACGGCGTGCTCGATGACCGCACCGCGGCCGATGCGCTGATCGATGATCGGCGCGGGGACCTTGCCCTTGCGGAAACCGGGGATCTGCACGTCCTGCGCGATGTGCTCGTAGGCGTGCGCGATGCTGGGCTTGAGGTCTTCGGGGGTGACCGTGATGCTGAGCTTGACCCGGGTCGGGGACAGCTTCTCGACGGTGCTGTTGGCCATGCTGGTGTGTTCTCCTTGTGGTTTCCGCGTGGACGACGCGGTCGTGAAGTCGGGAGGCCGTGGTCGGGGCGACAGGATTTGAACCTGCGACCTCCCGCTCCCAAAGCGGGCGCTCTACCAAGCTGAGCTACGCCCCGGCTTGAACCCGCGCGCGCAGGAACGGCCTCGTCGAGTCTAACGGACGGCAGCGCTCCCGACGTCCGCTATGCTTGACGAGGCGCTTCCGCAAGGGGGCGTTTCGCGGGGATGTAGCTTAATGGTAAAGCCTTAGTCTTCCAAACTAATGACGCGGGTTCGATTCCCGTCATCCCCTCCGATCGACGAAGGCCCTCACCTGCCAGGTGAGGGCCTTCTCTCATCTGGTGCGCACCCTGATGATCACCGTTGTGCATCATTCAGACAAGCCCGTCCGGGCGTCGCGATATGCCGGTACGCTGGCGCGAGGCGTGCCAGCCACCGCGCCGTCCTGGTTGAGAAGGGAAACTCATGGACACCTCTGCATCCACGCCCGCGGCGACGCCGCCGAACCCGCGCACCCGCACGAAGGCGATCATCGCCATCGCCGCAGGAGCCGCACTGCTGCTGGGCGGCGGCACGACGCTCGCCTACTGGAGCACCAGTCAGGTGCTCGACGTCGGCACGATCAACAGCGGCGACCTGAACATGGTCACCTCGGGCACGCCGGCGTGGACGCTGCAGGGCGTCGCGGACGACGCGCCGGCCACCGTCGCCGACCCGACTGCCGTCGAGATCGTCCCCGGCGACGTCCTCACGATGACGCAGGACGTCACCCTGACCGTTCAGGGCGACACGCTCACGGCCGAGCTGGCGATCGCTCAGGGAACGATCCCGACCGGGCTCACCGCGTCGGTGGCGTCGACCGGCGTCACCCCCACCGCGATCACCGCGGCGGATGACGGCAAGACCGTCACCGTGACCGTGACGATCACCTTCGACGGAGCCACCGCGAACCGCGACCTGGTGAACACGGCGTTCGACCTCGGCGACGTCACCCTGACGCTGTCGCAGCTCAGCGCCTGACGCGGAGCGCATGCGCAGGCTCGTCATCGGCGCCGCAGCGGGGGTCGTCCTGACCCTCGCGGCGGCGACGGGCGTGTCCGCTTACTGGCAGGCACAGCAGCGGCTGGACCTCTCGTCGACGTCGTCGGGGGACCTGGACCTGGACGCATCCTGGCGAGACGGACCGCCGACGTGGTCACGGCTCCTTCCGGGGGCTTCGACGCAGGATGCGACTATCAGGGTGACATCGTTCAGCTCCGGAACGACGCTGCGCTGGAAACTCAGGGTGCAGCACTCGGCCACCTCCGAGTTACAGAATCACCTGACGTTCGCCGCTTGGGAGGGTCAATGCGGAACCGGTACGCCGATCCCCGACGCGGGCATCGGCGATCTCGCGCCCAACGAGATCATCGATGTCTGCGTCCGATTCTCGTTGTCGCCGACCGCCCCCGCCTCGTTGCAGAACCGTGATTTCGCGGCGAGCATCACAATGATCGCTGAGCAGGCGACCTCATGACCACACTTTCCAGACCTCGCCTCGGCGTGAGTGCGGGCGCGGCCGCCGTGATGCTGATCATGATGATGATCCTGGCACCTTCCTCGTCGTCGTTCGCGTACTGGAGCGCATCGAGCGACCCGCTCACGCGCCCTCTGAACACCGCAGCGGTGCCGGTGATCCCTGACCTGAAGTGCACATCGATGTCCCCTGTGGTCAGTTCATACGCTGCGCTTTCCTGGGACCCTGCGCAGCTGGGTACGGCGCCTGGCAGCGTCACCTATGAAGTCTGGCTGCGCAGCGCGGACAGGGCCACCCGTGTACAGGTGTCCCGTACCAACCCCACTGCACGGACCGAGAACATCTACGCCTCGCTGTCCGACCTGCTGGGCGGTCTCACCGACCTGCTGCTCGGCGGAAAGCCGATCTACGCGGAGGTGATCACCGTGCACTCGTCTGGCTGGCGGTCTGCACCGAGCGACGGAGAGCCGATCGTTCGCACCGGACTGCTCCCCGGCGTTCTCGGTGGGTTCCGATGCCAGTAGCGCCACGCACTTCGATCCCTGGCCGCGTTGCGCGAGTCCTCAGCGCCACCGTGCTCGTGCTCGTCAGCGCGGTCGCCCTTCTTGGGGTGGTCTTCCCCTTGCTGCTCGGCGCGCAGACCTACACGGTGCTCACCGGAAGCATGCGACCAGGTCTTGAGCCGGGCACGCTCATCGCCGTGCGCGCGGTGGATGCCGCCGACATCCGCATCGGCGACGTCATCACCTTCCAGCTGCGCTCCGGTGAACCCGAGGTGGCGACCCACCGCGTCGTCGCCGTCGGCGTGGACGGAAGCGGCGAGCGGGTCTTCACGACGCGTGGCGATGCCAACGACACGGCCGATCGGGATCCGGTCCGAGCTGTGCAGATCCGCGGTGTGCTGGTGTACGCCGTGCCTTGGCTCGGTCATCTGAGCCTGTGGGCGTCGCCCGCGACCAAGTCGGCGCTGATCGTCGTCCTCGGTCTCGGCGCCATCACCTGGGGTGTCATCGCGCTGCTGCGCGACGCGTCCCGTCGTCGTCGCGCAGCGGCGGCCGTCGCCACCATGATCGTCGCGACGTGCCTTCCGCTGCTGGCACCGCCGCCCGCGGCGCACGCCGCGGAACAGGATCTTCTGCAGCTCAGCTCCGACGGCACGACCTGGTCGGACGGTTCCACCATCACCCTGGTCGAAGGCAGCTCGAGGATCGTGCCCGGTGACACGGTGCGCACGCGCCTCTGGGTGCGCAACACGGCGCCGGACGGGGGCGACCTGGCGGTGACCGCGCACTGGGAGCCGACCGACTCCGCCGATCACCGTGACACGGCGCTGACCCGCGCCCTCACGGCGGATGCCGTGGCGCCCGCTCGCCTGGGCCCGGGTGCGGTCGGCACGGTGGACGTGGCTCTCGCCCTCCCCGCATCCGCGGACGACACAACCCGGCGCGGGTCTTCCGATCTCGTCGTCACCGTGCGGCTGACCCAGGAGATCCGGGACGGATCGCTGCCGCGCACCGGATCCGAACCGCCGTTGCCGCTGCTTGCCGCAGCTGGCGCTCTCGTGGTCCTCGGCGCGGCACTCCTGATGCTGCGACGCCGCCGACGCTGAGGCGCCCGCAGAGCGACAGGACCCCCGAGGCCGAAGCCCCGGGGGTCCTGTACATCTGCAGTGGGATCAGCTCTGACCGCGTCGCTCGCGCAACTGCGTAAGCGCATCTTCGAGGAGCTGCTCGGCCTCTTCGTCGCTGCGGCGCTCCTTCACGTAGGCGAGGTGCGTCTTGTACGGTTCGGCCTTGGCGAGGGCCGGCGGGTTCTGCCGATCGCGCCCCGCCGGAAGCCCGCTGTGAGGATGGTCGATCGTCTCGGGGATCTCCTCGTCGGGCAGACCGGCGGCGAAGTACCGGACGGTCTCGTTGCCGAGCCCGTCCCAGTAAGACACGGCGATGCGGTCGGCGTGATATCCATGGTCCTGCTCGCCCATCGGCCCGGAGCCGACGCGCGTGCCGCGGATCGCGTTTCCACCCGTGGCCATCAGATCACCTGGAACTTCGTGATGAGCCCGAGGGCCACGATCGAGACGAACCACACGAGCGCGAGCACGACCGTGAACCGGTTGAGGTTGCGCTCGGCGAGGCCCGACGAACCGACGGCCGCGGACATGCCGCCGCCGAACATGTCCGACAGGCCGCCGCCGCGGCCCTTGTGAAGAAGAATGAGGAGCGTCAGCAGAACGCTGCTGATACCCAGCAGCACCTGCAGGACGAACTCGAGAACCACCACGGGATGAAAGCCTTTCGCCAGGGCCGGAAACGGCCCGCCTAGCTGTCGATTATACGACGAGGCGCAGCGGCGCCCCGTCCGACTCACACGCCGACGTGCTTCTCGAAGCGCACGATCGCGGCGAACTCGTCCACCACGAGGCTCGCGCCGCCCACGAGAGCGCCGTCCACATCGGGCTCCCGCATGAAGCTGGCGATGTTGCCGGACTTCACCGATCCTCCGTAGAGGATGCGCGTGCGCGCGGCCGCCGCGTCGTCCAGGACGCCGGCGAGAACCTTCCGAAGCGCCGCGCAGACGTCCTGCGCCTGCGCCGGCGTCGCGGCCTGGCCGGACCCGATCGCCCAGACGGGCTCGTAGGCGACGACGATGTCGGCGGACGCCGCCACACCCTCCAGCGCCTTCTCGAGCTGGCCTGCGGGAACGGCGCTGGCACCGTGCTTCTCCAGGTCCTCGGCCGTCTCGCCCACGCAGATCACCGGGACGAGACCGTGCTTGAGCGCGGCCTTGACCTTCGCGTTCACGAGCTCGTCGCTCTCCCGGTGGTACTCGCGGCGCTCGGAGTGCCCGATGATCACGTAGCGCAGACCGAGCTTCGACAGGAAGGCCCCGGAGACTTCCCCGGTGTACGCGCCGGAGTCGTGAGCCGAGAGGTCCTGTGCACCCAGGGCGAACGGAATCTTGTCCGCATCGACCAGCGTCTGCACGGAGCGGATGTCCGTGAACGGCGGGAAGACCGCCACCTCGACCGAATCCCCCTCGTGGCCCGCATCCTTCAGCGTCCAGTGCAGCTTCTGCACCGTCGCCACCGCCTGCAGGTGGTCGAGGTTCATCTTCCAGTTCCCCGCGATCAGCGGGGTACGAGTCGTCACTGCCATCCGAGGACCTCCAGTCCGGGTAGCTTCTTGCCTTCGAGGAACTCCAGGCTCGCGCCTCCGCCCGTCGAGATGTGCCCGAACCGGTCGTCCGAGAATCCCAGCTGGCGCACCGCCGCGGCGGAGTCGCCTCCGCCGACGACCCCGAGACCGTCGACCTCGGTCAGCGCCTCGGCGACGGCCTTGGTGCCCGCGGCGAACGCCGCGAACTCGAAGACGCCCATCGGGCCGTTCCAGAACACGGTGCGGGATCCGCGAATGGCCTCGGCGAAAAGAGCCGCCGTGTCCGGTCCGATGTCGAGGCCGATGCCGGATGCTCCGAACGAGCTCTGCTCGATGGCATCCGCCGCGACGGTCTCGTGCTCGGCATCCGCCGCGAAGGACGAGGCGACGACGACGTCCGTCGGGAGCAGCAGCTCGACACCGCGGTCCTTCGCCTCGGCGATGTACCCGCGGACGGTGTCGAGCTGGTCCTTCTCGAGCAGGCTGGATGCCACCGCGTGGCCCTGGGCGGCGAGGAACGTGAACAGCATCCCACCGCCGACCAGCACTCGGTCCACACGGGGAAGCAGGTGCGAGATCACACCGAGCTTGTCGCTGACCTTCGAACCGCCGAGGACCACCGTGTACGGGCGCTCAGGGTTCTCGGTCAGGCGGTCGAGCACGTCCAGCTCGGTCGCGATCAGCAGTCCCGCCGCCGAGGGCAGGATCTGGGCGAGGTCGTAGACGCTCGCCTGCTTGCGGTGGACGACACCGAAGCCGTCCGAGACCAGCGCATCGCCGAGGGCCGCCAGCTCCGCCGCGAACGCCTGGCGCGTCGCGTCGTCCTTGGCGGTCTCCCCGGCGTTGAAGCGCAGGTTCTCCAGCACCACGACTCCGCCGTCCTCGGTCGACGCCACGGCTTCGTGCGCCGATTCGCCGACGGTGTCGCGAGCGAAGGCCACCGGCTTGCCGAGCAGCTCGGAAAGTCGCTGCGCCACCGGTTCGAGACTGTACTGCGGGTCAGGCGCGCCGTCGGGACGCCCGAGGTGCGAGCACACGATCACGCGGGCGCCCGCGTTGATCAGAGCGTCCAGAGTCGGCAGCGATGCACGCACGCGGCCGTCGTCGGTGATCACGCCGTCCCGCAGGGGGACGTTCAGGTCGCACCGGACGATGACGCGCTTGCCCGCGAGTGAGCCCAGGGAGTCGAGAGTGCGCAGCGTCATGGATCAGAGACGCTCAGCCACGTACTCGGTCAGGTCGACGAGGCGGTTGGAGTAGCCCCACTCGTTGTCGTACCAGCTGGAGACCTTGACGAGGTTGCCGCTGACGTTGGTCAGCTCGGCGTCGAAGATCGAGGAGTGCGGGTTGAGCTGGATGTCGCTTGAGACGATCGGGTCCTCGGTGTACTGCAGGATGCCCTGCAGGCGTCCGTCCGCGGCGGCGGCCCGGTACGCCGCGTTGATCTCCTCGACCGTCAGGTCATCGCGGTCGGCGATGATCGTCAGGTCGACGATCGAGCCGGTGGGAACGGGGACGCGGTACGAGGAGCCGCTCAGCTTGCCGTTGAGCTCGGGGAGCACCAGGCCGATGGCCTTGGCGGCGCCGGTCGAGGCGGGGACGATGTTGATCGCGGCCGCGCGAGCGCGGCGCAGGTCGCTGTGCGGGCCGTCCTGGAGGTTCTGGTCGGCCGTGTAGGCGTGCGCGGTCATCATGAAGCCGCGCTGGATGCCGAAGGTGTCGTTGAACACCTTCGCGAGCGGTGCGAGGCAGTTCGTGGTGCACGACGCGTTGGAGATGATGCTGTGGTTGGCGGGGTCGTAGGTGTCCTCGTTCACACCGACGACGAAGGTGCCGTCCACATCCGTTCCCGGAGCCGAGATGATGACCTTCTTCGCGCCGCCGGCGATGTGCTTGCCGGCATCGGCGGCCTTCGTGAAGCGCCCGGTCGACTCGATGACGATGTCGACGCCCAGCTCGCCCCACGGAAGGGCCGCGGGGTCGCGCTCCTCGAACACCTTGATCGCCTTGCCGCCGACCGTGATCACGTCGCCCTCGTGCGAGACGTCGACGCCGAGCGGCCCGCCGACCGAGTCGTACTTCAGGAGGTGTGCAAGAGCCGCGTTGTCGGTGAGGTCGTTGACCGCGACGATCTCGAGGTCAGCGTCCTGCGCGAGTGCCGCGCGGAGGAAGTTACGTCCGATACGACCGAAGCCGTTGATACCGATCTTGACAGACACGAAAGTCTCCTGGTTCTTAAGAGGGTTTCCTGCGGGGTACGCGGACAACGGCGTCCTGATGGGCGAATCGCCCATCAGGACGCCCATGTTTTACGACAGTACCAGCAGACCAGAGGTCTTCTCACGCGCGATTTCAAACCGCTGCGCCACGTTCTCCCAGTTCGCGATGTTCCACGCGGCCTTGACGTAGTCGGCCTTGACGTTGAGGTAGTCCAGGTAGAACGCGTGCTCCCACATGTCCAGCTGGAACAGCGGCACCGTGCCCTGCGCGGTGTTGGCCTGCTGGTCGAACAGCTGCTGGATGATGAGGCGGCCGCCGATCGGGTCCCAGCTGAGCACCGCCCATCCCGAGCCCTGGATGCCCGTGGCCGCCGCCGTGAAGTGGGCCTGGAACTTCTCGAAGGAGCCGAAGTACTCGTCGATCGCCGCCTTCAGCTCGCCCTCGGGCTGTCCGCCCCCGTTCGGGGAGAGGTTCGTCCAGAAGATCGAGTGGTTCACGTGGCCGCCGAGGTTGAAGGCCAGGTCCTTCTCGAGCTTGTTCACGTTGGCGAGGTTGCCGGTCTCGCGGGCCTCGGCGAGTCCGTCGAGGGCGGCGTTCGCACCGGTGACGTAGGCCGCGTGATGCTTGTCATGGTGCAGTTCCATGATCTTGCCGCTGATGTGGGGCTCCAGCGCCGCGAAGTCGTAGGGAAGGTCGGGGAGCGTGTAGGTCGCCATGTCGAATTCATCCAATCCGCGCCGCGCCGCGGCGCTTGCCGATCCCCGCGGCACCGTGTGCGCCGCGGAGCAGACGTTTCACATCCTACTGACGGCAACAGGAGCTGCGGAGGGAACCTTCCCCGGATGACGACTTCCGTCACGCCCGCGCGTGTCGTGCGCCGGACGCCGGATCAGTCGTCGAGTCCGGCGGGCACGGCGGCTTCGGTTCCCGGGATGCCCTCCTGCTGCGCGCGCTTGTCGGCCATCGCCAGCAGACGGCGGATGCGACCGGCCACGGCGTCCTTCGTGAGGGGCGGGTCGGCGTGGTGCCCCAGCTCGTCGAGGCTGGCGTCGCGGTGAGCGAGGCGCAGACTGCCGGCGGTGCGCAGGTGATCGGGCACGTCGTCGCCGAGGATCTCGAGCGCGCGCTCGACGCGGGCGCAGGCCGCGACGGCCGCCTGCGCGGAGCGGCGCAGGTTCGCGTCGTCGAAGTTCACCAGGCGGTTCACGCCCGCGCGCACCTCACGGCGCTGACGCATCTCCTCCCAGGTCACGGCGGTGCGCCGTGCGCCCATCGCGGTGAGGATCGCCCGGATGGCCTCGCCCTCGCGCACGACGACACGCGGCAGGCCCCGCACCTCGCGGGCCTTCGCCGTGACGCCGAGCCGGTGCGCGGCGCCGACGAGCGCCATCGCGGCCTCGCCCGACGGGCAGGACACCTCGAGCATGGCGGAGCGCCCGGGCTCGCTCAGCGAGCCTGCCGCGAGGAACGCGCCGCGCCAGATGCCCGCCAGCTCCTCCGGCGACCCCGTGGTGAGCCGGTTCGGAAGACCGCGCACGGCGCGGCGCCTGGCGTCGAGCAGGCCGGTCTGCCGAGCGAGGGTCTCCCCCGCGCCGATCACCCGCACGGCCCAGCGCGCGCCGTCGTTGACCCCGCTGCCCTGCGCCGTGCTGGACTTCACCTGGGCGATCTCCGGGCGCACGCCGAAGATCTCGGCGAGGTCGCGGCTGACGCGGCGAGCGAGCGTCTCGGCATCCACCTCGGCCTCGACGGCCACGCGGCCGGCGATCGAGTGCAGCCCACCGGCGAAGCGGAGAATGGTCGTCACCTCGGCGACACGCACCGTCGGGGGTGCGTTGCGGATGCTGACGAGCTCAGCCTTGACGTCGGTGGTTAGTGCCACGGGACTCCCTCACGATCCACGCGTCGGGTCGCGACGCAAGGGACTAGCCTACAAGGCCGCGGAGGTTCTCACCGCCCGCGTCCGGAGAGATCACTCGCGTCCGAGGTCGCGGTGACGCACGTTGACGGCGACGCCCGGCGCTTCGGCGAGTCGACGGGCCAGCTCCTCCACCACTGCGACCGAGCGGTGCTTGCCGCCGGTGCAGCCGATCGCCACCGTCGAATGGCTCTTGTTCTCGCGCTGATAGCCCTCCAGCACGGGGCGCAGCGTCTGCGTGTAGGCGTCGAGGAACTCCGAGGCTCCTGGCCTCGACAACACGTAGTCGCGCACGTCCGCATCCTGTCCCGAGTGGTCGCGCAGCGCCTCGTTCCAGAACGGGTTGGGCAGGAAACGCATGTCGGCGACGTGATCGACGTCGGTGGGAACGCCGTACTTGAAGCCGAAGCTGAGCAGGGTCAGCCGATGCCGTGCCGCTCCCTCCTCGGAGAACATCTCCGAGACCTGCATGGCGAGCTGGTGGATGTTCAGGTTCGAGGTGTCGATGAGCAGATCCGCGCCCTCGCGGATCGGGTTCAGTCGCGAGCGCTCGGTGCGGATGCCGTCGAGCAGGGTGCCGTCGCCCTGCAGCGGATGGGGGCGGCGCACCGACTCGAATCGACGCACCAGCACGTCGTCGGAGGCGTCCAGGAACAGCACCTTCACGTCGCCGCGGGAGCGCAGCGTGCTGGCCACGCCGGAGAAGTCGTCGAACAGGTTGCGCCCGCGCACATCGACGACCGCCGCGATCTTGGGCAGGTTGCCGGCACCCATGTCGGTGAGGTCGAGAAGCGGACGCAGGATCTGCGGCGGCAGGTTGTCGACCACGTACCAGCCGAGATCCTCGAGTGCGTTCGCCGCCGTCGACCGCCCGGCGCCCGACATGCCCGTGACGATCAGGAACTCGCCCTCTTCAGACGCCGCCATCGTCGACTCTCCCTTCCCTCCGTTCCAGCCTATCCAGTCGGGCTCGCCTCGACGCCGGCGAGATGCGCATGGATGCCGGCCGCCAGCGTCGGACCGATGCCGGTGACCTCCGCGATCTGCTCGGGCGCGGCCGCCCGCAGCGCGGTCACGGATCCGAAGTGCTTCAGCAGCGCCTTGATCCGCGATTCGCCCAGGCCGGGGATCTCACTGAGCACGGTGCTGATGTCGCGGCGCCGCCGGCGCCGCTGGTGGGTGATGGCGAAGCGGTGCGCCTCGTCGCGGAGTCGCTGCACGAGGTACAGCGCCTCGCTGGTTCGCGGCAGGATCACCGGGAAGTCGTCATCGGGTACCCAGATCTCCTCCAGACGCTTCGCGATCCCGCACAGCGCGATGTCATCGCGTCCGCTGTCGCGCAGCGCACGAGCGGCTGCCTGCACCTGCGGCTGCCCGCCGTCGACGATGAGCAGCTGCGGCTTGTACGCGAAGCGCGGCCTGCGCTTCACGCCCGCCTGCACCTCCTCGTCCGAGAGCTCTTCCTGCGGCGGGGCGTCCACGCGTGCGAGGCGCCGCATGAGCACCTGATACATCGAGTCCGTGTCGTCGGTGGTCTCTGCGATGTTGAACGAGCGGTACTGGTCCTTGCGGGGCAGCCCGTCCTCGAACACGACCATCGAGGCGACGACATTGGTGCCGCCCAGATGCGAGATGTCGAAGCATTCGATCCTCAGCGGAGCCTCATCCATCCCCAGCGCCTCCTGCAGGTCGGTGAGCGCCTGCGTGCGTGCCACGTAGTCACTGGTACGGCGGGTCTTGTGCCGCAGCAGCGCCTGCTGGGCGTTCAGGGTGGCCGTGCGCATCAGCTCGGCGCGCTGACCGCGCTGGGCGACGGAGATCTCGACGCGGCGCCCGCGCCTGTCGCGCAGCCACTGCTCCAGCTCACTCGCATCGTCGGGAAGCACCGGCACCAGCACACGCCGCGGAATGTCCGCCGCCTCACCGTATGCGCGCTGCAGCACTTGGTCCACGAGCTCGCCGCGAGAGATGTCCAATTCCTTGTCGAGGGTCAGCGATCGCACGCCGCGCACGCGCCCCCCGCGGATCACGAAGTGGTGCACGGCTGCGGAGAGCTCGTCCTCCGCGACACCGAACAGGTCCGCATCCTCGTCGGCCGGCAGCACCAGCGCGCTCTTGCCGAGCACGGCCTCGATGGCGGAGAGCTTGTCGCGGTGCCTCGCCGCGGCTTCGTAGTCCATCGCGGCGGATGCTGCGAGCATGCGCTTGCGAAGATCGCGGGTGAATCTCTCGTCGCCGCCGGCCATGAACGCGACGAAGTCGTCGACCATGGCCCGGTGCTCCTCGATCGTGCAGGTCATCGAGCACGGCCCCCCGCACTTGCCGATCTGCCCCGGGAAGCACGGGCGTCCGGTCTGCATGGCGCGCTTGTAGCTCGCGTCGCTGCAGGTGCGGATCGGGAACGCCTTGACCATCAGGTCGATGGTCTCGTGCACCGCCCACACCTTCGGATACGGCCCGAAGTACCGTGCCCCTCGGATGTTCCGGTTGCGCGTGACGAGCACCCTCGGAGCCTCGTCGGCAAGCGTGATGGCCATGAACGGATAGGACTTGTCGTCCTTGTAGCGCACGTTGAACGGCGGATCGAACTCCTTGATCCACATGTACTCGAGCTGGAGTGAATCGACGTCGGTCGCCACGACGGTCCATTCCACCGAGGCGGCGGTCGTGACCATCCGCCGGGTGCGCTCGTGCAGCGTGCGCAGCGGTGCAAAGTAGTTCGACAGCCGCTGACGCAGGTTCTTCGCCTTGCCGACGTAGAGCACGCGTCCCTCGGCGTCGCGGAAGCGGTACACGCCGGGGTCGGTGGGGATCTCACCCGCCCGCGGCTTGTACGGCAGGACGTCCGCCATCAGCCCGCCTTGCGCTCGGCGCGTTCGTCGCCCAGGATCTCAGCGAGGAAGCGGCCGGTGTGACTCTCCTCCACTCGCGCGATCTGCTCGGGCGTGCCGGTGGCGAGGATCTCACCGCCGCCCGATCCGCCCTCGGGACCGAGATCGATGACCCAGTCGGACGATTTGATCACGTCGAGGTTGTGCTCGATGACGATCACCGTGTTGCCCTTGTCGACCAGGCCGTTGAGCACCTCGAGCAGCTTGCGGACATCTTCGAAGTGCAATCCGGTCGTCGGCTCGTCGAGCACGTAGATGCTGCGGCCGTTGCTTCGGCGCTGCAGCTCGGTGGCGAGCTTGACGCGCTGCGCCTCGCCGCCCGACAGCGTGGTCGCCGCCTGTCCGAGACGCACGTATCCCAGACCCACGTCGACGAGCGTCTTCATGTAGCGGTGGATCGCCTGGATCGGCTCGAAGAACTCCGCGGCCTCGGCGATCGGCATCTCAAGCACCTCGGCGATGTTCTTGCCCTTGTAGTGCACGGCCAGGGTGTCGCGGTTGTACCGCTTGCCGTGGCAGACCTCGCAGTCCACGTACACGTCGGGCAGGAAGTTCATCTCGATCTTGATCGTGCCGTCGCCCGAGCACGCGTCGCAGCGCCCGCCCTTGACGTTGAAGCTGAACCGGCCCGGCTGGTAGCCGCGCACCTTCGCCTCCGGCGTCTCGCTGAAGAGCGTGCGGATCCGATCGAACACACCCGTGTACGTCGCCGGATTCGAGCGCGGAGTGCGGCCGATCGGCGCCTGGTCGACGTGCACCACCTTGTCGAGGTTGTCGAGCCCGGTGACGCGCGTGTGCTTGCCCGGCACGGTGCGGGCGCCGTTGAGGCGCGCCGCGAGCACCTGGTAGAGGATGTCGTTGACGAGCGACGACTTGCCGGATCCGCTCACGCCCGTGACCGAGGTGAGAACGCCCAGCGGGAAGTCGGCGGTGACGTTCTTCAGATTGTTCGCGCGGGCGCCGACGACGCTCAGCATCCGCTTGCGATCGATCTTGCGACGCTTGCGCGGTGTGGCGATCTCCCGACGTCCCGCGAGGTAGTCGCCGGTCATCGAGTCCGTCTCGCCCAGCAGCGCGGAGTACGGCCCGGAGTGCACGACGCGCCCTCCGTTGACACCCGCACCCGGTCCGATGTCGACGACCCAGTCGGCGGCTTCGATGGTCTCCTCGTCGTGCTCGACGACGATGAGCGTGTTGCCCAGATCGCGCAGGCGCACCAGGGTCTCGATGAGGCGGCGGTTGTCGCGCTGGTGCAGCCCGATGGAGGGCTCGTCGAGCACGTACAGCACGCCGGTCAGTCCCGAGCCGATCTGCGTGGCCAGGCGGATGCGCTGCGCCTCGCCACCGGAGAGCGACCCGGCCGAGCGGCCGAGATTCAGATACGACAGTCCCACCTGCAGCAGGAACTCCAGGCGCAGACGGATCTCGCGCAGGACCTGCGCCGCGATCTTCGCCTCGCGATCGGTCAGCTCGAGGGTGTGCATGAACGTGCTCGCGTCCGCGAGGCTGAGACTCGACACCTCGGCGATCGAGTGTCCGTGCACCTTGACGGCCAGCACCTCCGGCTTGAGGCGCGCACCATCGCACACCGGGCACGGCACCTCGCGCAGGTACTCGCCCCAGCGGCCGCGCTGCGTGTCGGACTCGGCCTGCATGTACTGGCGCTCGATGTAGGGGACCACGCCCTCGAAGCCGGACGTGTAGCGCATCTCACGTCCGTAGCGGTTCTTCCATTTGACGCTGACCTTGTAGTTGTCGCCCCGCAGCACGGCTTCGCGCACGTCGGAGTGCAGCCGGTTCCACGGCGTGTCCAGGGAGAAGTCGAGGTCTCGCGCAAGGCCCTCCAGCAGTCGCTCGTAGTACTGGAACAGTCCCTTGCCCTGCGTCGTCCACGGCAGGATCGCCCCCTCCCGGATCGAGAGGTCCTCATCGCCCAGCAGCAGATCGACGTCGACGGACATCCGCGTGCCCAGACCCGAGCACGCCGGGCACGCCCCGAACGGTGCGTTGAAGGAGAAGGTCCGCGGCTCGATCTCGGTGAGCGTGATCGGATGACCGTTGGGACAGGCGAGCTTCTCGGAGAAGGACTGCCAGGCATCGTCTCCGGTCTCGTCGACGAAGTTCACCTGCATGATGCCGCCTGCCAGACCCAGTGCGGTCTCGACCGAGTCGGTGACCCGGCCGAGGATATCGGCGGAGGCGACGAGCCGGTCCACGACGACGGCGATGTCGTGCTTGTAGCTCTTCTTCAGTGTGGGCGGCTCGGCGAGCTGGATGAGCTCGCCGTCCACGATCGCGCGCGAGTACCCTTTCGCGCCCAGCTCCTTGAAGAGGTCGACGAACTCGCCCTTCTTCTGCGAGACGACCGGTGCCACGATCTGGTAGCGCGTGCGGTCGGGCAGCTCCATGAGCTGATCGGCGATCTGCTGCACCGTCTGCCGCTGGATGCGCTCACCGCACTCGGGGCAGTGCGGAACGCCGATGCGCGCCCACAGCAGGCGCATGTAGTCGTGGATCTCGGTGATCGTGCCGACCGTGGAACGGGGGTTGCGGTTGGTCGACTTCTGATCGATCGACACCGCGGGGCTCAGGCCCTCGATGAAATCGACGTCGGGACGATCCACCTGCCCGAGGAACTGACGCGCGTACGCGCTCAGCGACTCGACGTAGCGACGCTGTCCCTCGGCGAAGATCGTGTCGAACGCGAGACTGGACTTCCCCGACCCGGACAGCCCGGTGAAGACGACGAGGGAGTCACGGGGGATGTCGAGGTCGACGTTCTTGAGATTGTGCACGCGGGCACCGCGGACACTGAGTTTTCCGGAGGAGGCGACAGGAACAATGGGCACCAGACAAGTCTAGGAGGGGCCACCGACACTGGCTCTGGGAGCGGGTTCAGCCTCGGGCATCCGCACGCGCCGACCGCGAAACGGCCGAGCGGCGCTCAGCCCCTCACGGATGCACTCCCCGCGAACGGCTTCAGCGCCTCGCGCAGCGCGGTGACGTCTCCGATGTCGAGGCCGACGCTCGCCATCACAGCGCGGGGCACGTCGACCGCCCGCGCCCGCAGGGCGCGCCCCTTCTCGGTGAGCCCGATCTCGAGGCGGCGTTCATCCTGGACGCTGCGCGTGCGCTCGACGAGCCCGTCGCTCTCGAGCCGCTTCACGAGAGGTGACGCACTGGCGGGCTCGAGGGCGAGCTCGTGCGCCAGGTCGTTCAGCGCGCGCGGCGTCCGCTCCCACAGCGCCAGCATCACGAGGTACTGCGGATGCGTGAGCCCGAGCGGCGCCAGGATCGGTCGATAGACCGACACGACGTTCCGCGCGGCGGTGACCATCGCGAAACAGAGCTGGTTCTCGAGCAGCAGGAGATCGTCGTCCGTCGCCATGATCGGAGTATAACCGTGCGAATAGTTAGTACACTAAGGAACATGTCGAACCGTTCGGAACGCGTCCCGCTGCGCACCCGCATCCGCGAAGCCGGCGGACTCTACGCCTGGTTCAACTCGCGACTCATCCGTCTCGCCGGACCCGCGTCCGTGGGCCCGTACGAGAGCACGCTCCCTCCGAGCGCCGAGGAGCGCGCCCAGCGTGCGTGCCCGCTCTGCGGAGAGCCCATGAACCTGCACACGATCGACCGCGCCGGGCCGAAACCGCTCATGCACTGCCCGTAGGCCGCCGCTCGATCAGGAAGCGAGGTTGTCCTCGAGCGCGGCGTCGATCCAGAACGCCAGGGCATCGTCGTCGAGCACGGCTCCGTCGACGTCCAGCCAGCTCGGCCCCATCGTGCGCGCCCCCATCACGGCGATGCGAGCGCCCGGACGCCCCTGCAGCGCAGCACCGTGCTCGTCGCTCAGCCTCACGAGGAGCGTGCCGTCTCCCCTCGCCCCCACGAGGATGCGCCCGCCGACCATGAAGACCCGCGAACCGAACATCCGCTTCTCCTCGAGGGTGGGCTGCGAGCTCAGCAGCGCGCGCAGCCGATCGGCGAGTTCGATTCCGGCGGTGTCCACGATGATCCTCCGTGCGGGTCTCAGGCGTGACCTGCGCGCTCCATGGCGCGCAGCTCCTTCTTCAGATCCTGCACCTCGTCACGCAGGCGCGCAGCCAGCTCGAACTTCAGCTCCGCCGCGGCTGCGAGCATCTGGTCGGAGAGATCGGCGATCGTCTCCTCCAGCTGGTTCGCACCCTCGGCGGCGATGCCGGTGCGACGCAGGTTCGGCGTCGGGGACTTGCCCTTGCCGGACTTGTTCCTGCTGGTCCGCATGTCGGCGGTGTCCGCGGCCTCGCGCGCCAGGACCTCGGTGATGTCGGCGATCCGCTTGCGCAACGGCTGAGGATCGATCCCGTTGGCCGTGTTGTAGGCGATCTGCTTCTCGCGTCTGCGCTCGGTCTCCTCGATGGCTTTGGTCATCGAATCGGTCATGTTGTCGGCGTACATGTGCACCTCGCCCGACACGTTCCGCGCCGCGCGACCGATCGTCTGGATGAGAGACGTGCCCGATCGCAGGAAGCCCTCCTTGTCGGCGTCGAGGATGGCCACGAGCGACACCTCGGGGAGGTCCAGGCCCTCGCGCAGCAGGTTGATGCCCACCAGCACGTCGTAGACGCCCGCACGCAGCTCGGTGAGCAGCTCGACGCGGCGGAGCGTGTCCACGTCGGAGTGCAGGTAGCGCACCCGCACGCCGTGCTCGCCGAGGAAGTCGGTGAGCTCCTCGGCCATCTTCTTCGTCAGCGTCGTCACGAGCACGCGCTCGTCGCGCTCCACCCGCAGCCGGATCTCCTCGAGCAGGTCGTCGATCTGCCCCTTCGAGGGCTTGACGATGATCTCGGGGTCGATGAGGCCGGTGGGGCGGATGATCTGCTCCACGACACCGTCCGCGATGCCCATCTCGTACTTCCCCGGCGTCGCGGAGAGGTACACGGTCTGCCCGATCCGGTTCTTGAACTCGTCCCACCGCAACGGCCTGTTGTCCATCGCACTCGGCAGTCGGAAGCCGTGTTCGACGAGCGTGCGCTTGCGCGACGCATCGCCCTCGTACATCGCCCCGATCTGCGGGACGGTGACGTGGGACTCGTCGATCACCAGCAGGAAGTCGTCGGGAAAGAAGTCGAGCAGCGTGTGCGGAGGCTCTCCGGCCTGGCGCCCGTCCATGTGCCGCGAGTAGTTCTCGATGCCCGAGCAGAACCCGAGCTGCTGCAGCATCTCGATGTCGAAGGTCGTGCGCATGCGCAGCCGCTGCGCTTCGAGCAGCTTGCCCTGCCGCTCGAACTCCGCGAGCCGCTCCTCGAGCTCCGCCTCGATGGTCTTGATCGAGCGCTGGATGACATCCGTGCCCGCCACGTAGTGCGAAGCGGGGAAGATCGGCACCGCGTCGAGCTTCTCGATGACCTCCCCGGTGAGCGGATGCAGGGAGTACAGCGCCTCGATCTCGTCTCCGAAGAGCTCGATGCGGATCGCGTGCTCCTCGTACACGGGGATGATCTCGATGGTGTCGCCGCGCACCCGGAAGTTGCCCCGGGAGAAGTCGACATCGTTGCGGTTGTACTGCATGGCGATGAACTGACGGATCAGCGCGTCTCGGTCGTACCGCTCCCCCACCTGCAGGGCGACCATCGCGCGCAGGTACTCCTCGGGCGCGCCGAGTCCGTAGATGCACGACACCGTCGAGACCACGACCACGTCTCGCCGGCTGAGCAGCGAGTTCGTCGTGGAATGCCTCAGCCGCTCGACTTCGGCGTTGATCGAGGAGTCCTTCTCGATGAAGGTGTCGGTCTGCGGCACGTAGGCCTCGGGCTGGTAGTAGTCGTAGTACGAGACGAAGTACTCGACCGCGTTGTGCGGCATGAGCTCTCGGAACTCGTTCGCCAGCTGCGCGGCCAGCGTCTTGTTGTGCGCGAGCACCAGCGTGGGACGCTGCACCTGCTCGACGAGCCAGGCCGTCGTCGCCGACTTGCCGGTGCCCGTGGCTCCCAGCAGGACGACGTCGGTCTCGCCCGCGTTGATGCGCGCGGCCAGCTCGGCGATCGCCTGGGGCTGATCGCCCGCCGGCATGTATTCGCTGACGACCTCGAAGGGGCGGACGCTGCGCGTGGGTTGCATGCTCTCCAGCCTACGAGGGGCCACCGACATCGGCGCCGACCGCGCACGACCGGGCCGGCGGGTCCCTGCGCGCGATCGCCCCTAAGGTGGAGCCGTGATCGAGTTCCTCATCGGGTCCAGCCTCGCGGCATCCGCCGGTCTCAACGCCTGGATGCCGCTCTTCCTGCTGGGCCTCGCCGACCGCTTCGTCCCCGCCGTGGAGCTTCCCTCCGGCTGGGCATGGCTCTCCAGCGACCCGTCGCTGTGGATCTTCGGCGCGCTGCTCGTGCTCGAGATCATCGCCGACAAGGTCCCCGCCCTCGACTCCCTCAACGACATCGTGCAGAGCGTGCTGCGCCCGGCATCCGGCGGAATCGTGTTCGGAGCGGGCGCGGGAGCGCAGACGGTGGCCGTCGATGACCCGTCCGCCTTCTTCAGCGAGAACACCTGGGTTCCCATCGTGAGCGGCATCGCCATCGCGCTCGGGGTGCACATCGTCAAAGCGCTCGGCCGCGTGGCCGCGAACACGATGACGGGAGGGCTCGCCGCCCCGCTGCTGAGCACCGCCGAGGACGGCGCCTCCCTCCTGCTGGCGGTGGCAGCGATCGTCGTCCCGGTCCTCGCGCTCCTGCTCCTGGTGGGCCTGGTGGTCGGGGGCGCGGTCCTGCTGCGCCGGCGTCGATCCCGCCGGCGCTCCGCCGGCTGAGCTCAGTCCTCCGTCCCCGCGTGCGGACCACGCGGACGCAGCGCCAGCACAGCCGCGCCAGCCGCCAGCACGCACATCACGAGGATCATGACGACGAACGCCGGCCAGCCGGCGTCGCCGAAGACGAGACCGAGCGCCCAGCCGAACAGACTGGATCCGGCGTAGTACGCCAGGTAGTACAGCGATGACGCCTGTGCGCGTCCGAGCGATCCCGCGGCGACCGGGGTCCAACCGGATGCGATGGCGTGCGCCCCGAAGAAGCCCGCCGTGAACAGCAGCAGTCCGGCCAGGACGACCACCGGGCCCGGAGCGATCATCAGCACGGCGCCGAGCATCATCGTCCCGATGGAGGCGAGCAGCACGGGAAACCTCCCGATGCGGGAGGCCAGGATGCCCGCCCAGGGCGAGGAGACCGTGCCCGCCAGATACGCCAGGAACAGCAGCGTGACGAGCCAGCCCGGCAGGGAGAACGGCTCGGCCGCCAGGTGGAAGCCCAGGTAGTTGTACGCGGCGACGAAGGCGCCCATCAGCAGGAACCCCTGCGCGTACAGCGCCCACAGGCGCGCGGATCGGAGCGGCTCCCGCAGCCGCTCGGCGATCCGCGACGCCTGATCACCCCCGACACGCATCGTGGTGAATCCTCGCGCTCGCGGGATCAGCGAGACGAACAGTGCGGCCGATGCGGCGCACATCGCGGCCACGGCCCAGACGCCCCAGCGCCAGTCCGTCGCCTCGCCGACGAGGCCGGAGACGATGCGGCCCGACAGTCCGCCCACGGTCGTTCCGGCGATGTAGCTGCCGGCGGCGGTCGCGGTGAACCGGGCATCCACCTCCTCGCTGAGATACGCGAGCGCGACCGCGGGCACCGCCCCGAGCGCCGCGCCCTCGAGAAGACGCACGACGAGCATCGCCGCGATGCCCTCGCTCAGGGGCGCCGCGACGCCCAGCGCCGTCGCGGCGAAGACGCCGATCGTCATCACCGGAACGCGCCCGATGCGATCCGCCGCGAGCGACCAGGGGATGACGGCCGCGGCGATCCCCAGAGTCGCTGCGGAGACCGTGAGCGCGGCCGTCGCCGGCTCGACCTGCAGACCGGCCGCTATCTGCGGCAGCACGGCCTGCGGCGAGTACAGCTGCGCGAAGGTCGCCACCCCGGCGAAGAAGAGACCGGCGATGAGCCGCCGGTACTCCGCGCTGCCCGGCGCGTGTCCTGTGAAGCTCACCGGCCGCGGACGCGCTGCCACAGCGCGTCCGTCTGCGCTCTGGTGCGCTCGAGCGACGCGGAGGTGTCGATCACGACATCCGCGATCGCCCGCCGCTCGGCATCCGACACCTGCGAGGCGAGCCGTGCCGCCGCCTCCTCACGGCTCATCCCCCTCAGCTCGACCAGGCGCGCCGCACGAACCTCGGCGGGCGCATCGGCGACCACGATGAGATCCCAGGGGTCGTCGGCGCGCGCCTCGACCAGCAGCGGCACGTCGTACACGACGACCGCATCCGCGTCATCAGCGAACGCCGCGGCGAACCGCCGCGCGGATTCCTCGCGCACCGCCGGATGCACGATCGCGTTCAACGCCGCGAGCCTCGCCTCGTCGCCGAAGACCAGCGCGCCGAGCCGCGGACGGTCCAGGGCACCCTGCTCATCGATCACATCGTCACCGAACGCCGCGGCGATCTCGGCGAGCACGCGAGATCCCGGTGCCTGGACATCGCGCACGATCCGATCCGCGTCGACGATGATCGCACCGTGCTCCTGGAGTCTGCGCGCGATCGTGGACTTCCCGGAGGCGATGCCGCCGGTCAGAGCGATGAGGGGCATGGGTCCATCCTGGCACGCGTCCGCCCGCCCCGTGAGGTCGATCAGCGCGAGAGCTGCTGACGGCGGGAGCTGATCACGCCGGTGTCGAAGCCGGCCAGATGCAGTCCGCCGTGGAAGCGCGCATGTTCGATCTTGATGCAGCGGTCCATGACGACCGACAGCCCGGCTTCCTCGGCGATCGCTGCGGCCTGCTCGTTCCACGACCCGAGCTGGAGCCAGAGCGCCGCGGCTCCGACGTCCACGGCCTCCTGCGCCACACCGGGGAGGTCGTCGTGCCTGCGGAACACGTCCACGATGTCGGGGGCCACGGGAAGGTCGGCGAGCGAGGCGTACGCGGGCCGGCCGAGGATCTCGTCCGCCATCGGATTGACGAAGTACAGGTCGTAGGGCGAGCTCGACTGCAGATAGGTCCCCACGAAGTAGGACGCGCGGGCCGGGTTGCTGGAGGCGCCGACGATCGCGACGGAGCGCGAACGGCGGAGCAGCCCGTACCGCTCCTGCTGGCCGGGGCCCGACCAGGTGCGCTCGGGATGCACGTCGGGTGCAGCACCCGGCAGCACGCACGCCGCGGCGGCCTCGGGCGAGGGCGAAGTAAGATCACCGGCGTGCGTGCTCATCGGGTGGCTCCTGTCGCTGCGGTGAGAGCCTGGTCGAGGTCCCAGATGATGTCCTCAGCATCCTCCAGGCCGACCGAGATGCGGATCAGGTCGTCCGGCACTCCTGCGTCGACGAGCTGGTCCTGGCTCAGCTGCCGGTGAGTGGTGGATGCGGGGTGGATGACGAGGGTGCGCGCGTCGCCGATGTTCGCCAGGTGCGAGGCGAGCTGCAGGTTCTCGATGAGCGTCTCCCCCGCCGTGCGCGCATCGTCGGCGGCGACGCCGAATGCGAACACCGATCCGGGACCGAGCGGCAGGTACTTCGCGGCACGCTCGCGGTGCGGGTGCGATGCGAGGCCGGCCCAGGTGACGTAGGAGATGCGCGGATCCGACTCCAGCCACTCGGCGACGGCACGCGCGTTCGCGAGGTGTGCATCCATGCGCTGCGGCAGGGTCTCGATGCCCTGCAGCAGGTTGAAGGCCGACTGCGGGCTGAGCGCCGGTCCGATGTCGCGCAGCTGCTCGGTGCGGAGCTTGGTGAGGAAGCCGTACTCGCCGAAGTTGTCCCACCACCGGATGCCGCCATAGGACGCGACCGGCTCGGTCATCTGCGGGAACCTCCCGTTGCCCCAGTCGAACGAGCCCTTCTCGATCACGATGCCGCCCAGAGTCGTGCCGTGACCGCCGAGGAACTTCGTCACCGAGTGGATGACGATGTCGGCGCCGTGTTCGAGCGGGCGCGCCAGGTACGGCGTCGCGAGCGTCGCGTCGACGACCAGCGGCACGCCGGCGTCGTGCGCCACCGCGGCGAGACCTTCGACGTCGGCGATCTCGCCCGAGGGGTTGCCGATCATCTCGACGTAGACGACCTTGGTCTCGGGACGGATCGCGGCGGCGAAGTCCGCGGGATCGCTCGACGGGACGAAGGTCGTGGCGACGCCGAAACGGCGGAGGGTCACGTCGAGCTGGGTGACGGTCCCGCCGTAGAGCTGGGCGGATGCCACGACGTGGTCGCCCGCACCGAGGAGGGCTGCGAAGGTGATGAACTCCGCGCTCATGCCGGATGCGGTCGCCACGGCGCCGATCCCGCCCTCCAGCGACGCGAGTCGCTCCTCGAGCGCTGCGACGGTGGGGTTGCCGATGCGCGAGTAGATGTTGCCGTACTTCTGCAGGGCGAACAGGTTGCCCGCGTCCTTCGCATCGTCGAAGACGAACGATGTGGTCTGGTAGATCGGCACGGCGCGCGCGCCGGTGGCGGCATCCGGCGTTCCACCGGCGTGCAGGGCTCGGGTGCGGAATCCGAAGCGATGTTCTTCCGTCATGATCTCTCTCCTGCTGTGCGATCAGGTGCTGTGCGAATCGGGTGCTGTGCGAATCGACGTGTTGCGAGTGCCGCGGCGGGGCGGCGACGTCATCGGGCTCGAGCCGACCGGTCAGCTCCACCGCTTCAGCAGTCGTCTCTCGACGAGACCGAGGATCGTGTTCGTGACCGTCCCCAGCAGGGCGAGCAGCACGATCGCGAGCAGGATCCGGTCGACGCGACCGTTGTTCTGCGAGTCGTCGAGCAGGAAGCCGAGGCCCATCGACGACGCGATGAGCTCGGCCGCGACGAGGAAGAGCCACGACTGCGCGAGCGCGAGACGCAGCCCGGACATCACAGAGGGCACCACCGCCGGAAGCTGCACCGTGCGGAACAGCGACCAGCCGCGCAGGCTGAACGAGCGTCCGGCCTCGACGAGGTGCGGGTCGACGTGACGCAGCGCGTCGGCGACCGTGGTGTAGACGGGGAAGAAGGCGCCGATCGCGATGAGCGTGACCTTCGACTCCTCGCCGATCTGCATCCACAGGATCAGCAGCGGCACCCAGGCGAGCGACGGGACGGCGCGAAGCGCGGCCAGGGTGGGACTCAGCAGGACATCGCCCATCCGCGAGAGGCCGACGACCGCGGCGACGGCCAGGCCGGCCACGGACCCGATCGCGAAGCCGAGGAGCACCCGCTGCACCGAGATGGCGATGTGCGTCCACAGCTGTCCGCGCTCGGCGAGTTCGACACCCGCGGTGACGACGGATGCCGGAGTCGGCAGCCGGTAGGACGGCACGAGTCCCGTGGTCGTCACCACGTGCCAGACGAGCAGGATGATCACGGGCAGCAGCAGCCCGCCGGCCAGGCGCAGTCCGGGCCGTCGACGCGCCGCGCTCGGCGCTCCTGCGGCCGATGCGGCCGGGAGCTCGAGGTTTCGGCGTGCGCCCTCGAGAGCAGCGCCTTCGGCGATGTCCGGCATCAGTCCTGCACGGCCTTCTCGGCGAAGTCGGGGTGGATGATCTCCGAGAGCGCGGTGTCGACGGCCTCCTGACCCCCTTGCACGTCGCCGGAGTCGACGATCACGGGCGCGATCTTCTCGAGCACCTTCAGCTGGTCGTCTCCCGGGACGCCGCTCACGTCGAGGTTGGAGCGCTCCTCGATGACCGCGGTGGCCACCTCGATGTCGATGCCCGCGGCATCCGCGAGCAGCTGCGCGGTCTCTGCGGGGTTCGCCAGGGCCCACTCGCGGGCCTGCTCGTACGCGTCCACGACGGCCTGCGCGAGATCGGCGTGGTTCTCAATGAAGTCCTCCGTGGCGTTGAGGAAGCCATAGGTGTTGAAGTCGACGTTCCGGTAGATGAGCTCGTCGCCCGACTCGACCTCGGCTGCGGCCATGATCGGGTCGAGACCCGCCCACGCATCCACGGATCCGCCGTCCAGGGCTGCGCGTCCGTCGGCGTGCTGGAGATTCTGCACCTCGACGTCGTCGACGCCGAGGCCGGCGGTCTCCAGCGCCTGCAGGAGGAAGAAGTAGGGGTCAGTCCCCTTGGTGGCGGCGATCGAGGTCCCGGCGAGGTCCTCGACGGAGCGGACGTCGCTGTCGGGGCCGACGACGATCGCCGACCACTCCGGCTGCGAGTAGATGTCGATGACCTTGATCGGCGAGCCATTGGCGCGCGCCAGAAGCGCCGCGGAGCCGGCCGTCGAGCCGACGTCCACCGAGCCGGAGCGCAGCAGCTCGTTGGCCTTGTTCGATCCGGCCGACTGAACCCACTCGACCGTCACGTCCTCGCCGACGATGTCTTCGAGGATGCCCTGTTCCCTGATCACGAGGCTGAGCGGATTGTAGGTCGCCCAGTCGACGGTGACGATGCTCGCAGACCACTCCCCGGAAGCGTCGGCGGGTGCGGCAGCGGCGTTCTCGCCGGCCACGCAGCCGGCGGCCATCAGCATCACCGCACCGGCGATCGCGGTCGCAGGGACGATACGGCGGGTGAGGATGCTCATCGGTTCTCCGAGGGTCGGGTGCTGTGGTGGGTGTGGACGCCGAGCCCCTCGAGGAGCTCGGCGCGCAGGTCGGCGATACCGCGGTCGGCGCGGTCGCGCGGGCGGATGCCGGGGACGTCGATCGTGCGGGCGATCGACACGGCTTCCTGGTCGGGGTCGGCGGTCAGCGAGCGCAGCAGCAGCACGCGGTCCGCGAGGTAGAGGGCCTCTTCGACGTCGTGCGTCACGAGGAGGATCGTGGTCGGCTCGGCGGCGTGGATGTCCAGGAGCAGGTCCTGCATGCGCAGCCGGGTGAGGGCGTCCAGCGCGCCGAAGGGCTCGTCGAGCAGCAGCACATCGGGGTTGCGCGCGAGCGCCCGGGCGAGGGAGGCGCGCTGCGCCATGCCGCCGGAGACCTCCCGGGGACGCTGACCGGCCGCGTGCTCGAGTCCGACGAGGCGCAGCAGCTCTCTGACGCGCTCCGCGCGGGCCGCTCGTCCGCGCAGGGAGTGCGGCAGCCCGAGTTCGACGTTCTGCGCGAGCGTGCGCCATGGCAGCAGACGCGGCTCCTGGAAGGCGACGGCTGTGCGCTCGTCCGTGTCTGTGACGTCGGAGCCGTCGATGGAGATGAGTCCGCCGGTCGGAGCGTCGAGGCCGGCGATGAGGCGCAGCAGCGTCGACTTCCCGCATCCGGAAGGTCCGATGACCGCGGCGATCTCGCCCACGCGGAGCTGCACGTCGAGCCCGCGCAACACGGGACGCCGGGCGCCGTCGACCACGAAATGGCGCTCCACGTCCTGCAGGCGCACAGCGGTCGCGGCGCCGCTCGGCGCAGCGGTGTCGACGGGCGACGCAAGGAGGAGAGAACTCATAGCGTCCATGGTCGCGGAGCGGGCGGGCCCGTCACGAGTCGGTCCGTAATCCGCCGTCACACGCACCGCACGGACACGAAGCGGGCCGCCACCCGTGAGGGTGACGGCCCGCTCGTGCGGTGTCGCAGTGCTTACGCGTTGCCACCCGAGAGCTTCTCGCGCAGAGCGGCGAGAGCCTCGTCGTCGGCGAGGGTGCCGGCGCCGGCGGCGTCGGTCGAGAACGACTGCGCTCCACCGAAGTCGTCGCCCGCGGCGGCCTCGGCCTCGGCGGCCTTGAGGACCTGAGCCTTGTGAGCCTCCCAGCGAGCCTGCGCTGCGGCGTACTCCTGCTCCCAGGCCTCGCGCTGAGTGTCGAAGCCTTCCTTCCAGGCACCGGTCTCGGCGTCGAAGCCCTCCGGGTACTTGTACTCGCCGTTCTCGTCGTACTCGGCGAGCATGCCGTACAGGGCCGGGTCGAACTCGGTGCCGTGCGGGTCGACCGACTCGTTGGCCTGCTTCAGCGACAGCGAGATGCGGCGACGCTCGAGGTCGATGTCGATGACCTTGACGAAGACCTCTTCGCCCACCGAGACGACCTGCTCGGCCAGCTCGACGTGCTTGCTGGAGAGCTCCGAGATGTGCACGAGACCCTCGATGCCGTCCGCCACGCGGACGAACGCACCGAACGGGACGAGCTTGGTGACCTTGCCCGGTGCGATCTGACCGATCGCGTGGGTGCGGGCGAAGACCTGCCACGGGTCCTCCTGCGTCGCCTTCAGCGACAGGGAGACGCGCTCGCGGTCCAGGTCCACCTCGAGGATCTCGACGGTGACCTCCTGGCCGACCTCGACGACCTCGGAGGCGTGCTCGATGTGCTTCCAGGACAGCTCGGAGACGTGCACGAGGCCGTCCACACCGCCCAGGTCGACGAACGCACCGAAGTTGACGATCGAGGAGACGACGCCCTTGCGGACCTGACCCTTGTGCAGGTTGTTCAGGAACGTGGTGCGCGACTCCGACTGCGTCTGCTCGAGCAGCGCACGGCGGCTCAGGACGACGTTGTTGCGGTTCTTGTCGAGCTCCAGGATCTTCGCTTCGAGCTCCTGGCCGAGGTACGGGGTGAGGTCGCGGACGCGACGCAGCTCGATGAGCGAGGCGGGAAGGAAGCCGCGCAGTCCGATGTCGACGATGAGGCCGCCCTTGACGACCTCGATGACGGTGCCGGTGACGACGCCGTCGTTCTCCTTGATCTTCTCGACGTCGCCCCAGGCGCGCTCGTACTGCGCGCGCTTCTTGGAGAGGATCAGACGGCCTTCCTTGTCCTCCTTCTGGAGGACCAGGGCCTCGACCTGGTCGCCGACGGCGACGACCTCGTTGGGGTCGACGTCGTGCTTGATGGAGAGCTCGCGGGAGGGGATGACGCCCTCGGTCTTGTAGCCCACGTCGAGCAGAACCTCATCGCGGTCGATCTTGACGATCGTGCCCTCGATGATGTCGCCGTCGTTGAAGAACTTCAGGGTCTTCTCGACCGCGGCCAGGAAGTCCTCAGCAGAGCCGATGTCGTTGATCGCGACCTGCTTGGTGGCCGGGGCGGTCGTTGCGCTAGTCATGTAGTGGGTTGTCCTTGTGAATGGGAACTCGGGCCTCGGGCGCTGGCATGCCAGGATGCTGCCGAGGCGGTTGGATGTGGATTGCGTCGTCACGAAGGCATGCGGATGCTCGCCACGAGTGACACTTCAGATTATCAGACGTCGGCGCGATCCGCTCCCCATTGTCTAGGCTGACCCCGTGACCGATCGCCTCATGCTGCTCGACACCGCCAGCCTCTACTTCCGTGCGTTCTACGGTGTGCCCGACAAGGTGAAGGCGCCCGACGGATCGTCGGTCAACGCGGTGCGCGGTCTGCTCGACATCGTCGCCAAGCTGGTCGCCCTCTACCGCCCCACGCAGGTGGTCGCCTGCTGGGACGACGACTGGCGCCCCCAGTGGCGGGTCGATCTCATCCCGAGCTACAAGGCCCACCGCGTCGTCGAGGTCGTTCCGAGCGGGCCCGACGTCGAAGAGGTGCCCGACCCGCTCGAGCAGCAGATCCCCCTGATCCGAGAGGCGCTGGGAGCGATCGGCGTCCCGATCATCGGCGTCGCCGAGCACGAGGCCGACGATGTCATCGGCACTCTCGCGACCCGCGCCGCCCTGCCGGTGGACATCGTCACCGGCGACCGGGATCTGTTCCAGCTCGTCGACGATGCTCGCGACGTGCGGGTGATCTACACGGCACGCGGGATGAGCAATCTCGAGATCGTCACGGACGCCGCCGTCGTGGGCAGGTACGGGGTGCTCCCGTCGCAGTACGCCGACTTCGCCACGATGCGCGGCGACGCATCCGACGGACTCCCCGGTGTGAAGGGCGTCGGAGAGAAGTCCGCCGCGACCCTGCTCCAGGCGCACGGCGATCTCGACGGCATCCGGCGGGCCGCCTCGGCCGGCCTGCTGACTGCCGCAGCCGCGGCCCGGTTCGCGGCGGCATCCGACTATCTCGACGTCGCGCCCACGGTCGTCCGGGTCGTCACCGACCTCGACATCGCCGTGCCCGG
Organism: Microbacterium sp. NPDC058342; assembly: GCF_042723935.1. Taxonomy (NCBI): domain Bacteria; kingdom Bacillati; phylum Actinomycetota; class Actinomycetes; order Micrococcales; family Microbacteriaceae; genus Microbacterium; species Microbacterium sp. NPDC058342. The sequence continues at coordinate 1,990,787 of NZ_JBHXID010000001.1, forward strand.
CGTCGCGGTGCGGGCGCTGGATGCTGCCGGGACCGAGGCCGCCGAGGCACTCGCCCACAGGTGGAACCTCGGCTCCTCGATGACCCGGGCTCTCACGGCACTCGCCTCCGTCGGCTGAGCCGGTCAGCGACCGGTCAGCGCGCGACCCAGGCGCGCAGGCGCTCCAGCCCCCACGTCGTGACGACGCGCTCGGGAGGAATGCCGGCGGCCTCCGCGCGCTCCGCGCCGTGGTCGAGCAGCGACAGCTGGCCCGGTGCATGAGCATCCGAGTCGATGGAGAACAGGCATCCCTCCGACATCGCCACCGCGATCAGGTCGTCCGGAGGGTCCTGCCGCTCGGGACGCGAGTTGATCTCCACGGCGACGCCGCGCTCGGCGCAGGCGGCGAACACGGCGCGCGCGTCGAATGCCGACTGCGGCCTCGTGCCGCGTGAGCCCTGGACGAGACGGCCGGTGCAGTGGCCGAGCACATTCACGCGCGGATCGGAGACGGCGGCGAGCATCCTTCGCGTCATCGGCGGCGACTCCATCCGGAGCTTCGAGTGCACGGACGCCACCACGATGTCGAGCTCCTCGAGCAGCGCCGGTTCCTGGTCGAGTGCGCCGTCGTCGAGGATGTCCACCTCGATCCCGGCGAGCACGGTCAGCCCGTCGCCGGACTGCTCGCGCACGAGCGGCATCTGCGCGCGCAGGCGCTCCGCGGAGAGCCCGCGCGCCACGCGAAGCCGAGGAGAATGATCCGTGATCGCGAGGTACTCGTGGCCGAGCGCGCGGGCGGCTGAGACCATCGCCCGGATCGGCGTGGTGCCGTCGGACCAGTCCGTGTGGCTGTGCAGGTCGCCCCGCAGCCGGCCCCGCAGCGCCGAGCGGCGCTCGGGTTCGACCGCACCCCGCAACTCGGCGAGGTAGTCGGGGACCACGCCCTGCTGCGCCTGCCGGATCACCTCGAACGTGGAGTCGCCGATCCCCTTCTGCTCGCGCAGCCGCGCGGGGTCGCGGAGCACGTCCTCGGAGAGCGTCGCCACGACCGCGGCCGCCTGCCGGAACGCCTTCGCCCGATAGCGCGAGGCGCGCTCCCGCTCGAGCAGGCCCGCGATCTCGAGCAGCGCGTCGGCGGCGTCCATGATGTCGGGTCAGCTCGCGGCGATGTCCTGCGTGGCACGGATCCAGGTGTCCAGCTTGGCCGCGGCCCGGCCGTCGTCGACGGCCGCAGCGGCCCGGCCGTAGGCGTCGCGCAGGCGCTCCACGATCGGCTGCTGCGTGAGCGCCGCGTCGTGCGACAGCTCGTAGGCGACGATCCCCGCCGCCGCGTTCAGCAGCACGATGTCGCGCACGGCCCCCTGCCGCCCCGCGAGCGTGCTGCGGAGGATCCGCGCGTTGTGCTCCGGCGAGCCGCCCAGCAGGTCGGAGATGTCGGCGAGGGGGATGCCCAGGTCGCGGGGATCGAGATCGTGCTCGTGGATGTCGCCGCGGGCGACCTCCCAGATCCGGCTGTGTCCCGTCGTCGTCAGCTCGTCGAGGCCGTCATCGCCGCGGAACACCAGCGCTGTCGCGCCGCGCGTGCGGAACACGCCGGTGATGAGCGGCACGAGTTCGACCCGTGCGACGCCCACCGCGTTGGCCTCGGCTCGGGCGGGGTTGCACAGCGGTCCGAGCATGTTGAACACGGTCGGGATCGCGAGCTCCGACCGCACGGCCCCCGCGTGCCGGAATCCCGGATGGAAGGCCGACGCCCACGCGAAGGTGATGCCCGTGCGCTCCAGCACGGATGCGACGTGCTCCGGATCCAGCGAGATGTCCAGGCCGAGCGCGGCGAGCACGTCGGACGAGCCCGATGACGAGCTCGCCGCGCGATTGCCGTGCTTGACCACCGGTACGCCTGTCGCGCCGATGATGATGGCCGCCGTGGTCGAGACGTTCACCGTGCCGAACCTGTCGCCGCCGGTTCCCACGATGTCGAGCACGTCGGACGACACCGGCAGCGGGACGGCCGCCTCGAGGATCGCGTCGCGGAAGCCCACGACCTCGTCGACGGTCTCGCCCTTCGCGCGCAGCGCCACGAGGAATCCGGCGAGCTGGGACTCGGAGACGCTCCCCTTCATGACCTGGCGCATGGCCCAGGTGGACTCCCAGACGCTGAGGTCCCGCCGATCGAGCAGCGCGGTGAGCAGGTCGGGCCAGGTCAGCGTGTCGGACATGACTGCGATCATAATCCGCGCGCGGACGCGACCGTTCCGAGATGACCCGAACCGCGCTCGCGCACGGGAGGCGGCAGTCCGCCGAAGCTCCGCGGGAACGTCCTTCCTCCCGGCTCATTCGCAGGAGTCTCTTAGGTTCCCCTAAGTCCGAGAACAGCGAAACGAGCCATGGGGGTGCAAGAATCGGGCGGCGGAATCGGCCATAATGGAATGGTGACCACCTCAGCGACGCATGCCCCGGCGGCAAGAACCATCAAGCGCCCCAATCCGGTCGCTGTCGGCACCATCGTGTGGCTCGGCAGCGAGGTGATGTTCTTCGCGGGACTCTTCGCGATCTACTTCACCCTCCGCAGCACCTCCCCCGAGCTGTGGGCCGACCGCACCGATCTGCTGAACGTCCCGTTCGCGCTCGTCAACACCCTCATCCTGGTGGCGTCGTCGTTCACCTGCCAGATGGGCGTGTTCGCCGCCGAGGACCTGCAGCCGTATCACGTCGCGCGCGGCCAGGTGAACCCGGCCGGTCGCCGGCGCCTGTTCGGCTGGGGAATGGTCGAGTGGTTCTGGCTGACCTTCGTCCTCGGCGCGATCTTCGTCAGCGGCCAGGTCTGGGAGTACGCGCAGCTCGTCACTGAGGGCATGCCGATCCAGGCCGACTCCTACGCCTCGGCGTTCTACCTGACGACCGGCTTCCACGCTCTGCACGTCACCGGCGGTCTGATCGCCTTCGTGCTGGTGATCGGCCGCGCGTACGCCGTGAAGAGCTTCCGCCACAAGGAGGCGACCTCCTCGATCGTCGTGTCGTACTACTGGCACTTCGTCGACGTCGTCTGGGTGGTCCTGTTCTTCGTCATCTACTTCCTGAAATAAGAGCGGAGCGATTTTTCGAAATGGCACGAGAGAAGAAGCACCGCTCGCGCGGGCGTCGCAGTCCCTTCGCCGCCGCCGCGATCATCGGCGCCGGCCTGCTGCTCACGGGCGGTGTGTACGCGGGTGCGTCCGCGGCGATGGCCTCCCCCGCCGAGGCCCACACCGCCGCGACGGAGCTGACCGTCGAGGACGGGCAGAAGCTGTTCACCGCGAACTGCGCCACCTGCCACGGCATGGACCTGCAGGGCACCTCGGCCGGCCCGAGCCTGGTGGGCGTGGGTGAGCTCTCGGTCGAGTTCCAGCTCGCGACCGGCCGCATGCCCCTGCAGATGCAGGGCCCGCAGGCACCGCAGAAGAAGCCGCAGTTCACCGACGCGCAGATCCAGGCCATGGCCGCCTACGTGCAGTCCGTCGCACCGGGACCCGAGTACCCCGAGGCCTGGGTCACCGCCGGCGAGGTCAACCCCGACAACGCCTCCGACGAGGTGAGCGTCTCGAAGGGCGCCGAGCTCTTCCGCATCAACTGCGCGATGTGCCACAACGTCGCCGCCGCCGGTGGCGCGCTCACCGAGGGCAAGTACGCACCGGCACTGACGTCCACCAGCGCGCTGCACATCTACGCGGCCATGGTCACCGGCCCCCAGAACATGCCCGTGTTCGGCGACATGAACCTCAGCACCGAGGACAAGCGCGACATCATCGCGGCGCTCGTCTACCAGCAGGACGCCGTGCAGGTCGGCGGATTCACGCTGGGCTCGCTGGGCCCCGTCTCCGAGGGCCTGTTCATCTGGATCTTCGGCATCGGCGCACTCGTCGCCCTCACCGTGTGGATCACGGCGAAGTCCAACTGACGATCTTTCATCGACGAACCACGTACGAGGAGCACCATGGCACACGACGACGACACGCAGGCTCTGGACAGGGCCTACCAGCCCTCACCGGGGCTGGGCGTCGCAGTCAGCGATCCCGCAGTGAACCCGGGACTGCCGCCACACCGTGAGCGGATGACGGACAAGGACCCCAAGGCCGAGAAGGCCGCGGCTCGCACCGTCTACACCCTCTTCTACCTCTCGCTGGCGGGCAGCATCTGGGCGGTGGCCGCCTACATGCTGTTCCCGATCGAGTCCGGCTCGCTCATCGATGTCCGCTACAACAACCTCTTCATCGGCCTGGGCATCGCCCTGGCGCTGCTGAGCATCGGCATCGGCGCGATCCACTGGTCCAAGTCGCTCATGAGCGACAAGGAGTTCGTCGAGCCCCGCCACCCCACCCGCGGGCGCGACACCACACGCGAGGCCGCCGTCCAGGCCTTCGCGGAGGCCAACGAGGAGTCGGGCTTCGGACGACGCACGATGATCCGCAACTCGCTGATCGCCGCGGTCGTGGCCTCCATCGTCCCCGGCGTCACGCTGTTCCGCGGTCTGGCGCCGTTCGCCACGCCCGACGACCCGCACGCCGGAGACCCGGTCGCGCTGCTCAAGCACACGATGTGGGAAGCGGGCACCCGCCTGGTCCACGACCCGGAGGGCACGCCCATCCGCGCGGCCGACATCACGCTGGGATCGGCTGTGCACGTCATCCCCGAGGGCCTGAAGGAGCTCGGCCACGAGGGCGGCATGCTCGAGGAGAAGGCCAAGGCGATCGTCCTGCTCATGCGCCTGCGCCCGGAGCAGCTCATCGAGTCCGAGGAGCGCAAGGACTGGTCGTACGACGGCATCGTCGCGTACTCGAAGGTCTGCACCCACGTCGGGTGCCCGGTCGCCCTGTACGAGCAGCAGACCCACCACCTGCTGTGCCCGTGCCACCAGTCGCAGTTCGACGTCACCGAGCACGCCAAGGTCATCTTCGGCCCGGCAGCACGTCCGCTGCCGCAGCTGCCCATCGCCGTGGACGATGAGGGCTACCTCATCGCGCAGAGCGACTTCAAGGAACCCGTCGGCCCGAGCTTCTGGGAGCGTCATTGAGCACCGCAACTCTTCACGAGGACACCAAGCCCGCGGAAACGAGGGACAAGCCCCTCGGTGGGCGCTTCATCGGCGCCACCGCCAACTACATCGATGAGCGCACGAGCCTCTCCGGCTTCGTCAAGGAGCTCGGCCGAAAGATCTTCCCCGATCACTGGTCGTTCATGCTCGGCGAGATCGCCCTGTGGAGCTTCGTCGTCGTCTTCCTCTCGGGGACGTTCCTCACGTTCTTCTTCCAGGCTTCGATGGTGCCCACGCACTACACCGGCGCCTACGAGCCGATGCGCGGCATCGAGATGTCCGCGGCCCTCGAGTCGACGCTGCACATCTCGTTCGACCTGCGCGGCGGCCTGCTGGTGCGCCAGATCCACCACTGGGCGGCCCTGGTCTTCGTCGCGGGCATCGGCATCCACATGCTCCGCGTGTTCTTCACCGGCGCGTTCCGCAAGCCGCGCGAGCTGAACTGGGTGATCGGCTTCGTGCTGTTCGTCCTGGCCATGGCCGAGGGCTTCACCGGATACTCGCTCCCCGACGACCTGCTCTCGGGCAACGGCCTGCGGATCATCGACGGCATGATCAAGGGCATCCCGCTGATCGGCACCTGGACGTCGTTCATCATCTTCGGCGGCGAGTTCCCCGGATCCGACATCGTCGGGCGTCTGTACACGCTGCATATCCTGCTGCTGCCGCTGTTGGTGATCGCCTTCATCGCCCTGCACCTCATGCTGATGATCATCAACAAGCACACGCAGTTCGCCGGCGCCGGCCGCACGAACGACAACGTCGTGGGCTACCCGATGATGCCGGTGTACATGTCGAAGATGGGCGGCTTCCTGTTCATCGTCTTCGGCACGATCGTGCTGATCGCGACGTTCTTCCAGATCAACCCGGTGTGGAACTACGGCCCCTACGACCCCTCGCCGGTGTCCGCGGGTACCCAGCCCGACTGGTACATCGGCTTCGCCGACGGCGCACTGCGCCTCGCTCCCCCGCACCTGGACGTGCCGCTGGGCGAGTTCACGCTGTCGCTGGGCATCCTGATCCCCGTGGCTGTCCTCGGACTGTTCATCGTGGTCGTCGCCCTCTACCCCTTCATCGAGGCGTGGATCACGGGAGACAAGCGAGAGCACCACATCGCCGACCGTCCCCGCAACGCCGCGACGCGCACCGCGATCGGTGTCGCCGGGATGATCTTCTACGCGGTCCTGTGGGCCGCGGCCTCCTCCGACCTGATGGCGACGCACTTCATGCTCACCATGGAGGGCGTGATCCACACGCTCCAGGCGCTCCTGTTCGTCGGCCCGGTGCTCGGGTACTTCATCACCAAGCGCATCTGCATCGCGCTGCAGAAGAAGGATCGTGAGATCGTCCTGCACGGCTACGAGTCCGGACGCATCGTTCGGCTTCCCGGCGGCGAGTTCATCGAGGTGCACCAGCCCGTCGACGTGTACGACCGCTGGAAGCTGATCGACTACTCGACCTACGAGCCGCTGGTCGTCCGCCCGAATGCGAAGGGCCGCATCCCGTGGCACGAGAACCTTCGCTCGTCTCTGTCGCGGTGGTTCTTCGAGGACCGTCTGCAGCCGCTCACCCAGGCCGAGATCGCCGAGGCCGACGCGCACCAGCAGCACACGCTGGCGCACGACGCCGAGATCGAGGCGGAGGAGATCGCCGGTGCGCACGCCCGTGCCGGGGTCGCCAGCGACGACGAGATCGCACCTGCCGACGTCCACATCGACGAGACGCCGAACACGCCGAGCTCCGTGATCGCCACCGAGCCGGTGAAGAAGTCGAAGAAGAAGTCCGAGGACGGCCAGTAAGGTCGCACTCCCCGCCGAGGGCCCTGTCCACCTGGACGGGGCCCTCTGTCGTTGCGCCGTAACGTCGCGCCTCGCCCGGGTAGCCTGAGAACCATGATCGACCGTCAGGACTTCTTCGCCGCCAAACTCGCCTATGAGACCGATGCGAGCGACGTGTACACCGCTCAGAAGGCCGGGGCTCCCCTCGTGGTCATCGACGTCCGCTCCGCTGAGGCTTGGGCGCAGGGTCGCGTTTCCGGAGCCGTGCACATGCACTACAGCGAGATCCCGGTTCGCGCTCCCCAGGAGATCCCGGCGGACGCAGAGGTCGTCGTGTACTGCTGGAGCCCCGGCTGCAACGCGGGGGCGAAGGGCGCCCTCGAGTTCGCGAAGCTCGGCTACACAGTGCGCGAGATGATCGGCGGATTCGAGTACTGGGTGCGCGAGGGCTACCCGATCGAGGATGCCGACGGCATCCACCGCCGTCCGATCGACCCGACCACCGGCGTCCCCCGCGTACGCAGCCGCGCCTGAGAACATGTCGTACTGAGGCGAGACCGCAGGGAACACGAGAACGCCCCCGGAGACCTCCGGGGGCGTTCACAGTCTGTGTGCGTCAGCGGGCGAAGTGACCGCGGTAGTACTCGTAGACCCAGCCGACGATCGCGACGACGAAGACCGCGAGGCCGATCGGAAGCAGGAAGTGGCCCACCGCCATTCCGAGCAGGAACAGCGTCGCCGAACCGGCCAGCACGAGCGGCCACCACGACCACGGGCTGAACTCTCCGAGCTCCGGGTCACCGTCGTCGATGTCGGCGGTGAGCACGTCTTCGGGCAGCTCGCCGCCCTGAGCCTTGTAGGTCTTGTTGAGGTAGACGGCGATCATGGATCCCATGAAGGCCGTGAACAGCAGGGCGACCGTGCCGACCCACTCGACGTGTCCGTGATTCGCGTCGAGCAGGTTCCACACCGTGTAGGTGACCGCGACGATCGCGAAGAAGACGGTGATGACCCACCACAGGACGACGTTACTGCGCATGGCTTACTTGCCCTCTCCTGCTGCTGCGGCGGCGGCGGGTACGCCCACCGGATGCTCGGCCGCCTCGGGGTGGTTGAGGTCGAACGCGGGACGCTCGCTGCGGATGCGCGGGATCGACGTGAAGTTGTGACGCGGCGGCGGGCACGAGGTCGCCCACTCGAGCGATGCGCCGTAGCCCCACGGGTCGTCGACCGTGACCTTCGGTGCCCTGCGGGCCGTGATCCAGACGTTCAGGAAGAACGGCAGCATCGATGCTCCGAGGATGACCGCACCGATCGTGGAGACCTGGTTGCCCCACTCCCAGCCGTCGGCCGCGGAGTAGTCCGCGTAGCGACGCACCATGCCGTCGACGCCGAGCCAGTGCTGGACGAGGAAGGTCATGTGGAAACCGATGAACAGCATCCAGAAGTGGATGTAGCCGAGGCGCTCGTTGAGCATCCGGCCGGTCCACTTCGGCCACCAGAAGTAGAAGCCGGCGAACATGGCGAAGACGACGGTGCCGAACACGACGTAGTGGAAGTGCGCCACGACGAAGTAGGAGTCGCTGAGGTGGAAGTCCAGCGGCGGCGCCGCGAGGATCACACCGGTCAGACCACCGAAGACGAACGACACGAGGAAGCCGAGCGAGAACACCATCGGCGTCTCGAAGGTGATCGACCCTCGCCACATGGTGCCGATCCAGTTGAAGATCTTCACACCGGTCGGAACCGCGATGAGCATCGTCATCAGGGCGAAGAACGGCAGCAGCACGGAACCGGTGACGTACATGTGGTGCGCCCAGACCGCGACCGACAGGGCTGCGATCGCGATCGTCGCGTAGACCAGCGTCTTGTAGCCGAAGATCGGCTTGCGGCTGAAGACCGGGAAGATCTCCGAGACGATGCCGAAGAAGGGCAGCGCGATGATGTAGACCTCAGGGTGTCCGAAGAACCAGAACAGGTGCTGCCAGAGCAGCACGCCGCCGTTGGCCACGTCGTACACGTGCGAGCCGAGGACACGGTCGGACGCGGCGGCGAACATGGCGGCCGCGAGCACGGGGAAGGCCATCAGGATCAGCAGGCTGGTGATGAGCGTGTTCCACGAGAAGATCGGCATGCGCCACATGGTCATGCCGGGCGCGCGCATCGTGATCACCGTGGTGATGAAGTTCACCGCGCCGAGGATCGTTCCGAAACCGGACATACCGAGTCCGAGCATCCAGAGGTTTCCTCCCGCACCGGGCGAGAAGGTGGCGCTAGCGAGCGGCTGATACGCGAACCATCCGAAGGAGGCCGCCCCCTGCGGGGTCAGGAAGCCGGCGACCGCCATGATCGAGCCGAACGAGAAGAGCCAGAAGGCGAAGGCGTTGAGACGCGGGAACGCGACGTCCGGGGCGCCGAGCTGCAGGGGAAGGATCGCGTTGGCGAACCCGGCGAACAGTGGCGTCGCGAACATCAGCAGCATGATGGTGCCGTGCATCGTGAACAGCTGGTTGTACTGCTCCTTGGTCGGCACGATCTGCATGCCGGGTGCGAAAAGCTCCGCGCGGATGACGAGTGCCATCACGCCGCCCAGCAGGAAGAACAGCACCGAGGCGATCAGGTACATGTACCCGATGGTCTTGTGGTCGGTGGAGGTGATCCACTTGACGATGATGTTGCCCTTCTGCTCCACGCGCGTGGAGGAGAGCAGCGCCGCCTGACGGGGCGGGATGGTGGTCGGACGGGAGCCGTTCACCGAGGTGGGGTCAGCTGTGGTCGTCATGGCTTACTCCTCTTCCTCGGCGTCCGTGCTCGCGCCGGTGCCGGGGAGATTGCTGAGACGGTCGTAGGCGTCGTTGATGTCGCCCGTGTTGCCCTCGTCGCGGAGGGACTCGAGATAAGCGTCGTACTCGGACTGCTCGACGACCTTCACGTTGAACAGCATCATCGAGTGGTACTCGCCGCAGAGCTCGGCGCACTTGCCGTCGTACTCGCCGACGCGCGTCGGGGTGAACGACCAGGTGTTGTCCTTCCCGATGTACATGTCCTTCTTGTACAGGAAGTCGATGATCCAGAACGAGTGGATCACATCGCGGGACTGCAGATTGATGGTGACCTTCTGGTCGACCGGCAGCACCAGCGTCGGAAGCTTGCTCTTGTCGATGTCGCCGTTCGCGGCCGGGTCCGCCTGAACGCCCATGGTCCACACGGCGTCGGAGTTGTCCTCCTGCTCGCCGTCGTACTGGAAGTCCCAGGCCCACTGCTTGGCGATCGCGGTGATCTCGACGTCGGGGTTCTCCCACTTCGTCTCGATCTCGGCCTGGTCGCGCGCGGTGAAGAAGAACATCCCGAGGACGAGGATCAGCGGGATCACCGTGTACAGGATCTCGATCGGCATGTTGTAGCGCAGCTGCACCGGGAGCCCGGTCTGCCCCGCGCGACGACGATAGGCGACGACGGCCCACGCCATGAGGCCCCACGTGATGATGCCAACGATCAGCAGCACGACCCACGAGGTCACCCAGAGTCCGGCGACGCGATCGGCCTGGTTGGTCGTGGCGGGCTCGCCCTCCACGAAGCCGGGGAGGAAGCCATGCAGCTCAGTGGCAGAGCATCCCGCCAGTACCACAGCTGCCGCGACTCCCACGGGGAGTGCGGCCCAACGAAGGCGGCGTTTCGAGGGCACGATGCACCTTTCAGATCTCGGACAGGGGCATCCCTCAGTCTAGGGCAACCTCACACCCGATTCATGCCAACCGCGCAGGTTGACGGGGACTCAGTGGAAGCTGTCGCCGCAGGCGCAGCTGCCGGCCGCGTTGGGGTTGTCGATGGTGAAACCCTGCTCCGAGATGGTGTCCTTGAAGTCGATGGAGGCGCCGTCGAGGTACGGGACGCTCATGTTGTCGACGATGACCTCGACGCCGTCGAAATCGACCGTCTGGTCGCCGTCGAGGAAGCGCTCGTCGAAGTACAGCTGGTAGATCAGGCCCGAGCATCCGCCGGGCTGGACCGCGACGCGCAGGCGCAGGTCGTCTCGCCCCTCCTGCTCGAGAAGGCTCTTGACCTTCTGGGCGGCGGCGTCGGTCAGTGAGACGCTGTGGGTGGCGGTGGCCTGGTCGGTCAGTGCGGTGTCGCTCATGTCACTCCTTGTGAACGGGCAGCACGGGACTGCTGCTCGGTGTCGATTCTACCGCCGGCGCGTGCACGGAGGGCGGGCGGGCGCGGGCTGCGACTCAGGATGCGATCCGGTGTGCGTTCATGCGCGTCAGCAGAAGCGCCTCCGTGCGGACGGCGTTGCGGAAGGTCTTCAGGTGCAGGGATTCGTTGGGGCTGTGCGCGCGGGAGTGCGGGTCCTCGACGCCCGTGACGAGGATCTGCGCGCCGGGGAACTCGCGGACGAGATCGGCGATGAACGGGATCGAACCGCCCACGCCGAGGTCGACGGCGGCCTTGCCGTAGCCGTCCGCCATCGCCTGACGGGTGAGCTCGACCGCCCAGCCGCCCGTGTCGACGAGGAAGCCGTCGCCCAGATCGATGTCCGAGAAGGTCAGCTCGGCGCCGAAGGGCGCGTGGGCGTCGAGGTGCGCCTTCAGGGCGGCGTACGCGTCCTTCGCGTCCTGACCGGGGGCCACACGCGCGCTGATCACGACGCTCACCTCGGGCAGGAGCGTGTTGGACGCCTGGGCGACGCTCGTCGCATCGATGCCGGTGATCGTGATGGAGGGCTTGTTCCAGATGCGACCGAGAATGTCCTCGCGGCCCACCGGGGAGGTCCCCGGAAGGAGCCCGGTCTCATCGCGCAGCGTCTCCTCGGCGTAGGCCGGGGTCTCCCCCGTCCGCGAAGTCATGCCCTCGACCGCGACAGCGCCGTCTTCGTCCCAGAGCGTCGCCAGCAGCGTGACGGCGGCCATCATGGCATCCGGCACCGCACCACCGAACATGCCCGAGTGCGAAGCGTGCTCGAGCGTGCGGATGCGCAGCGTGAAGCGCGCGTTCCCGCGCAGCGACACGGTCAGTCCGGGGGTCTCGGAGTCGAGGTTGCCGGAGTCCGCCACGACGATCGCGTCGGCGCGCAGCGCCTCGGCGTTGTCGCGCAGGAAGCGGGCGAAGGAGCGGGAGCCGTACTCCTCCTCCCCCTCGATGAACAGGGCCACGCCGAGATCGAGATCGTCGCCGAGCGTCTCGGACACCGCTCGCAGCGCGGCGATGTGCGCCATCACCCCGGCTTTGTCGTCCGCCGCCCCCCGGCCGTAGAGACGGCCGCCGCGGACCGTCGGCTCGAACGGCGGCGTGTCCCACAGCGCGTCGTCGCCGGGGGGCTGCACGTCGTGGTGGGCGTAGAGCAGGATCGTGGGCCGGCCGTTGCGGGCCTTCCTCGTCGCGAGCACCGCAGGCTGACCGAGCTCTTCGGTGTCGTCCACGTGCGCGCGCAGCACCCGGACGTCGTCGAACACCCCGGTGCCGCGAGCGAGCTCGGCGATGGCATCCGCACTGCGCTCCAGGTGCGTCTGGTCGAAGGACGGCCAGGCGATCCCAGGGATCCGCACGAGCGCGCCGAGATCGGCGAGGGCGGAGGGGATGCCGAGGGCGACCGCCTCGACGACAGCGGATTCGGGTGCCGGTCCAGCCGACGATGCAGACGTGGTCATGCGAGTAATCTTAAGGGCGAACCCGATTCCGAACTGAGGTCGAACGTGTCCAAGCCCATCCCCGCCGCCAACGACGACGCCCCCGAGACGCCCGCCGTGGGCAAGGGGCGCGCCACGCCGACGCGCGCCGAACGCGAGGCCGCGAACCGCCGCCCGCTGGTCGCGAACACCAAAGAGGCGCGTGCCGCGGCCAAGGCGGATCTGCAGGCGCGCCGCGAACGTGCACGGATCGGGATGGAGCAGGGCGAGGACAGGTACCTCCCCGCCCGCGACAAGGGCCCGCAGCGCCGGTGGGTGCGCGACTACGTCGACGCCGGCTGGCATCTGTCCGAGTGGATCATGGCGGCGATGCTCCTGGTCATCCTGCTCAACCTCGTGCCGCTGCCCGACGTCCAGCTGTGGTCGATGGTCGCGCTGTGGGGATACATGCTGCTGGCGATCCTCGACATGGTGCTGCTGAGCATGCGGATCAAGAAGAAGGCAGCGGTGAAGTTCGGTGCCGAGCGCCGCGAACGCGGCCTCGGCTGGTACGCCGCGATGCGCGCGCTGCAGATGCGCTTCATGCGTCTTCCCAAGCCGCAGGCCAAGCGCGGTCAGTACCCGGACTGATCCGGGATCGTCGTCATCGGAGGCCTGTGCCGCTCAGCGGCGCAGGCCTCTGTTGATCTGACGGGCCCAGAGCGGCCCCCGGTACAGGAACGCCGTGTAGCCCTGCACGAGTGTCGCACCGGCGTCCAGTCGCTCCTGCACGTCCTCGGCCGTCTCGACTCCGCCGACCGCGATCACGCAGAAGTCACCGGGAACGGCCTGCCGGACGACGGCGAGCACCTCGAGCGAGCGCTGCTTGAGCGGCGCGCCCGAGAGTCCGCCGGCCCCCGCCGCCTCGACCACGCGGGCATCGGTGCGCAGACCCTCGCGGGAGATCGTGGTGTTGTGCGCGATGATGCCGGCGAGGCCCTCGTCGACCGCCAGCCGAGCGATCGCGGTGATCTCCTCGTCCGGCAGATCCGGGGCGATCTTCACGAGCAGGGGCGTGTCGCCCGCGGCGTGCTTCACCGCACGCAGCAGCGGCGCCAGCGTCTCGACGGCCTGCAGTCCCCGCAACCCCGGGGTGTTCGGCGAGGAGACGTTGACGGCCAGATAGTCGGCGAGCGGTGCCAGACGGACGGCGGATGCCACGTAGTCGGCGACCGCGTCCTCGACCGCCACCACCCGGCTCTTGCCGATGTTCACGCCGATCACGGCGCGTGGCGCGCGACGGCGCAGCGCCGACAGACGCCGCTCCGCCGCCCGCGCACCGGCGTTGTTGAATCCCATCCTGTTGATGACCGCGCGATCGGCGACGAGCCGGAACAGACGCGGCTTCGGATTGCCGTCCTGGGCGATCGCCGTGACCGTCCCGACCTCGATGTGCCCGAATCCCAGTGCGTCCAGACCCCGCACACCGACCGCGTTCTTGTCGAACCCGGCGGCCACGCCGAACGGCGACGGGAAGCTCAGTCCCAGAGCGTGCACGGCCTGATCGGCTCGCGGCGCGGTGAGCCCGCGCGCGGCCCAGGCGAAGGGTCGGATCCCGAGGACGCGGATGACCGCCATGGCGGCGTGGTGTGCGAACTCCGGATCGAAGCGCGACAGGACGTGGCGGAAGAGCAGTGGATACATCACTGCCAGGTTACCGCTCGGACGATTCCGCTCCGGCCCGCTCGTGATCCGCGCGCAGCTCACCGATCGACCGCTCGAAGTCCTCCAGGGAGTCGAACTCCTGGTAGACGCTGGCGAAGCGCAGGTAGGCGACCTCGTCCAGCTCGCGGAGCGGGCCGAGGATCGCGAGCCCGATCTCGTTGGTGTCGAGCTGCGAGACCCCGGTCTGGCGCACCGCCTCCTCGACCTTCTGGGCGAGCACCGCCAGGTCGGCCTCGGTCACCGGGCGCCCCTGGCACGCCTTGCGCACGCCGGAGATGACCTTGTCCCGGCTGAAGGATTCCATCACTCCCGACCGCTTGATCACCATGAGGCTCGCCGTCTCGGTCGTCGAGAACCGGCCTCCGCACTCCGGGCACTGACGTCTGCGGCGGATCGACAGTCCGTCGTCGCTGGTGCGCGAGTCGATCACTCGCGAGTCCGGATGCCGGCAGAAGGGGCAGTGCATGATCTCCCAGCCTACTCGGCGGACGCCGCAGCGGTCCGCGGCCCGGCGAACCGCGCCTGGACGGCGTCGCCATGAGCGGGCAGCACCTCCGCCTCGGCCAGTGCGACGATGCCGGCTCGCACCTCCGCGAGAGCCGCGTGATCGTACTCGATGACCTGCTGCGGACGCAGGAACGTGTACGCACCGAGGCCCGCCGCGTACCGCGCCTGTCCTCCGGTCGGGAGGACGTGATTGCTTCCGGCCATGTAGTCGCCGAGGCTGACGGGGGTCTGATCGCCGACGAACACGGCGCCGGCGCTCGTGAACCGCTCGGCGGCCGATGACGCATCCGACAGGTGCAGTTCGAGGTGCTCGGGTCCGTACGCGTTGCTGAACGCCTCGGCCATCCGCCGGTCGTCGACGAGCACGATCGCGGACTGGGGGCCGGCGAGCGCTGCCGCCACCCGCTCGGCGTGTCTCGTCGTGCCCGCTCGCTCGGCGACGCGCGCGGCCACCCGCTCGGCGAGGTCCGGCGAGTCCGTCACGAGCACAGCGGACGCCTGCTCGTCGTGCTCCGCCTGGCTGACCAGGTCGGCGGCGACGAGGTCGGCGTCGGCGCTCTCGTCGGCGACGATGAGGATCTCGGTCGCGCCGGCCTCGGAGTCCGTGCCGACCACCCCCGCGACGGCGCGCTTGGCCGAGGCGACGTAGTTGTTGCCGGGGCCGGTCACCACGTCGACCGGGTCGAGCCCGAGGCCTGCCACGCCGTGTGCGAGGGCGCCGATGGCACCGGCGCCTCCCATGGCGTACACCTCGTCGATGCCCAGCAGCGCGGCGGCCGCCAGGATGGTCGGGTGGACGCGCCCGCCCAGATCGGCCTGCGGCGGTGAGGCGAGGGCGATGCTGGTCACTCCGGCGACCTGCGCCGGCACGACGTTCATCACGACGCTCGACGGGTAGACGGCTTTGCCACCGGGGATGTACACCCCGGCGCGTGTGACCGGCTGCCAGCGCTGCGTGATGCGCGCGCCCGGTCCGACCCGCGTCTCCTGCGGAGCCGGCACCTGCGCGGCGGAGCCTCGCCGCACTCGGTCGATCGCGGCCTCGAGAGCCGCCCGCACCTCCGGGTCCACAGAGGCGACGGCCTCGGCGAGGTGCTCGGCGGGGACCCGGATCGCGTGACCGGTGACACGATCGAAGCGCTCGGCCTGGTCGCGGAGCGCGGTCTCGCCACCGACGCGCACGTCATCGACGATCTGCGCGGCGGCGGTGAGCGCCTCTGCGCGCGCCTGGGCGGCGCGGGGAACGGATGCGAGCATGCCCGCCGGCGCGAGACTCTGCCCGCGGAGATCGATGGTGCGCACGCACTCAGCCCTTCGTGATGTCGGTGATGTCGTGGAGATAGCCGATGCGTCCGTCGTCGTGCCGCACGACGTACGCGCCCTCGCGGTCCTCGATGACGAGGGTCCACGCGGTCGGGCCGATGCGGAACAGCGGATGCCCATGCTCGTCGAGCACGTCGCGTTCGGTCTGCGCGAGGACCCAGAAGGGCTGCTGCGGCTCCGCCCCGGACGGCGTGGGCTCGGCGGAGCGGTGGCGTCGCAGTGGGGCATCCCCGTCATCCGGCAGGTCGCGACCGACCGTCGTCGCGTCGTCAGCGGCGGCCGTCGTCTCGTCCGCCGGGGGCGGTTCGTGCGAGGTGGCGGGTGTCGCCGCGAAGATCTCGTCCAGCGCGCCGATCGGGTCGGTGTAGGCCGTGCCTGTGTCACGGGCCCACGCGCCGCCGTGTGCGTCCGCCGTCTCGGCGGGTGCCTCCTCCAGCGGAGGATCGGCGTCGTGCACAGGCGCCTCGGATCCGCTCCCGGACCCGCGCTGGGGCGCCGGGATCGTCTCGATCACGCGGGTCTGGTCGTCGGAGGCCTCCTCGGTGGGGTGATCATCGATCACCAGCGTGAGAGAGGTGTCCACGCCGGGCTGTGCGACGTCGGTCCGAGCAGCATCCGGATCTCCCGCGGCGGCGGGCTGCGCGTCGTCCTGCTCCCGGGCGCCGTCCTCGTCCTCCGCCGGGGCGGAGGCGGGCGCGTCCGGCCGCGGCCGGACGATGACGGGTCGCACGGGATTCGCGCTGCGGTGCGCGAGGGTCTCCATCCGGCCCAGGAAGTCCTCGCGCAGGCGCGGGATCAGCGGCGCCGCCACGGTGGCGGCCACGAGCGCCAGAGCTCCCAGCTGCGCCACCACCGTCACCCAGCCGACGAGGAAGACCCCCGTGTCGATGCTCGCCGAGATCTGACGCCACAGCAGCTGGGCCCATGCGAGCGCCGCCACGGCGGCGGCCACGGAGGCGAACTGGTCGATGCCGAGCGATCCGACGCGACGGATCCCGTCGGGCGAGAGCCGGCGGAGCACGACGAGGAAGACGGCGACGGTCGGCACCCCGACGGTGAGGATCCAATCGATGCCCCGCGTCCACACGGAGCCGGCGTCCAGGACCACCGGGAAGAAGGAGACGATGAAGATCACCGCCCAGGCGGCGACGATCGCCAGCTCGCGCAGTGTGAACCCGAGGATGCCATACTCCGGCTCCACCTGCTCCTCGAAGTACACCGCGTCGTCGATCGGCGCGTCGGTCGCCGAGGCGTCCTCGGGCGCGTCGTGGGGCCGGATGCTCTCCTGTCCGGTGCTCATCGAAGCCGATCCTTTCGTCGCTGTCGCTTCACCGCGAGTCACGATCCTACCGATGTGAGCCGCACGACTCGTGAGAGGTGTCGGGTCGAGCCGCTCACCCGAGGCAGGTGGGACCGAGCAGCGACTTGAGGTCTCCGAACAGGTCCGCGGACACCTTGACCGGCATCGGCACCTCGAACACCTTCGCCGACCCACCGCGATGCACGCGCAGGAGCACCTCGGTGTCGCCGGAATGCCGGCGCAGCACGTCGGCGAGATCGAGCATGACGCGTTCCGTGGCACGCTGCTCCGCCACGAGCAGCGACAGCGGACCGGCGGCGTCGAAGGATCCGATGTCGGGAGCGAAGGCGGACTGCGCATGCAGGTTCAGACCATCGTCGCGGCGCGAGACCCGACCGCGCACGGCGAGGATGGCATCCTGCTGCAGAGTGTGCTGGAACTCGGTGTACGTCTTGCCCATGAACATGATCGTCACCTCGCCGTTGAAGTCCTCGACGGTGATCATGCCGTACGGATTGCCGCTCGCCTTGGCCACACGGTGCTGGACGCTGGTGACGAGACCCGCGACGGTCACCTGATCGCCGTCCTGCAGATCCTCGGAGGTGAGCAGGTCGTTGATCGAGAGCGACGCGTGCTTGGCGAGGGGCACCTCCAGGCCGGCGAGCGGATGATCGGAGACGTACAGGCCGAGCATCTCGCGCTCGAAGGCGAGCTTGTCCTTCTTGATCCATTCGGGACGGTCCGGCACCTTCGCGGGCGGCGCCTCCTCCATCTCGTCGTAGAGGCTGTCGAAGTCGAAGCCGATGGCCCCCTGCGCCTCGTTGCGCTTGCGGTCGACGGCCGCTTCCACGGCGTCCTCGTGGACCTCCATCAGCGCACGCCGGGTGTCGCCCATCGAGTCGAAGGCGCCGGCCTTGATCAACGATTCCACGGTGCGCTTGTTCGCGACGTGCAGCGGCACCTTGTTCAGGAAGTCGTGGAAGGAGGTGAACTTCTCGTCCTTGCGCGTGGCGACGATGCCGTCGACGACGTTCGTGCCGACGTTGCGGACGGCGCCCAGACCGAAGCGGATGTCCTCGCCGACGGCGGCGAAGAAGTTGATCGACTCGGACACGTCGGGCGGCAGCACCCGGATGCCCATGCGCCGGCACTCGTTGAGGTACAGCGCCATCTTGTCCTTGGAGTCGCCGACGCTGGTCAGCAGTGCCGCCATGTACTCGGCCGGGTAGTGCGCCTTGAGGTACGCGGTCCAGTAGGAGACGAGCCCGTAGGCCGCGGAGTGCGCCTTGTTGAAGGCGTAGTCCGAGAAGGGCAGCAGGATATCCCACAGCGCCTTGATCGCGGCCTCACCGTAGCCGCGCTCCTTCATGCCTCCGGAGAAGCCCTCGTACTGCTTGTCCAGCTCGGACTTCTTCTTCTTGCCCATCGCGCGGCGCAGGATGTCCGCCTGGCCGAGGCTGAAGCCCGCGACCTTCTGCGCGATGGCCATCACCTGCTCCTGATAGATGATGAGTCCGTACGACTCCTGCAGGATGTCCTTCAGCGGTTCCTCGAGCTCGGCGTGGATCGGCGTGATCGGCTGCTGGTCGTTCTTGCGCAGCGCGTAGTTGGTATGGGAGTTCGCGCCCATGGGACCCGGTCGGTACAGCGCGATGAGCGCGGAGATGTCGCCGAAGTTGTCGGGCTTCATCAGGCGCATGAGCGAGCGCAGCGGCGGACTGTCGAGCTGGAAGACGCCCAGCGTGTCGCCACGGGCCAGCAGATCGTAGACCGCGCGATCGTCGAGTTCCAGATGCTCGAGGTCGAGCTCCTCCCCCCGGTTCATGCGGATGTTGTCGAGGGCGTCCGAGATGATCGTGAGGTTGCGCAGTCCCAGGAAGTCCATCTTGATGAGCCCGAGCGACTCGCAGGACGGGTAGTCGAACTGCGTGACGATCTGACCGTCCTGCTCGCGCTTCATGATGGGGATGATGTCGAGCAGCGGGTGCGACGACATGATCACGCCGGCGGCGTGCACGCCCCACTGCCGCTTCAGTCCCTCGAGCCCCAGCGCGCGGTCGAAGACCGTCTTCGCCTCGGGATCCGTGTCGATCAGCGCACGGAACTCGCTGGCCTCCTTGTACCGCGGGTGGGCGCTGTCGTACATTCCGCTGAGCGGCATGTCCTTGCCCATCACGGCCGGTGGCATGGCCTTGGTGAGCCGGTCCCCCATGCTGAACGGGAAGCCGAGCACGCGACCTGCGTCCTTCAGCGCCTGCTTGGACTTGATCGTGCCGTAGGTGACGATCTGCGCGACGCGCTCGGAGCCGTACTTCTCCGTGACGTACTCGATCACCTCGCCACGACGGCGGTCGTCGAAGTCGACGTCGAAGTCGGGCATGGAGACGCGGTCGGGGTTGAGGAAGCGCTCGAAGATGAGACCGTGCTCGAGCGGGTCGAGGTCGGTGATCTTCATCGCATAGGCGACCATCGACCCTGCGCCCGATCCGCGTCCCGGTCCGACGCGGATGCCGTTGTCCTTGGCCCAGTTGATGAAGTCGGCGACCACGAGGAAGTAGCCGGGGAAGCCCATCTGCAGGATGATGCCGACCTCGTACTCGGCCTGCTTGCGGACCTTGTCCGGGATGCCGTTCGGGTACCGGTGGTGCAGGCCCTTCTCGACCTCCTTGACCAGCCAGCTGTCCTCCGTCTCGCCGTCGGGCACCGGGAAGCGCGGCATGTAGTTCGCCGTGGTGTCGAACTCCACCTCGCAGCGCTCGGCGATCAGCAGGGTGTTGTCACACGCCTCGGGGTGATCGCGGAACATCTGGCGCATCTCCTGCGCCGTCTTGATGTAGTAACCGTCGCCGTCGAACTTGAACCGGTTCGGGTCGTCCATCGTCGACCCGGACTGCACGCACAGCAGCGCCTCGTGCGCATCGGCCTCGTGCTGGTGCGTGTAGTGCGAGTCGTTGGTGGCGACCAGCGGGATGTCGAGGTCCTTGGCCAGTCGCAGCAGATCGGTCATGACCCTGCGCTCGATGGACAGTCCGTGGTCCATGATCTCGGCGAAGTAGTTCTCCTTGCCGAAGATGTCCTGGAACTCGGCCGCGGCGGCGCGCGCAGCGTCGTACTGCCCGAGGCGCAGCCTGGTCTGCACCTCGCCCGACGGGCACCCGGTGGTCGCGATCAGGCCCTTGCCGTAGGTCTGCAGCAGGTCGCGGTCCATGCGCGGCTTGAAGTAGTACCCCTCGATGCTGGAGAGCGAGCTGAGCCGGAACAGGTTGTGCATGCCCTGCGTGTTCTGGCTCCACATCGTCATGTGCGTGTAGGCACCCGATCCGGAGACGTCGTCGCTCTTCTGATCGGGTGATCCCCAGGCGACACGGGATTTGTCGCTGCGGTGGGTGCCGGGGGTGACGTACGCCTCGAGGCCGATGATCGGCTTGACGCCCGCCGATCTGGCGGCGTTGTAGAACTCGAAGGCCGCGAAGGTGTTGCCGTGGTCGGTCACGGCGATGGCCGGCATCCCGTAATCGGCGGCCGCCTGCGTCATCGCCGCGATCTTCGCCGCCCCGTCCAGCATCGAGTACTCGCTGTGGACGTGAAGGTGCACGAAGGAGTCGGAGGCCATGCATCGAGTCTACGAGCAGACCCCGACACCGGGAGCCGGTGCCGGGGCCCTCGGCCGGGCCCGGATACGCTCGGAGACATGACCACACCGGATTTCGTCATCGCCCTTCGCGAGCGCATCGGACACGACCCGCTCCCCCTCGTCGGCGCGACCGCGGTCGTCTTCCGCGACGAGAAGGTGCTGCTCGGCAAGCGGGCCGACAACGGGGCCTGGCAGACGATCGCGGGCATCGTCGAGCCCGGCGAGGAGCCCGCGGACGCGGCGGCGCGGGAGTGCCTGGAGGAGGCCGGTGTCGTGGTCTCGGTCGACCGTCTCGCCCTCGTCCAGCAGGTCCCCCGCATCACCTACGCCAACGGCGACCAGGTCGACTACATCGACATCGTCTTCCGGTGCACCTGGGTCTCAGGCGAGCCCCATCCGGCCGACGGCGAGCTGACCGAGGTGGGCTTCTACGACCTCGCCGCCATGGGCGACGTCGACGACGCGCACGTGCGCAAGATCGCCCTGGCGATGGCCGAGGAGGACCCGGCGCACTTCCGCGGCGGGCGTGTCAGGCGCTGAGCGGCGACCGCTTCACTTCTTCGCCACGATCCTCTGGTCGGTGTTCGTGTAGCTGATCGAGTCGGCGATCGTGCCGACCAGACCCATGCTCACATTCAGCAGCCCCGGTTCGACGTCGTCCAGCGACGGCGGCGTGTCCACGCCGAGCGTCAGCAGCGTCCTGCCGTCCTTCCCCGTCGCGGTGAGCGAGCCGAGGTAGACGGTGACGTTCCCCCGCAGCGTCATGGTGTCCGCGTCGGTCACCAGACCGTCCTCCTCCGGCGGACGCACCGAGAGGGAGAAGCCGGTGATCGTGATCGTGTCGGCGCTGATCTTGAGCACCCGGATGCGGTCTCCGTCGATCGTGGGCACCGTGACCAGGCCGATGGAGCTCAGCCCGGTGAACGACAGTCCCTTCGACGCCATCTGGGCGGGTGTGCCGGTGAAGATCGGGGCGCCATCGTCCGGTTCCGCGGGCGAGGGCGTCTGCGGTGTCTCAGGTCCCGCCCCCTCCTCGTCGCCGTCCGTCGGGGCCACGTCGCCGTCCGGCACGTCCGGTGCGACCGGCTGCGTGGCATCCCCCTCGGGCACCGCCGACGGCGACGGGGACGGCGACACCGCCGGCGGCGAGGGTGTGGGCTCCGGCGTGGGCTTCGGACACCAGATCAGCGGGATGCACAGCGCCGGTCGCACCTGCGACGACGCCGCGGCGCCGATCGTCAGCGGCGTGAGCAGCGCGCAGAGCGCCGCGATGATCACCGCGGTGCGTGTCGGCCTCGTCCTCACGCGGGCGGCTCCCCGGCATGCACCCGCTTCGTCCTGGGCATCCACGCGACGACGAGGACGCCGCCGACGCATCCGAGCAGCATCCCGACGAGGAATCCTCCGAGATTGACCCCGACCAGGGAGTACAGCGCGACAGCGAGCGCGATCACCCCGTAGAAGACGTGATGGGCCGGCATCGACACCGCCAGCACGCCGAGCAGGACGAGCAGGATCGGGATGATCGTCGCCTGAAGTCCCTCGATGCCGAGCTGTATGTGCAGCTCACCGAAGTCGAGCTGGCCCGAGAAGAACATCTCGACACCCGCCACGACCAGCAGAAGCCCTCCCGCGAAAGGACGGCTGCGCCGCCAGCGACGGAACGCCGCGCGGCGCGCAGGAGGCGCGTCCGCCGGAGCCGCGGTGTCGTCGGTCATCGCGGTGCCCTCGCTCAGAAGCATCCCTGCGATCCGTCCGTCAGCTCCAGCGTCATGCCTGTCAGCGTGAAGACGGACGCCTGCGTGCTCCACGCGGTCTGCTGGAGATTCTTGATCGTCACCGTGTCGGCGTCCTGGGCGAAATCGCCGGCCGAGCCCTTGGCGTCGGTGCCGACGGTCGACGCATCCACGCCGATGCGGATCGTGCCGAACGACGCGTCGCCCTTCAGACCGGTCATGCCGATCTGCAGATCCGACGCACTGGCGGGGTTGCCGCCCCCTCCTGCCTTGATCAGCACGCCGACCTTCCCGAGCGGGGTCTCGGACACGACGGACTGACAGAGGTCTGCGAGCGTCGCGCTCTTGATGTTCGCGATCGCGACGGTGTGCTCACCGCCCTCGCTGTCCTTCGTGACGCCGGCGTACTGGGAGAACCCGCTGCCCTCGAGCAGGCTCGCGCTGATCTGGAACTGACTTCCCGAGACCGCGAACGACACGGGCACCTGTCCTTGGGCCACCCCGCCCAGCAGCACCGCGGCGGCGATGCCGACCGGAACGGCGGCGAGCGTGATGCGGCCCGCGTGGGTCGCGGTCGCCTTCGAGATCAGCTTCTTGCGGCTGGGGAACTTCATCGATCCTCCTGGGGGCGTCAACGGCGGCGCTCCGCCAGAATACCCGTCATTGACTCCGAGTCAATACTGCTCCCCGCTAGGATCGGCGTCATGCCTGCCGAGCGTCGCGTCCGCCTCTCCCCGGACGAGCGACGGGCGCAGCTGATCGCCGCGGGCGTCAACTTCCTCTCCGATCACTCCCTCGACGACCTCACGATCGACGGGCTCGCCGCGATCAGCGGCGTGTCGCGGGCGCTGGTGTTCCACTACTTCGACACCAGGCAGGGCATGCATCGCGCAGTCGTGCAGGCGGCGCGGGACGCTCTTCTCGACGCCACGCTCCCCCGGCCGGAGCTGCAGCCGCGCGAGCGCGTGCACGACGTGCTGCTGCGCATCACGCGGTTCGTCGACGAACATCGCGGCACCTTCTTCTCGCTCGTGCGTGGCGTCGCGAGCGGCGATCCGACCGTGCGGGCCGTCGTCGACCAGGCGCGCGAGGCCAATGCCGAGCACCTGCGGGCGTCGCTGGTCGAGCTCGGCGAGACCGACAGCGCCGTGCTCCGGCTCGCCCTGCGCGCGTGGGTCGCCTTCACCGAGGAGACGCTCATCAACCTGGCCTCCCGGCCGGACGAGGTCGGCCGTCCCGACCGGGACGAGATCGTCGCGTTCCTCGAGCGCACTCTGGACGGGGTGGTCGCCGCGGCACGCGACGCGGCCTTCTGAGCGGCTCAGTCCTCGCGCACACGTCCGGGATCGAGCACATCGAGCGCATGCTCGAAGTCGGCCGGGTAGGGCGATTCGAACCGGACCCACTCGCCCGTCGCCGGATGCGCGAAGGCGAGCCGATGCGCGTGCAGCCACTGCCGGGTGAGGCCGAGCCGGGCCGACAGGGTCGGATCGGCACCGTAGAGCGGGTCGCCCACGCAGGGGTGGCGGTGCGCGGCCATGTGGACGCGGATCTGGTGCGTGCGCCCTGTCTCCAGGTGAACCTCGAGGAGGGAGGCTCCCGGGAACGCCTCGAGCGTCTCGTAGTGCGTCACCGAGGGTTTGCCGTCGGGGACGACCGCGAACTTCCAGTGGTGGTTCGGGTGCCGGCCGATGGGCGCGTCGATCGTGCCGGCAAGGGGATCGGGATGCCCCTGCACCACCGCGTGATAGATCTTCTCGACGGTGCGTTCCTTGAAGGCGCGCTTGAGCGCGGTGTACGCCGCCTCGGTCTTCGCCACGACCATCAGGCCGCTCGTGCCGACATCGAGCCGGTGCACGACACCCTGGCGCTCCGGCGCACCGGAGGTCGCGATCCGGAACCCGGCCGCCGCCAGAGCGCCCACCACGGTCGGCCCCTC
Organism: Microbacterium sp. NPDC058342; assembly: GCF_042723935.1. NCBI lineage: Bacteria > Bacillati > Actinomycetota > Actinomycetes > Micrococcales > Microbacteriaceae > Microbacterium > Microbacterium sp. NPDC058342. The sequence continues at coordinate 2,015,385 of NZ_JBHXID010000001.1, forward strand.
CCAGCCGAGGGAGGGATGCGCCGCGACGCCGGTGGGCTTGTCGACCACGACGATGTCGTCGTCATCGTGCACGATGCCGAGCTCCGGCACCGCGATCGGGACGATGCGCGGCTCCTCCCGGGGAGACCACGACACCTCCAGCCATCCCCCCGCGCGCAGCCGATCCGACTTGCCCAGGGTGGTGCCGTCGAGGCTCACACCACCGGCTTCGGCGACCTCGGCGGCGAAGGTGCGCGAGAAGCCGAGCATCTTCGCCAGCGCGGCGTCCACACGGACGCCGTCCATGCCGTCGGGCACGGGCAGGGTTCGCGACTGCACGCTCAGGCTTCGCTCGGCGTGGCCACGGCTTCCGGCGGCGATGCCTCGCCGTCATCCGCCGCATGATCGCGTTCGCGCGTGCCGTCCAGCCGAAGTCCCGTCACGACGAGCAGCGCGACGGAGATCATCCCGGTCACGATGAAGATGTCGGCGACGTTGAAGATGGCCGGCAGCATCCACGGCATCGAGATCATGTCGACGACGTGGCCGACCGCGAACCCGGGTTCACGCAGAAGCCGGTCGGTGAGGTTGCCCAGCACGCCCCCCAGCAGGCAGCCGAGCACCACCGCCCACAGACGAGACCGCACGCCCACGGCCTTCCACACGATCACGCCCGCGACCACGGACAGCGCGATCGTGAAGATCCAGGTCATGCTCGACCCGATCGAGAACGCCGCGCCGGAGTTGCGGATGTAGAAAAGCTGGAGGAACTCACCCAGCACCGGCACGGCCTCCCGCTCGGGAAGGTGCTCGATGGTGAGGTGCTTCGCGAACTGATCGGCGGCCAGGACGATCACTGCGAGAACCGCGACGATCGCGCCGGCCGCCGACCGACGAAGGGGACGACGCCCTGCCAAGGGTGACCTACAGGCCGATGGCGGAGACGGGGGTCGAGTCCGTCGACGACTTCTGGTCGAGGTCGCGCAGCTGTCCCTCGATCATCGCGCGCAGCTTGCCGCGGTAATCGCGCTCGAACTCGCGGAGTTCGGTGATGCGACCTTCGAGAGTGTTGCGCTCGCGCTCGAGTCGTGCGGACTCCTCGCGCTGCTTCGCCTCTGCCTCGGTGCGGATGCGAGCCACTTCGGCCTCGGCGTCCTCGATGAGCTGCTTGCGCTTGGCCTCGCCCTCCGCGACGTGCTCGTCGTGCAGACGCTGAGCGAGCTCGATGATGCCGGCGGACGTGCCCGTGGCGGAAGCCTCTGCGGCCGGGGCGGCGGGAGCGGGAGCTGCGGCCACGGGCGCTGCGGCCACGGGCTCTGCAGCGGACTGGCCGGACTCGAAGGCGGCGAGCTTCGCCTTGAGCTCGTTGTTCTCCTCGATGGTCTTGCGCCATTCAACGACGATCTCGTCGAGGTAGTCGTCGACCTCCTCGGGGTCGAACCCGTCCTTGAATCGGACGTGCTGGAACTCCTTGTGGACGACGTCATCCGGGGTAAGTGCCATGGGTGGCTCCTCTTTCGATGAGTTCTTTTGGCCAGTCGTTGAGAGATGGCGCGGTGTTCAGTCGACGCGTACCCGGGGCGCGCGCCTGGGAGCCAAGCATAGTCCCCCCGTCTGTGCGACGCGATGTGACGGCGCGGGGAGCGTCAGGTGAGAGCGCGCACGATCGACATGAGGATCAGCACGACGATCATGGTCAGCGCGAAGCCGAAATCGAGCGAGATGGTGCCCAGGCGCAGCGGTGGCACGATCCGCCGGAAGAACCGGATCGGCGGATCCGTGAGCGTGTACGCCAGCTCGGCGAGCACGAGACCCACGCCCTTGGGACGCCACTGCCTGTTGAACAGCGGGATGTAGTCCAGCACGAGCCGGGCGATGAGCACCAGCACGTACAGCGTCAGCACCAGCTCGACGATGCCGCCGACGATGCTGAGTGCGGCTCCCAAGGTCAGGAGTCGAACGAGGCGGATTCCGCCTGGGCGAGGCCGCCCTGGCCGGAGACCGCGATGTTCTCGGGCGACAGCAGGAAGACCTTGCTCGTGACCCGCTCGATGCGACCGTAAAGACCCAGTGACAGCCCGCTCGCGAAGTCGATGAGGCGACGCGCGTCGGCATCGCTCATCTGCGACAGATTGATGATCACCGGCACGCCCTCGCGGAAGTTCTCGGCGATGACCTGTGCGTCGCGGTACTGCTTCGGATGCACGGTGAGGATCTCGTTCACCGCTCCCGCGGACGGCTGGCGCACCGCGGTCGGGCGGCGCAGGGGCGTCACAGGCGCGGGGGCCTGCTCCTCGCGCTCGCGCTCGCGCTCGCGCGGTGCGCGGACGGGAGACGACGAAGCCTCCTGCTCGTAGACCTCTTCCTCATCGGCGAGGCCGAGATACACCATGGTCTTCTTCAGCGGGTTACCCATCGTGTCCTCCGGTTCGAACGTTTCGGGCTGGTCTGGTTCACAGGTTATCCCCGCTCGGGTCGCGGTCCTGTGATTGCGGAACCGATCCGCAGGTGTGTCGCGCCGGCGTCGATCGCCTGCACGAAGTCGCCGGTCATGCCGGCCGAGATCCAGGACGCATCCGGAGCGAGGCTTCTGACGCGCTCGGAGACCCCGCGCAGTCGCGCGAAGGCGGGTGCCGGATCCTCGTCGAGCGGGGCGACGGCCATCACGCCCCTCAGCCGCAGCGAGTCCTGGCCGAGCACGTGCTCGGCCAGCTCCTCCGCATCCGTCAGGGCGCTTCCGCCGCGCCCGGCGTCGTCGGTCAGGTTCACCTGCACGAGCACGTCGAGCACACGGTCGTCATCCGCCGCGCGGTGAAGTGCGTCGGCGAGACGGAGCCTGTCGACCGAGTGCACGACGTCGGCGCCCCGCCGGATCGCCGCCGCCTTGTTCGTCTGCGCCTGCCCGATGAAGTGCCAGCGCAGACCAGCGGACTCGGCGCGAGCCTCGCGCAGAGAAGCGCGCTTCGCCGTCATCTCCTGCTGCCGGTTCTCGCCGACATCGGTGACCCCCAGCGCCTGCAGGTCGCTGACCAGCTGCGCCGGATGGAACTTCGTGACGACGATCCTGGTGATCTCCCCCGGTTCGCGGCCCGCCGCACGCGCGGCGTCGGCGATCCGCGCGTCGATCGCCGACAGCCGCGCCGCGAGAGCCCCGTCAGGCACGGGTCACTTCAGGAACTCGGGGATGTCGAGGTCGCTGTCGTCCGCGAAGGCGGGCTCGATGCTCGTCGCGACGGGAGCCGGCGCGACGGGCTTGACCGCCTCGGTGCGCTCGTTCTCATCGGCCTTCTCCTCCGGGCGCACCTCGGGAAGCGTGCTGGCCGCGGGGCGCTCGACCACCATGGGCTCCAGGCGCGGGGCGGGCTGGCCTCCGTCGAAGCCGGCGGCGATCACCGTGACGCGCACCTCGTCGCCGAGGGTGTCGTCGATGACCGTTCCGAAGATGATGTTCGCCTCGGGGTGCGCGGCCTCCTTGACGAGGTCGGCCGCGTCGTGGATCTCGAAGATGCCGAGGTTGGAGCCGCCCTGGATGGACAGCAGCACGCCGTGCGCGCCCTCGATGGACGCTTCGAGCAGCGGCGACTCCACGGCCAGCTCGGCCGCCTTGATCGCCCGATCGGCGCCCCGGGCCGAACCGATGCCCATGAGCGCGGAGCCCGCGCCCTGCATGACGGACTTGACGTCGGCGAAGTCCAGGTTGATCAGGCCGGGGGTGGTGATCAGGTCGGTGATGCCCTGAACACCGGCCAGGAGCACCTGATCGGCCGTCGCGAAGGCCTCGATCATCGAGATGCCGCGGTCGCTGATCTCCAGCAGACGGTCGTTGGGCACGACGATGAGGGTGTCGACCTCTTCCTTCAGCTTGGCGACGCCCGCCTCGGCCTGGCTCTGCCGGCGACGACCCTCGAAGGAGAACGGCTTGGTCACGACGCCGATGGTCAGGGCGCCGATCGACTTCGCGATGCGCGCCACCACGGGCGCACCGCCGGTGCCCGTGCCACCGCCCTCTCCGGCGGTCACGAAGACCATGTCGGCGCCGGTGAGGGCCTGCTCGATCTCCTCGGCGTGGTCCTCCGCCGCGCGGCGACCGACCTCCGGGTCGGCCCCGGCGCCGAGACCGCGGGTGAGCTCGCGGCCCACGTCGAGCTTGACGTCGGCGTCGCTCATCAGCAGCGCCTGCGCGTCGGTGTTCACGGCGATGAACTCGACTCCGCGGAGCCCGAGCTCGATCATGCGGTTGACGGCGTTGACGCCGCCACCGCCGACGCCGACGACCTTGATCACGGCGAGGTAGTTCTGGTTCTGGCTCATGGCCGGCCTCCGTTATTCGAGCCTGACGGGGAGAAACTTTAAACCTCAACGAGAGGGTTAAACTGTTTCCCGGTATTGCGTTCTCGTGATCGACGGTATGCGCAAGCCCGCGCCGATCGCGCAACGACACGGCGTTTCGTCCCGATCTGGCTGCCTGCGGGTGCGACCGGCCGCAGAAGGATCGGGAAGGCGGTCAGCGCACCACCGGGACGGCCGGCGCGGAGACGTCGAAGGTACCCGCCTTCGGAGCGTTCCTGATGAGCGCGACCAGGACCAGCGCCTTCTCGACCGAGTCCTCCTCGCTCCCCCACACGATCCGCTTGCCGTCCGCGAGTGTCAGCGTGACGTCGTCGGTCGAGGTCGCCGCGACCTGCGTGACCTGCGCGCGCAGGTCGGCGGGCAGCGAGCGGATCACCAGGCCCGCGCTGCGGAAGGCCGTCGAATCGGTGCCGCCGGTGATCGACAGCACGGGCTGCCCCTCGGGCCGCTCCGGTGTCGTGGACAGCACGACGCCCGCCGCATCCACGAGGGTGTAGCCGCCGTCGGAGCGGATCACGCCGACCGGCGTGCGCTCGACGATGCGCACCAGCAGTTCATGCGGCGGCCGGGCCTCCAGCGCGTACGACTCGATCATCGGGAACCGCATCAGCGCCGACTTCACCGCGCTCTCGTCGACGAGGGCGAGGGGCGCCCCCTTCTGCCCCTCGAGCGCGGCCTGCACGGCTGCGACGTCGAGGGTCTTCGCCCCCGCCACGGTGATGTCCTGCACGGCGAAGAGCGGGCTGTACGCCGCGACCACGCTCCCCAGCACCAGCGCGAGCACCGCGCCGATCGAGCTCCACCACACGATCCGCCGCCTGCGGGAGCGCTGCGTGAACCGACGGATCTCCGCGCGCAGCGCCCGGCGGCGGGCTCGCGCCGCACGCCACACATCGGCGCTGCGCACCTCGCCCCGCGAAGTCCGGTCGGCGTCGGATGCCGCCTCGACCACGCCGTCCTCGATCACGGCGGTGTCGGCGTCGGCCGATCCCGGGGCGTCCCCGAGCTCCTTGGCGCCCTGAGTACCTCCCCCGACGCCGTCGCCCGGCGCCACGGGCGCGGAATCGCCTTCATCGCCGTCGCGCCGTGGCCGTCGCGCGCGCGGGGCTGCGGACGCGACCTGCTCCGGTTCCTCCGCGGGAGCCGGAAGCGGTGCCGGGCGACGCATGACTCAGGCTCCTGGCGTGCGCCGGAGGGAGTCGAGGACCTGCGGTATCAGCTGGTACACATTGCCGCAGCCGAGGGTCACCACGTAGTCGCCGTCGCGAGCGATCTGCGCGGTGTAGTCGGCGGCCTCCTGCCAGTCGGGCACGTAATGCACCTTCGCGGGGTCGTCGAACGCGCCGCTGACGAGCTCTCCTGTCACACCGGGCACGGGGTCCTCCCGTGCGCCGTAGACGTCGAGCATGACGGTGTGGTCCGCGAGCTCTTCGAGCACCTCGGCGAACTCCCGGTACATGTGCTGCGTGCGCGAGTAGGTGTGCGGCTGCTGGATCGCGATCACGCGGCCCTCACCGGCCACACCGCGCATCGCCTCGAGTGCGGCCCTGACCTCGGTGGGGTGGTGCGAGTAGTCGTCGAACACGTGCACGCCGCGCGCCACACCATGCTGCTCCAGCCGGCGCACGGTTCCCGCGAACCCCTCGAGCGCCCGCGCGGACTCCTCGAGCCCGTGGCCGAGCGTCAGCAGCACCGCGACGATGCCCGCCGCGTTGACCGCGTTGTGGGCGCCGGGCACGGCGAGCCGCATGCGCACGGACTCGCCGGAGTGATGCAGGGTGGCGGATGCACCGCCGGCCGTGTCGATGTCGGAGATCCGCAGGTCGGCGTCCGCGGCCCGCCCGAAGGTGACCACACGACGGTGGCTCAGCGCTGCCCTCACCCGCTGCGCACCGGGGTCGTCGGCCGAGATCACGACCGCTTCCCGGGCGTCGTCTCCGAAGCGGACGAACGCGTCGTAGAACGCGTCCTCCGAACCGAAGAAGTCGAGGTGGTCGGGGTCGACGTTCGTGATCACGGCGACCGATGTGTCGTACAGCAGGAAGGTGCCGTCGGACTCATCGGCCTCGATGACGAACAGCTCGTCCGCGCCGGAGCTGCTCGATGCACCCAGCTGTTCGATGACGCCGCCGTTGACGAAATTCGGATCGGCACCCAGCGCGTGCAGCGCCGTCACCAGCATCCCGGTCGAGGTCGTCTTGCCGTGCGCTCCGGCGACCGAGACGAGACGTCGTCCGCCGATCAGCCAGTGCAGCGCCTGCGAGCGGTGGATCAGGTGCAGGCCGCGCTCCTTCGCGGTGACGAACTCCGGGTTCTCCGGCCAGATCGCTCCGGTGTGGATGACCGCGTCCGCGTCGTGGAGGTGCGCGGCGTCGTGCCCCACGTGCACTGTCGCGCCGGCCGCGGCGAGGGCACGCAGATTGTCGCTGTCGGCGCGGTCGGATCCGGAGACGCGGATGCCCGCATCGAGGAACATCCTGGCGAGTCCGCTCATGCCGGAACCGCCGATTCCGATGAAGTGCGCGGAGGTGATCGTCTCGGGGAGGGGAAGGGTGAGGTCGGGTCTGATCATTTCCGTCCCAGTCTACTTTTCCGCGAGGGCGCGATCGATGAGTGCCACGAGGTCCTCGGTGCCGGTCCGGCTGCCCACCCGCTGCGCCGCCTGTGCCATCTTCGCGATGCGCTCGCGGTCGCCCAGGAGCGGAAGCACCTGCGCGCGCACGGCATCCGCGTCGAAGCCGGCGTCGTCCAGCAGCACCGCGGCTCCCGCTGCGACGGCGGACGCCGCGTTCAGTCGCTGCTCACCGTTGCCGACCGCGTACGGCACGTACAGCGCGGGCAGGCCAAGGGCGCTGATCTCGCTCACCGTCGCCGATCCGGAGCGCGAGACGATGAGGTCGGCGAGGGCGAAGGCGAGGTCCATGCGGTCCACGTAACGGCGCATGGCGTAGCCGGCCTCCCCGGGATCGGGCAGGTCGCTGCGCTCCCCGGTGACGTGCAGCAGCTGCCATCCGGCGGCGAGCACGTCCTTCCACGCGCCGGAGAACGCGTCGTTCAGGCGCTGGGCGCCGAGCGATCCGCCGAAGACGAGCAGCACGGGTCGTTCTGCGTCGAGGCCGAACTCCTCCGCCGCCTCCGTGCGCCGGGCGGCGCGGTCGAGCTCCACGACCTCGCGGCGCAGCGGCATCCCCACCGGTTCGCCCCGCTTGAGCGGCGTCCCGGCGAACGCGACGCCCACTCCCGCGGCCCATCGGGCGCCCAGCACGTTCGCGAGCCCGGGTTTGGCATTGGCCTCGTGCACGACGAACGGCACCTTCTCCCGGCGTGCGGCGACGTACGCCGGGGCGGCCGCGTAGCCGCCGAACCCGACGACCACGTCCACGCGGTGGGCGCGGATGTGGGCGCGGACCTGGGCGATCGCGCGGCGGAAGCGCGCGGGGAATCGGAGGGCGGCGCCGTTCGGCCGTCGCGGGAAGGGCACCTTGTCGACGGTCAGCAACTCGTAGCCGCGGGCCGGCACCAGTCGCGCCTCGAGCCCTTCCCTCGTGCCGAGCACGAGCACCGTGTCACCCTCTCGCTCACGAAGCAGGTCTCCGACGGCGAGCAGCGGATTGACATGGCCGGCGGTCCCGCCGCCGGCCAGAAGGTAGGTCGTCACTTCGACTCGCTCCGCTCGCTCAGCCTCTCGCCCCTGGCGACCCTACCCTTTTCGGATGAGGGGATTGTGCGTGTGAAAGCGAGCAGCACGCCGCACGCCATCATGGCCGACAGCAGCGAGGTGCCGCCCTGCGACATGAACGGCAGCGGCACGCCCATCACCGGGAAGACGCGTACGACGACGCCGATGTTGATGAGCGCCTGTCCGATGATCCAGACGACGATGCCACCGGCGGCGACGCGGACGAACGGGTCCGTCGTCTTGCGGATGATGTGGAAGACGCCGACCGCGAAGCAGCCGAAGAGGACGAGCACCAGCAGGCAGCCGAGCAGGCCCAGCTCCTCGCCCACGATCGCGAAGATGTAGTCGTTGGCGGCGGCGGGCAGCCAGTACTTCTCCTGCGAGTTGCCCAGTCCCACACCGAAGAAGCCGCCGTTCGCCATGCCCCACATGCCGTGCACGGCCTGGTAGCACTCCTTGGTGGGGTCGCACGCCTCGGGGTTGAAGGCGGCGAGGATGCGGTTCATGCGGTTCTCGCTCGTGAGCGCGTACGCGAGCACGGCGGCCATCCCGCCGAGAAGGGGCAGGATGAACAGCCGCAGCTTCGCGCCCGAGAAGAACAGGCAGCCGAGCACGACCAGCACGAGCACCATCACGGTGCCCAGGTCGTCGCCGGCGATGACCGTGCCGATCGCGAGGACGGCGACGGGCACGACGGGGATGAATACCTGATGCCAGGTGCCCAGCCGGGACTGCTTGCGCATCAGGACGAACGCGATCCAGATCGCGAGGGCGAGCTTGAGGAACTCCGAGGGCTGCAGCTGCACGCCCGCGATCTTGATCCAGTTCCTGTTGCCGAACGAGGACACGCCGAGACCCGGGACGAACACGAGCAGCTGGATCAGCACGCCGAGGATCAGCGCGGGCCAGGCGATCTTCTTGAAGAATGCGAGCGGCAGCCGGCTGACGAGGAACATGACGGGAATCCCGACGAGGGCGAAGAAGCCCTGGCGGAGGGCATCCGCGAAAGGAGCGCTCGGGTTGGCGCTCGTCGCGGAGAGCACCATCACGACTCCGAACAGCGTGAGCAGCACCGAGGTCGATGCGATCATCACGAACTCGGTGGAGGGCGGGGCGAACAGCCGTCCCAGCGAGACCCGTGCTGCGAGACCCCTGCCCTCAGCGCGAGGCGGGTGAGCCGTCTGCGTCATCAGCGCTCCCCCGATCGATCCATGCGCGCACCGCCCGGGCGAAGCGCTCTCCGCGGTCCGCATAGCCGGAGAACTGATCGAAGGATGCTGCGGCAGGGGCCAGCAGCACCGTCCCCTCACCGTCGACCATCCCCGTCGCGATCTCCACGACACGGTCCATGACCTCTCCAGTGTCGCCAGGGACCACCTCGAACACGGGAATCTGCGGCGCGTGTCGCCGGAATGCCGCGAGCACCGGCTCGCGATCGACGCCGATGACGATCGCGCCGCCGGCGATGCGTCCGGCGTCCGCGACGAGGTCGGCGAGATCGACGCCCTTGAGGTCGCCGCCGACGACCCAGACGGCACCGGGATGGGCGCGCAGCGAGGACGCCGCGGCGTGCGGGTTGGTGGCCTTCGAGTCGTCGACCCAGGTGATGCCCGCATGCTCCGCGACGACCTGGATGCGGTGCGCGTCGAGCGTGAACTCCTGCAGCGCGTCGTGAATGGCCTCCGGCGTGACGCCGGCCGAGCGCGCCAGCGCCGATGCCGCGAGAATGTTCTGCACCACGTGCGGAGCCGCCAGCCCGGCGGCGCTCAGCTCCGCGACCGTGGTGAGCTCCAGCGCACTGTGACGCCGATCCTCGTGGAAGGCGCGATCGACGACGATGCCGTCGACCACGCCGAGGTCGCTCGGGCCGGGCGTGCCGAGGTCGAAGCCGATGGCGCGAGCGCCCTCGATGACGTCCGCCTCCTCGACCATCCGCCGGGTCGCGGCGTCCGCCTTGTTGTACACGCAGGCCACGCGCGTGTGCCGGTACACGAAGGACTTGGCCTCACGGTAGGCGTCGGCTCCGCCGTGCCACACGAGGTGATCGTCGGCCAGGTTCAGGCAGGTCGCCGAGTACGGCATGAGCTGGCCCGCGGGAGCCGACTGCCCGATGTACCAGAGCTGATGGCTGGAGAGCTCGACGACGAGGACGTCGAAGCCGGCGGGGTCGCGCACGGCGTCGAGCACGGGGACGCCGATGTTGCCGCAGGGCGCCACCCGCAGACCACCGGCCTTCAGCAGGGCCGCCGTGAGCTGCGTCGTGGTGGTCTTGCCGTTGGTGCCCGTGATCAGCATCCACTCGGCCGGAGTTCCGTCGGCGCGCACCACCTTGTCGCGCACGCGCCAGGCGAGCTCCACGTCGCCCCACAGCGGCACGCCCGTCTCCCGGGTCCAGCGGATCACCGGATGCGAAGGCGGGAACCCCGGCGAGGCGAGGACGACGTCGGGCGCGAAGTCGCGGAGCGTCTGCGGCACCTCGTCGAGGGAGCCGAGCTCGAGTCGCGCGCCGATCACGGGCACGAGCCGCGCATACTCCTCGGCCGCGCTCTCCGACAGCACGAGAACCTCCGCCCCGAGCTCGGTGAGGGTGTCGGCTGCGGAGAAGCCCGTCACGGACAGTCCGAGGACTGCGACCCTCAAGCCGGTCCAGTCCGCGTGCCAGCTGGTCAGCTCATCGAGACGTGAAGTCATTCTGCTCAGCCGATCGAGGCCTGGGCGAACCAGTCGACGTAGAAGAGACCCACGGCGGATGCCGCCAGGAGGCCCGCGATGATCCACAACCGCACCACGATGGTCACCTCCTGCCACCCGCGCATCTCGAGATGGTGGTGGAACGGGCTCATCAGGAACAGGCGCTTGCCCCGGGTGATCTTGAAGTACAGCCGCTGCAGGATGACCGAGCCGGAGGACAGCACGAAGATGCCGGCGATCACGAACAGGAGCAGCTCGGTGCGGGTGAGGATCGCCATGGCGGTGATGACGCCGCCGATCGCCATCGAACCGACATCGCCCATGAACACCTTGGCCTTGGGCGCGTTCCACCACAGGAATCCGATGAGCCCGCCCGCGAAGGCCGCGGCGACCGTGGCCAGGTTCAGCGGCTCGCGCACCTCGTAGCATCCGGCCATGGCCATGCCCTCGCCCACGCAGGACTGCTTGAACTGCCAGAACGCGATGAGTCCGTACGAGCCGACGACGAAGACGCCGGCGCCGGCGGCGAGCCCGTCCAGCCCGTCGGTGAGGTTGACGCTGTTCGAGGTCGCGACACCGATCACCGAGATCCAGATGAGGTACAGGATCCAGCCGAGCACCGCACCGAACGCGAACAGGTTCAGCCAGGAGATATCGCGGAAGAGGGAGACGGACCCGCTGGCGGGGGTCTGGCCGAATGAGTTCGGGAAGTTCAGCGCCACGATGCCGAAGGGAATCAGTATCGCGAGCTGTCCGACGATCTTGCGCCAGCCGGAGAGACCGAGGCTGCGCTGGCTGCGCACCTTCATGTAGTCGTCGATGAAGCCGACCGCGCCGAAGCCGACCATCAGCCACAGCACCAGGATCGCCGACAGCGCCGGCGTCGTCCCGCCGAAGAAGGTGCCGGCGAAGTAGCCGACGATCGTGCCGAGGATGAAGATGACACCGCCCATCGTGGGCGTGCCGCGCTTGGCCCCGTGGCTGGGGTTGGCGATGTCCTCGGGGGTGCGGATGACCTGCCCCCAGCCGATCCGGCGGAACCCCTTCAGGAACACCGGAGTCAGGAAGAGCGAGAAGGCGAGCGATATCGCCGTCGCCATAAGCAAGGACCTCACGAGAACAATTCTCCCAGACGATCGCCGAGATGCCGGAGCCCGACGGAGTTGGACGATTTGACGAGCACGCGATCGCCGTCGCGCAGCTCGTTGCGCAGGTACTCGAAGGCGGCGTCCTGATCGGGAAGATGCACCGCCTCGCTGTCCCAGGAGCCCTCGCCCACGGCGGCAAGGTAGAGCCTGCGCGCCTCGGGGCCCACGACGACGATGCGCTGGATGTTCAGGCGCACGGCGAGCAGGCCGATGCGGTCATGCTCCTCTCCCGCGAGCTCCCCGAGTTCGCTCATGGCGCCCAGGACGGCGACGGTGCGCTCGCCGGGAGCGGTGATCTGCGCGAGCGTGCGCAGAGCCGCGGCCATGGAGTCCGGGCTGGCGTTGTAGGCGTCATTGATGATGCGCACGCGCTCGCCGCCCATCGGCTGCATCCGCCAGCGTTCGGCGATCTCGACCGTCTCCAGGCGCGCGACCGCCTCGGCGACCGCGACGCCGAGCACCTCGGCTGCGGCGATCGCGGCGAGGGCGTTGCCGACGTGGTGGGCGCCGAGCACCCGCAGTCGCAGGGGGATGCGCTCCTCGCCGTGCACCACGGTGCTGGACGTGCCGGTGGCCGACACCGCGACGTCCTCGGCGCGCACGTCGGCCTCGGACCCCTGCCCGAAGGAGACGACGCGCATGCCGCGTGCCGTGGCGATGTCCCGCATCGCCCACACGCGCGGATCGTCGAGGTTCAGCACGGCGACCCCGTCGGAGCGGGCCGCCTGCACGAGCTCGGACTTGGCACGTGCCGTCGCCTCGATGCCGCCGAAGCCGCCCGCGTGCGCCAGCCCGACCATGAGCACGACCACGACGTCGGGCTCGACGAGCCCGGCGAGCCGCGCGATGCTGCCGGGTCCGGCCGCCCCGAACTCGCTGACGAGATAGCGAGTGCTCTCGGTGACCCGCAGCATGGTCAGCGGCGCGCCCACCTCGTTGTTGTACGAGCGCACCGGGGCGACGGTCTCGCCTTCTGCCTCGAGGATGCGGGCGAGGAAGTTCTTCGTGGTCGTCTTGCCGTTGGATCCGGTGATCCCGACGATCCGCAGACCGCCTCCCGCGCGCACGCGCGCGACGACCGCGCGTGCGAGGTCGGCCAGAGCCTGAACCGCATCGGCCACGACGATCTGCGACACGGCCGCGTCCACGGGATGCTCCACGACGGCCAGCACGGCGCCCGCCTCGGCGGCGACGCCGACGAAGCGGTGTCCGTCGGTGGTCTCACCGGGCTTGGCGACGAAGATGGAGCCCGTCGTCATCTCCCGCGAGTCGGTGTCGACGGTCCCGTCCACGACGGTGTCCGCCGAGTCCGCGCCGTGCAGGCGCAGCTCTCCGCCCAGGATCTCCGCGATCTCAGCGAGCGACAGCGCGATCATGTGACATCTCCATGCGCGGCGGAACGCCGACTAGTCGAATTTGGGAAGCAGCTCGCCCATGGGCGTGGACGACGGCGCGACGTGATAGGTCTTGAGCACCTGGGTCATCGCCTGCTGGAAGGCCACGGCGGTGGCGGCTGAAGTCCTCATCTTAGTCGGCTCGTCCAGGGTGACCACGACGACGTACTGCGGATCCTCGATGGGAGCGATGCCCACCATGCTGGTGAAGTACACGCCCTTCTTGTAGCCGCCGTTGTTGTCGGTCTTCTGCGCGGAGCCCGTCTTGATGCCGATCCGATAGCCGGGCACCTTGATCGTGTTGGCGTTCCCTCCCTGGACCGCGACGTTCTCCAGCATCCGCTTGACCTGCGCCGCGGTCTCGGGCTTGATGATCTGCTCGCTGTCCGGCGTCGCGCTCTCGTGGACGGTGCCGTCGGCGTCGGTGCACGACTCCACGAGCGACAGGTCGATCTTCTTGCCGTCGTTCGCGAGCGCCTGGTAGGCGCCGGCGAGCTGGGCCGGGGTCACCGTGAAGGCCTGCCCGAAGGTCGTGGTGTAGAGCGTCTGGTTGTCCCACTTGCTCGGGTCGTTGATGAGACCCTTCTGCTCGGCCGGGAAGCCGATCGCCGTCTTCTCCCCCACCCCGAAGCGCTCGAGGTACTCCGCGCGCGTCGCCGGGTCCACCAGGGTGCCGAACTTGGACAGCGACACGTTCGACGAGTCGATCAGCGCGCCCGCGAGAGTGTATTCGTACACGGGGTGCGGGAACGGGTCGTTGATCACCGCGCCGTTGGGAAAGCGCTCGCGGGTGGCCGCGGTCACGTGAGAGCTCGGAGTCGCCTTGCCCTGATCGATGATGGTCGCCGCCGTGATGGCCTTGAACGTCGAGCCCGGCTCGTAGGCGTCCGAGAAGATGTGCGAGCGCCAGTACTCCGAGCTGACGGTGTTGATGTTGTTCGGGTCGACGGAGGGGTACTCGGCGGCCGCGCGGATCTTGCCCGTGCCGACTTCGACGACCGTCACGCTGCCCGCCTTCGCTCCCTGCCGCTTGGCCTCCTCGGCGATCATCTGCTGGAGATACCAGTTCAGGTCGCTGTCGATGGTCAGCTGCACCGAACCGCCGTCGACGGCAGGCACGGTGCGCTCGCTGCCGGGTATGCGCACGCCGCCCTGACCCCGCTTGTAGGTGCTGGAGCCGTCCGTCGCGGCCAGGCACTTCTGCAGCATCCGCTCGACGCCGTACTGGGGCTCGCCCGCGCCGTTCAGGAAGCCGACCAGGTTGCCCGCGACCGCACCGTTGGGATAGACGCGCACCGCTCTGGCCTTGTTGTACACGTAAGCGAGGTTGAGATCTCGCAGTGCGAGGTACTGCTCGGTGGTCAGGCCGTTCTTGAGCTTGGCGTACTGCGAGTAGCGGTTCTTCTCCAGCGCCGATGCGACGATCGCGCGCACTTCGTCACCGGTCATCCCGACGATCTCGGCGATCCTCTCGCTCGCCTCGGCCCACGACAGCTCGGGCTTCTTCTTCGGGTCGGGCTCATCCTCGTAGTCCTGGATCAGCTTGGGGTCGAGCTGCGCGTCGTACACGAACGCGTCCGAGGCCAGCACCGTGCCGTTCTCGTCGACGATGTCGCCCCTCGCACCCGGGATGCTCCGGGTCGAGTCGAGATTCGAGTCGGCGATGTGATCGTCGGCGTGGACCATCTGGATGTCGACGAGGCGGAAGACGAAGGCGGCGAGAACCGTGAGGATCACCGCGAGCGCGACGACCGTGCGCCGTCGCGTTCCGCGCGTTGCTCGTGTGGTCATGCGACGGTCTCCTCCTGGACGGGACTAGCGGGTGGTCGGCGAGGGGAGACCCTCGGTGACGGCCGGGGGCAGTGCGGGGTCGGTGTCCTTCTCGGCGGAGTCTGCGCTCTTCTCGGCGTCCGCCGCCTTCTCGTCCTTCTTCGCGTTCGGCGGCGGGGCGAGCAGCGCGTTGCCGACCTTCGTCGAGCCGTTCGGCGTGACCGTCGAGATCCAGTCGGCGCTCTGTCCCGCGCCGAGGACCTTTCCGTCGCTCAACCGCAGATACGAGGCGGAGCCGGCCACGACGAGGCCGAGACCGTCCGCCTTGCCCGCGAGCGCCTGAGGCGAGCTCAACCCGACGATCTCATCACCCAGCGCCTGCTTCTGCAGGTTCAGCTCGTGCTGCTGGCTGTTGAGGTCTGCCAGCACGAAGGCGTCCTGCGTGGCGGCGAGCGAGATGCCCATCTGGGCGGCCCCGACGGCGAGTGCACCGCCGACGGCGAGCACCGCATAGGCGATCCGCGGCCGCCGGCGTTCGACGGGTGCCGTGACCGGACGCAGGCGCCGCGCGGGCGCAGGGCGCGGCTCGGTGCGGGGCGCGACGCGCGCGTTCAGCAGGCTCATGGCTTCTCCCTGAGCTTCTCGGCGGCGCGCAGGCGCACCGGGATGGCCCGCGGGTTGACGGCCCGCTCCTGCTCGCCGGCGAGCTCGGCGCCCTTGGTGAGCATCCGGAACCGCGGTGCGTGCTCGGGCAGCTCCACCGGCAGTCCTGCGGGGGCGGTCGAGGCGGATGCGGCCGCGAACGCCTGCTTGACCAGGCGGTCCTCGAGCGACTGGTACGCCATGACGGCGATGCGACCGCCGACGAGCAGCGCGTCCATCGCGGAGGGGATGGCGTCCGCCAGCACGCTGAGCTCGGAGTTGACCTCGATGCGCAGCGCCTGGAACACGCGCTTGGCGGGGTGTCCGGCGCGCTGCGCGGCTGCCGGGGTCGCCGCGACCAGGAGGTCCACCAGCTCGCCCGATCGGGTGAGCGGCCGCGTACCCCGCGCTTCGACGATGAACCGTGCGTACCGGCCGGCGAGCTTCTCCTCGCCGTAGCGCTCGAAGATGCGCCGGAGCTGACCTTCGCTGTACTCGGCGAGGATGCTCGCCGCGGTGCGGCCCTTGGTCTGGTCCATCCGCATGTCCAGCGGGGCGTCTTTGGAGTAGGCGAAGCCGCGGTCGGCCTCGTCGAGCTGCAGCGACGAGACGCCCAGATCGAAGAGGATCGCCGAGGCGTCCTGAGCGTGCAGGCCGATCTCGTCGTACACCGTGTGCACGAGTCTCACGCGATCTCCGAAGGGAGCGAGCCGCTCCCCCGCGATCCTCAGGGCGTCGGTGTCGCGGTCGAGGCCGATCAGGCGGATGCTCGGGAACCGCTCGAGGAACGCCTCGGAGTGCCCTCCCATGCCCAGCGTGGCGTCGACGAGCACCGCCCCGTCCTTCTGGAGCGCGGGGGCGAGCAGCTCGATGCAGCGCTCGAGGAGCACCGGTGTGTGGATGTCGCGGAGGCTCATGCTCTTCTATCCCGTGACCTCCGGCTCTGATTCCTCTCCGCTCGACCCGGCACCGGGGAAGTGTGTCGGGGCGAAGCGGCGAGGCATCACAGCCGTGGTCAGAACAATCCGGGAATCACCTCCTGTTCCAGATCTGCGTAGGACTCCTCATTGCTCTCCAGGTATGCGTTCCATGCGGACGCGTCCCAGATCTCGGCGTGGGCGCCGACTCCCGTGACCACCAGTTCCTTCTCCAGGCCCGCGTACTGGCGCAGGTGTGCGGGAAGGGTGATGCGGTTCTGGCTGTCGGGCATCTCGGCGCTGGCGCCGGAGAGGAACAGCCGCAGGAAGTCACGCGCCTGCTTGTTGCTGAGCGGAGCCTGCCGGATGCGCTCGTGCATCGCCTCGAACTCGGCGGTGCTGAACACGTAGAGACAGCGCTCCTGCCCTCGGGTGACGACGATGCCGCCCGCGAGATCCTCTCGGAACTTCGCAGGAAGGATCACACGGCCCTTGTCGTCGAGCTTCGGCGTGTGAGTCCCCAGCAACATCGGCCATCACCCCCTCTGCGTCCGGCCAACTCGAGGTGCACACCACTTTACTCCACTTCCCTCCACTTTCCTACGAACATTCCGCGGCTTTCTCAGCCATCTCCCGGCTGGATACACGAAAACCCCCGTGATCCTGCGGGATCACGGGGGTGGAGCGTGGTGGAGGGAAAGTGGAGGATCCGCCCAGACAACAGAAAAGCCCGGATGCAGGGCATCCGGGCTTCGCGTGCGGGTCAGATCAGCGTTCGTCCTGTCGGCGGTCCCACCGGTCGTTCATGCGATCCATGAACGAGGTGTCGCGCGGCTTCGGGCCGCGCGGCCGGGCATCCGGCGCCTCGGTGGACGACGCGCGGCGCACGGGCGTGAAGGCGAGCATCGCACCGCCCAGCATGGCGAGGAAGGCGACGACGCCCAGGATGATGCTGCCCACCGGACCCAGCCGGTCGCCGGTCGCGACCGCTGCGACGAGCCCGCCGACCCCGACGAGCAGGAGCAGCGCACCGTAGATCAGATTGCGGTAGCTGAGTGCACGGTCGCCGGACGGCGCGGTGACGACGTCGGCATCGTGCTGAAGGAGATGGCGTTCCATCTCGTCGAGCATGCGCTGCTCTTGTTCGGAAAGAGGCATCTCCAACCCCCTCGGTTCGGTCTCTCCACTCTACCCGCGCCCGGGGCGGGCGGCTAGCCGAAGGCCGTCGATTTCCTGCATCTAGGCTGGGAATCGTGCTCTCCTCCTCCGTTGCCGACGCCGTGGCCTCGCGACTGACCGCCTTCCTCGCCAGAATGCGCTCCGAGAGCGAGGAGTACGGGACCGACGCCGCCGCATTCATCGACACCGCCGGTTCGACTCTCACCGGCGGCAAACGGCTGCGCGCGCGGTTCTGCCACGCCGGCTGGAGTGCCGCCTCGCCCGCGGCCGGCGCCGACCGGCAGGCCCTGTGGGGACTGTGCGCCGCCCTGGAGATCTTCCAGTCCGCCGCGCTCGTGCACGACGACCTGATCGACAACTCCGACACCAGACGAGGACGTCCGGCCGCACACCGCGCCTTGCAGAGCTCGCATCGGGATGCCGGATGGCACGGTGACGCGGAGGCGTTCGGACGCTCGGCTGCGGTGCTCCTCGGCGACCTGCTCGTCGCCTGGAGCGACGACCTGCTCGAGGAGGCGCTTGTCGGGCATCCGCATGCCGCGGCGACCCGGGCGGAGTACGCGCGCATGCGTCGCGACGTGACCGTCGGGCAGCTGCTCGACATCGCCGAGGAGTCCGCGTGGGGCGTGCATCCTCCCGAGGCGCTGCTGGAGCGCGCCCTGCGGGTGGCGTCTTTGAAGTCCGCCCGCTACAGCGTCGTCGAGCCGCTGCTGCTGGGCGCGACCCTGGCCGGGGCGGATGCGGCGCTCCTCGCGCATCTGCGCGCCTTCGGACATCCGGTCGGGATGGCCTTCCAGCTTCGCGACGACCTGCTCGGCGTCTTCGGCGACCCCGAGCTGACGGGCAAGCCGGCGGGCGACGATCTGAGAGAGGGCAAGCGCACTGCGCTGATCGCCCTCGCCAGGGCGCAGCTGTCCGCGCCCGAGCGCACCGCTCTGGATTCCGCGCTGGGCGACCCGGGGCTCTCGGCGGCCGCGGTGCACGAGCTGCAGGGTCTCATCGGCCGGACCGGCGCCCCCCGGGAACTGGAGCGGATGATCGCGCAGTACACCGCCGAGGCCGAGGCCGCGCTGGACGCGGCCGATCTCCTTCCGGATGCGACCGCGGAGCTGCGCGCGCTGGGCCTGGCGGCGATCAGCCGATCCGCCTGAGGCTCAGGCGAGAGCTCGCGCGACCCGCCGCACCTCGCTCTTGTGGCCCTCGAGCAGCGCGGCGATCGGCGTGCGTCCCAGAGACTCCTCCTCGGCGAGCAGCCAGTCGATGACCTCGTCGTCGTCGAACCCGGCGTCCTGCAGGGCGATGACGGTGCCGCGCAGCGATGCGAGCGGTCGTCCGTCCACGATGAACACCGCGGGCACGGCGAGGGGGCCGTTGCGGCGGGAGCCGATCAGGTAGTGCTCGTCGATGAGCCGGCGCACCCGGCCGGTGGTCTCGCCGAGCGACTCGGCCAGTTCGGGAAGCGTCAGCCAGGCGGAGGGATCAGAGGCGTTCTCAGGCACCCCTCCACTATCTCATCCGCGAGCCTTCGATTCCCCGTCCGCGAGCCTCCGGCCGCCGACCGAACAACATCAGTCACACCAGTAACTTCTGTTGACAACTCTTTACAACCGTGTCAGCGTGTCATGAGCACGACAGGGGGAAACTCATGGATACTCGCTCCACTCACGCCAGGGCCGTCCGCGTCACCGCACCCGCTGCGGTCGTCGGTGCGCTCGCCGCCGTGCTGACCGCGGCACCCGCTGAAGCCGCTGAGCCCCGGCGCACGGATCCGATGCCCGCTCGCGTGCAGCCGCAGCTCGCTCCGACGCGGACCGCGACCGTCCACCACGCCACCGCGAGGTCCACGTCGTACGTGGTCAGGCCCGGAGACACCGTCTCCGGCATCGCGATCCGCCACGGGCTGCGCCCTGCCGACGTGCTCTCCTGGAACGGACTGGGCTGGCGCTCCGTGATCTATCCGGGTCAGACGCTGCGACTCACGGCGACCGCGAAGCCGGCGGCCCAGCCCACCGCGAAGCCGGCGGCGACGCCCTCCGCCGCGGCGAAGACGCACACGGTGGTGCGCGGCGACACCGTGTACGCCATCGCGCGCGCCTACGGCACGACCGTGGCCAAGATGATCGCCGCGAACGGCCTGGGCCGCACCGCCCTGATCCATCCCGGTCAGAAGCTCAGGATCGGCGCATCGGCGCAGGCTTCGAAGCCCGCCTCCGGCGGCTCGTCGGCGCCCGCACCGGCGGCCGCGACAGCCAAGCCGACCTCGCACCGAGTCGTCG
Organism: Microbacterium sp. NPDC058342; assembly: GCF_042723935.1. NCBI lineage: Bacteria > Bacillati > Actinomycetota > Actinomycetes > Micrococcales > Microbacteriaceae > Microbacterium > Microbacterium sp. NPDC058342. The sequence continues at coordinate 2,035,410 of NZ_JBHXID010000001.1, forward strand.
CCGGAGACACGCTCTTCGCGATCGCCAAGAAGTACGGCACGACCGTGGCCGCGCTCCTGGACGCCAACGGACTGGGCAACGGCAGCATCATCTATCCGGGTCAGAGCCTCCGCCTCGCTCCCGCCGGGCCCGCGCAGCGCTCCGCGAACCTCGACGCCACCCAGCGGGCGCACGCCGTGCACATCATCCGGGTCGGACGCGAACTCGGCGTGCCCGACCGCGGCATCGCCATCGCGCTGGCCACCGCCATGGTCGAGTCCTCGATGCGCAATCTCGATCACGGCGACCGCGACTCGCTCGGCCTCTTCCAGCAGCGACCGAGCCAGGGCTGGGGCACCGCGAAGCAGATCCTGAACGCCGACCGCAGCATCCGCGTGTTCTACGGCGGACCGAAGGATCCCAACGGCGGCAGCAGCCGCGGCCTGCTGGACATCCCCGGATGGCAGAGCCGCCCGTTCACGGACGCCGCGCAGGCCGTGCAGATCTCGGCCTTCCCGAACCGCTACGGCCAGTGGGAGCAGCAGGCCAACCGCTGGCTCGCAACCCTGCGATGACGGCCGAGTCGTCATCGGATCGAAACCTGGGGTGGGTGCGCCGTTGCCGGGCCTCACAGCAGGTTCTTCATAGACTCGTCCCGTGAGCACTCCGCAGGCCGACCCTCTCATCGGGCGGCTTGTCGACGGCCGATACCGGGTGCGCGCGCGCATCGCGCGCGGCGGCATGGCGACCGTGTACGTCGCGACGGACATGCGCCTGGAGCGGCGGATCGCCCTGAAGGTGATGCACGCCCACCTCAGCGACGACTCGGCGTTCCAGAGCCGCTTCATCCAGGAGGCGCGTTCAGCGGCGCGCCTCGCCGACCCGCACGTCGTCAACGTCTTCGACCAGGGCCAGGACGGCGAGCTCGCCTACCTCGTCATGGAGTACCTGCCCGGCATCACCCTGCGCGAGCTGATGCGGGAGCAGAAGCGCCTCACGGTCGCGCAGACGATCACGATCATGGACGCGATCCTGTCGGGTCTCGCCGCCGCGCACCGCGCCGGCATCGTGCACCGCGACGTCAAGCCCGAGAACGTGCTGCTCGCCGAGGACGGACGCATCAAGATCGGCGACTTCGGGCTCGCGCGGGCGACCACCGCGAACACCGCGACGGGCGCTCAGCTGCTCGGCACCATCGCCTACCTCGCTCCCGAACTCGTCACCCGCGGTACGGCGGATGCCCGCAGCGACATCTACGCGCTCGGGATCATGCTCTACGAGATGCTCGTGGGCGAGCAGCCCTACAAGGGCGAGCAGCCCATGCAGATCGCCTTCCAGCACGCGACGGAGCAGGTGCCACGGCCCAGCGTGCGCAACCCCGGCGTGCCCGAGCAGCTCGATGAACTGGTGCTGTGGGCCACCGACAAGTCCCCCGACGAGCGGCCGCTGAACGCGCAGGAGATGCTCGACAGGCTGCGCGAGATCGAGCGGGAGCTCGGCGTCACGCCGGTGCCCACGGCCACGACCGCGTCGTCCGGGGATCACGACTCCGGCGCCGTCACCAAGATCCTCCCGGGCACCCCGGTGATCTCCAATCCCACCGTCGCCGTGGCGGCCGAGGCCGACAACGGCTCGCGGCTTCGGCGGCGAACCGCCCGCCGGCGCGCACGCGGCGCACTGCTCCTCTCCCTCGTGATGCTGCTGGCCGTCGCCGCAGGAGGCGCGGGCTGGTGGTTCGGCTCGGGCCCCGGCTCCCTCATCGCGGTGCCCCAGGTCGCCGGCATGACCACGGCGGATGCCGAGAGCGCCGTCTCCGCGGAGGGGCTGGAGCCCACCACGACGACGAAGAGCTCGATCGAGGTTCCCGCGGGCGAGGTCATCGATTCGGATCCCGCTGCGGGTGAGCGCGTCGAGAAGGAGAGCACGGTCACCCTCATCGTCTCCTCCGGCCCGGCTCAGCACACGCTCGGCACACTCAGCGGCCTGACCGAGGACGAGGCCCGCGAGACGCTGACGGCCAACAACGTCGAGGTGTCCGACGAGGTGCAGGAGTACTTCGCCAAGCTCGACCGGGGCCTCGTGCTGAACGTGCGGATCACTCCCCGCGCCGGCGGGGAGGCCTACGCGTGCGGAGACGGCTGCGACGTGTTCGAGGCGGACAGCGCGCTGATCCAGCTCTCGCTCGGACCGGTTCCCAGCGTGGTCGGAAAGTCGCTCGCCGATGCCGAGCAGATCCTCGGCGACGCCCGGCTCAAGATCGGCGACAGGAACGAGGAATGGAGCGATACCGTCGCCAAGGGCAGCGTGATCGCGCAGGCGACGGAGCGCCCCGGCGGCGGCAGCTGGCGTCCGGGGGACGCGGTGTCGCTGACGGTCTCGAAGGGACCTCAGCCCGTCGACGTCCCGAAGGTCGTGGGCCTGACCCTCAAGGAGGCGAAGGCGAAGATCGAGGGTGCCGGACTGCGGGCGGAGTACCCGGCGTGGGGCGATCTGCCCGGCTTCGCCGACATGGCCGCGGTCGTGGACCAGAAGCCCGACAGCGGCACGCTGCCCAAGGGCGGCACCGTCACGCTGACGATCCAGCTGAAGGGCTGATCCGCTCCGCGAGGCCGATCAGCGCTTCTCGAGCTCTTCCGCCACGAGGAACGCGAGCTCAAGGCTCTGCATGTGGTTCAGACGGGGATCGCAGAGGCTCTCGTAACGGGTCGCGAGAGTGTCCTCGCCGATCTGCTCGGAGCCGCCGAGGCACTCGGTGACGTCGTCGCCGGTGAGCTCCACGTGGATCCCCCCGGGAAAGGTGCCCACGGCGCGGTGCGCCTCGAAGAAGCCGCGCACCTCGTCGATGACGTCGTCGAAGCGACGGGTCTTGTACCCCGTCGAGGTCGTGATGCCGTTACCGTGCATGGGGTCGGTGACCCAGAGCGGCGTGGCACCGGCGTTCTTGACCGCCTCCAGCAGCGGGGGCAGCGCGTCGCGGATCCTGCCCGCCCCCATCCGCGTGATGAAGGTGAGACGGCCCGGCTCGCGCTCGGGGTCGAGCATGTCGATGAGCGCGAGTGCGGTGTCCGGGGTGGTCGTGGGGCCGAGCTTGACGCCGATCGGATTGCGGATGCGGGAGAAGTAGTCCACGTGCGCGCCGTCGAGCTCACGCGTGCGCTCCCCGATCCACAGGAAGTGAGCGGAGGTGTTGTACGGGGTGTCGGTGCGCGAGTCGATGCGGGTCATGGGCCGCTCGTAGTCCATCAGCAGACCCTCGTGACCGGTGAAGAACTCCACCCGCTTGAGCTCGTCGAAATCGGCTCCGGCGGCCTCCATGAACTTGATGGCGCGGTCGATCTCCGCGGCCATGCGCTCGTAGCGCTGGTTGGCGGGATTCTGCGCGAAACCCTTGTTCCAGGAGTGCACCTCGCGCAGGTCCGCGAAGCCGCCCTGCGTGAACGCCCGGATGAGGTTCAGCGTGGAGGCCGCGGTGTGATAGCCCTGCAGCAGACGTCCGGGATCCGCCTGACGAGACGCGGCGGTGAAGTCGTACCCGTTCACGATGTCGCCCCGGTACGCGGGCAGCGTCACGTCGCCGCGCGTCTCGGTGTCGCTGGATCGCGGCTTGGCGAACTGCCCCGCCATGCGGCCCATCTTCACGATCGGCATGGAGGCGCCGTAGGTGAGCACGACCGCCATCTGCAGCACCGTCTTGATCCGGTTGCGGATCTGATCTGCCGTCGCGCCCGCGAAGGTCTCGGCGCAGTCGCCGCCCTGCAGCAGGAACGCGTTGCCGGATGCCGCGCGCGCCAGGCGCTCGCGGAGATTGTCCACCTCGCCGGCGAACACCAGCGGCGGGAGTGCGGCGAGCTGCGAGGAGACCTCGGCCACCCGCTCGGCGTCCTGCCACTGCGGCTGCTGCTTGATCGGAAGGGATCGCCACACGTCGAGATCGGGGTGCGAGGAGAGCATCCACCCAGCTTAGTGGCCGCCGGCATCCCGCCATCGCGCTGTGACGGGCACGACTCGGCGCCGATCAGCGCCGGCGGGACGCCGCCGCCGGCAGTCTGTCCTTGACCGTCGATGCGTACACGTCGTCGTACTCCTGCGCACCCAGCCGCTGCAGCGAGATCATGATCTCGTCCGTGACGGCGCGCAGGATGTAGCGATCGTTCTCCATGCCCGCGTAGCGCGAGAAGTCCAGTGGCTCGCCGATGACGACGCCGACCCGCATGACGCGGGGGATCCTCTGGCCGATGGGCATGGCGGTGTCGGTGTCGACCATGACGACGGGGATCACGGGGACCTTGGCCTCGAGCGCCATGCGCGCGATCCCGGTGCGGCCGCGGTAGAGCCTGCCGTCGGGGCTGCGGGTGCCCTCGGGGTAGATGCCGAGCAGGTCGCCTCGGCCCAGGATCTGCAGACCCGTGTTCAGCGACGCCTCGGACGCCTTTCCTCCGGAGCGGTCGATGGGGATCTGCCCGGTGCCCTTCATGAAGAGCCTCGTGGCCCAGCCCTTCAGGCCCCGGCCGGTGAAGTAGTCGCTCTTCGCCAGGAAGGACATCGGGCGATCGAGCAGCAGCGGCAGGAAGATCGAGTCCGCGAAGGAGAGGTGGTTGCTCGCCAGGATGGCCGCGCCCGCCGTGGGCACGTTGTCGCGCCCCACGATCCAGGGACGGAAGATCGCCTTGACCAGGGGGCCGATCGCGACGTACTTCATCAGCCAGTAGAACATCGTCTGGAAGTCTAGCGCCGAGTGCGCTTCCGCGACCGAGTTTCACCTACTGCGTGACTCGATCTCATCGCCTAGTATCGGAGGACACCCGTCCATCCGGTACCGAAGGAGCTGCCGTGGTTCAGTTCGAAGTCCCCGCGATCGTCCCCGCCGACCCCGAGGCGAACACCTCCGATCTGCTGGCCGTCCGCGCGCGGCAGACCCCGGACCTGGCCCTGTTCTCGGTGCCCGAGGGCGCCGGCTGGCGCGACATCTCCGCCAGGGACTTCGAGACCGCCGTGATCGCCTTGGCGAAGGGGTTCGTCGCCGCCGGCATCCAGCCGGGCGACAAGGTCGGCTTCATCGCGCGCACGACGTACGAATGGACGCTGATCGACTTCGCCCTCTTCTACGCCGGTGCCGTGATGGTCCCCGTCTACGAGACCAGCTCCCCCGCGCAGATCCAGTGGATCATGGAGGACTCCGGGGCGATCGCCCTGATCGTGGAGTCCACCGAGCACTTCGCCCGCGTGGACGAGGTCCGCGGCGATCTGCCCCTCATCCGCGAGGTCTGGCAGCTGCACCTCGGAGCCATCGACGCGCTCACGGCCCAGGGCGCCGACGTCGAGGACGCCGAGATCGAGCGCCGCCGCAGCATCGCCGTCGGGTCGGACATCGCGACGCTCATCTACACCTCGGGATCCACCGGTCGCCCGAAGGGCTGCGTGCTCACCCACAGCAACTTCGTCGAGCTCTCCCGCAACTCCGCCAAGGCACTGGACGCCGTGGTCTCGATGCCCGGGGCTTCCACCCTGCTGTTCATCACCACCGCGCACGTCTTCGCCCGCTTCATCTCGGTGCTCGCCATCCACGCCGGCGTCCGCACCGGTCACCAGCCCGACACGAAGCAGCTGCTGCCGGCACTGGGCTCCTTCCAGCCCACCTTCCTCCTCGCGGTGCCGCGCGTGTTCGAGAAGGTCTACAACTCCGCTGAGCAGAAGGCCGAGGCGGGTGGCAAGGGCAAGATCTTCCGCGCCGCGGCCGCCGCCGCGATCGAGCACTCCACCCTGCTCGAGGAGGGCAGGAAGGTGCCGTTCGGCCTGCGCCTGAAGTTCGCGCTGTTCGACAAACTGGTCTACGGCAAGCTGCGCCAGGCGATGGGCGGCAAGGTCGCCTACGCCGTCTCCGGCTCGGCCCCGCTGGGCTCGCGTCTCGGGCACTTCTTCCACAGCCTCGGCGTCGTGATCCTCGAGGGCTACGGCCTGACCGAGACCACCGCCCCCGCCACGGTGAACCTCGCCGACAAGTCGAAGATCGGCACGGTCGGACCCGCCCTTCCCGGCGTCGGCGTGCGGCTGGCCGACGACGGCGAGATCGAGGTCAAGGGCATCAACGTCTTCAAGGAGTACTGGAACAACCCCGAGGCGACCGCCGCGGCCTTCGAGGACGGCTGGTTCCGCACCGGCGACATCGGCAGCTTCGACTCCGAGGGCTTCCTCACGATCACCGGCCGCAAGAAGGAGATCATCGTCACCGCCGGCGGTAAGAACGTCGCACCGGCCGGGCTCGAGGATCCGATCCGCTCCAACCCGATCGTCGGCCAGGTGGTCGTCGTCGGCGATCAGAAGCCGTTCATCTCGGCGCTCGTGACCCTGGATCCCGAGATGCTTCCGACCTGGCTGGCGAACAACGGCCTGCCGGCCGACATGTCGCTGGCCGACGCCAGCCGGCACGAAGCCGTTCGCGAAGAGGTGCAGCGCGAGATCGACCGGGCGAACAAGACCGTCTCGCGCGCGGAGTCGATCCGCAAGTTCACGATCCTGCCGATCGAGTGGACAGAGGCCAGCGGGCACCTCACCCCGAAGATGTCGATCAAGCGCAACGTGATCCTGCAGGACTTCGCCGACGAGATCGCCGCGATCTACGACGCGCCCGTGCACACCACCACGACGCCTCTGGGCTGACGACGCGCTTCGGTCGTCAGAACCAGTCGCTCTCGCGCACCTGACGCATCGCGAGCCTGCGGGTCTCCCCCTCTAGCCGGCTCAGGTACACCGTGCCGTCGAGGTGGTCGGTCTCGTGCTGGAGCGCCTGCGCGAGCAGCCCCTCCCCTTCGAGGATCACGGGGTCGCCGTCCAGGTCGATGCCCTCCACGCGCGCCCACGGGTGGCGCGGAGCGTCATGCCAGAGTCCGGGGACGGAGAGACATCCCTCTCCGGTGGGAACGGGATCGCCGCGCACCTCGGTGAGGACGGGGTTGATCACGTAGCCGATGTCGCCGTCGATGTTGTAGCTGAACGCGCGCAGCGCCACGCCGATCTGATTCGCCGCGACGCCGGCGCGGCCGGGCAGGGCGACCGTGTCGAGCAGATCGGCGATCAGAGCGCGCACGCCGTCGTCGATCGCACCGATCGGCGCGCACGCCGTGCGCAGCACGGGGTCGCCGTAGAGCCGGATCTCGCGGACGCTCATCACGCGGCCTTCGCGCGCAGGCCCTCGACGAGCACCGCGGCGATCTCGCGCGCCGCCCGCCGGGTCTCGGGTTGAAGACTGCCGAAGTCGATCGGTCCGCCTCCCGCGATCTGCGCGTCGTACGGAATGCGCAGCACGTGCTGCGAACGCGTCGAGAAGTGCGCTTCGAGCTCGCTCAGGCGCACCAGCGGCGCGCCGGGCGTGGACTGGTTCAGCACGACGATCGCCTCGCGGGCGAGAGCGGCGTGGCCGTTGGTCTCGAGCCAGGTGATGGTCTCCGACGCCAGCCGCGCCTCGTCGACGCTGAGGCCCGAGACGATCACGATCTGATCGGCGAGATCGAGCGTCGCGCCCATGACGGAGTGCACGATGCCGGTGCCGGAGTCGGTGAGCACGAGGGAGTAGTACTGCGCGGCCACGGAGGCCACGTCGCGGTAGTCCGCGTCGCCGAAGGCCTCGGAGATGCGCGGATCGGCGTCGGAGGCCAGCACGTCGAGTCGCGTCTCGTCGCGGGCGACGATCGCCGAGATGTCGTGGAATCCACGGATCTCGTGCTGCGCGCGCACCAGGTCGCGCACGGACTTCGAGTGGCCGCCGACGACGCGCTCGGCGAGGGTTCCGCGGTCCGGATTGGCGTCCACGGCGATCACGCGGTCGTCACGGGCATCGGCGAGAGCCATGCCCAGCAGCGCGGTGACGGTCGTCTTGCCGACGCCGCCCTTGCGGGACAGCACGGGCACGAAGCGGGCCGTGCCCGGCATCGGCGTCGCGATCCGCGCGCTGAGCGCCTTGCGGGCTCGTGCCTTGCGGCCGTCGCCGATGTTGATGCGGCCGCCGGAGACGGAGTACAGCAGGTGGCTCCAGGTGCCCTCGGGTTCCGGCCGGCTCACGCGCGACGGGTCGAGCAGCCGGTCGGCGGTGAGCAGATCCGCGCTCTCCCGCCCGCCGTCTCCCAGATCGTCCAACCGCCGGGAGGTCAGCACCACCTCGGTGGGCAGAGCCGTCTCGGACATCGGACGAGCGCTCTCGGCAGCGGTGCGCGCCTCGGGGGCGCGGTCGTCGGTCGCCACGGGTGGGTTCTCCTCTGCGGTCCCGGCGGTCTCCGGCCGGGGTTCGTTCTGCGGCTTCGGGCGCGTCGGGGACATGGCCTCGCGGAGCTCGGCCTTGGCCGCCGCGATGGCCGACTCCAGGTGCGAGAGCCCGGACGATTCGACGACGGAGCCGGCAGCGGGCTTCTGCCCGTCGTCGCCCGGTGCCGACCCGGTCTCCGTCGGTCCGGCGACCGGGTCGGCGGCGGTCGATCCTGCCCCGTCCGCCGGAGCCCGCTCGGATGGGCGCGACGCGGTCTCGTCGTGATCCACCGCCTGCGGCCGGACCGGTGCGTCGACCTTCGCAGGCTGCGCGGCGGTTCCGGCTGCAGCGGCGGCGGGCGCGTCGCCGGCGCCGTGCGCCGAGTCCGCAGCCCCCTCGGACGCCGGGGACCCGGGCTCCGCGACGGCCGCGGGCCTCTTCCGGGCGGGGGCCTTGCGCGTTCCCGCCTTGCGCGCCGGTGGGGTGCGGGGCTTCGCCGCGGCATCCGCTTCCGTGCCCGCCTCCGGCTTCACAGCCGGCGCCGACGGCTGTGCAGGGTCCGCACCGGCGGGCTGCTCCGCGGTCGCGCCCCGAGGAGCCTCGTCGGCGACGACCTCGGCCTCCACCACGGCGGCTTCATCGGGTGACTCCGCTGCCGCCGCGGGCAGGTCCTCGGCCGGCAACTCGATGACGATCTCGGGCGACTCCTGCCGGATGCGCGCGACGGTGTCCTCGTCGGCCACCGCGGACGTGTCGATGACGAGCTCCGAGACGATCTCGCCCTCAACCACGCCCTCGTCGACGAGGTCGTCGTCCTCGCCGCCCGAGGGCAGCACCACATTCACCTGCGCGGTGCCGCCGAGCAGCCCGATCGCGGACATGTCCGATGACGCGGTGTCATCGAGCACGCCCAGCGAATCGTCGTCGTCGGGATCGACGGTGTTCTTCGGCGTCACGGTTCACTCCAAGCTCGGGCGCGGGTGCGCCCGCCCAAGGTTAGTGCTCGGGGCGCACGACGACCAAAAGATCACCGGCGTCGACCTGCTGCGCGGAGCCGATCGCGAGCCGCTCGACGACGCCCGCGACCGGGGTCGTGATGGCCGCCTCCATCTTCATCGCCTCGATCGATGCGACCGGGTCGCCGGCGCGCACGACCGTCCCCTCTTCGACCTTCAGGGTGACCGCGCCCGAGAACGGAGCGGCGATCTGACCGGGCTTGGAGGTGTCGGCCTTCTCGACCTCGTGGACGTCGACGGCGATCGACCTGTCGCGCACCGAGACGGGCCGGAGCTGCCCGTTCAGCGTCGTCATGACCGTGCGCATGCCCTTCGGATCGGCCTCCCCGATCGCCTCCAGGCCCACGTACAGGCGAACGCCGCGCTCGATCTCGACCGCGTGCTCGGCACCGGGCACCAGACCGTACAGGTAGTCCGCCGTGTCGAGCACGGACAGGTCGCCGTACTCCTCGCGATTCTGCCGGAAGGTCTTCGTCGGTGCCGGGAAGAGCAGCTCGTTGAGCATCCCCCGGCGCTCCGCCGAGGTGCCCTCCAGGGCGGCGTGCTGTTCGGCGCTGATCGGAGTGACCCCGTTCTTCACCGTCCGGCCGGCGAGCACCTTGGTGCGGAACGGCTCCGGCCACCCCCCGGGCAGGTCGCCGAGCTCGCCCGCCATGAAGCCGACGACGGAGTCGGGGATGTCGTATCGCTCGGGGTTGGCGGCGAAGTCGGCCGGGTCGGCCTTGACCGCCGCGAGATGCAGCGCCAGGTCGCCCACCACCTTCGACGAGGGCGTCACCTTCGGCACGCGTCCGAGGATGTCGTTCGCCGCCGCGTACATGTCCTCGATCAGCTCGAAGTCGTCGGCGAGGCCCAGCGCGATGGCCTGCTGGCGCAGGTTCGAGAGCTGGCCTCCCGGGATCTCGTGGTGGTACACGCGACCGGTCGGGCTGGGCAGCCCCGACTCGAACGGACGGTACAGGTGGCGCATCGCCTCCCAGTACGGCTCGAGGTCGGACGCCGCCTGCAGATCGATCCCGGTGTCGCGCTCGGTGTGAGCCAGCGCGGCGACGAGAGCCGAGAGGGACGGCTGACTGGTGGTGCCGGACATCGGCGCCGAGGCCACGTCGACGGCGTCCGCCCCGGCCGCGCTCGCGGCCAGCAGCGTCGCCAGCTGTCCGCCGGCCGTGTCGTGCGTGTGCACGTGCACCGGCTGGTCGAAGCGCTCGCGCAGGGCGGTGACGAGCCTCGCGGCCGCTGCCGGCCGCAGGAGGCCGGCCATGTCCTTGATGCCGATCACATGCGCGCCGGCGTCGACGATCTGCTCGGCGAGGCGCAGGTAGTAGTCCAGCGTGTACAGGCTCTCGGCCGGGTTGAGCAGATCGCCGGTGTAGCACAGCGCTGCCTCGGCGACGGCGGTTCCGGTGCCCAGCACCGCGTCGATGGCCGGACGCATCTGCGACACGTCGTTCAGGGCGTCGAAGATGCGGAAGATGTCGACCCCGGTCTCGGCGGCCTCGCGCACGAAGGCGTCGGTCACCTCGGTGGGGTACGGCGTGTATCCGACCGTGTTGCGCCCGCGCAGCAGCATCTGGATGCTGACGTTCGGCAGGGCGGTGCGAAGCGCCGCCAGCCGCTCCCACGGGTCCTCACCCAGAAAGCGCAGGGCGACGTCGTACGTCGCGCCGCCCCACGCCTCCACCGACAGCAGCTGCGGCGTCATGCGCGCGACGTACGGCGCCACGGCGACCAGGTCACGGGTGCGAACACGGGTGGCGAGCAGCGACTGATGCGCATCGCGGAAGGTCGTCTCGGTGACGGCGAGGGCCTTCTGATCCCGGAGCTCGGCGGCGAAGCCGGCGGGACCGAGCTCCTGAAGTCGCTGCCGGCTTCCCGAGGGCGCCGGCGCCGTCAGATCGAGCGAGGGCAGTTTGTGGGCGGGTGCCAGCGCCAGAGGATTCTCACCGTGCGGCTTGTTGACGGTGACATCGACCAGCCAGCGCAGCACCTTCGAGCCGCGGTCCTTCGACACGCGTCCGCGCAGCAGCTCGGGGCGCTCGTCGATGAAAGAGGTGGAGAGGTCGCCTGCCTCGAACGAGGGATCGTCGAGCACCGCCTGGAGGAACGGGATGTTCGTCGAGACGCCGCGGATGCGGAACTCCGCCAGCGCGCGCCGCGCGCGGGAGACCGCACTGCTGAACGAGCGTCCGCGGCAGGTGAGCTTGGAGAGCATCGAGTCGAAGTACGGACTGATCTGCGAGCCGGCCGCGGTGGTGCCGCCGTCCAGGCGGATGCCCGCGCCGCCCGGTGAGCGGTACGTGGTGATCTTGCCCGTGTCGGGGCGGAAGCCCTGCGTGGGGTCCTCGGTCGTGATCCGGCACTGCAGCGCGGCTCCGCGCAGGCGGATGTCCGCCTGCTCGAGGTCGAGCTCGGCGAGGGTCGCGCCGTCCGCGATCTGCATCTGGGCGCGGACGAGGTCGACATCGGTCACCTCTTCGGTCACGGTGTGCTCGACCTGGATGCGGGGGTTCATCTCGATGAAGACGACCTCGCCCGCGCGCGGGCCCGCCGTCTCGAGGAGGAACTCCACGGTTCCGGCGTTCTGATATCCGATGGAGCGGGCGAAGGCGATCGCGTGCCGATGCAGCGCATCACGGGTGTCGTCGTCGAGGTTGGGCGCGGGGGCGATCTCGATGACCTTCTGATGGCGGCGCTGCACGGAGCAGTCCCGCTCGAACAGGTGGACGGTGCTCCCCTGGCCGTCTGCGAGGATCTGCACCTCGATGTGACGGGGGCGCAGCACCGCCTGCTCGAGGAACATGCGCGCGTCGCCGAACGCCGCGCCCGCCTCCCGCATCGCCTCGGCGAGCGCGGGGGCGAGCTCGTCCTTCGTCTCCACGCGGCGCATGCCGCGCCCGCCGCCGCCGGCGACGGCCTTCGCGAAGAGCGGGAAGCCGATGTCGTCGGCCTGTGCGACGAGCGCCTCCACATCGTCCGACGCCTCGGTGGAGCGCAGCACGGGCACGCCCGCCTCGATCGCATGACGCTTGGCCTCGACCTTGTTCCCCGCCATCTCCAGGACCTGGGCGGGCGGGCCGATGAACGTGATGCCCGCGGCGGCGGCCTTCTCCGCCAGCTCGGGGTTCTCGGAAAGGAACCCGTATCCCGGGTAGATGGCGTCGGCGCCGGAGTCGAGCGCGACCTTGATGATCTCGTCGACGTCCAGATACGCCTGCACGGGATGCCCGCGCTCACCGATCTCATAGGCCTCGTCGGCCTTCAGCCGGTGCAGTGACCCTCGGTCCTCGTACGGAAAGACGGCGACGGTGCGCGCCCCCACCTCATACGCCGCGCGGAACGCTCGGATCGCGATCTCGCCTCGGTTGGCCACCAGTATCTTCTGGAACATGCACACCTCTTCAGAGGTCGACGCGCGCCAGCGGGCGCGCGAGGAGCGGGGGCTGAGTGTCCCCTCAGACTACGGCACGGTAACGTGTACGACGTGCACGTACTCAGCGTCAGCTCCCTCAAAGGAGGCGTCGGCAAGACGACCGTCACCCTCGGTCTCGCGTCGGCGGCCTTCGCCCGCGGCATCCGCACTCTCGTGGTCGACCTCGACCCGCAGTCGGACGTCTCCACCGGCATGGACATCCAGATCGCCGGCAGGCTGAACATCGCCGACGTGCTCGAGAACCCGAAGGAGAAGATCGTCCGTCAGGCGATCACCACCAGCGGCTGGGCGAAGGTGCACCCCGGCACCATCGATCTGCTCATCGGCAGCCCGTCCGCGATCAACTTCGACGGCCCGCATCCGAGCGTGCGCGACGTGTGGAAGCTGGAAGAGGCGCTCGCGACCGTCGAGGGCGAGTACGACCTCGTGCTCATCGACTGCGCCCCCTCTCTCAACGCCCTCACCCGCACGGCCTGGGCCGCCAGCGACCGCGTCATGGTGGTCACCGAGCCCGGTCTGTTCTCGGTCGCCGCCGCCGACCGTGCACTGCGCGCGATCGAGGAGATCCGCCGCGGCCTCTCCCCCCGCCTGCAGCCCCTCGGCATCGTCGTGAACCGCGTGCGCCCGCAGTCCATCGAGCATCAGTTCCGCATCAAGGAGCTGCGCGACATGTTCGGCCCGCTGGTGCTGGCACCCCAGCTGCCCGAGCGCACCTCGCTGCAGCAGGCGCAGGGTGCGGCCAAGCCCCTGCACATCTGGCCCGGCGACTCCGCGCAGGAGCTGGCCGCCGACTTCGATTCCCTGCTGGACCGCATCATCCGCACCGGACGCGTGCCCGTGCCGGACACCGGCGCACAGGCCTGACCCTCTCCGGAAACGCGAGACGCACTCCCTCGGGAGTGCGTCTGCTCGTCTCGGCCGTGCGGATCAGGCGGTGCGCTTGGACCGGCGGGCGGCGAGCTCGTCGACCGGGTCCGGAGCGGTGGGATCGAATTCGACGAGCGTCGACTCGACCTCGCGCAGGACCTTGCCCACGGCGATGCCGAACACGCCCTGACCGCGGCTGACCAGGTCGATGACCTCGTCGTTCGAGGTGCACAGGTAGACGGAGGCGCCGTCGCTCATCAGCGTGGTACCCGCCAGATCACGGATGCCCGCCGCACGCAGCTGATCGACGGCGGTGCGGATCTGCTGCAGGGAGATGCCGGTGTCGAGCAGGCGCTTAACGAGCTTGAGGACCAGGATGTCGCGGAAGCCGTACAGACGCTGCGATCCCGACCCCGAGGCGCCGCGCACCGTCGGGACGACCAGTTCGGTCCGCGCCCAGTAGTCCAGCTGCCGGTACGTGATGCCGGCCGCGCGTGCGGCGACGGCGCCGCGGTAGCCGACCTCGTCGTCCATGGCCGGAAGGCCATCGGTGAAGAGGAGTTCGGTCACGAACCGCGGGTCGCCAGCCAGCTCTTCCGCATTCATACGTCATTCCTCTCTGAGGGGTCATGTCAACGCTAGAGCAGCACCCGCGGTGCGGCAACGACATCCGCCCGGCGGGCAGGGTGTGTCGCAACCGGTTCGTTACGAAAGGGCGCGATCCAGCGCCTGCCGCACCATCAGGCTGCGCACCTCGTCGATGTGCGTGGCCAGTTCGGGGGCGAGCTCGGCGGCGCGGCCGCGGGATGCGGCATCCGTCCGGCGCAGCAGCGTCGACAGCGCCGATTCGATCAGTGCGGCCTCGCGCTCCGCGTTCTGACGCAGGCTGCGCAGATGGCGCGGCTCGATGCCGTGACGCGCCAGCGTCACCAGACCGGAGAGCAGCGAGGACACCTGGTCGGTGTACGTGTCGGCGGCGACGACGAGTCCGGCGCTGATCGCATCGTTCAGCAGCTGCGGCGTGGCGCCGGTGCGGGCGAGGAGCTCCTCGCGCCGATGACGACGCGCCTGCGGGGCGATCGAGCGCGGCACGATGTCACCCCAGGCGGCGCCCTTGGCCTGCGCGTCGTCCAGCTGTTCGCGGATCACGCTGAGAGGCAGGTAGTGGTCGCGCTGCAGCGCGAGCGCGGTGCGCAGCCGCTCGACGTCGGATGCCGAGAACTTGCGGTAGCCCGACTCGGTGCGCGAGGGCGTCACGATGCCCTGCACCTCGAGGAAGCGCAGCTTGCTCGAGGTGAGCTGAGGGAACTCCGGGGTGAGGCGAGCCAGAACCTGGCCGATGCTGAGAAGGCCCGTGGGCGCAGAGCGCTCCCGGGCGGCGCCGGCCGCCGCCATCAGTCGGTCGCCGCCGCGAGGTCGATCGGGGATGCGAAGAAGTTCATCCGGAACTTGCCGATGCGCAGCTCGTATCCGTTGCCCAGCTCGCTGCGGTCCACCCGCTCGCCGTTCACGTAGGTGCCGTTGAGCGAGCGCTGGTCGATGATCTCGAACGCCGAGCCGGATCGGGTGATCTCGGCGTGGCGGCGCGACACCGTGACATCGTCGAAGAAGATGTCGGCCTCCGGGTGGCGGCCGACGGTCGTCACGTCGGCGTCGAGCAGGTAGCGGGCGCCCGCAAGCGCCCCTGCCCGCACCAGCAGCAGTGCGGAGCCGGCCGGAAGTGCGGCGATGGCCGCGCTCTCGGCCTCGGTCAGGTCGGCGCCGAACGGCACGAAGGAGAGGTCCGACTCGTGGCCGAACGTCTGCGTGGCGTCGTGTCGCAGCTCGCCGTTGCGGTGGATCGCGCCTCCGGCGCCGATCGTGCTGTCGTCTGTCACGGGTCTCCCTCCTCCGGTCCTCCAGCCTAGCTGATGGGATCGGGTGCCCGGGAGGGCGATCTGCATCGTCTTGCGCCGCGATCCCGCCCTCTCCCCACGGCGCGGGGCACGACGCAGAGGATAGGCTGGAGGCATGCCACACTACGATGTCGTCATCCTCGGCGCGGGCCCTGGCGGATACGTCGCCGCCGTCCGCAGCGCCCAGCTCGGTCTTTCCACCGCGATCATCGAGGAGAAGTACTGGGGCGGTGTGTGTCTGAACGTCGGATGCATCCCCTCCAAGTCACTCCTGAAGAACGCGGAGATCGCGCACACCTTCACCCACAAGGCCGAGTTCTTCGGCATCTCGGGTGACGTGCACTTCGACTTCGGCGCGGCGTTCGACCGCAGCCGCAAGGTCTCGGAGACCCACGTCAAGGGCATCCACTTCCTGATGAAGAAGAACAAGGTGACCGAGTACGAGGGTCGCGGAACCTTCACCGGCCCCAAGACGATCTCGGTGGCGAAGGCGGACGGCACGACCGAGGAGGTCACGTTCGACAACGCGATCATCGCCACCGGCTCCACCGTGCGCCTGCTCCCCGGTGTGCAGCTCAGCGACAACGTGGTCACCTACGAGGAGCAGATCCTCAGCCGCGAGCTGCCCGAGTCGATCGCGATCGTCGGCGCCGGCGCCATCGGCATGGAGTTCGCCTACGTCCTGGTGAACTACGGCGTGAAGGTCACGATCATCGAGTTCCTCGACCGTGCCCTGCCGAACGAGGACGCCGAGGTCTCCAAGGAGATCCAGCGTCAGTACAAGAAGCTCGGCGTCGACATCCTCACCTCCACCGCGGTCAAGACCGTGACCGACAACGGCTCCTCCGTGCACATCACCTACGAGACCCGTGACGGCAAGGCCGGCGAGCTCGATGCGGGCAAGGTGCTCATGTCGGTCGGCTTCGCCCCGAACATCGAGGGCTTCGGGCTCGACAAGACCGGTGTGAAGCTCACCGAGCGCGGTGCGATCGACATCGACGACCGCATGCGCACGAATGTCGAGGGCATCTACGCCATCGGCGATGTCACCGCGAAGCTGCAGCTGGCGCACGTCGCCGAGGCGCAGGCCGTCGTCGCCGCCGAGACCATCGCCGGCGCCGAGACCCAGACGCTGGGCGACTACCGGATGATGCCGCGTGCGACCTTCTGCCAGCCGCAGGTGGCCAGCTTCGGCCTCACCGAGGAGCAGGCCCGCGCCGAGGGACGCGAGATCAAGGTCGCGAAGTTCCCGTTCAGCGCGAACGGCAAGGCGAACGGCCTGGGCGAGCCCGTCGGCTTCGTCAAGCTCATCGCCGACGCCGAGCACCTCGAGCTCATCGGCGGTCACCTGATCGGCCCGGACGTCTCGGAGTTGCTGCCCGAGCTCACCCTGGCGCAGAAGTGGGACCTGACCGCGCTCGAGGCGGCGCGCAACGTGCACACCCACCCGACCCTGTCGGAGGCGCTGCAGGAGGCCTTCCACGGCCTGGCCGGTCACATGATCAACATGTGAGTCCCCGCGCTTTCTCGAGGCCCCCGTCCGGTGCGCGGATCAGCGCATCGGCGGGGGCCTCGACGTCGGCGCGAGGAGTGTCGCGTCAGAGGCTCGCCATGGTGATCATGCCCGTCGTCCGTTCGCGCAGGAGCGGCGCGGCGAGCATCCGCATCGCCGCCTCTCTGCCGCGCACGACCGGGGCTGAGGCCGGCGCCCCCATCGCCATGTAGAACGCGGAGCGGTGCTGAGCGCGTCGCGCGGCGCGTCGCGCCCTGCGCTGGTACGCCCGGAGATCGGGGCACCCGCCGCGGAGGTCGAGCACCTCGGAAAGCCGCAATGCGTCGAGCCAGCCGAGGTTCATGCCCTGTCCCCCGATCGGGCTGATCTCGTGCGCGGCGTCTCCGAGCAGCACGGTCCTGCCCTGAACGATGCGGCGCGCCGTGTGCTGAGACGCCGTGAACACGGCGGGCCTCGCCTCGGCGGGGAGCAGGGGCCGGATGCCGGTGCGGGCGGTGATCTCGGCGCCGAACGACGAGGCGTCCGGGGTCGCGCCGGCCTGGCGCACCACCCACCGACGCCGGCCCGCCGGCAGCGGGAAGGACTCGACCAGCCCGCCCGGCTCGCAGTGCAGCACGGCCCGGGTACCGGCGGAGGCGTCGTCGACGTCGAGCATCGCGTAGCGCGCGCCGCCGGTGCGGCGGCGCCAGCCGAGACCGAGGCCCTCCCGCAGGTGGCTGCGCACGCCGTCCGCGATCACGACGAGGGATGCGCTGAGCTCGCGCGGCTCCCCCGCCGCATCGACGCTCACGCGGACCTCGTCGCCCATCTCCCGAAGGCCGGTCGCGGTGGCACCGGTGAGCAGGGCGCCCGCCGAGAGATCGAGCAGCCGCGCACGCAGCAGAGCGCCGGTGCGGCGCTGCGGCAGGATCAGCACGGGCCGTTCGGGCGTGAAGTCCAGCGACGCGACCGTGCGCCGCATGCTGCGCACGTCGCCGCCCTCCAGGGCCAGTGCCTCGGCGCGCACCGCCGCCTCCAGTCCGACGGCGCCCAGCGCCTCCAGACCGGGAGGATGGATGCCGATCGCCCTGGTGCGCGGATCGGCATCCGCTCTGCGCTCGCAGACGACGACGTCCCACCCGCGCTGGGTGAGCAGGCAGCCCAGCAGCAGGCCCACCGGGCCCGCCCCGACGATGACCGCGTCATGCCGCGGCATCCGGGGCCTCCCGGCGCAGCGTCAGACGGGCAGGCATCCCGCGGCGCACCGACCATCCGGCCGGAGCAAGCGCGGCGAGCTCGCCCGCCGTGCGGGAGCGGCGGATGCTGGTGAGCCCGTCCTCTCGGATGAACGAGCCCTCCAGCAGGTTCGCCGCGAACGGCCGGGTCGCCGCGGCGAAGAGGGCGTACGCGGCGCGTCCCCGGGCGATGTCGTGATGCAGCGCGATCCCGCCGGGCGCGAGCAGCCGTTCCGAATCGCCGAGCAGCGCCTGCAGCTCGTCGTCGGTCAGATGGTGCAGCAGGTGGTTGGACAGCACGACGTCGAAGCGCTCCCCCTCTCCGACGAGATCACCGGTCATCGCGCGGACGCAGCGCAGTCCGACGCCGTCGTCGTGGGCCCGCGCCCAGTCCACCGCCCGCGGATCGGCGTCGAGCGCGGTCACCGACGCCGCGATCCCGTCCCTGCGCAGCCGCACGGCCAGCGCTCGCGTGAGATCGGCGGCGCCCGCGCCGACATCCAGCACGCGCAGCACTCCCCGACGCGCCCGCGGCCGGATCTCGCGCCGGTACTCGCCGTGCCACGGAGAGACGATCCGGTTGACGACCGAGAAGCGCGCGTAGGTGCGCTCCAGCATCCGCTGATCGGCGTCGGGATCGTCCATCAGCTCGCGGGCGCCGACCGCGCGGACGGTGAGATCAGGAAGCATTCCCGGGCGCCAGCACGGTGAGCAGGGCGCTCTCGGCCGTGAGGCCGGGCCCGAAGGCCATGGCTGCCACCCGCTCCCCGGGTCGCGTCTGCGCGTCCTCGAGGATGCTGCGGAGCACGAACAGCACGGTGGCGCTGGACATGTTGCCGTACTGCCGCAGGATCTCGCGCGCCGGGTGCAGCTGGGCGTCGCTCAGCCTCAGGCGGTCCTGCACCCGATCGAGGATGCTGCGCCCGCCGGGATGGATGGCCCAGTGCGCCACGGGATCGCCGATGCGGCCGTCGTCGAACGCCTCGCCCAGCTCGGGCTCGTCCTGCCAGAGCGGTCGCAGAGCGGTGTGGATGCTCTCGCCGATGATCTGCGGCACCGCCGTGGAGAGCACCATCTCGAAGCCGCTGTCGCCGATGGTCCACGCCATGTCCTGCTCGCCGTCCGGTGCGATCGCGGTGTGGAACCGGTCGAGGGCGAACGCCGGTGTCTGCTCGTCGAACGTGCGCGCCGTCACCAGGCACGCCGCCGCGCCGTCGGAGAACAGCGATGAGGCGACGATCGTGTCGGGATCCTCGGACGAGCGCAGGTGCAGCGTGCACAGCTCTACGCTGGCGACGAGCACCACCGCGTCCGGATCCGCCAGGCAGAACTGCCGGGCGGCGCGCAGCGCGGGCATCGCGGCGTAGCAGCCCATGAAGCCGAGGTGGTAGCGCTGCACCCCGTCGGGCATGCCGAGGGCGCGCACGATCGCGTAGTCCGGCCCGGGGGCGTGGAAGCCCGTGCAGGAGACGGTCACGATGTGGGTCACGTCCGCGGCCGTGAGGTCGGGATCGGCGTCCAGCACGCGCCGGGCCGCCTCGACGAACAGCCGGTCCGCCTCCCGGATGTAGATGTCGTTGCGCGTCTTCGTGCCGGGGGCGAGCAGGTTCCCGCTCGCCCGGTCGTAGAACAGCGCCGACGACGCCTCGGTGCTCAGATCGAGTTCGTCCAGCACGGTGTGCCGCCGCTCGATCCCCGATCCGTCGAACGAGGCCGAGACGATCCGTCGGGCGAGTCTGCCGAGCTCCGGCTGGCCGGCGAAGACATCGCGCACCGCCTCCTGCTCCAGCGGGATCTCGGGGACCAGTGTCTGCAGGGACCGGAGCTGAACGGTGCGGCTCATGTGCTCACTCAACCACCCGCGGGATTCCCCGCGGAAGGGCCTTGCGCATGGCGCCCGTCTCTGAGAGTGCCGGGTCAGAGTCCGAGTGCGCGGGCGAGCTTGGATCCCGACGACGGCGGGCGTCCGCCTACCGCCCGCACCGCCCGTTCGACGGCGGCGAAGAACTCCTCACGACCGTCCGCACCAGCGGGTGCCACGGGGCCCAGCTCCATCTCCCACTCGCGCCATTCGCGCCGGTTCCCGCTGCGCAGGTCGGTGGCGCGCACACGATCGTCGACGAACTCGGCGATCATCCCCATCTCGCCCTGCAGGCGGTATGCCGTGCGGGAGTTCTCGATGCGGGCGAGCGGATGCAGCTCCGCTGCGGTCCACTGCGAGACCGTGCGCGCGACGGCATCCGGCATCCGACCGTCGTCGTCCAGCGGCCAGCCGAGCTCCAGGCGGCCGTCACCTCGCCTCGGGCCCTTGATGTGCCAGCCGGCGTCGGGGCCGCCGGTGCGGCGACGCAGCGCCACTCCCTGCCTGGCCAGCGCGGCATCCGCGGTGTCGAGGTAGGTGGCGTCGAGCTCGCGCGGCTCCCCTTCGCTCACCGCGCGCACACCGGGAACGCCCTCCCAGTCCGGCAGGGGCGTGTCGGCGTCGGCGTCGTACTTGCGCTCGACCTCGACGGTGCGCTGCGGTTCGGATGCCGCGGGTCGCGCGGTCACCGGTCGTCGTCGCGGTCCTGATCCGCACTGGGCGAGATGTCGTCCTCGGATTCGATGAAGCGGAAGGCGACCTCGGTGGGCCCGTCGTGCGCGCCCGTGTTCGCCGCGTCGCCCTCCCGTCGATACGTCAGCTGCGTCTCGCTGTAAGGCAGGATCAGGGAGTCCTGCTCCGCGCTGTCGAGCGGGATGATCTGCCCGTCGAGCGGGCCGCCGTGAAGTCGTGCGATTGCCATGTGCTCACCCTAGTCCTCCGCCGGCGCGGCGGCGCGAGACTCGCCCGTCGCCGGAGGGCGGTCGCCCGCTCTCAGCTCCCGACGATGGCGAGGGCCGCTCCGAGGATCATCCAGGGGCCGAACGCGATGCGCGTGGACCGGGTCGCACGTCGCATCAGCATCAGCACGAGCGCGAACACGGCCCCGAGCACGAAGGCGGCCGCCGCTCCGATCAGCAGGGTCCACCAGCCGTGCCAGGCCAGCACCACTCCGATCACCGCGGCGAGCTTCACATCGCCGCCTCCCATTCCCTGCCGCGAGCCCAGATGCATGGCCGCATAGAAGATGCCGAGCGCGAGCCCGCCCAGCAGCGCGCGGAGCATTCTGCCGGCGTCTCCCGTGGCGAGGGCCTCGACGGCCACCAGCAGGACGAGTGCTCCGAGTGCGGGCAGCACGATGCGATGGGGAAGCCGATGGGTGCGGGCGTCGATGACGATGAGCCACAGCCCCACCCCCGCCAGCAGCACGTGCACGACGGTCACGGCGGCATCGTGGAAGGACATGCTGGAAGGCTAGGCGAAAGCCGGGGCGGACATCGAAGCCCTGTGGAGAACTCGGAGATCGAGGATCGTTCCGGCGTCGTGCGGGACACGCGATCCGGGATGTCGGATGTGCGATCTACTCTTCGAAGTGGACTTGAATTGTTCGAATCTTTCTTCGAGGATGGATGGATGGGGATCGGAACGATCACGGCGCTCTCCCCCGCCGATGAGCGCGCGGGAGACATCCTTCGCCTGCGCCGGGAGATCGGGCGGATGCAGCGCCGGCGCAGCGAGGATCCGGTGCTGCCGGTGCCTCCCCCGCTGCGGGACCTGCTTCCCGGCGGCGGCCTGCAGACCGGCGCGGTGTACTCGGTCTCCCCCTCTCCGAGCCTGATCTTCGCGCTCATGAGCGCGGTCTCGCAACGCGGCGGGTGGTGCGCTGCGGTGGGCATGCCCACGCTCGGGATGGAGGCGGCGGCGGCCCACGGCATCGATCTGTCCCGGCTGATCCTGGTGCCCTCCCCTGGCGAGAGATGGCTGGCCGTGGCCTCGGCGCTGGCCGAGGTGGTCCCGCTGATCGCGATCCACCCCACCTCGGCGGTGCGGGATGCGGAAGCCGCACGCCTGGCGGCCCGGCTGCGCGATCGCGGCTGCACGCTGCTGACCACCTCCCCCTGGCCGCAGGGCGAGGGGCTGATCAGCCTGCACGATCCTCACTGGGAGGGCCTCGGCGAGGGCTGGGGCCTGCTGTCGGATCGCACGGTCACGGTGACCGCGCAGACCCGTCAGACGCCGCGTCCGCAGAGCCTGCGCGTGCAGCTGCCCGGGGGCCTCGGCGGCATCGAGGCCGTGCCGGGCGAGCCGGTGGCCGGCGGATCGCTGCCGACGCATCCGAGCTGGGCGGTGGCGTGATGGGCGAGCCCTCGGCGATGCGGATGCACGTGCTGTGGTTCCCGGACTGGCCGCTGCGAGCGGCACTGGGGACCGCCCCGCCGCATCCGCCCACCGCCCTCGTGCAGGGCGGCGTCGTCACGGCGTGCACGCAGTCGGCGCGCACGCACGGAGTGCGCGTCGGACAGCGCCGGCGGCTCGCGCAGAGCGCGATGCCCTCGCTGCGGATGCTGCCGCACGACACGACCCAGGACGAGCGCGCGTTCCTCCCGGTGCTGCGGCTGATCGAGGCGCACGCCCCCGGCGTGCATCTGCTGCGTCCGGGCCTGGCCGCTCTGCGCTCGCGCGGCATCTCGCGCTATCACGGCGGTGAGGAGCGAGCCGCCGAGGCGCTGCGGGCGGTCCTCGGCGAGGCGGGATACGCGGAGACCAGGGTGGGTGTCGCGGACGGCATGTTCACCGCCGAGCTGGCCGCGCGGGCCGCCGGAGCAGGCGGGGAGTCCCCGGGCTGGGCGGTGATCCCGCCCGGCGAGGCCGCGGCGTTCCTCGCCCCGCTGCCCCTGCAGGTTCTCGACGAACCGGAGCTGGCCGACCTGCTTCGACGACTCGGGATCTCCACGCTCGGCGAGTTCGCCGGCCTCGGTGTCACCGCGGTGCGCGAGCGCTTCGGTGAGCACGGCGCCCGGCTGCACGCCCTGGCCAGGGGCGCCGACTCCCGTCCGCCGACGCCGCGCCCGCCCGATCCGCAGCTGGCGAGGGAGGCCGGTTTCGAGACGCCGCTGGGGCAGTCCGATCAGATCGCCTTCGCCGTGCGGCAGACCGCGGATGCCGTGCTGCTCGCCCTCGCCGATGCGTCGGTGGTGTGCACCGAGGTGCGCATCGACCTCACCGACGACGACGGCGCGGTGTTCTCGCGCACCTGGCTGCACCCCACCTGCTTCGACGCCGGCGACCTCGTGGACCGGGTGCGCTGGCAGCTCGAATCACTCGCCTCGGCCTCTGCCTCGGCGGAGGACGCCGATGCCGCGCACGCCTTCCGCGGGATCGTCGGGGTGCGGATCGCCCCGGTCGCGGTGGACGACGCCGCGCACCATCAGCCGGGACTGTTCGGCTCCGGAACCGACGAGCGCCTGCACCACGCCGTCTCGCGGGTGCAGACGCTGCTCGGGCATCAGGGTGTCGTCACCGCCGCGATGTCCGGAGGCCGCCTGCTCGCCGATCGGCAGGTGCTGACGCCCTGGGGCGAGCGGCCGATCGTGGAACGCGACCCCGCGCAGCCCTGGCCGGGCAGCCTGCCCGATCCGCTGCCCTCCGAGGTCTTCACCCCTCTGCGTCCGGTGCGGGTCACCGGTGTCGGCGGCGCTGCGATCCGCATCGGCGAGCGCGGCGAGCTGTCGTGCCCTCCCGCGCTCATCGACGACAGCGAGGTGATCGGCTGGGCGGGTCCCTGGCCCGTGCACGAGCACCGCTGGGATGCCGCCAGGAGCCGTTCCGGTCATCGCTTCCAGCTGCTCGACGTCCGGCATCGCGCCTGGCTGGTGCTGCACTCCGACGACGGCTGGTGGGCCGAGGGCAGGTACCGCTGATGGGCTGGCACAACCCGAGCCTTCCCTGGGCGGAGCTCGAGCGCACGCTGAGCGCGCCGACCGAGCCGGCGCTCGCCGAGCCGCCGATGCGGCGAGACGATCCGGGCCCGCTGAGCAGACGCCGGCCTCCCGCATCCCGTCCCGCCGTCGCGCGCCCCGAGGACGCCGTGCCGTATGCGGAGCTGCATGCGCACAGCTCATACTCCTTCCTCGACGGCGCCTCCTCCCCGGATGAGCTCCTGGCGGAGGCCGAGACGCTGGGACTCAGCGCGCTCGCGATCACCGACCACGACGGCTTCTACGGGGCGGCGCGGTTCGCCGAGGCGGCCGAGTTCACCGCCGTGCAGACGGTGTTCGGCGCCGAGCTGTCGCTCGGTGCGGGCGACGGCCGCCCGAGCGCGGCGCGCAAGGGCGCGCCGGATCCCCTCGGCGAGCATCTGCTCGTGCTGGCGAACGGTGTCGAGGGGTATCACCGGCTGGCCGGAGCCATCACCCGGGCACAGCTGCGCGGCGGGGAGAAGGGACGCCCCCTCTACGACCTCGATGATCTGGTGGCCAGTGCCGACGGCGGCTGGACGATCCTGACCGGATGCCGCAAGGGCGGCGTGCGGCGCGGACTCGAACGGGGTGACGCCGGGACGCCGCTGCGGCGACTGATCGACCTGTTCGGACAGGACCGGGTGGTCGTCGAGCTCACCGACCACGGCGATCCGCTCGACACCCGGCGAAACGATGCCCTCGCCGAGCTCGCCGCCGACCTGCGGCTGCCGGTGGTCGCCACGGGGAACGTGCACTACGCGTCACCCCGTCAGGCGGGCCTGGCGGAGGCGATCGCCGCGGTGCGGGCGACCCGCAGCATGGACGATCTCGACGGCTGGCTGCCCGCGCACGGCGGCGCGCATCTGCGCAGCGGTGCGGAGATGACCGAGCGGTTCCGTCGCTACCCGGGGGCGATCGGGGCGGGGCTGCGGATCGCCGCGGAGTGCGCCTTCCCCCTGCGGCGGGCCAAGCCCGCGCTTCCTCAGCAGGAGGTCCCGCCGGGCGAGACGCCGATGAGTCACCTGCGCGCCCTGGTGTGGGCGGCGGTCCCCGAGAAGTACCCGCGGCTCGACGAGGAGGGCCGTCGCCGCATCAGGCGCGAGCTGGACGTCATCGAGGAGAAGGACTTCCCCGGCTACTTCCTGATCGTGCACGGCATCGTCGAGGAGGCCAGGCGCCTGGGCATCCTGTGCCAGGGCCGGGGCTCGGCCGCGGCGAGCGCGGTCTGCTACCTGCTGGGGATCACCGCGGTCGACCCCATCCTGTACCGGCTTCCCTTCGAACGGTTCCTCGCCACCACCCGGAGCGAGGAGCCCGACATCGATGTGGACTTCGACTCCAGTCGTCGCGAGGAGATCATCCAGTGGGTGTACCGGAAGTACGGGCGCGAGCGGGCAGCGCAGGTGGCGAACGTCATCCAGTACCGGCCGAAGAACGCGGTGCGCGACATGGCCAGGGCGCTCGGGCACGCCCCCGGCCAGCAGGACGCCTGGTCCAGGCAGGTCGACGGATGGAGCGCGGGCATCGAGGCGTCGGAGGGAAACGACATCCCCGCCGACGTGCTCGCCTACGCCGGTGAGCTGCTGAAGGCGCCCCGGCACCTGGGCATCCACTCCGGAGGGATGGTGCTCACCGCTCAGCCGGTGGGCGAGGTCGTGCCGGTGGAGCACGCCCGGATGGAGAACCGCACCGTCATCCAGTGGGACAAGGACGACGCCGCCTGGATGGGGCTGGTGAAGTTCGATCTGCTGGGCCTGGGCATGCTGTCCGCGCTGCGGCACTGCTTCGACCTGATCGCCGCGGCGACCGGTGAGCACTGGACGCTCCAGTCGATCCCGAAGGAGGAGCCGGCGGTGTACGACATGCTCTGCCGGGCCGACTCCATCGGTGTGTTCCAGGTGGAGTCCCGGGCGCAGATGGGTCTGCTGCCGCGCCTGCAGCCACGGGAGTTCTACGATCTGGCCATCCAGATCGCGCTGATCCGGCCGGGTCCCATCCAGGGCGGGGCCGTGCATCCCTTCGTCAAGCGCAAGCTGGAGAAGGACCGCATCGAGAAGATCAACCGGGAGCGGGCCGAGCGGGGCGAACCCGGGCTGGCGCCCCTGCGGATCCCCTATGCGCATCCCGCTCTGCGGGAGGTGCTGGAGCGCACCCTGGGCATTCCTGTGTTCCAGGAGCAGCTGATTCAGATGGCGACCGTGCTCGGCAACTGCACCGCCGATGAAGCCGACCTGCTGCGCCGGGCGATGGGCTCCAAGCGCGGCCTCGAGAAGATCGAGAAGATCCGGGAGTCGCTGTACGCGGGCATGCGGGAGAAGGGACTGAGCCAGGAGACCTCCGATCGCATCTACGCCCAGATCCAGGCGTTCTCGAACTTCGGCTTCGCGGAATCCCACTCCCTGTCGTTCGCACTGCTGGTGTACGCCAGCAGCTGGGTGAAGCTGCACTATCCGGCGGCGTTCCTCGCCGGTCTGCTCCGCTCGCAGCCGATGGGGTTCTACTCGGCGTCATCGCTGACCGCCGATGCGCGCCACCACGGTGTGCGCGTGCTGCGCCCCGATCTGCATGCGTCGGAGGTCCTGGACGGCCTGGAGCGGATCGAGGCCGATCCGGCGGGCGGCGATGCGGGCCCCACCGGACGGGACTCCTGCGTCGCGCTCCCGCAGCCGCCGGCGGGGGTCTTCGACCGCAGCGCTGCCGACGAGTCCGCCGCTCACCGCCGCGACGGCCGCTTCGCCGTGCGCCTGGGTCTTTCGGGCATCCGCGGGATCGGCGAGAAGCTGGCCGAGCGGATCGTCGCCGCCCGCGAGGAGCAGGGACCGTTCCGGGACCTTCACGATCTGGTGCGGCGCACGGATGCCACGACAGCGCAGCTCGAGGCCCTGGCCACCGCAGGGGCGTTCGAGTGCCTGGGGTTCAGCCGGCGCGAGGCCATCTGGCTGGCCGGGTCCGCGGCCGAGGATCGGGCGCGCTTCCTGCCGGGGACCGCTGTCGCCGTGCAGCCGCCGCTGTTCCCCGATCAGACCGGCTACGAGCGTCTGGCCGCCGATCTGTGGGCCACCGGGGTCTCCACGGACGATCATCCGATGACGCACCTGCGCGAGGCGCTCACCGAGCGCGGGGTGCTGACCTCGGCACGGCTGCGCACCCACGAATCGGGTCGGCGCATCGAGGTCGCCGGCGTCGTCACCCACCGTCAGCGCCCGGCGACGGCGAGCGGCATCACCTTCCTCAATCTCGAGGACGAGCACGGGCTGGTGAACGTGATCTGCTCGGCGGGTGTGTGGGGCCGCTATCGACGGATCGCTCGCGACTCCCCTGCGCTCATCGTGCGCGGCATCCTGGAGCGCTCCTCCGAGGGCGTCGCCAACGTTCTGGCGGACGCCTTCGAGGATCTGCGCACCGGCCTGGCGCACCGGTCCCGGGATTTCCGCTGAGCCCGTGCGCTCAGCCGGTCAGGCCCTCACCAGAACCGCTCGGTCGTCTCCGCGGGAGGCCGATCCGAGCCGCCCCAGCGGTCTGACTCGGCCTTCGCCGCCGCGGCGGCGGCGTCGGCCTCGCTGAGAGCGTCCGCCGCCGAGCCCGCGGCATCGACAGCGATGACGGTGAGCGTCGTCCGCACACCGCGGGCGGTCTCGACGATCGCGCAGTCGCGCACGGTCGCACGCCAGAGATCCACGTGGTCCCGGGGCAGCTCGCGCAGTGTACGGAGGATGCCCCGGTCGAGGTCGTGCACGGCGACGACCTCGCCGTCCGCGCGCGCCTGCGCGATCTCCACCCGATTGCCCCGGGGCACAGGAGCCGATCCCGCGATCACGAGCTTTCTCTCCATGACGACACTCTAAGCGCCCAGCGCACGTCTCGGCCGTCACAGGCCTTCCGTGTAGCGTTGCAAGGTCGGGGCGGACCACGAGAGATCCGCGCAGACGTGCACACGAGGGAGCCGCATGACCACGAGGGCCGAGTTGAGAGCCTCCCGACGAGGCCCTCGCCGAGTGCTGCGAGCCCTGATCTCCGCAGCGATCATCCTGGTATGGCTCACCGGCGCCGGACTCGGCGGCCCGCTGTTCGGCCGGGTGGACGAAGTCTCGTCCAACGACCGCACCGCCTACCTGCCGGATTCCGCCGCAGCCACCGAGGTGCAGAACGCGCTTGGGGACTTCCTCGGATCGGACTCCCTTCCCGCGGTGGTCGTCTTCGAGTCGGACACGAGCATCGACGACGCGCTGAAGGACGAGCTCACCGCCGCACTCGACGACGCCGTGACGGCCGAGGGCGTCACGGGCGAGTCCTCCCCGGTGCTGGTCTCCGAAGACGGGCTCGCCGCACAGGCGTTCGTGCCGATCGATGCGGACGCGGACATCGGCGACGTGACCTCTGCGCTCTCGGGCGATCTGCGCGACGCCGCGCCCGCCGGCGTCAGCGTGCACATCACGGGACCGGCGGGATTCACCGCGGATCTCGTGGCCGGCTTCGCGGGCATCGACGGCATCCTGCTGCTCGTCGCCCTGCTGGCCGTGCTCGTCATCCTGGTGATCGTCTACCGTTCGCTGCTGCTGCCCGTGATCGTGCTCAGCACCAGTCTGTTCGCGCTCTGCGTCGCGCTGCTGGTCGTCTGGTGGGCGGCGAAGCTCGACATCCTGCTGCTGAGCGGTCAGACCCAGGGCATCCTGTTCATCCTCGTCATCGGCGCGGCGACGGACTACTCGCTGCTGCTCGTGGCGCGCTTCCGCGAGGAGCTGCACGCCGTCGAGGACCGCTGGCAGGCCGTCCGCGCGGCGTGGAGGGGATCGTTCGAGCCGATCCTCGCCTCGGGCGGCACGGTGATCGCGGGGCTGCTGTGCCTGCTGCTCAGCGACCTCAAGTCGAACAGCACGCTGGGCCCCGTGGCGGCGATCGGCATCGTCTTCGCCATGCTCGCCGCGCTGACGCTGCTGCCCGCCCTGCTCGGACTGGTGGGCCGGGCGGCCTTCTGGCCGAAGCGCCCGCTGTTCCAGGCGCAGCGGAGCACCGAGACCGATCCCCTGGAGGGAGGCGGCCTCTGGCCGCGACTGGCGCGCGGCATCAGCCGTCGCCCGCGTCTCATCTGGATCTCGACGGCCATCGTGCTGGCTGTCGCGGCGATCGGCGTCACGCAGCTCGACGCACGCGGAGTGCCGCAGTCCGACCTCGTGCTCGGCGCCTCCGAGGCCCGGGACGGGCAGATCATCCTCGGCGACCACTTCCCCGGTGGCTCGGGAAGCCCTGTCTACGTGCTGACCGACGAGAACCGGCTGCAGGATGCGGCCGACGTGCTGCTCGCGGACGAGGGCGTCGACAGCGTCTCGGTGACGGCCTCCGATGCCCCGTCGGGAAGCGCGCCGGTCACCGAGGACGGCATCACCGCGTTCGGCCCGCCCGCAACCCCCGCTCCAGAGCCCACGGTCGCCGACGGACGCGTGCTGCTGCAGGGCACGCTCACCGACGCCGCCGACTCGGCGGATGCCGAGAGCACCGTCGAACGGCTGCGTGAGGCGCTGTCCGACACCGACGCTCTGGTCGGCGGAGTCACGGCGACAGCCGTCGACACGAACACCGCATCGATCCACGACCGCAACCTGATCATCCCGGTGATCCTCGGCGTGATCCTGCTGATCCTCATGCTCCTGCTGCGCGCCGTGCTGGCGCCGGTGCTGCTGATCCTCACGACCGTGCTGTCCTTCGGATCGGCGATGGGCGTCGCGGCGCTGCTGTTCAACGGCGTGTTCCGGTTCCCCGGAGCCGACCCCGCCGTCCCGCTGTTCGGTTTCGTGTTCCTGGTGGCGCTGGGCATCGACTACAACATCTTCCTCATGACACGCGTGCGCGAAGAGGCGAGGCTGCACGGCACCCGCCAGGGGATCCAGCGCGGCCTGGCTGTGACCGGAGGCGTCATCACCTCGGCCGGCCTGGTGCTCGCGGCGACCTTCGCGGCGCTGTCGGTCATCCCGATCCTCTTCCTCGTGCAGATCGCCTTCATCGTCGCGTTCGGCGTGCTGCTGGACACCTTCGTCGTGCGCTCGCTGCTCGTGCCCGCCCTCGGCTACGATCTCGGCCGGGCCATCTGGTGGCCCTCCGCGCTCAGCCGTCGCGCCGCCGAGCCTGTCGCCACCGAGCCTCAGGATGCCCGGCCGGCGGCGGCACTCGGGGGCGACGACCGCGCGTGAGGCTCTGGTCCGTGCATCCGCACCAGCTCGATCGGGCGGCTCTGATCGCGTGCTGGCGGGAGGCGCTGCTCGCACAGGCCGTGCTGGCCGGCCGCACCCGCGGCTACCAGCGGCATCCGCAGCTGGAGAGGTTCCGTGCGGGTGCCGAGCCCGTGCGCCTGGTCGGCGCGTACCTCTCCGGGATCGCCGACGAGGCGGACGCCCGCGGGTACCGCTTCGATCGCAACCGGATCCTGGCGCCGGCCCGACCCGACGCGAGCCTGGCCGTCACCACGGGGCAGCTCGATCTCGAGTGGGCGCACCTCGGTGCGAAGCTCGAGCAGCGCAGTCCCACTGACGCGGAGCGGTGGCGGCGGGAGTCGCCGGCACCGCATCCGCTGTTCCACGTCGTCGCGGGCGAGGTCGAGGCGTGGGAGCGCGCCCGGCCGGGCACGTGATCGCACGGCACTCGCGTCGGCGTGCGGACGAGCGTAACGTCGGAGCATGAGCATCGACGCCGCCGATCGTGCCGGTGTCGCCCACTTCGTGCGGGTGTGCGGCGCCGGCGTCGTCGCGACCGTCGGAGCGGACGCCGAACCGCAGGCGGCGTACGTCGGCCTGACCGCCACCGACGACGGGACGCTCGTGTTCGACGCCGCGGACGACTCCCGCAAGGTGGCGAACATCGCGGAGCGTCCCCGCGTGGCGGTGACCGTCACGGGCGCGGAGACGACCGTGCAGTTCGAGGGACGAGCGCGGATAGCCCGCGACGAGGAGCGCTGGCGCCTCGGCGAGACGTACTGCGAGCGCTTCCCCGGTTCGCGCGCTCTGGACGTGGGCTTCGCCGTCGTCGTCGTCGACGTGGCCTGGGTCCGGGTGTACGACGCGGCGTCCCGTCCGCCGCACGTCACCGAGTCGACGTGGAGCCCCAGGGGCTAGGCGCGGGCGCATCGTCTGTCAAGGCCGTTACGGTCCCGTGGAGGCCTGCGTAGCGTCGGCCTCGCCGCTGAACGCGGCACCCGACGAGTCGAGGAGGCAGCATGCCGGACCAGCCTGAGCTCAAGGACGAGGAGCTGTACGAGAAACTCCGTGACGACGGTGCGTCGAAGGAGAAGGCCGCCCGCATCTCGAACGCCGCCGCGCGCGACGGCCGGTCGAAGGTGGGCGAACGGGGCGGCTCGGCCGAGGACTACGAGGACCGCACCGTCGACGAACTGCGCCAGCGGGCCAAGGAGCTGGGGCTGGAGGGCTATTCGGACAAGCGCAAGGACGAACTGATCCGGATGCTGCGCGACCACTGACGCCACGTCGGCGAGGTCGCCGTCCGTCTCAGGCGACGACCTCGCCGGCGCGCTGCAGGTCGGCGACCAGTGCCCGGAACGCCGTCTCGCGCTCGGGCCGACCCCGTAGACGCAGCAGGCTCGAGGGGTGCACGGTGACCACCAGTGCCGTGCCTGCGGGATCGGCCGCCTCCATCACGGTGCCGCGCACCTCGCCGATCCGGACGGTGCGCCGCAGCAGCGCGCGTGCGGCCGTGGCGCCGAGCGCCACCACGACATCGGGGCGCACGGCGCCGAGCTCGGCGTCGAGCCAGGGCCGGCATGCGTCGATGTGCCCGACGGCGGGCTTCTCGTGGATCCGCCGCTTGCCGCGCCTCTCGAAGCGGAAGTGCTTGACGGCGTTCGTGAGATAGACCTTCGAGCGCTCGATGCCCGCGGCATCCAGCGCTTCCGAGAGCAGCCTCCCCGCCGGTCCGATGAACGGCCGCCCTTCGACGTCCTCGTGATCCCCCGGCTGCTCGCCCACGAGCATGATCCGCGCCGAGGCGGGCCCGTCAGAGAACACCACCTGCGTGGCATCGCGCCACAACTCGCACCCGCGGCACGCGTCGGCCGCGCGGCGCAGCGCGCGCACGCCGCCGGCCGACGGAACCCAGCTCTGCGCCCCCGGGCGCTCGATCTCCGGCATGGCAACCTCCCGCTCGTCTCTTCCGTTCTACCCGCCGCCCGGCTTTCGGGCGACAGGGTTGCACCGGGCCGGTTGAAGGCGCATCATCCCGCTGCAAGACCGTGGCGACATTCCCAGAGAGCGCTCTCTTGACGCGCGAGGAAGTCATGCTCTATAACTGAGAGAGCGCTCTCTGACCCGCGAGAGCCCGCTGAGTCCTCAGCACCGCACACAAAGGAGTGGACCCGTGTCCTCGATGAGAAACAGCAAGCCCCTCGCGTTCCTCGCGCTGGGCGTCCTCGGGGCCGTCGGCCTCGCAGGATGCTCGGCCCCGGCGGCGAGCGACGACGGCGAGAAGATCACGCTCACCGTCGCCACCTTCAACGACTTCGGATACACCGACGCGCTCTTCGACGAGTACGAGGCCGAGCACCCGAACGTCACGATCGTGCACAACCGGGCGGCGACGACCGGCGACGCCCGCACCAACTTCTTCAACAAGCTCGGCAAGAACGGTCTCGCGGACATCGAAGCCGTCGAGATCGACTGGCTGCCCGAAGCACTGAAGTACTCCGATCTGCTGTCCGACCTCTCCGACCCCGACCTCGCCGACCGCTGGCTGTCGTGGAAGACGGATGCCGCCACGGACGAGGACGGTCGCCTGATCGGGTACGGCACCGACATCGGGCCGCAGGCCGTGTGCTACCGCTCGGATCTCTTCGAGGCCGCGGGGCTCCCCACCGACCGCGACGAGGTCGCCGCCCTGCTCGAAGGCGACTGGAACCGCTACTTCGAGGTCGGTCAGCAGTATGTCGACGCCACCGGAAAGGCCTGGTTCGACACCGCCGGCGGTCCGTACCAGTCCATGGTCAACCAGATCGAGGCCGCGTACGAGGATCCGAAGTCGGGCGCCATCACCGCAGCGGACAACCCCGAGGTCCGGGCTGCTTTCGACCA
The DNA here is from genome assembly GCF_042723935.1 of Microbacterium sp. NPDC058342. Lineage (NCBI taxonomy): Bacteria > Bacillati > Actinomycetota > Actinomycetes > Micrococcales > Microbacteriaceae > Microbacterium > Microbacterium sp. NPDC058342. The sequence goes on from NZ_JBHXID010000001.1 coordinate 2,068,448, forward strand.
GGCGCTCGAGGCCGGCTCCACGATGTCGGCCAAGCTCGGCCAGTGGGGAGACGACTGGCGGGCGGGGATCGCGAACGGCGCGTTCGCGACCATGCTCTGCCCGGGCTGGATGCTGGGCACCATCGAGGGCAACGCCCCGGAGGTCACGACCTGGGATGTCGCCGGGGTCTTCCCCGGCGGAGGGGGCAACTGGGGCGGCTCCTACCTGACCGTGCCCGCCAACGGCGCGCACGTCGACGCCGCCAAGGACCTCGCCGCATGGCTCACCTCGCCCGAGGTGCAGCTCCAGGCGTTCGAGCAGGCCGGCACCTTCCCGAGTCAGCCCTCCACGTACGACAGCCCCGAGCTGACCGACTGGAAGAACCCGTACTTCAACGACGCTCCGGTCGGTGCGCTCTTCTCCGACCGCGCCGAGGCCGTGACCGTGTCCCCCTACAAGGGCGAGAACTACTTCGCCATCAACGACGCGATCCACAAGGCGATCACCCGCGTCGAGGACGGGACCCAGAGCGCTGACGCGTCCTGGGACCAGTTCGTCGACGAGATCGCGAACCTCGGCTGACCCCCGCGGGGAGAGGCGCACCCGACGCCTCTCCCCGCCTCACCGCCGTCGGCGATCCCCGCACACGAAGAAGGATCATGACCACCAGACCTGCATCCCGCACGGGAAGACGCACCGAGCTGCGCAGCACCCTCGCCCGCTGGGACGTGCGCTACTCCCCGTACGCCTACATCGCGCCGTTCTTCATCGTCTTCGGTATCACCGGGCTCTTCCCGCTGGCCTACACCGGCTTCATCGCCCTGCACGAATGGGACATCGTGCGCAGCAGCGGCGAGTTCATCGGCATCGGCAACTTCGCGGAGGTCCTTGCGGATCGCACCTTCTGGGTAGCGCTGCGCAACACCATGAGCATCTTCCTGCTCTCCACGATCCCGCAGCTCGCCGGCGCCGTCGTGATCGCCGCCCTGCTGGATCGCAACATCCGCGCGAAGACCTTCTGGCGCATGGGCGTGCTGCTTCCCTACATCGTGGCGCCCGTGGCCGTCGCGCTCATCTTCGGCAACATGTTCGCCGATCAGTACGGGCTGGTGAACACGATGCTGCAGGGCATCGGCATCCCCCCGATCGCCTGGCACAAGGACCCGTTCTGGAGCCACATCGCGATCGCCACCATGATCAACTTCCGCTGGACGGGGTACAACACCCTCATCCTCCTCGCCGCGATGCAGGCCATTCCGCGCGACCTGTACGAAGCCGCCGCCATCGACGGGGCCGGTCCGCTGCGGCAGTTCCTCTCCATCACCGTTCCGCAGCTGCGGCCCACGCTGATCTTCGTCGTGATCACCTCCACGATCGGCGGCCTGCAGATCTTCGACGAGCCGCGCATGTACGACCACAACGGGGCCGGCGGACCGGACGGCCAGTGGCTGACCCTGGCGCTGTACCTCTACAACGTCGGCTGGGGCACCTTCGACTTCGGCCGGGCCGCGGCCATCGCCTGGATCCTGTTCCTGCTGATCGTCGTGATCGGCCTCATCAACCTCGCGGTCACGAGCAGGATCGCGACCTCTGACAAGGGAGGCCGCTGATGGCCCTCGCACAGTCGCGCACCCGCCGGCGGGCGCACTCGCCCGCCGCCAGGCCCGGGTGGATCGTCTACGGGATGCTCGGTGCGGTGCTGCTCGCATCCGCCTTCCCCTTCTACTGGTCCTTTCTCATCGGCAGCGGCGACTCCTCGTCGGCGAACAGCGCCGGCATCTCGCTGATCCCCGGCGGCAACTTCATCGACAACGCGATCGCGGTGATCAGCAACCCCGCCGTGAACTTCTGGAAGGCGCTGTGGAACAGCGTGCTCGTGTCGACGGTGGTCTCGGCATCCGTGGTGCTGTTCTCGACGCTGGCGGGGTATGCCTTCGCGAAACTGCGGTTCCGCGGATCTCGAGGACTGCTGGTGTTCACGATCGCCACGATGGCGGTGCCCACGCAGCTCGGCGTCGTGCCGCTGTACATCGTGATGGCGCAGTTCGGCTGGACGGGAACGCTCGGAGCGGTCATCGTGCCGGCCATGACCTCGGCGTTCGGCGTCTTCTGGATGACCCAGTATCTCGGCCAGTCCCTTCCGGATGAGCTCATCGAGGCGGCCCGCGTGGACGGCGCCAGCATGCTGCGCACGTTCTGGCACGTCGGGGTGCCCGCCGCCCGACCGGCGGCCGCGATGCTCGCACTGTTCACCTTCATCTCGACCTGGACGAACTTCTTCTGGCCGTTCATCGTCCTCGACAGGCAGAACCCGACACTCCCCGTGGCGCTGTCGCTGCTGCAGGCCAACTACTTCGTCGACTACTCGATCGTGCTCGCCGGAGCACTCATCGCCACGGTGCCGCTGCTCATCCTGTTCGGGGTGCTCGGCCGTCAGCTCGTGGCCGGAATCATGCAGGGAGCAGTCAAGGGATGACCGACCTCACCGACCACAGGGATGCTGCGGGCGAGCGCGTCCTTCCAGACCGGTTCCTCCTCGGCGCCGCCGCGGCGGCCTACCAGATCGAGGGAGCCGCGGCAGAGGACGGCCGCACGGCGTCGATCTGGGACGCGTTCAGCGCGATCCCGGGTGCGACCGCCGCCGGCGAGACCGGCGCGGTGGCCTGCGACCACTATCACCGCTATCGCGAAGACGTCGCCCTGATGAAGGAGCTGGGTCTGCAGTCGTACCGCTTCTCGACATCCTGGGCGCGGGTGCGCCCGGACGGCGGAGCCGTGAACGCGGCGGGCCTGGACTTCTACTCGCGCCTGGTCGACGAGCTGCTCGATGCCGGCATCCGCCCCTGGCTCACCCTGTATCACTGGGACCTGCCCCAGGCGCTCGAGGAGCGCGGAGGGTGGGCATCGCGTGACACCGTGGAGCGCTACACGGAATTCGCGCTGTCGGTCCACGACGCACTCGGCGATCGCGTCACCGACTGGACGACGTTCAACGAGCCGTGGTGCAGCGCCTTCCTCGGCTATGTGGGCGGCCAGCACGCGCCGGGCCGCCGGGAGCCGGCGGCCGGGTTGGCTGCGGCCCATCACCTGCTGCTGGCCCACGGAACGGTCGTGCGCGAGCTGCGCCGACGCGATGCGGACCTGCAGCTCGGCATCACGCTCAACCTCGGTGCGATCCGGGCTGCCGATCCGACCAGCGAGGCCGACCTCGACGCGGCACGGCGCATCGACGGGCAGTTCAACCGCATCTTCCTCGATCCGCTGCTGCGCGGCGCCTACCCGCAGGATCTGCTGGCCGACGTGGCGCACCTCGGGTTCGACCGGATCATCCGGGACGGCGACCTCGAGGTCATCTCCCAGCCCATCGACTTCCTCGGCGTGAACTACTACCACCGCGAGGTGGTCGGGACCACGCCCCCGCCGCAGCCGTTCGGCATGCGCGCACCGACGACCCGGACGACCGGAAGCCCCTACCCCGCGGTGCCCGCCGCGTACACGCACTCCAGCGGACGAGCGGTGACGGCGATGGGCTGGGAGGTCGAGCCCGACGGGCTCACCGAGATCCTCCTGCGCGTGCACGAGGAGTACCTGCAGGACTCCGCCACACGCCTTTACGTGACGGAGAACGGGGCGGCGTACGACGACGAGGTCGGCGACGACGGCTCGGTCGATGATCCCGAGCGCGCGGCCTTCCTCGGCGCGCACCTGCATGCGGTGCTCGACGCGGTGGACCGGGGCGCCCCCGTCGACGGGTACTTCTACTGGTCACTGATGGACAACTACGAATGGGCCTGGGGGTACGACAAGCGCTTCGGCATCGTGCACGTCGACTACCCGACCCAGCGCCGCACGGTCAAGAGCAGCGGCCACCTGCTTGCCGACATCATCGCGCGGCGATCGGTCGCGTCCGCCCTCGCACCGCAGGAGAGCGCTCTCTCTATACTGGGACGATGACGGATACGGTGCGCCCGACGCTGGAGATGGTCGCCAGGGAGGCGGGCGTCTCCCGCGCGACGGTGAGCCGCGTGGTCAATGGCCAGTCGACGGTGAACGCCGAGATGACCGAGATCGTGAACGCGGCCATCGACAGGCTGAAGTACGTGCCCAACCACTCGGCTCGCGCTCTGGCACGCCGCACGGCCAACGCGGTGGCGCTGGTCGTGCCCGAGAGCACCACCAAGTTCTTCCGCGACCCCTTCTTCGTCTCGGTCGTCGACGGCATCGTCGCACGTCTGGACGAGAGCGACTTCGTGCTGAACCTCCTGGTGACCGTGCGCGAACCGCGCGCGAAGGTCGAGCGCTTCCTCCGCTCGGGCACCGTGGACGGCACGATCGTGCTCGCGCACCACACGGGCGACGAGTCGCTCGCCGACCTCGACGCGACCGCTCCCACGGTGTTCGGCGGCCGGCCGCTCGGCGACGAGAGGCATCGGCACCACTACGTCGACACCGACAATCGCGGCGGTGCGGCGCTCGCCGGCGCGCACCTGGCGCGGCAGGGCCGGCGGCGCCTGGCGACCATCACGGGACCGCTGGACATGGCCGTCGGGCGCGATCGACTGGACGGCTTCCTGCAGGGCGCGCACGACGCCGGCCTCGCCGAGCCGCGCATCGTGACCGCTGACTTCACGCCCGAATCGGCAGCCGAGGCCACGCGGCGGCTGATCTCGGATCACCCCGACGTGGACGGCCTCTTCGTCGCGAACGACCGCATGGCGCTCGAGGTGCTCCGCGTGCTCGCCGAAGCCGGGGTCCCGGTTCCCGGAGACGTCTCCGTCGTCGGCTTCGGCGACACCGAGGCGGCGTCCGCCTCCGATCCCGCCCTCACCACCGTGCGGCAGCCGTCGGTCGAGTTCGGCCGCCAGCTCGCCGACACGCTCCTGCGTCTCATCGACGGCGACGACGCCGTTCCCGAGCACCTGATCATGCCCGCGGAGCTCGTGCTCCGGGACAGCGCCTGACAGGCGCACCCTCCACTTCCGATATCCCGCAAGACCGACCCGACAATCCGACAACGGGATCCGAGAAGGATCCACCCCGAGCAGAGAGAGCGCTCTCTGCTCGTCCGATGCAAGCAAAGGGGCTTACATGAACCCGTGGAGAACGCTCAGCGCGATCATCTCCGTCGCCGTCGTCGCCATGGCGGCGCTCGCCGTCCCTCCCGCCGCCACGGCCGCCGACCGGGACCTCGTCGTCAACGGCGGCTTCGAAACCGGTCACGAACCCTGGTGGAACACCGGGAACTTCTCCTTCTCGACGGGCGAGGGCGCGTACTGCTCGACCGTTCCCGCAGGCCTCCAGCAGTGGGAGGCGATCGTCGGCCAGCACGGGCTGGACATCGCCGATGAGACCCCCTACGTCCTCCGCTTCGACGCCTGGAGCACCACGACCGCGACCATCCGGGCGCAGGTCCAGCCCAAGAGCAACCCGTCGCTGATCACCTACGGTCGCATGGACGCCGCCCTCGACACGCAGCGACGGAGCTTCGAGCTCCCCTTCACGCCGTCGGAGGGAAGCGCGAATACGGAATCGAGCATCCAGTTCCGCCTGGGCGGCAACGCCGCCACGACGATCTGCATCGACGACGTGTCCCTCGTGACGCCCGAGGCCGAGCCCGAACCGGCCGGTCCCGATGAGCTGCTCGCGAACACGTCGTTCGATTCCACGCATAAGCCGTGGTGGGCGAACGGCGGGATGAAGCTCGACATCTCCTCGGGCGAGCTGTGCGTGGATCCGCGCTCCTCGGCGAACCTCTGGGACCTGCTGGTCGGGCAGAACAGCGTGTACCTCCCCGGCTCCACCCGCTTCACCCTCAGCTTCGACGCGCGAGCGAGCATCCCCGTGACCAGCGGCGTGCAGGTGGCGCCCTTCTACAATCCCGAGAACACGACCTTCCTCGCGAAGACCTTCACCCTGGGGACCGCACCGAGCCACCACTCCTTCGCCTTCGAGACGACCTTCACCGACGCTGTCGTGATGTCGGCCGTGCAGTTCCGCGTCGGCGGCGCGAGCACCGCGCACACCGTGTGCTTCGACAACGTCTCACTGCGCGGGACCGCTTACGACTACGTCGCCGACACCGGCTCCTCCGTCAAGGTGAACCAGGTCGGCTATCTCACGCACGGACCGAAGAACGCCACGGTCGTGACGGAGGCGTCCGAGCCGCTCCCCTGGCAGCTGCTGCACGACGGCGAGCGCGTCGCGTCGGGAAGCACCACTCCGGCGGGCTTCGACGATTCGGCGGGAGCCGCGGTGCACACCGTCGACTTCTCGGAGGTCACCCGATCCGGCGACGCGTACACGCTCGAGGTGGACGGTCGCTCCAGCAGCCCGTTCCGGATCGGCGACGACGTCTTCCAGGCGCTGCGCTCGGACTCCCTGCGGTTCTTCTACACGAACAGGTCCGGCATCGCGATCGACGGCGCGATCGCCGGCGAGCAGTACGCGCGCCCGGCCGGTCACCTCGGCATCGCTCCGAACCAGGGCGATCGGGAGGTGGGATGCCAGGCCCCGCAGCCGTACATGGACGACTGGACCTGCGACTACGCCCTCGACGTCACCGGCGGCTGGTACGACGCCGGCGATCACGGGAAGTACGTCGTCAACGGCGGGATCGCCACCTCCCAGCTGCTGTCGGCGTGGGAACGGGCGCAGCAGGCGGGAACCGAGCAGGAGCTGGGCGATTCGACTCTCGCGGTGCCCGAGCGCGGCAACGCGGTTCCGGACATCCTCGACGAAGCACGGTGGAGTCTGGACTTCCTGCTGAAGATGCAGGTGCCGCAGGGGCGGCCGCTGGCAGGCATGGCGCACCACAAGGTGCAGGACGAGAGCTGGACGGGCCTTCCCCTGCTCCCGAGCGCCGACTCGAAGCCGCGCCAGCTGCATCGCCCGTCGACAGCCGCCACGCTCAACCTCGCCGCGGTCGCCGCGCAGGGCTCGCGGGTGTTCGCCGAGTTCGACGGCGCGTACTCGGCACGGCTGCTGACGGCCGCGCAGCGGGCGTATGACGCCGCACTCGCCCATCCCGCCCTGCTCGCTCCCCGCGAGGACGGAGAGAACGGCGGCGGCGCGTACGCCGACGACGATGTGACCGACGAGTTCTACTGGGCGGCGGCCGAGTTGTACCTGACCACCCACGGCACCCGTTTCGCGGAGGACCTCGAGAAGAGCCCGCTGCACCGTGCGGACGTCTTCGCCCCGGAGGGGTTCTACTGGGGAAGCGTGGCGGCACTGGGCCGCATGCAGCTCGCCCGCTTCGCGGACGACCTCGAGGACATCTCGCGCATCCGGCGATCCGTCGTCGAGGCAGCCGACGATCTCGTCGCCCGGCAGGACGACGAGCCCTTCGGGCAGCCCTACTCGCCCGACGACGGCCGGTACGTGTGGGGGTCGAACTCGTCGATCCTCAACAACCAGGTCGTGATCGCCACCGCCTATGACCTCACCGGCCGACCCGGGTACGCCCGTGCCGTCGTGGAGGGCTACGACTATCTGATGGGCCGCAACGTGCTCGGGCAGTCGTACATCACGGGCTGGGGCGAGAACGACGCCCACGACCAGCACAGCCGGTGGTACGCCCACTCGCTCGATCCGGCGCTGCCGAACCCGCCCGTCGGATCCGTCGCCGGTGGCCCGAACTCCGATCTGCAGGACCCGATCTCCTCCATCTGGCTCGCCGGCTGCGCACCGCAGGCGTGCTACGTCGACAACATCGAGGCATGGGCGGTGAACGAGATCACCATCAACTGGAACTCCGCACTCGCCTGGGTCGCGTCGTTCGTGGCCGACCTCGGCGACGGCTCGGCGACGCAGGAGCCCGCACCGTGCACGGACGACTGCGCACCGCAGACCGCGCAGCTCACCCTCTCCCCCGCGCAGGCCGTCGCGGGCGGCGAGGTGGAGGTCGGCCTCAGCGGATTCGCCCCGTCTCAGAGCGTGCAGCTCTGGCTGCACTCGGGTCCGGTGCGCGTGGGCACCGTGACGGTGGGAGCCGACGGGTCCGCGACCGTGACGATTCGCGTTCCCGCGGCCACGGCGGTCGGGGCTCACACGCTGGTCGCGACCGACGACGGCGACGCCGAGCTGGCCCGGACACCGTTGCAGGTCATCGCACCGGGAACCGCGCCCGGGGACCCGGACGACGGCGGCGCGGATGACGGCGGTGTGGACGACGGTGCCGACGGTGACCTGGCGACGACCGGGATCGAGGGTGCGCTGTGGACGGCTCTCGGGCTGCTCGCGCTGGCCTGCGTGGCGGCCGGGCTCGTCTTGCGGTTCCGGTTCAGAAGCGCTCGCCCGGGCGACGGGGGTGAGTGAGCGACGGATGCCGCTCGACCTTCGGCGCACGGTCATACGATGGCGGCATGGCATCGCGCATCCGCACCCTGGGCATCATCGGCGCCGGCCGGCTGGGCACCCTGCTCGCGAAGCTCAGCTCCGCTGCGGGGTACGACGTGCGGGTGGCCGCATCCGGTGATCCGGCCCGCATCGCGCGGGCGATGGCCGCGGTGGGCGCGTCGGCGGCCTCCGTCGACGCGGTGCTCGCCGCAGCCGACGCCGTGATCCTCGCCCTGCCGCTGAGCAGCTTCCGCAGCCTGCCCGCCGATCGGATGCGCGGTCTGCTCGTCATCGACGCGATGAACTACTGGTGGGGCGCCGACGGCATCCGTCCCGAGCTCGACGACCCGCGCAGCTCGACGAGCGAGCTCGTGCAGCGGCACCTCGTCGGCGCGCGGGTGGTGAAGGCGCTCGGGCACATGGGGTACCACGACGTCGAGGACGAGGCGCGCCCCTCCGGCGCGGCCGGGCGCAAGGCCATCGCGATAGCCGGCGACGACCCCGACGACGTGGCGATCGTCGCCGACCTCGTCGACGATCTGGGCTTCGATCCGGTCGTGGCGGGTGAGCTGGCATCCGGGATCATGCTCGAGCCGGGGGCGGAGGCGTTCGGCGCCGATGTCGATGCCACCGAGCTGCGGGCGATGCTGGAGCGGTTCCCCGATTCGCAGCGCGGGATCGTGGTCGCCCGGGCGCGGGGCGGCAGTGCCCGACTAGCCTGAGTGCGGGAGGTCGTGGCTCTCAGAATGAGCCCGTATGCCGATGACGGACAAGATCGACTTCAAGAAGACCCACGACAGCTATCGAGCGACGCGCGGACGGTTCCGGATCGTCGACGTGCCCGAGATGCAGTACCTCATGATCGACGGACACGGCGACCCGAACACCTCGCCCGCATACACGCAGGCGCTGGAGTCGCTCTACCCCGTCGCGTACAAGCTCAAGTTCGCCAGCAGACGGGAGCTCGGGCGCGACTACGTCGTCCCTCCGCTGGAGGGGCTGTGGTGGGCGGAGGACATGGACGCCTTCACCGTCACTCGCGACAAGTCGAGCTGGCTCTGGACACTGATGCTGATGGCGCCCGATTGGATCGATGACGCGCTGTTCCGCAGCGCGCTCGCGCAGGTGGCTGCCAAGACGCGGCCCCTGCGCCTGGACGACGTCCGCCTGCAGACTCTCGCGGAAGGGCGCTGCGTGCAGACGCTGCACCTCGGCTCCTTCGATGACGAGGGCCCGCTCCTGGAGCGGATGCACGAGGAGTTCATTCCGCAGCAGGGCTTCCGCGTGAGCGGAAAGCACCACGAGATCTACTTCAGCGACTTCCGGAAGGTCGCGCCCGAGAGGCTGCGCACCGTGCTGCGTCAGCCGGTCGAGCTCGCCACGGACCGCTAGCTCGCTCGCCCTGCGGGCTCGGTGCGGCGGGCGGCAGTGCGCAGCGAGTGCGGCAGAATATGGCTGAGCGCGACGCCGACCGATCCGGCGGTGCACGCGCAGGCGAGGGGGATGCATGGAGTCCGAGCGGGTGACGGCATCGGCGACAAGGCTGCGGGCGTGGAGCGCGGCGCGGTGGGTCGTGATCGGCGTGGTCTGCGCGGTGCAGGGTCTGTCCGGCTGGTACTTCACCCTGTTCGATGTGCACGGGCTCGACGATTTCGACGGCTCGCTCGCGATCTCGATGATCGCCTTCCCCGTGAACGCGCTGCTGTTCGTGCTCGATTTCCGCACGGCGCGCGCTCGCGGAGCCTTCTGGGCCTGGATCGCGCTGCGCGGGATCGCCGTGCCGCTCGTGGGCGTCGGCGTCGGCTCTCTCGCGCGCGTCTGGCTCGTCGGCGCGGGCGGCGGGGACCTCGATCCCGATGCCGTCGATTTCGCCTGGCACCTCGCGGCTCTCGGCGCGGCGCTGCTCGCACTGCAGCCCGTGACCGCCGGCATCCGCAGAGCAGCGGTCGCCGCGTTCGGACCGCCGCGACAGGCCTCCGCGGAGAGCATCCACTCCCCCGCCGATGACGCGCCCGTGCGCGAATCGGACAGCGGCTCGAGCGGATCGACACCACCGCTTCCCCCGAAGTGGCCCGGTTCGCCTCGCATCAAGGCAATCGCCGGTGCCCTGGCCTTCGTCGTCGTCGCCGCCACGATGCTCACCGTGGCAGGGCGCGTGTACTGGCATGTGGCCGTGGAGACATGGGCGAGCGTCCCGCCCATGGTCGCGACGGGCACGCTCGACGGACGTGAGGTCGCCGTCGTGACCTACGACGAGAGAGCGTTCCTGCGCATCAGCGAGCACGAGCGCGTCGCCGCGATCGATCTCGGCACGGGCGAGCTGATCTGGGATCAGCGGCTTCCCAAAGACCATGACATCCCGGTGGGCGTCGACGCCGTGGCCGTCGACGAGCGAGGAGCGTTCATCCGCATGGACGACCCGACCCGCGCGGCGACCTGGTTCGCACTCGATGCGCGCACGGGACGCATCGCCATGACCGCCACGGAGGGGAACCTGCAGGTCGTCGACGACCTCGGCACAGCCGCCCCCGGCATACCGGGCGAGATCGTGCAGCGCTACGTCGACCGCGACGGCCAGGGGGTCGACGACGGCTACGATGACGAGTTCACCGATGACGCCGACCTCGAGCGCGTGTTCCGCTACGACGACGAGTCGCTGGTCATCGAGCCCGTGACCGGCCGGCCGGCCGGCGAGGAGCACGGGTTCACGCTGCACACCCTGTGCTGTCGTCCGTCCGCTCTCGAGGCGCGCGGCCCCGAGAGCGACCTGCTCTGGAGTCTCGAGGGGGCGAGCCCGTCGGCGCGCGACGTCGTGGCGCAGACGCCGGGCGGACGGGTGGTGATCATGGCCGACGGACCGGAGTCGAAGGGGCGGCTGATCATCGGCTCGATCAGCGGGCACCGCGAGGTCGTGATCGGCGACCGCGGCTGGCTCCCCTGGTGAGCGCGACCCTCAGGGTGTGACGGAGGTGCCGGGCTGGTCCGACACCGCTCTGCGACCACGGACCAGCGGAAGGAAGATCTCGTCGACGATCTCGACCAGCACCTCGTCCGGCACGCCGGGCACGCCGCGCAGCGCGTATTCGCCCCGCAGGAGAGTCATGGGGAGGGCGGCGACACGCGGATGCACGGCTCCCGCGTCCGCGTCTCCTGCCCGCTCGAGAAGCTGGAGCCAGGTGTCGGTCACGGAGCCGGCAGCGGCGTGACGGCGCAGCCGCGCCAGGAGCGCGGGGTCGTCGGAGGCAGCTGCGAACAGGTCGCGGAGGATCGCACCGTGCGGTGAGGACCAGGTGGCGTTGGCGCGACGCAGCAACTCGAGAGCGCCGTCGCGGAGGCTGCCGTCGGGCACCGTCGTGTCCGCCGCGTCGGCGAGGCGCGCATACGCATCGACGGCCAGGTCGACGCGCTGCGGCCATCGGCGGTAGATGGCGTTCTTGTTCGTGCCTGCGCGACGAGCGACGCTGTCCATCGTCATTCCGGCGTAGCCGGACGACGACAGCTGCTCGGCGGCCGCCTGCAGGATCGCTCGCTCGAGTTCTTCGCCTCGCCGTCGCTTCATCGTCACGGTACGCATCGTACTCTGGGTGCGATAGGGTACGAAGCGTACCCAACAGAGGAGAGACCATGCGCGCATGGGGAGTCACCTATGACACCGGCTTCCGCAACGGCGGGACCACCACCCACGAACCGTTCGATTCCGACGTCGTCGCCGAGGAGATGCGGATCATCCGCACGGAGCTGCGGGCGGATGCGGTTCGCATCACCGGTGGCGTTGCGGACCGGCTCGAGGTCGCAGCCCGGCACGCGGCGGCCGCCGGCCTGGAGGTCTGGTACTGCCCGTTCACCAACGACCTGACCCCCGGTGAACTGCTCGAGTTCCTGCGCGACGCCGCCGGGCGGGCGGAGCGGATCCGACTCGAGGGCGCCCGCATCCGTTTCCTCACCGGCTCGGAGATCAGCATCATGACCACCGGTCTGCTGCCGGGAGAGTCCCTCACCGAGCGCGCGGCCTCACTCGCGGATCCGGCGACGCTGCGCGACCTGCTCCCTCAGGTGCAGCAGCGCACGCGGGCGCTGCTCGCCCGCGCCGCCGCGGAGGCGCGCGAGCGGTTCGGCGGACTCATCGGGTATGCCTCGCTCCCCTTCGAATCGGTCGACTGGACGCTGTTCGACTTCATCGCGACCGACGGGGGCTATCGCGACGCGAGCAACGCCGACGCGCTGCCCGCGACCATCTCGGCCCTCACGTCGCAGGGCATGCCGGCCGCCGTCACCGAGTTCGGCTGCACGACCTTCACCGGAGCTGCGGAGCGTGGCAGCCGCGGGGGCATCATCGGATACGACGAGGCCACTGCGCGCGCGGTCCGGCTCACCGAGTCCGTCGAGCGCGACGAGGCCGAGCAGGCCGGATACCTGCGCGAACTGCTCGACCTCTACGACGCGGGCGGCGTCGATTCCGCGTTCGTCTACACGTTCGCATCCCGGCATCTGCCCGCCTCCGACGACCCCGAGAAGGACTTCGACCGCGGCAGCTTCGGCATCGTCAAGGTTCTGCCGGACGGCCGGACCGGAACCGCGTACCCGGGCATGCCCTGGGAGCCCAAGGAGGCATTCCACACCCTTGCCGAGTACGGGCGCGCTCGGGCGCAGTGCTTCGCGGACGACTGGTGACGGGCGGTCATCGCTCGTCCGTGCTCGAGCGACGGCTCTTGAGCAGCGCGCGCAGGCCCCAGCCCGAGCAGACGGCCAGCGCGCCGTAGAGCGGCGCGGCCTTCCACACGTCGACGGACGTGTTTCCCCCTCGCCCCGGGAAGTACACCTGCGCCTCGGCGCCGACGATGATCCACGCGGACACCGACCACAGAGTCGCGAAGCTGAACACGGCGATCAACACGATGCATCCCACGGTCAGCATCCGGCGGGCAGACGGCGACAGGTTCGTGAGCGGCGAAGTCGGCACCCGACCAGGGTAGCCCGCCTCGCCAGAGTCCGACGGACGCCGAAACCGTTCCGGATTCAGCGCCGCCGACACCGTCACAGCCTTTCCTGCTGGGTGACGCGGTTATAGCCTCGAGGCATGCAGAGCAACACAAGCGCGGCTCCGCCCCCGGTCTCCGAGGCAGCACTCGCCGATCTCCGCGAACGCCTCGATCGTCTGCGCCGGGTCGATCTTCCCGCCCCTCTCACGTCCGGCTACGGTATCGACCGCGATTGGCTGAACAGGCTCCTTGAGCGATGGAGAACGGGCTACGACTGGCGTGCACACGAAGAGCGCATTCTCTCGCTTCCGTGGGAGCTGGTCGACGGACCGACTCCTCTGCGAGTCGTCCACCAGCGTGCCGCGGCGGAAGCGCCCGTCGTTCTGCTTCTTCACGGATGGCCTGACTCGATCCTGCGATTCGAACGAGTGCTGCCCCTGCTGGAGGAGTACACCGTGGTGGTCCCGGCGTTGCCCGGCTACCCCTTCAGCGCGCCCTCTTCTGCCCGGGGAATGTCGGCGGTCGACATGGCCGATGTCATCGCCGCAGCTATGACGCGGCTCGGCTATGAGCGGTACATCGTGAGCGCCGGCGACATCGGCTCTGACGTCGCCGAAGCACTCCTCCGGCGTCACGGCGCGGCCGTCGCCGCCGCCCACCTGACCGACGTCTCCCAGGCCCACCTGGCCGGCGAGATCCCCGATGACGTCAGCGACGAAGAACGGGCCTATGCTGAGCGACGCCAAAGCTGGCAGAACGCCGAAGGTGGCTACAGTCACGAGCACTCGACGAAACCGGCCACCCTCGCGGTCGCTCTCGGCGACTCACCATCCGGACTGCTGGCCTGGATCGGCGAGAAGTTGTGGTCCTGGACCGACCACGACGATGACATCTCGACCGTCTTCACCGACGACGAGGCACTCACGTGGGTCTCCGCCTACTGGTTCACCGGCACCATCGGCACCTCGTTCGGACCTTACGCACTGCTGGTGCCGCCGCCCAACGAGAAGACCGACACGGCGACACCCACAGTGCTGTCGATCTTTCCCGCCGACCTGGTCAACGCACCACGGGCATTCGCAGAGAGACTCTTCGACGTGCGAGCGTTCCACGAACACACCTCCGGAGGCCACTTCGCTGCATGGGAGAAACCTGAGCAGTACGTGACCGACCTCAAAGAGGCGGTCGGACTCGTCATGTAGCGGCGCGTGGGACCTGTGCGCAGCGATCCCTCGTTCGCCGGTTGCACGGTTGAGACGGCGCGGGAACCGATCGACGCCGTTTGTCGGGCGGGCATGCCGGAGTTGCGCCCTGCCTCGAGACAGTGGGCGTGCGGGCAGCGCCGGAAACGGGAGGAGGGCTCTCGTATTGGCTGCTGTCTGTCACATGTAGCCGTTGTGGCGCAAAGTAGCTATTAGCGGGCAAGGGGTGACGCGTCTGGCGTCTGCCCGCCGGAGGAGGATTAATGACTGATCGAATCGATGCTCGGCTCGTTGACGAGCGAGACACCCAGTGGGAGGCTGACCGCCAGGACTACAGGGTCTTTCTCGTCCATGATGAGGACGGCTGGGAAGTGTTTGACATCGATGAGCAGACCTTCGCCGTGGTGGATCATTGGGCTAAGCAGATGGCTTTCGATCGACCGGGAACTCGTTACTCCATCGCGATCCGTCTCGTGAGCCAGCAGGGGCGCGGGTTGCTTTGGCTTACGGCTGACCCTGACGACCCCGGTGCCGCGACCGGAGTCGACGAGGATCGTCCAGGTACCGATGCGGTAGCGCGAAGCTGACCTATTGGCGCCGTAGGCGGACTCACGCGGCGAAGCCGGTGATCGTCCACCTCTGGCGCTTCCTCAGATGTTGCACCAGCGGACGTTCGACGTGTTCGAACCGACCTTCTGCCCGGACGGCGAGATGATGGGTTGTCAAGAAACGTTCAGGACTTCATCAAGTATCTGATTCGAGGATCTACCAAATGGTCAATGGAAAGCCGAAGTACAAGAAGACGATCAACGCATCCATTTTTGTTTCGGTGGACAACAAGCGAGTGATCACTGCGATCCCGAGCACCCGTGAGTCGTCGCTGCTAGGTTGAGCGCATGTTCGAAAGTATGGTTTTTAGCTGGGATCACGGCTTCCCGCTAGAGCAGTACGGCGATGACGACGAGCCGGACATCCGTGAGGTGCTACCTGCCGAACTCGTCACGCGATTGACCCAGTGGGGTGAACGGTTCGACGCTTCATGGGACTACGAGGCTGCCCTGTTCGAGCGAAGGCAGGACCGCGAGGATCTTGATCAAGAATTTCGACGGCTTGCAGCGGAACTTCGGGGTCTCGGCTACCCCCTCACTGAACGAGCCTGGTGGCGCGAGTTGCTGGAACCATACTGGAAAACAGCCTCCTGAATAGCGCATCATTACATCGAGTACTGGCGTTCGTAGCCCGGGCGCGATGTGCTGTGTCCACCAGTGTCGCGCGTCGTTAGTTGCTAAGAGGTTGGACGGCTGGGGGAAACTAAAGATGAAGAATTCTTCTGCTCCAGCGCTGCGATTCTTCGAAGGCGACGATGCGAGATTGCGTCGCTGATTCAGGTCGATGACGGTACGGACGGGCGATGCGTCCTGGAACGCCTCACCCCCCGACCGTGAACCCGACGAGCGGCTACTGACTGGTCCTCGAGGTGGCGTGCTCACCATAGCGTCCGTGCGGGATGCGACCAAGTGGAACCAGCTCGTCACCGAACTCGAGCTAACGAGCCTTACCCGGCACGGGCTCCGCCACACCGAAGCGACCTGGCTCGCCGACGCAGGCATCCCGCTCCATGTCCTCCAAGCATCCTCGGCCACAAATCGATCGAGACTACCCGCGGCTACCTCCACCGCGACGCCAGGCACCTCACCGACGCCGCCGCACGCGCCAACGCGTTCCTCGACGGACACGAGACCCCCGACCGCGACAGCCCCGCCACGTCCAGTCGAACGACGGCACCTCGGCGATGAAAAGGCTACAGATCGAAGACCAAGAACGGGCGTCAGGTCCCGGCCAGGTCCCGACTCGTCGCAACGGCCGCAATCGACGCGTCCCGGAAGGCATCAGCACCCGCGGTCGGATGCCTCCATAAACCCCTCCGAAAGGACAACAGAAACGACGAAGCCCAGGAAAGAAAAATTCTCTCACCTGGGCTTTTCGGTCGGGCTGACAGGATTTGAACCTGCGACCCCTTGACCCCCAGGTAGACGGTTCGACCCGATTCCTTGATTTTCCGGGCATCTCTGCCCCTCAGACGGCGCCGTTTCACGTCATGACTTGCATGAATTGCATGCATCAGGTCCCGAGCAGGTCCCGGCGCTTGGCGGGCATACCGGGCTCGAGTCGACAACCCGAAAGCCGCAGCTTGCCCCGCTCACACAAACAAAGGTACGTGGCGGTGACAGCGTCGTATTGGCGGTCTGCGAAGCCTTGCAGCGCTCCAGCCAACAGCCAGACGCATCCCTCGCAGGTGTCGTGCAGGGCCGCCCTGGGGATCGTCTAGCCGCCCAGAGGAGCTTCTTGCTCGGTTCTGCCGCGGGCCCATGATCTGCGAGGCTCTCGCGGTACCCGTCGAGCACAAGCGGAGTCTCTCGGAGTCGCATCAGCTCGATGACATCGAATGCATCGGCCTGTTCGACGGCCGCGCGTATCGCAGCGAGGTCTCTCGAATGACGTCCGGCCCCCGAGCGGCGAAGTCGAGCAGCGTCTCCCCCGGACGCAGACCGGCAATCGTCGAGGCCATGCTTCTGAAGGCTGCCTCGATGCCCTGCTCATCCGCCGATATCACCCGCCCTGACGGAATGCCATTGTTTGCCACTGACGCTCCACTCTCTCAGTGGTAGACGGTAGAGCACCGGTCAGACACCGTTGCTCGGGTGTTTGGGCACGCGAACGGCAGCTCCCGAGTTCATCGGACTGCGCGCCGATTAGTCGTTCCCACGGAGGTACCGCTTCCCCGCAACGATGTACGCGTGGATCTGCTGGGCAGAAGTCGTGATCGATCCTTCGCCGCGGCGCCGCACGATGCTAAAGAACGCACCTTCCACTTTGCCTTCCGCGATTGCCCCGTGAACCAGGTAGGGCTGCATCTCGCTCGGTTGTTTCGGAACATAGATCGCGAGCACGCTGTCGGTCGCGGTCACCACGAACTTCTCGATGATTAACCCATCGACGGGTGGAACGATGCGGGCGTCGAGCAGCTCGTGAATCTGCGCGGTGTTCAGAATGGAATCTGCGACCGGGGTGAGACTCCCGATCGTGTTGGCCCCACCAGGTGCCTCCTTGTAGCCAATGACGAGGACGGCATCGACGTCTCCGTTGGCAAATCTGGCAACGTCCTGCGCAAGCTCGACCTTCGCCTTCTTGCCCGTGTCACCAGGCGCCGAGATGGGGTGCATCTGGGTCTTGACCTCGAGGTAGCCGGACTCTGCCTCGCCGATGAGCAGGTTGAAGTGGCCGCCCCGCAGCAGATTGAGCACCCCGGCAGCGTCGAGGGGGCCCGTCTGTGTTGCGCTGAGATAGTCAGCCATTGCCGCGGCGCCGTCCATCAACGTCGCCATGGTGACGTTGTCGTCGGTAGCGATGGAAACCTTGACGTCGTGCGCCATGCCAGCCAGAGTTTCGATGGTCTCCGCGCGGAAACGTTCGGACCACTCTTCGCCTTCGGGCCAATGGGACAACATTTCCTCCGGGGTCCCGCCCCCAGGAAGGGCGAAGCTCACTCCGACAATCCGGCACCCGTACGCGGCGGCGATACGCGCCAGCCTGGCCGCGATCTCCGCCTCCGTCTCGGCAGGTTGAGCCGGATGCCGCTGAGTGACCACGGCCACCAATACGTCGTCCACGACGTCCACGTCGTAGCGACGGTCGATGTCGTAGACGTCCTCGTCGATCGGAGGAGGTGTCTGATCTACGATGAGCGCGGTGCCGTAATAGTTGCCGGCGATAGCTCGCGCAAGGCTACCGACGTTCACGAGCCGGAGCTGCGACTCTGCGGCGATCAACGGCCCGTGCTTAATGCGGTCGATCGTCCAGGACCCCTTGTTGATACCGAAATCCCTCGACCGTTCCACGACAGCGTCCGTCACTTCCGATGGGAGGAGCCGCTCCTCGTGCCCCTCCTCGTCGTAGGTGATGACGTACACGTCGAGGCCGTCGGGCTGGGGTGTGGGCGCAGATTCAGTCACGAGGACAATTCAACCGCGGACGGGGTAGGTAGCGCGTTGCGTCTTCTACGTCGACTTGCGTGGCCCCTACCTCTACGAGGCGGGGCTGTCTCTCTCGCAAGTCGCCAAACGACTCGACGAAAATCAGGAGACGATGCGAATGACCATCTGGAAAGCTGGTGTCGTGCTGCGTGCGCCGACGAAAGTGAAGACAGCGTAACGCTCGCCGCCCGGCCACCCAACAAGTGAAGGACCGCCCGCACAGGCGGGGCGGTCCTTCGCCTGTTCGGCGTCGCAGTCACAGGTCCGGGAGGTCGTCCAGGTTGTTGCGGGTCGTGTTGTCGCGATCGGTGCGGAGGTACTTGCCGGTCGTGCCGTTCACGACGCGGATCTCCGTGCGCTTCTCGGGCCACTGCACGTAGTACGTGTGGATGCGGAGCTCGATGTCGCTGATGGCGTCTGCCTTCGCACGCGGCGACCAGTACTGGCTGGGCGTCCCGATGGCGGTGATGTCACCGTCGCGGTTCTTGCGTGAATGGGTTACTCGTCGATCTGCCATGATTCCTTGCTTTCTTGATGAGGGTGAGATGAAGCGGTGACGAGCGGAGCCAGCATTGGGTCGGCTCTGCTTCGATCACTTCTCGTTGCGGACGCCCTTGTGCTGGTTGGGGCTGCCGTTCATGATGCGGCCCGTCGAGGCGTCGCGCTTGAACCAGGTGTTACCGACCTGGAACTCGCTGCGCCCCTTGACTGCCCCGACGCGGTGGCCGCGTCCCGTGTTCTTCGCCATTTCCGGCTCCGTCTCCGGGGCTGACGGTCAGCCCCTCACCAAGTAGTCGGAGCAGCAGACGATCGAGTTAGCGGCAGCTTTCACAGAGCCCATCGACGAGCAGGTGGCGCTGGAAGAGCATGTAGCAACCCGTGCAGGCTTCCTCAGTCTTGGCTGCTCGGTCGCACTGACAGTTCTTGCAGACTGGGCAGAAACCATTGCCGCACGCGGGGCAGGGGTAGCCGCGGAACGTTCGGCTCTGACCGCAGCAGAAAATCGTCAGGAGGGGGCGCGTGTCGAACTCGCGCGGCTGAATCATGTAGCCGGGGTCGACCTTCCAGATATCGTGCCCGGCTAGCACCGCGATGATTCGCCGGTCGTCGGCGAGGGCGTCGGCGTAGAAGTCGGCGGTCCTCCCCCATGAGTCGCGCCAGGTGATCCGACGCGTGAACGCCGCTCCCGGATCGATCTGCCGGAGGGCGTGGGCGTCCTGAAGGGTCTGTCCGCGCCATGGACAGACGACGGGCCATCCATCATCAGGCTCCGGCTGTATGCTCGCGTGCGCGACCTGACCGTCGAAACGGTCGATGAGCACGACGGCGCCAAGTCCACGGATGCGTCGTGAGATCGCGATCGCGCAGGCTTGATAGCTGGCCTGGCTGTTGTCGAATAGGTCGTGCACGTGCTGCGCGCGGACAAGATCCGCCCCGATGATCTCGCTGGTGAGAGCGTCGGGTAGCAGAAGGCGTTGCGCGATATGGTCGCACACCGTTTCAAGCAGGGCGGGCGGATCCGCTTGATCAGCGATCCAGTCGAACAGGCCTTGATCTTGCTCGACCACCCAGTGACCGAGCTCATGCGCGAGGGTGAAGTTCTGACGCCGGCTGTTTGGCGTGGGTGCGTACAGGATGACGCCGTCTTCGAGAAACGACATCCCATCGCAGAAGCCGCCATCGCCACGGCTGGTGGAAAGCGAGTCCACTGCGCGCACCGTCAGCCGCATACCGCTGGTGAGCGCGTCGAGCGGGTCAAGGACGAACAGCTCCTGAACCCCGGGATCGATAATCTTGACGGCGCGCTCGATCCACGGCCCAAGCTTCATGAGCCCTTGGTGCCTTCGACGGAGTCCACCAACGCTTCAAGTGACTCAAGCAGAACTTCTGACTCAGGTGCGCCACCGCGATGCACGGCGACCAGCATTCTCGACTCGAGCGCGGAAGACGCCAATGCGATGGTCGTTCCCTGAAGACGCGCCCAACGCTGCGCAAGCGCTTTGAAGGTCTCGGATCCCACGACGGCCGCCAACCGGGCGCGCTCTGGATCCGTTCCAGACGGACGTCGCAACCGGTCGGCGTCCGCGCCGGCCTCCTCTGCAAGCGCGTTGATCAGGGCAGGGACACGTGGCAGGTTCTTGCCGCTTTCCCAGGCAAAGATGTCTCTACCCGTCACCTCCCACCCTCGATCGGAAAGTCGCTTCGCCAATGCGCTCACGGTCAGACCCGAACGTTTCCGGGCATTGGACAGCGCCTTCCCGTCGAGCTCCAGCTCCGAGTCGGGCACGAGGCCGAGCATTGCAGCGACCGGATCATCAGTAAGCGGTGGAGCGGTCTGTTGACTGACCCACGTGAGATCAGCGGCCTCGAGCAGCTTGCGAAGTTCGGGGCGATTCACATCCGCGCCCGCGGCAAGCGCCGACCGACCTGCCCGCGCGTCAAGAATGTCCGCGAGTTCCTGGTCTCGGTCTTCCGAGTGCATGGTCACCCTCCTTCCTCCACGGCTGCGTTGATCTTTGACAAGACTCTCGTACTGATCTGGCAGACGCGACCCGGAGTGACGCCGAGCTCGGCAGCGACGTCGCCCCTCGGACGATCCCGAACGATGTACTGCGCCAGGACAACGTGCTCCTGCGCATCGAGACCCGCGATCACCGGCCTCGCGCGTGCCATCTTCTCGAGACGCTCCAGCGCGTCGTCATCGTCCGGCGGTCTCGCAGCTGGGACGTACTCCTCGGAGAACTCGGCGCCCTTCTTCATGGCGGCCGAGCCAACAATGTCAAGCGCTCGGCGCTTCGCTGTCACCACGAACAGTGCCTCCCAGCTGCGAGGCGGCTCCGGCGGCGGCGCCTTCATGAGGGACACCATCGCTTCCTGAACCGCGTCATCGGCCAGATCAACTCGTCCGCTTCCGCGCAGCACTTCATAGGCGACCCCGTACATCGCGTTGCGATGCTTCTGATACAGAGCCGCCCAGTCGTAAGAGGGGTCAGCCACGCGCAGGCTCCTCGCCCCTTGCACCCATCTCTTCACCTTCCATCAGCGCCGATGGTCGTCGCTTCAAAATGTAGTCGGGGCAGACCGGCGGAGAGTTAGCGATGCGTTGGCGTGTCGCGACGTGGCGTTCGCATCTCCGCAGTGCACCTCGCCGTGATACGCAGCTCGCCGAGCTGAACGGCTCGCAGCTGCCGGATCCGAGGCGCGTAAGCGCGGCCGCCACCGGTTCATTCGCCGAGCCCGGCGCACCAGCCGCCGAGCATCCGACATCGCGATCATTACCCGATGCGCTCTGCCAGCGTCGAGCAAATGAACACCAATCACGCTCAGATCCCGCCCATCGGGGTACGCCTCACTCACGACATCGCGAATCGCCGTGGCCGGTTCCGTGCTCGCATCCGATGGACCGATCCCCTCTCGCGCGAGCGGCGCAGTTACTCAGCCACGTTCGATCGGGAGGGAGAAGCCAGGACATTCCTGGAACAGCTCGAGTCACGAACGCACATCGCGACCGACCCGCTGATCTCGCTCGCCGACTACATCGTCGAAATCGGGGACCGATATCTTCGAGGACTCGATCCGTCGTCGACCGCAAGCGCATATCGCGGCAGCATCCGCGTCCGCGTGCTTCCTGCACTGGGGCACCTGGCCGTGCGGTCGATCAGCACTGCCGTCATCGATAAGACGATCGACCGGTGGGAAGGCGACTGCTCGCCGTCGACGCTGAAGAACACGGTGTCAGCCCTCACACGAGTGCTCGACGAGGCGGTGCGAGATGAGATCATCGCCGCCAACGCCGCGCGGACACGCGCGAGACGACGGAGGCGGTCGTCAACAGCCGATCTCGCGCGCAAGATTCCGACTCTCGGCGAGGTCCAGAGCCTTGCGGACGCGTGCCGTCGTGTTCACGCGGCTTATGGAGACTTTGTCCTCCTCTCCGCTCTTCTCGCGGCGCGGGTGTCCGAGGTCGCCGGTCTGGTCGTCAGCGACATCGATTGGGACAATCGCCTCGTCACCATCGCACGGCAGCACTTCCCCGGTTCGAACGGGTTGTGCCTCAAGCCCACCAAGAGCAGACAAGCACGCAGGGTACCGATCCTCCAGCCGTTGGAGCCTGTACTCAAACGCATTACTGAGGACCGCGAACATGATCAGCCGCTGCTCCGAGGACCCCGGGGCGGGGTCCTCACCACCGGGACGCTTTCGCGAGCAACGGACTGGACCAATCTGGTGCAAAGCCTCGGCCACCCCGGTCTGCGACGACATGACCTCAGGCACGCCGGAGCCACTTGGTTCGCGAACGCCGGCGTCCCGCTTCACATCGTCCGTGACGTCCTCGGACACGCCTCGATCGAGACAACCAAGAGCTACTTACACACCGACACCACCGAGCTCACGCTCGCCGCGGAACGGACGAACCAGCATCTCGGCAGTCCCGAGCTACGCGGCTGATGGTCGCGGAGCGCGCCGTAGCCACGTCGCAGTGTTCGGCAGGCCGCGGCGTGCTCGCTCAACCGGCTGATGATGGTCATCAAGCGCGCCTAGTGGCTTCCAGTCAGGACACCCGCCCTCGCTGGTAACTAATCCGACGCTGGCGAATCCCCGTTGATCTCGGTCACGTCCTCGGTGAAGGCTTCGAGCGCGAGGAACGGGGGCAGATCGTCCGCCGGATTGCCCGGCAGAAGCATAGGCATCCCGTCGCGCGCCTCGCCCGCTTCCAGCGCGAACATGTCGAGCTGGGGTTGGCCGTTGTCTACCTCGTATTGCAGGAACTCTTCGATGCCTTCACGCACGTCGTCGGGCACATCGACCACGAGCGGGATCGTCGTCATGAGCAGGTCGGCCATGCGCACCTTGCTCTGCGTCTTGCCGGTCCCCGACCGCTCGGGCAGGTCGACGGTCACGCGCCCGGTTCGCGAACCCGCGATCGCCTGGGCCACCTCTGCTGAGCCGCCAAACGTCGCGGACACGCCGCGCAGACGCTCCGTGCTGATCGCGCCCTCGTCGTTCTTGACACTGATGTGGTCAGGACCGGAGTGGATGGTCACTTCCACCAAGTCGGTACTCCTCGCGCGGTCGATGAACGCGTCCACGGACACCGCCGCCGCTGCTTCCTCATCCACGTCGCGGAGGTCCGTCTTCGCGCTCCCGAGCACCGCGAACAGCTTCGGTGCCTCGAACGTGATGTGATTACCGCGCTTGTTCCAGCGAAAGCGTGCCCCGGCGGCAGCCTCATCGAGCCCGAGCGGGTCCGGCTTGACGACGGTGGCTCGCGCGGAAATGACATCGAGATTGGCTTGGATGAGGCTCTCGATGTTGGCCTGTGCTGCCGCGAAGTCGAGGCTCTCCAGGTCGGCCAACGTGAGCCCGCGCCCCACTCGTCGCCAGAAGTCGCGGTCATCGGTGCGCATGTACTTGACGAGGTAGCTCAGCGACTCGGTATTCAGCCGCCCGGACACGTCCGCCTTGCCGGGGAAGGTCGAGAGAGACCCCTCGCTCCCCTCCCAGACCGCCTGGAGCACGCGGTTCATACGCCACGCCTGCTGCCCCTGTAACCGGTTACTGATGGTCTGCACGGCCTCGGCTGTTCCGCTCGACTCGACCTCGGCGGCTGCGACGAACCCACGCTGAACCACGTCAGCAAGTTCGACTGCCTCATCACCGACGAACGAGCCCCGCCCACCCTGTGCCAAGGCATTGCTGAGCATGTTGGCGGTCGAGTCGTCCTTCTTCCGGTCGATCAGCCTCTCCAGCGCGGCGGGCTCGGTGAACATCGCATCGCTGCCCCCGATCACCGCGTCCACATGGGGCTTGACCTCGACGGACTCTGCGGGCGTTAGACCGAAGATGAGCGGATCGGTGGAGTCGATGAGCGCGACGTCATCCACAAGCGCATCGAGGTCATAGGCCATGCGCAGGTACACCCGGCGCGAGCTTGCATCCGGCCACGTCATGACGAAGTCGGGCGCGAAGGTGTGGTTGAAGTAGTCTGTTCGCTTCACCCGGGCGGTCGAGTCGAGCGCAGTCAGCTCCTTAGCCACTGCATCCTTGACCCGGAGGATGGACTCGCTGGGTGAAGGGTCGAACAGGCCGTCGTGAATGAGGGCGGCGAAGGCGGATACGTCAGCCATCACTCCCCCTTCCTGGTCTCGTAAGCCTCGATGACGCTCCGGTGCTCCTTCGAGATGACCAGCGTCTCCTGCTTCGTCGAGAGGATGACAAGCCACAGTCTGCTCGCCACTGCCGACACCACGTCTTCGTCCACGAGGGCTGCGGCTTCCGCCTCGTCGTCGGTCCCGAACACCCTCTCGCGGTGCTTGAGGACGTGGGCACGAACGTAGTCCGCCGTGGTCAGCTTCGGCCAGTCCGTGATGGAGTGAGGGCTCCACGCGATCCACATGAAGTGGTCAGCCCGGGAAGGCATCTTGTCGTAAGCGACGTAGCACTGCGCGAGAAACTTCGAGTAGTGCTTCGGCAGGTCACTGGGCTCGGCGTAGTTCTTCGACTCAGCGAAGAATTCGTGGCCGTCGTAGTCGCCGTACTTGAGCGTGCCGCCGAGGTCGAACGAGAAGTTCTGCCCACCGTGAGGCCACGCGAAGGTCAGCTTCGCGACGGCGGGAGGGTTGGGATTTACCCACTGCGCGTTGACGCGCGTGGTTGACTCCAGCCACCGCTTCGCGCGCTGGGCACCGTCCGCGCCCTTGGCCTGAGCCGACTCCCCTTCGATTCGGGTCATGATCCGTACATTAGCGAAGTCTCATCTACCGACCGCGCATTGCGATACGACAGCCGGTGTCGGGTGTGCTTCCGGGCTGCAAGCAACGCAGAATCGGCCCCAACCGCAGTCGTCTCACCCTTGGGTCAATGCCCGCCCGGGGTGTCGAGGTCCTCTGATTCCGGCGACGTACCCCTCGACATCGTCACCGACCTCCTCGGGCACGCCTCGATCGAGACAACCAAGAGCTAGGTGTACACCGACACCACCGAGCTCGCGCTCGCCGCGGACCGGACGAACCAGCATCTCAGATGGAGCGGAGCGAGCCTTTACACCACTTGACTTTGATTCGTAAGGGTCAGGGATTTGGGAACATGTTGGGACCACGTGAGTTCCGTGAGGTCCGACATCCCGTAACATAGGAAGCACAAATCGGGACCACAGGATAGATCTTCGTCCGACATAAACTCGCGGAAATCGGACACTCGTAAATGCCATTCCATCAGGCTTTTTCTGTCGGGATGACAGGATTTGAACCTGCGACCCCCTGACCCCCAGTCAGGTGCGCTACCAAGCTGCGCCACATCCCGTTGTTCACTTTTCGAGCTGAAACAGCCGCTACCGCACTTGACCCCCAGTCAAGTGCGCTACCAAGCTGCGCCACAGCCCGTGGCGGTCCGCGCTCTCGCGCGGGCAACTCCACTATCCTAGCCGACGGAATCGGCCATCGCGAACCGCTGATGCCGGGCGTGGCGCACTCATCCGTTGCCGATGTCGGCTGCCCCGCGTACCGTGCCCTCATGTCCACCATCACAACGGAACGTGCGACGATCGGCCGCTGGGACGACGTGCAGCACTCCCTCTCCGGGGGCGGAGACGGACGCAGCTGTCAGTGCATCTGGCCGGTCGTCAGCAACAAGGACTGGAACGCGACGACGGTCGAGCAGCGACGGCGGATGTTGCACGACGAGGTCTCGGCGGGCCCTCCGCCCGGGCTGATCGCCTACATCGACGGTGAGGCCGCCGGCTGGATCCGCGTCGGCCCGCGCACCGCGCAGACCCGCATCCTGCGCACGAGAGCCATCGTCGCCGCCACGAGCGAACCGCTCGATGACCCGAGCATCTGGTCGGTGACCTGCTTCGTCGTGCGCCGCGGCAAGGGCCTCAACGCCGGGCTGCTGCGCGCCGCCGTCGACCACGCACGCGAGTCAGGGGCCCGACTGATCGAGGCCTACCCGGTCGACACTTCCGAGGGCACGCATCGCTCCAACGACCTCTTCCACGGCGCCCTGTCCACCTTCCTCGCCCAGGGATTCCGCCAGACCGGGATGCTCACCCGGGGACGCGTGCTCGTGGTACGCGACCTGAAGCAGGCCGCCGCGCTAGCGTGAAGCCATGAGCGCACAGCATCCGCCCATCGACGACCCTGCTCTCGGGCACCTCGTCCGCGCCGAGAGCACCTTCGAAGACGGCACCGTCGCCGCGCATGACTGGTACGCCGGCCGCATCACCGACCGCGACGCCGAGATCGAGCTGATGATCGACGGCACCGATCCCGAGGCGGTCGAAGCGCGTCTTCCGCGCCTGCGCGCAGTGGTCGCCGCTCTCGCCGGCATCCGGCGCACCGCCTCGGATGCCATCGTCACGCGCTTCAGCGATGTCGAGCCGGAGCAGCACGAACTCGATGAGGCCGCAGCCGACCTGCGCCTCGAGGCGATCGAAGCCGCCGACGACGGGCGGATCGTGCTGCACTTCACGGATGCCTGCGGCGAGCACTTCCCCGAGGGATACTGGCCGGCCGCGCACCTGGCGGACGACGACACCGTCGCCGAGGTGACGGTCGAGTCGTGAGCGCGGCGTCGTCCACCCCTCAGCGTCCTAGCGGAACGGCCCGTCAGGGCATCCGACCGCTCGATGCGATCGCGTGGGTGCCCTACATCGTCCTCGCCGTCGTCCACGTCTGGGCGCTCGCCTCGGACAGCCCGATCGCCGCGCCCACCAAGCTGACTCTCATGCCGCTGCTGGCGATCCCGGTGCTGGCCGCTGCTCCGCGACTCCGTCCGCGCACGATCGTCGCGCTGCTCCTCGGCGCTCTGCTCTTCTCCTGGCTGGGCGACGGCGCGGGTGCGTTCTTCCCCGGCGGCCCGGAGCTGCCGCTCATGCTGCTCTTCTTCGGCGTCGCCCACATCGGGTACATCGTTCTGTTCCTGCGGTTCGCGCGGATGCGGCGGATGCCGTGGTGGGCACTCGTTTACGTCGCCTGGTGGGTGGGGATGATGCTCTTCCTCGGCCCGCACACCGGCGGGCTCATCTTCGCCGTCGCCGCCTACGGACTGGTGCTGGCGGGCACCGCCGCCACCGCCGCGCGGAGCCATCCGATCGTCGCCGTCGGCGGCGCCTTCTTCCTCGCCAGCGACTCCATCCTGGCCCTCCGCCTCTTCCTGCCTGACGGCCTGCCCGACTGGACGAGCCCGGCGGTCATGCTCACCTACACGATCGGACAGGGTCTGATCGTCTGGGGAGTGCTGCGCGCACTCGGAAGGCGCACAGGCCGATGACGGATGCCACGGGCACCGCCCGCATCGACAGCTGGCTGTGGGCGATCCGCGTCTACAAGACCCGATCGGCGGCGACGACCGCCTGCCGGGCGGGGCACGTGCGGGTGAACGGCGACCGCATCAAGGCGGCCCAGAACGTCCGGATCGGCGACGAGGTGCGCGTGCGCATCTCCGGCTTCGACCGCATCCTCGTCGTCCGCCAGACGCTCACCAAGCGCGTCGGCGCGCCGGTCGCCGCGACCGCCTATGAGGACCGGACGCCACCGCGCGACCCGGTCGCGATGCTCGCCGTCCGCGATCGCGGTGCAGGCCGGCCGACCAAGCGCGAGCGCCGTGAGATCGACCGTCTGCGCGGCCGGGATCAGGACGACTGACTTCTTCACACCCCTTCCTTTTATCGAAACTTTGTTCTAAACTGGATGCATGTCCACCGAGGTCCCCGCACTGATCGAACAGCGGCTCGCGCTGCTCGATCAGTGGCGCGAGCGGCAGCGGGAGATCGCCGCGCTGCAGTCCGAGGCGAGCGCTCTGCTCGTGCGGCGCTGGGCTCTTCTCGAAGACGAGATCGCCGTCGCTCCCCGGCACCGCGACGTCATCGAGCGTTCCATGATCGCGGAGTACTCCGCCGCTGGTCGCATCTCCAGAGGGTCGATGGAGTTCGCCTTCGCGGATGCCCGGCTCTTGCACGACGAGTTCCCCGCGCTGCGCGAGTCGCACGCCCGCGGCGGTGTCACGCCGGCGCATGTGCGTGAGATCCTGCGCGAGGCCCAGCCGGTGCGCGACGCGATCCGGGCGGGCGAGGTGAGCTCCGACACACTCGATCTGTTCGAGGCGGCCGTTCTCGAGGTCGCCGAGCGCGACACGCCGGCGCGCACCAGAGCCCACGCCCGTCAGGTCGCGGCGGCGCTGGCGGGAACGACGGTGGTCGAGCAGCACGCGAGGGCGGCAGCCGACCGCGCGGTCACCGTGCGCTCCATCGGCGACGGTCTGGCGCTTCTTCAGGCGGTGCTCCCCGAACACCTCGCCGTCGCGATCCACGACCGGCTCACGCGGATGGCCCGTCACCTCGCGCGCCATCCCGAAGACCGGGAACCGGCGCTGCCTCCGACCGAGCTCGACGACGTCGAGTGGGCGGCCCGCACCGCCTGGGACGAGTGGGCGACGAGTTCGTCAGCCGGCTCCGCCGGGACGGATGCTGGCACGACGGATCTCGACACGACGGATGCCCAGGCCGGAATCTCCCGGGCCGGAATCTCCCGCGCCGACGTCTCCCGCGCCGGCGCCTCCGGCACAGCAGACTCCGACACCACGGCCATCTTCAGCACCAGCACGTTCGCGACGGACCCCTTCGAGCCGCACCCGTTCGGTCTCCCGCCCGAACCCGACCTCACGACCGACCCGCGCCAGCGTCCCGACAGTCCGCTCGTCATCCATGTCCCGGGTGACAGCCGGACGACGGATCAGGTGCGCGCCGACCTCCTCACCGATCTGCTGCTGGCGTCCGACCCCTCCGCCGCTCACGGCGACGGGGTGGGCGGCATCCACGCCACCGTGCAGGTCACCGTCTCGGCATCCACGCTTCTGGGTGCCGACGACCTTCCCGCCGAGCTCGACGGGCACGGCCCCCTGCATCCTGATGTCGCCCGCGCACTCGCCGGCGCGCGCACCGGCTGGACCCGTCTCTTCCTCGATTCAGACGGCATGCTCGTGAAGACCGACACCTACACGCCGACCGAGCCGATGCGCCGGTTCCTGCGGGCGCGCGATCAGCACTGCCGGTTCCCCGGCTGCCGGCAGCCCGTCCATCGCTGCGACATCGATCACAACCACGACCACGCGCGCGGCGGCGCGACAGCGGTCGACAACCTCGCGCATTTCTGCCGCGCGCATCACGTGCTCAAACATCCCGACGTGCCGGACGCGCACCGCTGGACGGCCCGCCAACTCCCCGACCGCAGCGTCGAATGGGTCAGCCCGTCCGGCCGATGCTACGCCGACCCGCCACCGCGCCGGGTGATGTTCGTGCCGTCCGGTCCTCCCGATCCGGGCGAGGCCCCGTTCTGACGACCGGCAGCGACACGCTCTCTGTCCTGCCGCGGTGCTCCGATCAGCCGTTCGCGGCTGCCCCGTCGAGGTGCGACAGCAGCCAGCCCGCCGATTCCACCCGTGCGCTCAGCTCCTGCAGGCGAAGGCGCAGGCCGCGATCACTGGTGACCGCTGTCACCGCCGCACCGGTGGCGGCGAGACGGCGAACCTCGGCGACGATCGCGTCATCCCCCGAGCCCGTCGCGCGCACGACACCCACGTCGTCGCGCGCAGAAAGTGCGGCGGGAGCGTCCACGGCAGCCTCGGCATCCGCAATCCGCCGCGCCTCCCCCTCGACGACGAGCGACACGCGCGGGTACCAGCGGTCGGCCCCGAGACCCAGCGCGTCACCGGGGACTCCCCCGGCCACCCACGCCGAAAGCCGCTCCCGCAGTCGGCCCGCGGCCCCGGCGCGATCCTTCCACCACCCGTCGGGTACCGAGCCCACGACGTTGGCCGCATCCACCACGACCACAGGACGCACGGTCAGCAACGACCTCAGCATCGGCCACGCAGCCGCGAACCCCGGGTGCAGCGGCCGCTGATCCACCTCGTCCACCGCCATCCACTCCAGCGCCAGACTCTCCGGGTCGCTGATCACCGGCTCGAACGCCTCCCGCACATCGGCGACCACCGTCGTGTACGACCAGATGCCCAGGTCGAGCACGCTCGCGAACCGGGCGCGCACGGCGCCGTCCGGAATGCCCGCCTCCTCCTGCGACTCGCGCAGCGCGCCGCGCAGGGCCGATTCGCCCGCGTGCAGCGCACCGCCGGGCAGCCCCCACGTGCCGCCGAAGTGACTCCAGCCGACACGGTGCTGCAGCAGCACCCCGCGTTCCGCATCCACCACGAGCAGTCCCGCCGCGCCGTAACGTCCCCAGTACCGCTCCCCCGTCTCGGCGACGACCCACGCGTCGCCGCTGTCGCGCGGCCCGTCGGGACGACGCGGCTCACCGGGCGCGGGAGGGACGATGCTCACCCGTCCAGCCTTTCACAGCCGCGCCGCCGCGGTGTCGCGCCGCGCCGGGAGGAGTCGGCGCGTTACCGGACGCCCACCTCGGCACCGGCCCGCAGCCGCGACGCAGCGAGCTCCTCGGCCGCCTGCAGCGGAGTGATCCCCCGCTCCTGCGCATCGTCGAGAATCGTGCGAACCGTGTCGCCGATCGCCGACACCCGGGCCATGATCTCCTCGCTCGTGCCGATCTGCTTCGCCTCGAGATCCAGATAGATGACCCCGCCCGCGTTGACGACGAAGTCGGGCGCGTACAGGATGCCGCGCCCGGCAAGACGCTCCGCTCCGGCACGCGACGCCAAGGGGTTGTTCGCCGGCCCGCAGACCGCCTTCACATCGAGCGCGTCGATGACCTCCTCCGTCAGCACGCCGCCGATGCCCGCCGGCACGAACACATCACCGCCGACGAGGTGCTCGGTGCCGGGCTCGACCCAGGTCGCCCCGATCTCATCCGCGAAGGAGCGCCGTGCCGGATTGATGTCCGTGACCGTCAGCTGCGCGCCCTGCTCCGCGAGCCGCGCCGCGAGACGCCCGCCGACCTGACCCAGGCCCGAGATGGTGATCCGCCGCCCCTCGGCGGACGCACCGCCCGCCACGCGCTCCAGCACCGCCTGCAGCGACGCGTACACGCCCAGACTCGTGGGGCCCGCCGGCTCACCCGAGCCGCCGACCGTCGAGGGCAGCCCCACGACGTGCGCGGTGCGCTCGCTCACGGTCAGCATGTCGTCGGTCGTCGACCCGACGTCCTCCGCCGTGCGGTACAGCCCGTCCAGCAGCTCGACGGCGTCACCCAGATCGAGGAACGCGGCCCGCCGGCGGTCGGCATCCAGCGTCTGTCCCGGCTCCAGCCGGATGACCGACTTGCCGCCGCCCGCATCGAGACCCGCCGCCGCGTTCTTCAACGTCATCGCCGCCGAGAGACGCAGCGCGTCGCCGAGCGCGTCGCTCCAGTCCGGGTAGGTCCACAGCCGCGCGCCACCGAGGGCGGAACCGAGCACCGAGGAATGCAGCGCCACGGCGATGAACAGACCGCTGCGCCGTCCGGTGATCACCTCCACACGCTCGTGGGTGAACTCGGGCAGGGGCAGGGTGTGCGTCATCGCAGTCTCCATCACGCGGGCCTTGTGGGCAGTGCAGCGGATGCCGCGGAGTTGCGGCATCCGCTCCCCATTATCCCCGGGAGGAGCCGCCGGACGCTAGCGCTGCCGCCGCTCCCTGACCCGCATGTTGATCACGATCGGCGTTCCCTCGAACGCGTACAGCTCGCGCAGGCGTCGCTGGATGAACCGGCGGTACCCGGGGTCGAGGAAGCCCGTCGTGAAGAGCACGAATGTCGGCGGGCGCGTCGATGCCTGCGTGCCGAACAGCACGCGCGGCTGCTTGCCGCCGCGAAGCGGGTGCGGGTGCGCCGCCACGAGCTCGGTGAGGAACGCGTTGAACTTGCCGGTCGGGATGCGCCGGTCCCAGTTCTCCAGCGCGCGCTCCAGCGCGGGCACCAGCTTGTCGAAGTGCCAGCCGGTCTTCGCCGAGATGTTCACCCGCGGCGCCCAGGCCACGTGCGCGAGGTCCTGCTCGATCTCGCGCTCGAGGTAGCGGCGCCGGTCGGCGTTCTCCAGGTCGTCGTCCGACAGCCGGTCCCACTTGTTGAACGCGAGCACGAGCGCGCGCCCCGACTCCAGCACCATGTCGATGATGTTCAGGTCCTGCACGCTGATCGACTGGCTCACGTCGAGCACGACGATGGCGACCTCGGCCTTCTCCAGCGCGGCGGAGGTGCGCAGCGACGCGTAGAAGTCGGCGCCCTGCTGCAGGTGCACCCGGCGGCGGATGCCCGCCGTGTCGACCAGGCGCCACATCTTGCCGCCCAGCTCGACGATCTCGTCCACCGGGTCGCGGGTCGTGCCGGCCAGGTCGTTGACGACGACGCGCTCCTCCTTGGCCGCCTTGTTCAGCAGCGAGGACTTCCCCACGTTCGGGCGCCCGAGGATCGCGACCCGACGCGGCCCGCCGATCTCGGCCTTGGCGACCGCCGACACGTCCGGCAGCTTCTCCATGACGAGGTCGAGCAGGTCGGCGACGCCGCGGCCGTGGATCGCCGAGACGGGGTGGGGCTCGCCGAGACCGAGGTTCCACAGAGCCGCCGCCTCGGGCTCCTGGCGCGGGTCGTCGATCTTGTTCGCGACGAGGAACACCGGCTTGCCGCTCTTGCGCAGCAGCTTCACCACGTACTCGTCGGTCGACGTCGCACCGACCTTCGCGTCGACCACGAAGAGCACCATGTCGGCGAGGTCGATCGCGACCTCGGCCTGGGCCGCCACCGAGCGGTCGATGCCCTTGGCATCCGGCTCCCACCCTCCGGTGTCCACGAGCGAGAACCGGCGGTCCATCCACTCGGCCTTGTACGTCACGCGGTCGCGGGTCACGCCGGGCGTGTCCTCGACGACGGCCTCGCGGCGGCCGAGGATGCGGTTCACCAGCGCGGACTTGCCCACGTTCGGGCGTCCGACGATCGCGACCACCGGCAGCGCCGGCATGTACTCGATGCCGTCCTCTCCGCGGGTGACGCCCTCGAGCAGGTGGGCGTCGTCCTCGTCGAGGTCGTAGTCGGCGAGGGTGGCGCGCATGAGGTCGGCGCGCTGCTCGGCGAGCTGCTCGTCGATGTCGGCCATCTTCTCGGCGAGGTCGTCGGGTCCGCCGACGTACTCTTCATCAGCCATGGGTGGGCTCCTTCTCTGCATCGCGGCGGCGCTGGATCACGGCGAGCACGGCGTCGATGGTCTGCATGAAATCAAGGTGGGTCGAGTCGACGACGTCGACCCCGGGCGCGGCGTTGAGGAAGTCGACGACGTTGCTGTCCGAGGCGTCCCGCTTGTGCAGCGCCTCGGCGACGGCGGCCGCGTCCTGTCCGGCCAGTTCGCCGGCTCTGCGCGCCGCACGCACCTCGGGTGCGGCGGTCAGCAGGATGCGCACGGGTGCGTCCGGCGCGACGACGGTGGTGATGTCACGGCCCTCCACGACGACGGCCGGACGGTCCGCCTCCGCGACCATCCGGCGGAACATCTCGTTGACCTGCGCGCGCACCTCCGGCACGCGTGCCACGCCGCTGACCGCGCCCGAGACCCGGGGGTCGCGGATCGCGTCGGTCACCTCGACGTCGCCGACCAGCACGCGCCGGTCGTCGGGGTCCAGCCGCAGGTCCAGCGGGAAGTCGGATGCCGCGTCGCGCACCGCATCGGCGTCGGCCGTGTCGGCTCCGCGCTCGAGCACGTGCCACGCGAGCGCGCGGTAAGCCGCACCCGTGTCGAGGTAGCCGTAGCCCCGTCGGCGTGCGATCTCCTTCGAGACGCTCGACTTGCCGGATCCGGCCGGCCCGTCGATCGCGATGAACTTGCGCGCCTCAGTCATTGGTGTTCCCCGCAATCCGCCAGCCTCGTGCTTCCAGTCCTTCGACGGCGCCGCGCAGCGCGGGCGGTGCCACGCTGATGTCGGCGAGGCCGAAC
This sequence comes from Microbacterium sp. NPDC058342, assembly GCF_042723935.1. Classification (NCBI taxonomy): domain Bacteria; kingdom Bacillati; phylum Actinomycetota; class Actinomycetes; order Micrococcales; family Microbacteriaceae; genus Microbacterium; species Microbacterium sp. NPDC058342. Next base: position 2,102,847 of record NZ_JBHXID010000001.1, read on the forward strand.
TGCGCGCCCGGAGAGTGCTCCAGGCGCAGGTCCTCGACGTTGACGCCCAGCTCGCCCAGCTCGCCGAACAGGCGGGCGAGCTGTCCCGGGGTGTCGTCGACCATGACGACGAGCTGCTCGAACCGCCGGTTCTGACCGTGCTTGCCCGGAAGACGATCCACGCCCTCGTTGCCCTGTCTGATGGCATCCGCCACCGCCCGGCGCGCTCCCGGCGCGTCCGGGGTGCGCAGGGCGTCGGAGACCGTACGCAGATCGGATGCCAGGGCGTCGAGCACCTCGACGACCGGCGCGGCGTTGGCGCTGAGGATCTGCACCCACAGCTCGGGCGCGGAGGCGGCGATTCGCGTCGTGTCGCGCACGCCCTGGCCGGCCAGCTGCAGAGCATCCTCGTCGGCGGCCGCCAGGCGCGCGGCCAGCAGGCTCGCCACGACCTGCGGCACGTGCGAGGTCAGCGCGACCGAGCGATCGTGCTCCTGCGGGGTCATCTCCAGCGGCATCGCGCCCACGTCCAGCGCCAGCGCCTCCACGAGCGCGAGATCGGCGGCGCGGGTCTCGTCGTCGCGGCACACCACCCACGGCCGCCCCACGAACAGGTCGGCGCGGGCGGAGATCGCCCCGCCGCGCTCACGGCCGGCGAGAGGATGCGAGCCGATGTAACGGGTGAGGTCCATGCCGCGACGGCGCAGTTCGTCGAAGGGCTGCAGCTTCACGCTCGCCACATCGGTGACCACCGCGTCGGGGAAGGCCTTCAGCTCGGCCTGGATGACGTCGGCCGTCACATCCGGCGGCACGGCGACGACGACCAGGCGCGGGCGGTCCTCGGGACGGGCGGCGCGGCCGGCCCCGTAGTCGATCGCGAGCCGCAGCTGCGAGGGCGAGGCATCCGCGAGGACGACGTCGACGTCCTTCACCCGCAGTGCGTGCCCGATGCTGGACCCGAGCAGCCCCGCGCCGACGATGCGCACGGTCCCGGTCACGCGCGCAACGCGTGCGGTGGTGGAATCGCTCACTCGGTCTCCTGCGGGTCATCGTCTCCCGCGGCGGCAGGGGAATCCTGGCGCGCGAGAGTCAGCAGTGCGCCGCGTTCGATTTTAGTCAGCTCGCGTGCCCTCCCGACCGGGAGAGTTCCCAGGTGCAGCGGGCCGAACTGCCGGCGCACCAGTTCCTCGACCGGATGCCCGACCGCCGCCATCATCCGGCGGACGATCCGGTTGCGTCCCGAATGCAGGGTCAGCTCCACCAGGCTCGATCCGCGCGACGAGTCCAGCAGCCGCGCCTTGTCGGCCCGGATCGGTCCGTCCTCCAGCTCTAGGCCCCGGGTCAGTTTCGCGATGGTCTGCGCCGTCACCGCGCCCGAGACCTTCGCGATGTAGACCTTGGTGACCCCGAACGAGGGGTGCGCGAGCACGTGCGCGAGATCGCCGTCGTTGGTGAGGATGAGCAGGCCGCTGGTCTCCGCATCCAGCCGGCCCACGTTGTAGAGCCGCTCCTCCCACTCCTTCGTGAAGCGGCGCAGGTCCGGGCGTCCCTTCTCATCGCGCATGGTGCTCACGATGCCGGTGGGCTTGTTGAGCATGACGTAGCGCTTCGAGACGTCGAGCTGCACGGCCGTCCCGTCGACGTCGATGAGGTCGGTCTCGGGATCGATGCGCCTGCCCAGCTCCGTGACCGTCTCGCCGTTGACCCGGATCCGGCCCTCGACGATGTACTGCTCGATCACCCGGCGCGAGGCCACGCCGGCGTTCCCCAGCGCCTTCTGCAGGCGCACGCCGCCGGCATCCGGTTTCTGCGGACCACCCATCGGATCACTCATCGGATCACTCCCTCATCGAAGCCCTCGGCACCGTCTTCCAGCAGCGGAGAGATCGGGGGCAGCTCGTCGATCGAGTTGATCCCCAGGTGCTCCAGCAGCTGGTCGGTCGTGCCGTAGTTGATCGCGCCGGTCTCGGCGTCGGCGAACAGCTCGGTGATGAGGCCGCGCGACAGCAGCGTGCGAACGACCGAGTCCACGTTCACGGCCCGGATCGATGCGACCTGCCCACGAGTGACCGGCTGCTTGTACGCGATGACCGCGAGCGTCTCCAGCGCGGCCTGCGACAGGCGGGCGGGCGCCTGCCCGCCCACGAAGTCCGCCACCAGGTCGTCGTGGTCCTCGCGCACGTACAGCCGCCAACCTCCGCCGACCTCGCGCAGCTCGAAGCCGCGCCGCGGCCCCGGGCCCCGTCCGTCGTAGTCCTCGGCAAGCGTCTCGAGCACCTGCCGCACCGCCGGCACGGGCGCATGCACGGCGGCGGCGAGCGCTACCAGGGCGATCGGCTCGTCGACGATCAGCAGGATCGCCTCGACGCGCTCCGTCAGCGGCGTCTCGAGAGTCGTCTCGAGAACGGCATCCTCACTCATCCGAACATCCTCATCTGTCATAGTCCGCCCCCAGGGTCGCCAGCTGCTCATCGGACCAGTTCTCGGCCGACCAGCGCAGGGTCAGCTCGCCCAGCGGCTCCAGCTGCTCGAACGACAGCGCGGCGTGCCGGTACAGCTCGAGCACCGAGATGAAGCGCGCCACGACGATGCCGGGTTCGCTCACCCCGCTCACCAGCTCGCGGAAGGTCAGCGATTCCGTGCTGCGCAGCAGCGTCACCACGACCGCCGCCTGCTCCCGGATGCTCACCAGCGGCGCGTGCAGGTGATCCAGTCCCACCGAGGGGATCTCCCGGGGCGCGAACGCCAGCAGCGCCAGCGCGGCGAAGTCGTCGGCCGTGAGCGACCAGACCAGCTCGGGCGTCTTGCGGCGATGCTTCTCGTCGAGCGGCACGGCTCGCACGTGCCGGCGGTCCTCGCGCTGCAGGCAGCGCGCGAACCAGGCCGAGACCTCCTTGAACGCGCGGTACTGCAGCAGACGAGCGAAGAGCAGATCGCGGGCCTCGAGCAGGGCGACCGCCTCGGCGTCCACCAGTTCGCCCTGGGGAAGAAGACCCGCGACCTTCATGTCGAGCAGGGTCGCCGCCACGACGAGGAACTCCGAGGCCTGGTCGAGCTCCTCATCGCCCTCCAGCTCGCGCAGGTACGAGATGAACTCGTTGGTCACCCGGCTCAGCGACACCTCGGTGATGTCGAGCTCGTGCTGGGAGATCAGATTCAGCAGCAGGTCGAACGGCCCGTCGAAGTTCGACAGCGAGACGCGGAACCCCGTGGTCTCCCCGGTGGGAGCGGATGCGACGTCGGGCAGGTCCTCAGGCGACGGCGCCACGGGCGACCAGCTCCCGCGCCAGTCGCAGGTATGCCTGGGCGGCTGCGTGCTCCGGCGCGAACTCGGTGATGGGCACACCCGACACCGAGGCGTCGGGGAACTTCACGGTGCGGCCGATCACGGTCTCCAGCACATCGTCGCCGAAGGCCTCGACGACCCGCTCCAACACCTCGCGGGAGTGCAGGGTGCGCGGGTCGTACATGGTCGCGAGCAGGCCGTCCAGGGTGATCGACGGGTTCAGCCGGTCGCGCACCTTGTCGATCGTCTCGATGAGCAGCGCCACACCGCGCAGTGCGAAGAACTCGCACTCCAGCGGGATCAGCACGCCGTGCGCGGCGGTCAGCGCGTTCACCGTCAGCAGGCCCAGCGAGGGCTGGCAGTCGATGAGGATGACGTCGTACTCCCCCGCCACGTGGCGCAGTACGCGCGACAGGATCGTCTCGCGGGCGACCTCGTTGACGAGGTGCACCTCGGCGGCGGACAGGTCGATGTTGGCGGGCAGCACGTCGAGGTTCTCGACCGACGAGCGCACGATCGCGTCGCGCGGGTCGCGCTTGGTGTCCAGCAGCAGGTCGTACACCGTCGGCACCTCGTGCGTCGGGATGCCGAGGCCCGCCGACAGCGCGCCCTGCGGGTCGAAGTCGACCGCGAGCACCCTGCGCCCGTACTCGGCGAGCGCGGCAGCCAGGTTGATCGAGGTCGTCGTCTTACCGACGCCGCCCTTCTGGTTGCACAGCGCGATGATCCGGGCGGGGCCGTGCGACGCCAGCGGCTCGGGCGTCGCGAACCCCTGATAGGGACGGCCGGTCGGACCGATGGGGGTGCCGTCCCCCTTCGTCGCCTTCGACCCGGACTTCGTCGCCTTCTCCGCCACCAGTGCTCCTGCTCCTTCGTGCTTGCTCGATTGTAGCGGCAGGGCGGGCCGGCTCAGCCCCGGCGCGCGGCGCGCTCCCGTGCTGCGGCGACGAGTCCGTCGAACACGCCGGAGTCCGCGGCCGTCTCGGGATGCCACTGCACACCGACCGCGAACCGGTCGCCGTCGGCCTCCATCGCCTGCGCGACGCCGTCGCCGTCCCTGGCGACGATGCGGTAGCCCGGATGCTCGTCGACCGCCTGGTGATGGTGGCTGGGCACGGTGACCGCCGGAGCGATCAGCTCGGCGACCCTGCCCTCACCGTCGACGGTGACCTCGGTGCTGCTGTAGCCGGCGGGCGCTCCGCCGTGACCGGCGTGTCCGACGAGGTCGGGCAGGTGCTGCACGAGCGTCCCGCCCGCCGCGACCGCCATCATCTGCATCCCGCGGCAGATGCCGAGCACCGGCAGCGCGAGCTCCTCGGCCTCGGCGAGCAGTCGCAGCTCCCAGGCATCCCGATCGTCGTACCAGACCGTCACCTGCGGATGGGGGTCCTGGCCGTAGCGCGCGGGGTTGATGTCGGCGCCGCCCGCGATCAGCAGCCCGTCGATGCGGCCGACCGCCACGCGCGCCCCGTCGGGCCAGGCGAGCGGGGGAAGCAGCACGGGCACGCCGCCGGCCCGTTCTACCGACATGGCGTAGTCGGCCGGGAGCAGGTCCGCGGGGATGTGCCGCCAATCACCCCAGTGCGCCTGCTGCCGGTAGGTCGAGATGCCGATGACGGGCGCGGAGCCCTGCGCCCCGGTGCCGAGGTCAGTCAAAGTCGCTCTCCAGCGGTGTCACGTACGCGTTGGACAGCCCGCCGTCGACGAGGAAGTCCATCGCGGTGATGAAGCTGGACTCGTCGCTGCCGAGGAACGCGACGGCGTTGGCGATCTCCTCGGGTTCGGCGAAGCGCCCCATCGGCACGTGCACGAGGCGGCGCGCGGCACGCTCCGGGTCCTTCGCGAACAACTCCTGCAGCAGCGGGGTGTTGACCGGTCCGGGGCACAGGGCGTTGACCCGGATGCCCTTGCGCGCGAACTGCACGCCCAGCTCGCGGGTCATCGCGAGCACCCCGCCCTTCGACGCCGTGTACGAGATCTGCGACGTCGCGGCGCCCATGATCGCCACGAAGGAGGCGGTGTTGATGATCGAGCCCTTGCCCTGCTCGAGCATGTAGGGAAGCACCGCCTTGCAGCAGTGGTAGACGCTGGTGAGGTTGACGTCCTGCACCAGGTTCCACGCGTCGATGCCGGTCTTCAGGATCGAATCGTCGGATGCCGGGGAGATGCCCGCGTTGTTGAAGGCGATGTCGATATGGCCGTAGGTGTCGTGCGCCACCCGGAAGAGGTTCTCCACCTGCGCCTGATCGGTGACGTCCACCGTCACGAACGTGCCGCCGAGCTCGTCGGTGATACGGGGGCCGTTCGCCTCGTCGAGGTCGCCGATGACGACCTTCGCCCCCTCCGCGACGAACTTCCGTGCCGTCGCGAGGCCGATTCCGCTGCATCCGCCGGTGATGACGCCGACCTTGCCCTCGAGCTTTCCCATCCTGTGTCCCTCGTGTCTTTCGTGATCAGTTCTCGGTCGAGATGAAGACGTTCTTCACCTCGGAGAAGGAGTCGGGCGCATCCGGGCCGAGCTCGCGGCCGAGGCCCGACTGCTTGAACCCTCCGAAGGGCGTCCAGTAGCGCACCGAGGAGTGCGAGTTGACCGAGAGGTTGCCGCTCTCCACCCCTCTCGCCACGCGCAGCGCGCGTCCGACGTCGCGGGTGAAGATCGAGCCGGACAGACCGTACTCGGTGTCGTTGGCCTTGGCGACGGCATCCGCCTCGTCGGTGAACGGCATGACCGCCAGCACCGGCCCGAACAGCTCCTGCGACCACACCGGGTCGGCCGCGTCGCGCGGCATGACGACGGTGGGTGCGAGCCAGTAGCCGCTGGACGCGTCCGGCGCGTGGCCGCGGAACGCCACGTCGGCGCCGGACAGGGCGGCGGCGACCGAGTCGCGCTGCCGGGCGGAGATGAGCGGCCCCATCTCGGCGTCCTGCGCCGCCGGGTCCTTCACCCGGAACGACTCCACGGCCGGCTGCAGCAGCTCGAGGAAGCGATCGTACACGCTCTGCTGCACGAGGATGCGTGAGCGCGCGCAGCAGTCCTGACCGGCGTTGTCCAGCCCCGCACCGGGGGCGGACGCCGCCGCGCGCTCGAGATCGGCGTCCTCGAAGACGATGTTCGCGTTCTTGCCGCCCAGCTCCAGCGTCAGGCGCTTCACCTGGTCGGCACACCCGCGCATGATGCCCTTGCCGACCTCGGTGGAGCCGGTGAAGCACACCTTGCGCACCAGCGGATGCGTGACGAAACGGTCGCCGACGACGCTGCCCTTGCCCGGTATGACGGTGAACACCCCCTCGGGGATGCCGGCCTCGAGGGCGAGCTCCCCCAGGCGCAGCGCGGTGAGCGGCGTCAGCTCGGCGGGCTTGAGGACCACGGTGTTGCCCGCGGCGAGCGCGGGCCCGAACCCCCAGCCGGCGATCGGCATGGGGAAGTTCCACGGGACGATGATCCCGACCACGCCGAGCGGTTCGTGGAAGGTGATGTCCACGCCGCCGGGCACGGGGATCTGCCGACCGAAATGCCGTTCGGGAGCGGCGCTGTAGTAGTTCAGCACGTCGCGGACGTTGCCGGCCTCCCAGCGCGCGTTGCCGATGGTGTGGCCGGAACCGGCGACCTCGAGGTCGGCGAGCTCGTCGATGTGCGCGTCGACCGCCGAGGCGAAGGACCGCAGCAGCCGGGCACGTTCGGCCGGTGCGATCGCGCGCCAGGCGGGATACGCGCGGTGGGCGCGCTCGATTGCGGCGTCCGTCTCGGCGAGATCCGCCTGGGGGACCTCGCCCACGGGAGCGCCCGTGGCGGGGTTGAGCACGGTGAAGGTGCCGCCGGCGCGGAAGGTGGTGGTGGGGATCCTCATGCTCACAGCCTCTCGAATCCGCGCCGCAGTTCCCAGTCGGTGACGGCCGCGTCGAAGGCGGCGATCTCGACATCGGCGTAGTGCACGTAGTGGTCCACGACGTCCTGGCCGAACACCTCGGCGGCGATCTCCGAGCCCGCCAGCGCCTCCCTCGCGTCGCGCATGGTCGCCGGCACGGTCGGGGCTCCGGACTCGTAGGCGTTGCCGTCGGTCTGCTCCCCCAGCTCCAGCTCGTTCTCGATGCCGTACAGACCGCCGGCGAGCATCGCCGCCAGGCCCAGATAGGGGTTCATGTCGCCGCCGGGCAGCCGGTTCTCCATGCGGGCGCTGCGACCGCTGCCCACCAGACGCACCGCGGTGGTGCGGTTGTCGACGCCCCAGGCGACGGCGGTCGGGGCGAAGGAGCCCTTCACGAAGCGCTTGTAGGAGTTGATGTTGGGCGCGTAGAACAGCGTGAAGTCGCGCATGGTGGCGAGCACCCCGGCGATGAAGTGGTCGTAGACCGCGGAGCGCTGCCCGGTGGCCTCGTCCCAGAACACCAGGGAGTCGTCGTCCCTGCCTCGCAGCGACATGTGCACGTGGCAGGAGTTGCCCTCCCGCTGGTCGGGTTTGGCCATGAAGGTGATCGACTGCCCGTGCTGGCGCGCGATGTCCTTCGACGCGGTCTTGTAGTACGAGTGATTGTCGGCAGTGGTGATGACCTCGTCGTACAGGAAGGCGATCTCGTGCTGCCCGAAGTTGCACTCGCCCTTCGCGGATTCCACCGTGAGGCCCGAGGCGTACATCGTGTTGCGGATGTCACGCAGCAGCGGCTCGACGATCGAGGAGCCCAGGATCGAGTAGTCGACGTTGTACTGGTTCGCGGGGACGAGATCGCGGTAGCCCCGGTCCCAGGCCTGCTCGTACGGGGTGTTGTAGATCACGAACTCCAGCTCGGTGCCCGCCACCGCCTTCCAGCCGTGGGCGGCGGCCCGGTCGGTCTGCGCGCGCAGCATGGTGCGCGGCGACACGCGCACCGCATCGCCCGTCGTGCTCGTCAGGTCGCACTGGATCATGACGGTGCCCGGCCGGTGCGGCATCAGGCGGATGGTCGCCAGGTCGGGGACGAACTCCATGTCGCCGTACCCGCTCGCCCACGAGGCGTGGGCGTAGCCGTCGATCGTGTTCATGTCGACGTCGACGGCGAGCAGGTAGTTGCATCCCTCGGTGGCGTGCCCGAGCACGGAGTCGAGGAAGAAGCGCGCGTGCAGCAGCTTGCCCTGCAGCCGCCCCTGCATGTCGGTGAAGGCGAGCACGACCGTGTCGATCTCCCCCTCGAGGATCATGCTGCGCAGGCGGTCCACGGTGAGCATCCGGTCGTTGCGGGCGGGGACGGGGTGGATCGTGTTCATGTCAGGAGGCCCTTCAGGAGCGCCGCGGTGGCGTCGCAGTGCGCGGCCATGACCCGGCGCGCGCGGTCGGCGTCGCCGGCGAGGATCGCGTCGACGATCTCCCCGTGCTCGGCATCCGCGTGTTCGATGTTCTTCTTCAGGAATGGGATCTCGGCCAGCAGCTGGTGGATCTTCGCCTGCACGCCGCTGCAGGCATGCGCGAGTTCGTCCGAGCCGCACACCGTGCTGATCGCCAGGTGCAGCCGGGCATCCGCCTGCCGGTAGTCGGCGGGCGCGGATGCCGCGTCGACCTCGGCGAGGCTGGTCTGGAGCAGCTGCCGCTGCTCGTCGGTGAGGTCGGTGAGCGCGGCCCGGTGCGCGGCGCCGGGCTCGATCACCGAGCGGAAGATGATGACGTCGTCGATCTCGGCGCGGCGGGGCGGATGCTGGCCGGCCGGCCACACCTCGGTCGGCGGTTCGACGACGGTGCCCCCTCCGCGCCCCCGGGTCGTGGAGACGAGCCCGGCGGCGCGGAGGGCGGTGATGGCCTCCCGCAGGGTGGCGCGCGACACGTTGAGCCGCTCGGCGAGCTCGCGCTCGCCCGGCAGCTTCTCACCCACCCGGAAGATGCCGAGCTGGATGGCCGATCCGAGCTGCTCGACGCAGGATTCGAAGGCCATCTGCCCGCGCACCGGGTGCAGTGCGGCGTCCACCAGTGGGGAGTCCATGATCACTCGTCGAGCAGCTTGTCCGCGGCCTTGGTGAGGTGCTCGGCCTCGGCGTGGTTCATGAAGTCGCGCTTGCCGTAGGCGAACCACAGCACGACGCACAGGATGGCCACGACGGCAACCGCGATCGGCGCGTAGTTGAAGGTCTCGACCGTGATCGGGGTGACCGGCGGCAGGACGAACAGGATCACGATGAAGATCACCCAGACCACGGCGATCCAGCCGACCACCGCGCTCCACCGACCGAGGTTCCACGGCCCGGGTGTGAAGTCCCGGCTCAGCCGGCGCAGCAGCACCGGGGTGACGTAGCCGATGTACAGGCCGATCACCGCGATCGAGGTGACCGCCGCGTACGCCGTGCTGTTGAACAGTGCCGGGACCGTGACGAGGATCGAGAGCACCACGCACAGCCAGATCGAGTTGGTCGGGGTGCCCGTGCGCTTGTTCACCTGCGCCCACAGCCGCGCCCCGGGGATGGCGTTGTCGCGCGAGAACGCGTAGCTCATCCGCGAGTTGGCGGTGACGGATGCCATGCCGCAGAAGAACTGCGCACCGCACACGATGAACAGCAGGAACTTCGCGACGTCCGGGTTGTTCAGCGAGTCCATGAAGATCTGCGCCGGGCCCGATCCGAGATCGGTGTTGACGATCTTCGAAAGGCCCTCTTCGCTGCCGTCCTGGATCGCGGCGACGATCGTGTAGAGCAGGATCCAGCCGCCGATGATCGAGATCAGCACGCTCATCACGATGCCCTTGGGCGCGGCGACGGCGGCGTTCTTGGTCTCCTCGGCGACGTGCGCCGAGGCGTCGTAGCCCGTGTAGGTGTACTGGGCCATCAGCAGACCCATGAGGAACACGTAGGGACCGAAGCCCCAGCCCGTCTCGTTGTAGAACGTCGTGAAGGTCCAGCCGACGTCCTGGTGGCTGGTGGGCATGATCCACAGCACCGCCACGATGATCGCGACGCCGGCGATGTGCCACCAGGCGGAGACGGTCGAGAGCAGGCTGACGAGGTTCACGCCGAAGGTGTTCAGCAGACCGTGGATCACGATCAGCACCACGAACAGCAGGAAGGTGTTCAGCGCGGTGACCTCGGTGCCCCACATGAGGTTGGCGAAGGCCATCATGGTCGCGGCCGCGCCGTAGTCGATGGCCGCCGTGACGGCGACCTCGCCGAGGAAGTTGTACCAGCCGACGAACCACGCCCACTGGCGCTTGTTCTTCTTGGCCAGCCGGCCCGCCCAGAAGTACAGGCCGCCGGCGGTGGGATAGCGCGAGCACACCTCGGCCATCGCCAGCGCGACGCACAGCACGAAGACGCCGACCAGGGGCCAGCCGATGGTGATCGCGCTCGGTCCCCCCGACTTCAGCGCGATGTTGAACGAGGTGATGCACCCCGCGAGGATCGAGATGATCGAGAACGACACCGCGAAGTTCGAGAAGCCCGACATCCCGCGGTGGAGCTCCTGCTTGTAGCCGAGTTCGGCGAGGGCGGCGGCGTCATCGTCGACGTGACCGTCACCCACGGCCTTTGTGGATTCGCTCATGGAATGCTGCCTGCTTTCATTGGAGGGAGCGTGTGCAGCGATTCTGGCCCGGCCGCGTCAGCGGTGTCAATGGTCCGACTTCAAACCTTTTCTGCGGTTCAGGTGGCGCGGGGGTGCGAGGTGACGTAGATGTCGCGCAGCGTGTCCACCGACACGTGCGTGTAGATCTGGGTCGTGGCCACCGACGCGTGCCCGAGCAGCTCCTGCACGACCCGCACGTCGGCGCCGCCCTGCAGCAGGTGCGTGGCGAACGAGTGCCGCAGGGTGTGCGGCGACACCTCGGCGGTGATCTGCGCCGCCTCGGCGGCGGCCCGGATCACCAGCCACGCGCTCTGCCGCGACAGGGGGGCGCCCCGGGCGCCGAGGAACAGGCGCGCGGTCGCCCTCCCCTTCGCCGCGAGGCCGGGACGCACGCGCGTCAGGTAGGCGTCGACCGCCGCTCGGGCGTAGGAGCCCACCGGGACGATGCGCTCCTTCTCGCCCTTGCCGCGCAGGCGCAGCACATCTCCGTAGGCGAGGTCGTCGACGTCCAGCGACACCGCCTCCGACACGCGAGCGCCTGTGGCGTAGAGCAGCTCGAGCAGGGCGCGGTCCCGGATGCCGATGGGCTCGTCGGCAGAGGGCGCGGCCAGCAGCCGTTCGACCTGCTCGATGGTGAGCGCCTTGGGGAGTCTGCGTGGCGTCTTCGGCGGGCGCAGCCGCCCCGTGGGGTCATCCGGTGCGATGCCCTCCCTGGCGAGGAAGCGGTGCCAGCCGCGCACCGAGGACTGCAGCCGCGCCAGGCTCGTGGCGGCCGGCGGCGGCGTGGCTCCGGAGCGCTCGGCGATGAACGCTGAGACGATCGTCTGCGTGATGGCATCCGTCGTGCCGACGCCCTGCTCGGTCAGCCAGTCGACGTAGCCGTTGAGGTCCCGCCGGTAGGCGGCGATGCTGTGCTCGGAGAGGCCGCGCTCGATCGTGACGTGGCGCAGGTACGCGTTCAGCGCACGATCGAGCTGCACGGTCAGCCCCGGCCGGTGCGCCTCATCGAGGCCGCGAGCACGCCGATGGAGAGGATGCCGTTGTGCATCCTCCCGCCGAGCACGGCGTCGACGGCATCCGCCAGCGGCACCCACTCGACCCGGATGTCGGCCTCCTCGTCCTCGCGTGCGTGCGCGGCCTCCGCCGCCGAGATGCCCGTGGCGAGGTAGATGTGGATCATCTCGTCGTTGCCGCCGGGCGTCGTCCAGCTCGAGACCAGGTGCTCCCAGTGATCGGCGGCGATGTCCGCCTCCTCGGCGAGCTCCCGGCGTGCGGCGAGCAGCGGGTCCTCCCCGGGGATGTCGAGCAGGCCCGCCGGCAGCTCCCAGTCGCGGTGCCGGATCGGATGCCGGTACTGCTGGATCAGCAGCACCCGCTCGTGCTCGTCCAGCGCGACGACCGCGACCGCCCCGGTGTGCGCCACGTACTGACGCCGGATCTCCCCTTCGCCGTACTTCACGCGTTCGTCGAGAACGTTCCAGACAGCGCCCTCGAACCCGACGGCGCTGGAGAGTACCTCGGGCTCGAAGGGCTCGTCCTTCAGCGCCGCGGAGTCCTGATCAGGCGTCGTCATCGCCGAACAGCTCGCTGGAGCGGTGCCGCTCGATCGCGGCGCCCACGAGCCCGCGGAACAGCGGGTGCGGGGCGGTCGGACGCGAACGCAGCTCGGGGTGGGCCTGCGTCGCGATGTAGTACGGATGCACCTCGCGCGGAAGCTCCACGTACTCGACCAGGTCGAGGTCGGGATTCAGACCGGAGAACACCATGCCGGCGTCGGTGAGGCGATCGCGGTAAGCGTTGTTGACCTCGTACCGGTGGCGGTGGCGCTCGGATGCGACCTCCGCGCCGTACAGCTCGCGAGCCAGCGAGCCCTCGGCGAGAGCAGCCTCGTAGAGACCCAGACGCATGGTCCCGCCCAGGTCGCCGCCGTCGAGGATCTCGACCTGCTCGGCCATCGTGGCGATGATCGGCTCGGCCGTGCCGGGGTCGAACTCGGTCGACGAAGCGCCCTCGATGCCCGCCATGTTGCGGCCGTACTCGATGACCATGCACTGCAGCCCCAGGCAGATCCCGAGGGTGGGGATGCCCTGCTCGCGCGCGAAGCGCAGTGCACCGAGCTTGCCCTCGATCCCGCGGATGCCGAAGCCGCCGGGCACGAGGATGCCGTCGAGGTCGCCGAGCGCCTTCGCGGCCCCCTCGGGCGTCTCGCAGGTGTCGGACGCGATCCAGCGGATGTTGACCTTGGTCTCCTGCGCGAAGCCGCCGGCCTTGAGCGCCTCGGTCACCGACAGGTAGGCGTCGGGCAGGTCGATGTACTTGCCGACCAGGCCGATCGTCACCTCGTGCTTGGGGTTGTGCACGGCGTGCAGCACGGTGTTCCAGCGGGTCCAGTCGACCTCGCCCGCCCGGCCCGACAGACCCAGCTTGCCGATGATGTAGGAGTCCAGGCCCTGCTCGTTCAGGGTCGACGGGATGTCGTAGATGCTGGGGAGGTCCACGGTGTTCACCACGCCCTCGGTGTCGACATCGCACATCAGGGCGATCTTGTTGCGGTTGCTCTCGCTGACCGGCCGGTCGCTGCGCAGCACGAGCGCGTCGGGCTGGATGCCGACCTGGCGCAGCGCCGCCACCGAGTGCTGGGTCGGCTTGGTCTTCTGCTCGCCGGAGGCGCCCATGAACGGCACGAGCGAGACGTGCACGAAGAAGACGTTGCCCCGCCCGAGCTCGTGACGCAGCTGGCGGGCCGACTCCAGGAACGGCTGCGACTCGATGTCGCCGACCGTGCCGCCCACTTCGGTGATGATCACATCGGGACGGGGCTCCTCGGTGGCCTGCAGCCGCATGCGGCGCTTGATCTCGTCGGTGATGTGCGGGATGACCTGCACGGTCGCCCCCAGGTAGTCGCCGCGGCGCTCCTTGGCGATGACCTGCGAGTAGATCTGCCCGGTCGTGACGTTCGCGGCCTTCGACAGCTCGATGCCGAGGAAGCGCTCGTAGTGCCCGATGTCGAGGTCGGTCTCGGCGCCGTCGTCGGTGACGAAGACCTCGCCGTGCTCGAACGGGTTCATGGTGCCCGGGTCGACGTTCAGATACGGGTCGAGCTTCTGCATCACCACGCGCAGTCCGCGCGCGGTGAGGAGGTTGCCCAGGCTCGCCGCGGTGAGTCCCTTGCCCAACGACGAAACGACACCGCCTGTCACGAAGATGTGCCTGGTGGTGTCGTTTTCTTGCGCCGCAACAGAAGAGTTCATCACGGGCTTCTATCCTATCAGTTCGATCCGGAGCCGAGGCTCAGGAGTTCGCGGGCGTGCGTGAGCGCGGCGTCCGAATCGGCGAGCCCCGAGAGCAGGCGGGCCATCTCGGCCTCGCGCTGCTCGCCGTCGAGCCTGGTGACGCTGGATGCGGTGACGGAGCCGTCGTTCGACTTCACGACCGAGAGGTGGTTGGTCGCGAACGCGGCGACCTGGGCGAGGTGCGTGACCGCGATGACCTGCGACGTGCGGGCGAGCTGGGACAGGCGCCTGCCCACCTCGATCGCGGCCGCGCCGCCGATGCCGGCATCCACCTCGTCGAACACGAAGGTCGGCACCGGATCGGTTCCCGCGATCACGACCTCGATCGCCAGCATCACGCGAGAGAGCTCGCCGCCCGACGCGCCGCGCGACACCGACCGCGGCTCGGCACCTGGATGCGGGGCGAGCAGGATCGCGACCTCGTCGCGACCGTGCGCGGACTCGGTGCCGGGCGACACGCGCGCCTCGAGTCTGGCGTCCGGCATCGCGAGAGCGTGCAGCTCCTCGGTGACGGCCGCGGAGAGGCGTTCAGCGGCCTCCGTGCGGGCGGCGGTGAGCGCGTCGGCGGCCGCGTCGAGCGCGGTGCGCGCCTCGCCCGCCGATTCGGTGAGGCGTTCGATGCGGTCCCCGTCGTCGTCGAGCTCGGCGAGGCGCAGCGAGCCCGTCCGCCACACCTCCAGGGCGTCGGCCAGGGAGCCGTGCTGGCGGATGAGACCGCCCAGGGCGGCCCGCCGCTCCTCGACGGCGGCGAGTTCGTGCGGACCGGCTTCGTCCAGATCCGCCAGATACGTCGAGAGCTGACCGGCGAGGTCGGCGGCGCGATAGCCGAGGTCGGCGAGCGTCTCGGCGATCTCGGCGAGCTGCGGATCGGCGGCCCTCTCCAGCGACCGGCGTGCCTCGGCGAGCAGACCCGCGACGTCGGGCTCGTCGTCCTCGGTCGACAGTGCGGCCCGGGCGACGGATGCCGCCTGGCGCAGCTCCTCGGCGTTCGCGAGCCGCTCCGCCCTCTCGTTCAGGACGAGGTCCTCCCCCGCCTCGGGTTCGAGCTGCTCGATCTCGGCGAGCTGCTCGCGCAGCTGCGCGGCCTCGGCTGCGCGCCGATCGCGGTTCTCGGTGAGCTCGGCGATCTCGGCATCCAGCTCCCGCCAGGCGGCGAAGCGCTCCGCGTACTCGTGCAGCGCGGCCGAGATGCGCTCTCCGCCGAAGCGGTCCAGAGCATCCCGCTGCGCGACCGCCGAGCGCAGGCGCAGCTGATCGGACTGGCCGTGCACGACGACGAGTTCGTCGGCGAGCGCCGAGAGCACCGATGCCGGGGCGGCGCGGCCGCCCACGCTGGCCCTGCTGCGCCCCTCGGCGCTGAGGGTGCGCGAGACGTAGAGCTCTGCGGCGTCGCCCGACGGCTCCAGCTCGCCGCCGGCGTCCGTGACGATGTCGGCGACGGGCCCTTGCGGCTCGACCACCCAGACGCCGGCCACCGATGCCTGCGCGGCGCCGGCCCGCACGGCTGAGGAGTCCGCTCGGGCGCCGAGCAGCAGCCCCAGACCGGTGACGACCATGGTCTTTCCCGCACCGGTCTCACCGGTGACGGCTGTGAATCCGGGGCCGAGCGGCAGCACGGCGTCGTCGATGACACCCAGCCCGCGGATGCGCATCTCGTCGATCATGAGGCACCCCGCCATCCCTCGACCGGCAACCGGAACTTGCGCACCAGCCGGTTCGTGAACGCGGTCGGATGCAGACGTGCGAGCCGCACCGGGTCCTCCGAGCGCCGCACGACGACCCGTGCTCCGGGGGGCAGCTCGTGCGAGCGGCGGCCGTCGCACCACAGGATGCCGGTGCCGTCCGTGCGCTCGAGCATCTCGATGGCCACGGATGCCTCGGGGCCGACCACGAGCGGCTTCGCGAACAGCGCGTGCGCCGACAGCGGCACGACGGCGATGGCCTCCACGCTGGGCCAGATCACGGGCCCGCCGGCGGAGAAGTTGTAGGCCGTGGAGCCGGTCGGCGTGGAGATGACCATGCCGTCGCATCCGAAGCTGGAGAGCGGCCGCCCGTCGATCTCGAGGACGACCTCGATCATCCTCTCGCGGCTGGCCTTCTCGACGGTGGCCTCGTTCAGCGCCCAGGTGTCGTAGACGACCGCACCCGTGGTGTCCTTGACCCGAACCGAGAGGGCGAGACGCTCCTCGACGTCGTAGTCGCGGTCGATGACGCGGCGCACCGCCGCATCCATGTCGTCGCGGTCGATCTCGGCGAGGAAGCCGACGTGCCCCATGTTGATCCCGAGCACGGGCGCCGACGACCCGCGCACCAGTTCGGCCGCGCGCAGGATGGTGCCGTCGCCGCCGAGGACGATGGCGAGCTCCAGATCCTTCGCCGCGACGTCGGTGCCGAGCAGGCTGAGCGCGGCGAAGCGCGCGTCGACGGCGGCGAGCTCTTCGCGGTCGGGCGCCGGAAGCACGGGGGTGGCGCCGGCGCCGTGCAGGGCGTCGATGACGCGCAGTGCCGCGGCGACGGTCTCCTCCCGCTTCGCATGGGCGACGACCAGGATGCAGCGCTCGTTCATCGTCCTCCTGCCAGGTGTGCGATCCGCTCCGTCCATTCTGACGGATCGCCTGTGCGTCCGGGTGCGAGGTGCACCAGGTACTCGGCGTTGCCGTGCGTGCCGAGGATCGGCGAGGGAAGGATCCCGCACGTGCCGAGCCCGGCGTCGTGCGCAGCCCACAGCACGCGCTCGACGGCATCGACGCGAAGCGCCGGACTGGTGACCAGGCCCCCTTTCACCGCCGTGCGCCCGACCTCGAACTGCGGCTTGATCAGCAGCACGACGTCACCGCCGGGTGCGACGACGTCGGCGACGGCGGGGAGCACGTGTTCCAGCGAGATGAAGGACAGATCCCCCACGACCAGGTCGGGTCGCTGCTGCTCCCCGGTGGCGTCGGCGAGGCTCTGCGCGCTCATGTGGCGGACGTTGAACCCCTCGATCGATGTCACTCCGGGGTCGGCCGCGACGGCGGGCGCGAGCTGGCCGTGACCGACGTCGACGGCGAGCACGCGTCGCGCGCCGCGTTCGCGGAGCACCTGGGTGAAGCCGCCGGTGGACGCGCCCATGTCCAGCGCCAGCCGATCCTGCACGGCGATGCCGAACCCGTCGAGACCGGAGAGCAGCTTGTGCGCGCCCCGGCTGACGTAGTGGTCGGTGCCGTCGACGCTGATCTCGGTGTCATCCGTGACAGCGGTGGCGGCCTTGGCGACGGGGACGCCGGCGACGCGCACGCGTCCTTCGGCGATCAGGGTCGCCGCGTGCGTGCGCGAGCGGGCGAGCCCGCGCGCGGCGAGGGCGGCGTCGAGTCTGGTCATCGGGGCCCCGGTGCCGCGTCGCGGACCTCGGACCTCGGTGCGCTCTCGAGGCGCTTCATCAGCTCGTCGTGGAGGGCTCCGTAGGCGTCGGCCCGGGATGCGAGGGGCTGTCCTTCGATGAGGCGCAGCCGGCTCCACAGCGCATCCGTCGGCTCGTCGCGCGTGTGCTCCATCCGACCACTGTATCCCGCAGTGGGATGCTGCGCCGGGAGACGCTCAGGGTCTGTGGAAAGGATCCGCGTAGAGCTGCTCGGGCACGCGGAAGGCGTAGATCGCCAGGCCCGTGGCCCAGATCGCCGCTGCTCCCGCGCGGAGCAGGTCGATCTGCGAGTCACCGGCGGAGATGATCTGCACGTCGGGGTTCACGACACGCACCGAGGCGGCGTTCACCGTGAAGACGCCGTCGCGCTCGACGACGTCGGGGTACGGCTCGTGAAGCTCGCGCAGGTCGCTGAGGATGTAGTCGGGCCGGGAGCCCTGCGGGGCGGCGAGGACGTGCTTGGGACGGTCGATGCCCGTGAGCACGAGGGCCGAGTCGATGCCGGCCCGCGAAGCTCCCAGGATGTCGGTGTCGAGGCGATCTCCGAGGAACAGCGCGCGCTGCGCACCGAACCGGGTGACCGCCTCCTCGAAGATCGGCGTCTCGGGCTTGCCCGCCACCGTCGACAGACGGCCGATCGCGGTGTGCACGGCCGAGACGAGGGTCCCGTTGCCGGGCGCCACGCCGCGGTCGCGCGGGATCGTCCAGTCGGTGTTGGTCGAGATCCACGGGATCCCGCCCTCGTCCTCCGGCAGCTGAAGCGCGAACGCGGCCTCGGCGAGGTCGGTCCAGGCGACCTCGGGTGCAAAACCCTGCACGACCGCGGCGGGTGCGTCCTCGGCGCTGCGGGTCACGGTGTAGCCGGCCTTCTCGGCCTCGACCACGAGGCCCTCTCCCCCGACGATCAGGATCCTCGCGGGCGGGGTCACCATCGTCGCCAGCAGGCGCATCGCGGCCTGGGGACTGGTCACCACGTCTTGGGGGGCGACCGTGAGACCGAGACTCGTCAGGTGCTCGGCGACGGAGGCATCGGTGCGAGCGGCGTTGTTGGTGATGTAGCCGAGACGCAGGCTCTCGCCGGCGCGGTTGAGACTGTCGACGGCGTGCGGCAGCGCGCCCGGGCCGGCGTAGACGACTCCGTCGAGATCGGCCAGCAGGGCGTCGCGTCCGGTGAGCGGGGTGGATGCCTGCTTCGCGCGGCGGAACAGCGCCATCAGGCCTCGGGCTCCTCGTCCTCGGCCTCGTCCTCGACCAGGCCGTCCTCGACGATCATCTCGTCGAACTGCCCGTCCATCCCGAGCGCGGATGCCGCGACCTCTGCGCGATCCGCCCAGAACGCGGCTTCGTCGGTGCGCCCGAGATCCTCGAGCACGGCGGAGCGGGCGGAGAAGAGTGCGGGGCTCCACTCGAAGGCGCGGTTCGGATCGAGTTCGGGGATCTCGAGTTCGCCGAGCGCCAGCTCGGTCTCGCCGCGGTCGAGACGCGCACCCGACATGGCGATGGCGAGGGCGACCCGGACATCCGGCGTCAGCGCGGAGCGATCGACGCCGCGTCCTTCCTCGAGTGCACGGTCGGGGCGTCCGACACCGCGCTCGCTGTCGACGATGAGGGCGATCATGTCGTCCTTGCCCGAGATGCGCCGGTGGGTGCGCAGCTCGCGCAGTGCGAGTGCGAAGTCGCCGATGCCGTAGGCCGTGATCGCGAGGGTCTCGCGCACGACCGCGATGCGGCCTGCTCGGCGGGACGCCGCCAGGGCGTGCTCGTGGGCGCGCTCGGGTTCGTCGTCGATCAGCTGCGCCGCCATCGCGAGGTGACGCGCGGTCTGCTCGGCGTTCTCCTTGCTCAGCGTCTTGAGCTCGTTGCGGGCGGACGAGTGCAGGTCCCGGGCTGTGATCTCCTCGGGCAGCGGCGGCTCCGGGATGCGCTCGCGCACCGGGGCGTACTCGTTGTGCGGACGGTCGACACCGCCGCGGGGACGGTCGCGGTACGAGGGCCGGTCGCCCTGACCACGGTCATCACGACGCGGACGATCCCCGCGGTCGCGGTCACCGTACGGACGACGCTCACCCTGAGGACGATCACGATCACCGTACGGACGGCGGGCACCCTGAGCACGATCACGATCACGGTCACCGTACGGACGACGCTCACCCTGAGGACGGTCACGGTCACCGTACGGACGGCGCTCGCCCTGAGGACGATCACGGTCACCGTACGGACGACGCTCAGCCCGAGGACGGTCACGGTCACGATCACGATCACGATCACCGTACGGACGGCGCTCGCCCTGAGGACGGTCGCGGCGGTACGGACGCTCCCCTTGCTGGCGGCCGCGATCACCGCTGCCCGAGGGGCGGCGCTCACCCGACTGCCCGCGGTCGCCATAGGGACGACGCTCGCCCTGCTGCCCGCGGTCGCCATAGGGACGACGCTCACCCTGCTGCCCGCGATCGCCATACGGACGACGCTCGCCCGACTGCCCGCGATCGCCATAGGGACGACGCTCGCCCTGCTGCCCGCGGTCGCCGCGGTAGGGACGGTCGCCCGCCTGGCGGCGGTCGCCATCCGAACGGCCGGTTCTCGACGACGAATCCGAGTAGCGCGGCTTGCGCTCCGAGCCCGAACGTCGGTCGCGCGCGCCCTCACCGTCTCGGCGGTCCCGCTGCTCTTCCGACATCCTGACTCCCTGTTTGCTTGTTAACGCAAGATGGCCACCCAACCCTGGGTGGCCATCTTACTTAAGAGAAGTCCGGCGGTGTCCTACTCTCCCACAGGGTCCCCCCTGCAGTACCATCGGCGCTGTGAGGCTTAGCTTCCGGGTTCGGAATGTGACCGGGC